>NZ_JAAIMM010000099.1 GCF_013300725.1 Allocoprococcus comes
ATGTACTTTGAAAACTGCATACAAAAATAAATCAATTCTCAAATAGAGAAAGACATCCGAGGTGATTGTTATTCTTAGTGAGTAACAATTAACTTACATCTTCGAGAAAACGAAGTAAAAAAACGACCTGAAATACCAACGCATGCAACGCTATGCATGTGTAACCTGATCCCATTCCCGTGAGAGAAGGAAAGTTGGTTATGCTAGAAAGAGCGCAGGGTGGATGCCTTGGCACTAAGAGCCGATGAAAGACGTGATAAGCTGCGAAAAGCTTCGGGGAGGAGCAAATATCCATTGATCCGGAGATATCTGAATGGGGAAACCCGGCTGGACAGACTCCAGTCATCCATACGCCAATCCATAACGTATGGAAGGGAACCCGGTGAACTGAAACATCTAAGTAGCCGGAGGAAGAGAAAACAACAAGTGATTCTGTGAGTAGCGGCGAGCGAAAACGGAAGAGCCCAAACCGGAATGCGTGCATTCCGGGGTTCGGACCGCATAATTGATCTGACAAGTTTAGCAGAATGGTTTTGGGAAAGCCAGCCAGAGAGGGTGAAAGCCCCGTAAGCGAAAGACGAGTCAGCATGGCGGGATCCAGAGTACCACGAGACACGTGAAACCTTGTGGGAATACGCGGGGACCACCCCGTAAGGCTAAATACTCCTTAGTGACCGATAGCGCATAGTACTGTGAAGGAAAGGTGAAAAGGACCCCGGGAGGGGAGTGAAAGAGAACCTGAAACCCTGTGTTTACAAGCTGTGGAACATCT
>NZ_JAAIMM010000100.1 GCF_013300725.1 Allocoprococcus comes
GGACCAGATAAGGATTTCCTACTTTATTCAGAAAAATATCTCTCCGTTCCTGAAGTGGCTTATTTCTGTCTGCTTTTATCATCCGTAGATCAGTCATTTCATTGATATCTACATCACTGAAATCCTGCTCCAGATAATTTCTATATTCCTCTGCCGTCATGCCCTTCTCCTTCCATTCCCATCTGAATCCGTACTGCTTTCAGCACCCGATCCAGGCTCCACTTATTTACTCTTCCGCATTTCTCAATAATGCATTTTGTAGAAATGCTCATAACCTGTTCAGCCAATGCCAGGCTTCCTTTTCGGATCCCTGTCATATCGTATTTACTGATAAATACATGTGTTGGTAAATACCGCTTCTTATATATTCTTGATGTCAGCGGAACTACTGTAATGACTGAACTGTATGTATTAGCTTTATTGTTACTTACTACGATCACCGGTCTTACTCCACCCTGAACCGAAGTTGTCGGGAACATACCGAGATCCGCCCATAAGATATCTCCTCTACGAATCGTCACTTGTCATCTCTCCAATCTTTTTTTATTTGTAAAGCATTCATAGCGCTATATTGGCTCCACAGGGATACGGCAGAGTTCCTTTCCAAGACGGAAAGCTCTGCCGCATAACCTCTATAGCCAATTTGATTATTAAACAGTGCTCGCTTGATTCTATTTATCCTCGATACCCCGAATCGTTACTCCTGCATCTGCAGGAAGGGA
>NZ_JAAIMM010000101.1 GCF_013300725.1 Allocoprococcus comes
GGACCAGATAAGGATTTCCTACTTTATTCAGAAAAATATCTCTCCGTTCCTGAAGCGATTTATTTCTGTCTGTTTTTATCATCCGTAGATCAGTCATTTCATTGATATCCACATCACTGAAATCCTGATCCAGATAATTTCTATATTCCTCTGCTGTCATGCCCTTCTCCTTCCATTCCCATCTGAATCCGTACTGCTTTCAGTACCCGATCCAGGCTCCACTTATTTACTCTTCCGCATTTCTCAATAATACATTTTGTAGAAATACTCATAACCTGTTCAGCCAATGCCAGGCTTCCTTTTCGGATCCCTGTCATATCGTACTTACTGATAAATACATGTGTTGGCAAATACCGCTTCTTATATATTCTTGACGTCAGCGGAACTACTGTAATGACTGAACTGTATGTATTAGCTTTGTTGTTACTTACTACGATCACCGGTCTTACTCCACCCTGAACCGAAGTTGTCGGAAACATACCGAGATCCGCCCATAAGATATCTCCTCTTCGAATCGTCACTTGTCATCTCTCCAATCTTTTTTTATTTGTAAAGCATCCCTAGCGCTATATTGGCTCCACAGGAATACGGCAGCGTTCCTTTCCAAGATGGAAAGCTCTGCCGCATAACCTCTATAACCAATTTGATTATTAAACAGTGCTCGCTCGATTCTATTTATCCTCGATACCCCGAATCGTTACTCCTGCATCTGCAGGAAGGGA
>NZ_JAAIMM010000102.1 GCF_013300725.1 Allocoprococcus comes
ATTGTTCTTGCGGAAACTTCAAAACAGAAAGGAGGATACATGAATAGTATCACAAATTTACTCGACCTTGAAGATACAGATATCGAAATCACCGATATTCAAATTCATGGTCAAACAAAAACACTTACTCTTTCAACTCCACCTGTACCACATTTTTGCCCTTCTTGCGGGTTTCGTATGTATTCACGTGGTATTAAGAAGAGAACCATTAATCATCCGATTCTTCAAGATAATTACTCTCTTGTTCTTATTTTGAAGCAGCGTCGATGGCGATGTACAAATCCGGAATGCCTGTATGACACAAGCGAATCATTTAAGTTCGTAAACCGGCAACGACGAACAACAAATGCTACAGATATGCTTATCGTAGATGCTTACAGGAATCTCTTAGAAACTTCTGTTTCTATAGCAAAAAAATTTCATGTTTCTGATTCTCATGCACATGATGTCTTCAATCGATATGTTAAATTAGACAGGCTAACTCTCACAGATGCCATTTCGATTGATGAAGTCTTTTTAGACATGGATGAGCACTGTAAATACGCACTTGTCATCCAGGACTTCCACACAGGTGATCCCATCGATTTACTACGAAGCAGACGTTCTAATGTGACCGAGCCTTATTTCACTTCAATCCCTACTGAGGAACGCTTTGCAGTGAAGTATCTCATCTCTGATATGTATAATC
>NZ_JAAIMM010000103.1 GCF_013300725.1 Allocoprococcus comes
TGGCGAATTTACTTATGAACTGTTTTCTATTATAATGGAGGTAAGCAATGAGAAAACAAAAGAAGAAATCTCGCCATAGCAAACAAACCCACAACCGGCAGTATAAGGACCGGTTATGGAGAATGATCTTTAATAACAAAGAAGATCTGCTGCAGCTTTATAATGCGATCAACCACACGGACTATCAGAACCCTGATGACCTGGAGGTAAACACATTGGAAGATGTCCTTTATCTGTCCATGAAAAATGATGTATCCTTCCTAGTTGGCGGAACCATGAATCTGTATGAACATCAAAGCACTTTTAACCCAAACATGCCGCTTCGCGGAGTCTTTTATTTCTCCCGGGTATATGAAGGGTATGTTGCAGATAATAATCTGATGATCTACCATGAAAAAAGAGTCCGGCTTCCAAAGCCGAAATATATTGTCTTTTACAATGGTACAAAAAACCAGCCAGATTCCATGGAGTTAAAGCTTTCAGACTGCTTTGAAAATACAGATAACGAAGCACCTTGCCTGGAATGCACCGCAACCATGTTGAATATCAACTATGGTCACAATCAGGAGCTGATGAAGCATTGCAGAAGGCTTGAAGAATATTCCATATTCGTCCAATGTGTCAGGGAATATATACAGTCGGAACCTTCTGTGGAAGATGCATTAGAAAA
>NZ_JAAIMM010000104.1 GCF_013300725.1 Allocoprococcus comes
TAAGAATGCTCCTCTACCAATTAACTAGGTTAATTCCTGAGCTTCGGTAGTGTGTTTCAGCCCCGGACATTTTCGGCGCAGGACCTCTCGACCAGTGAGCTATTACGCACTCTTTTAATGTATGGCTGCTTCTAAGCCAACATCCTGGTTGTCTTTGAAATCCCACATCCTTTTCCACTTAACACACATTTTGGGACCTTAGCTGCAGGTCTGGGCTCTTTCCCTTTTGACTACCCAACTTATCTCGTGTAGTCTGACTCCCATGAATCATCTTACTGGCATTCGGAGTTTGATATCCTTTGGTAAGCTTTGACGCCCCCGCGGGAATTCAGTGCTCTACCTCCAAAAGACTCTCATGAGGCTAGCCCTAAAGCTATTTCGAGGAGAACCAGCTATCTCCGGGTTCGATTGGAATTTCTCCCCTATCCACACCTCATCCCCACCCTTTTCAACGGATGTGGGTTCGGACCTCCATTGCCTTTTACGGCAACTTCATCCTGGACATGGATAGATCACCCGGTTTCGGGTCTACTCCATCTGACTTAACGCCCTGTTAAGACTTGTTTTCACTTCGGCTCCATTCCTTAAGAACTTAACCTCGCCAGATGGCGTAACTCGCCGGACCGTTCTACAAAAAGTACGCGGTTCATCAT
>NZ_JAAIMM010000105.1 GCF_013300725.1 Allocoprococcus comes
CTTCAGGAACGGAGAGATATTTTTCTGAATAAAGTAGGAAATCCTTATCTGGTCCGGATCGGTAATATGAAAGTAAAAGTCAGATTTGCAAATAACGGTATATCTATGGAGCAGGCATTTGAGAATATGCTTCTGAGTGTCTGAAAAAGTACTGGCAAGATTGAGGGGACTGTGTTAGAATGTCGGTAAGGACAAATTATGCAGACCCCTTTTATTACATGGATTTTCTGACGTAATAAAAGGAGGTAAGATATGTATCAGAATATCAACAAAATCTATCATGCCGCCATCTATGTCAGATTATCTAAAGAAGATGGCGATATTTCCAGTTCAGCAAAACTGGAAAGTAACAGCATTTCTAACCAGAAGGCTTTGATTCTGGATTTTCTGAAAGACAAAAAAGATATTGAAGTTGTTTCAGTCCGAGTTGATGATGGCTACTCAGGCTCTAATTTTGAGCGCCCTGCATTCCAGGCAATGTTGGAAGATATCCGGCGTGGAATTGTAGATTGCGTAGTGGTAAAAGACTTATCACGATTTGGAAGGGAATATATTGATTCCGGGAAGTATATCGAGAGATTATTCCCGGCTCTTGGTGTGCGTTTTATTGCCATCAATGA
>NZ_JAAIMM010000106.1 GCF_013300725.1 Allocoprococcus comes
TGTCTTTCTCTATTTGAGAATTGATTTATTTTTGTATGCAGTTTTCAAAGTACATATCTGACTGAAGTTTATCAGTCATTAAAAACCAAAATCTCTTTTGATCTTTAATCACTGGTAAAAACCAGCTATCACAACAGCACTGCCCTGCTGATTGGGTTGACCGCAGAATCCCCTTCGGTTCTGTGTCTGTATCTATGCTGAAAGACCGGCGCGGTAGCTAACCGCTACTCAGTCGCTTGACGCTTTGGAGCGAATCTCCAAAGTTTCACTTTATATCAAGCACAGTCTGCTTATTTTCTTATATTTTGATGTTCGCTTCATTTTGTTCAGCGAACGACCTAAAAAACTAAATTCGTTTGCCTTCGGCAATCTCATTAACTTTTTTATGGTCTGGCGGCCACCTGCTCTCCCACACCGTCTCCAGTGCAGTACCATCGGCCGGTCAGGTCTTAACCATCGTGTTCGAGATGGGAACGGGTGTGTCCCCTGACCGCATCGCCACCAGAAGTATCTGAGTTTTGATAACTCAACAATAAACAACACTCCCTACTTTTTCTTCCTTAGAAAGGAGGTGATCCAGCCGCACCTTCCGATACGGCTACCTTGTTAC
>NZ_JAAIMM010000107.1 GCF_013300725.1 Allocoprococcus comes
AGATATTATTTTGCATATGGCAGTAACATGAACCTGGGGCAGATGAGATTCCGCTGTCCGGATGCGGAAGTGGTTGGCAATGTCCGGCTGGAAGATTACCGGCTGGCATTTCGTGGCAGAGCTCCGGGAAATGGCGTTGCAACTGTGCTTCCGGAAAAAGGAAGCTATGTGGATGGAGTCTTATGGAAGATCACAGAAGCTTGTGAAAAGAGTTTGGATTTTTATGAAGGATTTCCGAATTTTTATGGGAAAGAAACCATTCAGGTAAAGAATCAGGCTGGAGCTTTAAGGGAAGTATTCGTATACACGATGAACTCCCCTCATAAGGATGTTCCGGCAAAACCATCGAAATTTTATCTGGATGGAATTCTGGAAGGATGTCTGGAAAATGGATTGCCGACAAAGGCAGTGATGGATGCGGTAAAACGCACCAGACAGGAAATGAAAAAAGCAGAAAAGCAATATACAAGATAAATGTTACCGCAGAGGGAGAGCCTTCTGCGGTATTTTACTGAACAATGTATTTATTATCAGAAAGGAAACACACATGAAGGTGAAGAATTTAAAAACCAGAATCGCAGCCTTTGGACTGGCTGTCCTG
>NZ_JAAIMM010000108.1 GCF_013300725.1 Allocoprococcus comes
CATGCCCTTTTCATCTGTCCTCGCGTCTTCCTGCCACGCTTCTACTTACGGGAACGTACCTGTAATGCTGGTATGAGATTATCAAAGTACACTGGCAAAATTTACCTGCCTATTAAATAGCCGACGAAAAACGCCATAATTATTCAATTTTTGATAAATTTTTTAATTTTTTTCTCAAACGGTTTCTTTTGGTATAAATCGTCTGTTCTGCCATTCCCATAATCTTAGCAACTTCTCTTCCCGAATATCCCCATGTACTGAGTAAGAGGATTTCCAGTGTCTGATGCTCCGTTTCTTTCAATAGTTCATAGATTCGCTTATCACCTATGTGATTCAGAAGCTCCTTTACATCCCTTGCAAACAGCTCGCTGTCCTTTTCTTTTATGGAATCCATATCCTGCATCATTTCATCCAGATGTTCCCGGTATCTGCGCTCTTCCAGAAAATCTTCCCGGTCCATCTGGCGCAGCTTTTGGATCTTCTCTTCTTCCATTCCCAGTTCACGCAATTTCTTTTCTTCCTGTTCTTTCCAATAATTCCACTTTCGTTCTTCACTTGTCTTGTTATAAGCCATTTATCTTTCCTCCGATCTGATTTTT
>NZ_JAAIMM010000010.1 GCF_013300725.1 Allocoprococcus comes
GGTATTGTACCAAAGGGAATCGGGGAATAACAGATACGGATGATTACCTACTTACGATAAAATCAAAAAAATCTGAATAAAAAAGGAGTGGATCATTACCTGATCCACTCCTTTTTTATTCTCCAGAGTCCTGCTTGTATATCCCTCACAAGCTCTGTATTTCCATGTAACAATTCCTCATGATACCGCATCAGGCGCTGCCAGCTTTTCAGGATCTGCTGCTTCTGCATCGGATAAAAATTACTCAACACCGCATCCATCTCTTTGATTCCATACATCTCCAGCTGCTCCTGGAACTGCTTCTCATCTTTTTCATTTTCCCCAATATATTTGAGACAGAGAATCTTATTCCAGTCATACATATCAAAAAGCAGAACTTCATCCAATGGTACTTCCAGTGTCAGGAAATTGCCGCCCATCGACTGATCCACATTATAAGCTTCACGGAATGCCCAGTACGGATACTCCGCATCATCAGGTTTCTTCACATATTTCTCCATCTCACGCACAAACCAGGAATAGGCTGTTGTGAAAATCTTTGCACTCTCCTGATATTTTTTCCGCACATACGCCTCTTTGGAATAGCACACGCCATCCCGCTCAATTGCTTCGATTACCGGGTCTGCCTGTGATGCATATAAGGTTATTGTATTACATTTTTCACCCATTCTCTTCGCACCTCCCAGATGTTTCCATAACATCCATCACTTCCGATCTGGATCTTATCATCAAAAAGCCTCTTCCAGCTCTCCCGGATCTCCCGTTTGATCTCCGGATAGAACTGCGACATATACGCCTGCGTGTCGCTGACTCCATAGGCTTCCAGAAGCTCTTTGTGCCGCTTTTCATCCGCCTCGTCTGCCGGAATATAGGAATAGTTGAGGATCATTCCCCATTTTGTGAAATTCACTCCGGTAATCAGGGATTCTTCGATCTCCAGCTCCAGGATCACTCTTCCTTTTTCCGGAAGCATCGTTGCATCCTGCCTGAAGGATACCCATACCGGAAATTCCACATCCGCCGGTTTGTTCCCGTAGTCCGGTCCGTTCTTGACCAGCCATTCATAAACATCCAGAACCAGTTCCGAATGTTCTTTGAGATCCTTTATGATATACTCTCGCTTTACCGTATATCGTCCGGTCTCCTGAAGAACTTTCCAGACATTTTCATGCTGCTTTGACCACACTGTAATCTTTGCCATTCCATCACCCCACTAATGGTAAAATATATGTACTCCAACCGATTGGTATCTTTCGTCCTCTTTTCCCTTTATTCTCTCATTACTTCGTATCAAATCTGGTCACTGCCATATGGATCAGATACGGAATCAGAATGACCGGAATCGCAAGATATGCCAGCACACTGTAAGCCTTCTGGATCAGTGTCAGAAGCCCGAACTGTGCGATTCCAAAATCCACTACACAGCAGATAAATGCTGCCACAATTTCCTTTGTACCAATTTTACTTTTTTTACCCGTTTCCGTCTCTTTCTTCACTTTATCAAGACCACTGCAGATTCTCTTGACCATTGCAGCCACCATATTAACCGCCGTAGATACCGCTCCAAGAATGATCAAAACAGAAATCAGCGGCATCATAAATCCTTTTCCAACACCGCACTGTACCATAAAAAGTGTCGGGACACTCGCCTCGCTCATCTCCGGCTTGGTACAAACAGTCATAATCCCAAGCACAACCATGATCATCATAAGCGCATTGATGATCCATCCGATTCCCATACTTTTCACCGCGTCATCCGGCTTTTCAAAGCTCTTGGCATGCTGCACAAATACTGCCACATTTGCCAACTGGAAGGTTCCGTAAATGAATGCTGAATAGAGTGCTTTTCCAAAGGATCCGCCATTTGCCGTCATCTGCGAAGCAGTCTCCGTGATCTGCCCTGCCCCGGCAATGATATTCGGAATGTACACAATCAGAAGCCCTGCGATAATGCAGACTGACAGAACCGATGCAACCTTGCGCACCAGATCTGTTCCAAATACTGCCACAACGAAGATAAATATACCGATAATCAACGTACACAGCAGATACGGAAGTCCGGTCAGGGTACTTAAGGTCGCTCCGCCTGTCGCAAATGCAACTGCGGGAGCCACACACATCACACAGATATAAAGGACTTCAAACAAATTGGAAAATACCGGCGCAAACTTCCCGTAAAATGCATTGTTATAAGACCGGTAATCATATACCTCATGCTTTCTCGCAAACCGGAGGCAGTACGCGAAAAATACAGCATTATATCCCATGGCCAGAACCGGCATCAGAAGGCACCAGATTCCATAACGCACATAATAACTGTAGATCTGCGCACCTGAGGCAAATCCACCTCCGAAATGTGTTGTAAACCAGACAAACGCTACCCCAAGAATCATAGAGGAAGCTGCGGATTTCTTATTCTTCATGGCTCTGATCCTTTCTGACTCTTTCTTTCAGTTTCTGCATTGCATCCTCCAGCATTTCCCTGGTCACTTTATATGGATAATGTGCCACATCCGACATTTCCGGGATACGTTCCATGCTCTCTTTCCACTCATCCTCTGTAATCTCAATCTGTTCCAGAGATACCGGCAGCCCGATCTCGCGGTTCAGCTGATACACTTTTTCAAATTCTTCTTCCTGTCCATCTACAAGAAGTGCCAGAAGTACACCAAATCCCACCACTTCTCCATGCAGATGACGCTGTTCGATCACCGGATACTGCGTCAGAGCATAGAAAACCGCATGCGCAAGTCCGCTGTTGTAGGCCGGTGTGAAATCTTTTGTAAGGAAAATCGATGCAATTCCTGTTGTCACAACAATCGCCAGAACAACCTGCTCTACATCGTATGTACACAGTCCCTTTTTATGGTCTGAAAATGCTTTCGGTCCATATTCCAGAAGCGGATTCCTGCACATCAGGCTGACTGCCACACCAAGCGATGTGAAATGTTCCAGTCTCTCATCCCTTGATGAAATCGTTGCTTCATAATATTTTGCATAAGTATCGCCGATTCCTGCCCACATATACTGACTCGGTGCTTTTGCTATGATTTCTGTATCGATAAATGCATGCATGACCGGGCGCACGAAGAAATTCGGTTTCAGAAACGTACCATCCTCGTTATACATGATCGACACTGATGTACATGCCGAACAGTTGGATGCGATTGTCGGGAAGCTGAACACCGGCTTATCATCTGTGATGCACAGACATTTCACCGTATCCAGCGCTTTTCCGCCGCCTACTCCAAAAACCATGTCAGCCTCTTGATAAACTGGCATTTCCCGAAGCTTTTCTACTGTCTGATAAGTACAGTCTTTTCCATAAAGTTCTTTTCCTATAATCTCCAGATTCGTTTTATCCACTGCTGCTTTGATTTTATCAAATGCTGCATCAAGTGCTCTTTTTCCTCCGATCACAAGTACTGTCTTTCCATAAGATTCACAGACCGGACCGATTTTATCGTAAATCGCATCCCCGATTGAATAATTCGGAAGATGCACCTCATAATTTTCTAATTTCATATTCACACTCTTTCCCTTATAAAGACAACTCAAAAAGCCGGTACGGATACTTACGCTCCGCACCGACTCTGGTCTCTTTTCAGCTATTCTGATTAAATATCTAAAAGATCACTGTATACTTTCAGTGCTCCGTCTGTCTCATGGGCAAGTACACGTTTTGCAAGTACTTTTCCAAGCTGAACACCTTCCTGGTCGAAGCTGTTCACATTCCATACGAATCCCTGGAACATGACTTTATTCTCAAAGTGTGCAAGAAGTGCACCGAGTGTCTCTGGTGTCAGTTCTTTACCGATGATAATGCTTGACGGACGTCCGCCTTCAAAATTCTTGTTGCGGTTCTCGTCTGATTTACCGCATGCAAATGCTACGATCTGTGCTGCTACGTTTGCGCAGAGCTTCTGCTGGCTTGTGCTGTCCTGGATCACAACATCGGTTCCGATCTGGCTGTTCTTGAAGCCAATGAACTGAAGCGGTACTATGTTGGTTCCCTGATGGAGAAGCTGATAGAAGGAATGCTGTCCGTTTGTTCCCGGTTCTCCGAAGATCACCGGACCTGTCGGGTAGTCTACCGGCTCACCGAAACGGTTCACGGATTTACCGTTAGATTCCATATCCAGCTGCTGCAAATGTGCCGGGAAACGGCTCAATGCCTGTGAATACGGAAGAACTGCTGTTGCAGGATATCCGAGTACGTTGCGCTCATATACACCAATCAGGGCATCCAGCATTGCCGGGTTCTTCAGTAAATCTTCGTTCTTGGAAACTTCGTCCACTTTTGCTGCTCCTGCAAGGAACTGTGCAAATACTTCCGGTCCAAATGCCAGAGAAAGCACGGCTCCGCCAACTGCTGAAGTAGATGAGTAACGTCCTCCGATATAATCATCCATGAAGAATGCTGCAAGGTAATCATCGCTCTTTGCAAGCGGGGATGTCTCGCTTGTAACAGCGATCATATGCTTGGAAGGATCCAGACCTGCATTCTTCAGGGCATCTTTTACAAATGACTCATTGGTAAGAGTCTCAAGAGTTGTTCCTGACTTTGATACCAGAACAAAAATAGAATGTGCTACATCAATTGAATTCAGTACTGCTGCTGCATCATCCGGGTCAACATTGCTGATGAATCTGGCTTCCATCTTGAATGTGCCATTCTTCTTAGCCCAGTTTTCAAGTGCAAGATACATTGCGCGAGGACCAAGGTCGCTTCCACCGATACCGATCTGTACGACTGTTGTGAATTTTTCACCTGCTGCATTTGTGATCTCGCCGGCATGTACTTTATTGGCAAAATCTGCGATTCTCTGCTGCTGCTTAACATAGAATTCTCGCTTATCTACTCCGTCAGCTTCTACTTTATCTCCAAGCTGTCCTCGGGTGAGCTGATGAAGAACCAGTCTCTTTTCTCCTGTGTTGATCACTTCTCCATTGTAGAGTGCTGCATACTTTTCTGTCAGCTGCGCTTCTTTTGCAAGCTTTGCAAGTGCTGCAAGTACTTTATCATCTACTGCTTTTGCAGCGTAATTGTAAGTAAGATCCTCTGTCATCGGAACGCTGTAATTCTTAACACGCTCTGCTCCGTTCTCACCGGACATCACTTCTGCAAGATTTACACGTTCTACTTCCGAAAGCTCTTTAAATGATGTAAGTGTATCCAAATTGTTCCAATTAATCATAGTGGATTCCTCCTTATTCCTTTTATGATAGCAGGATTGTATCAGCCCTTTTGATACTCACGGATCTTTTTGTCCGTTCCTTGTATCATATAATAATCCAAGAAAATTATACTATGATGTGGTTATGATTTCAAGTCTGACGGTCGGAAACCTTTGCTCGTCTTTATGATAATCTTGTCAAATACCATGAATAAGGACGGAAGGATCAGCACAACAACCACCATACTGATCAGTGCACCTCTCGCCATCAGGATACACAGTGAACTGATCATATCGATATTGGAATAAAGTCCGACACCGATCGTTGCAGCAAAGAAACTGAGTGCACTGACGATGATCGACTGCGCGGAGAACTTATGCGCTGTTGTGATCGCGTCAAATTTGCCTGCTCCGCGGCTGCGTTCCCTCTGGTATCTGGTTGTCATCAGGATCGCATAATCCACGGTCGCGCCAAGCTGGATCGTACCGATTACGATCGATGCCACAAACGGCAGCTTTGTTCCTGTATAGAACGGGATTCCCATATTTACAAAAATCGCGAACTCAATCACACCAACCAGGATCACCGGAATAGTAACTGATTTAAACAGAAGCAGAATAATCACAAATACAATTCCGATGGAAACTGCGCTGACACGCTTAAAGTCTGTGTCTGTAATGTTGATCAGATCTTTTGTCAGCGGTGCTTCTCCTACCAGCATTGCACCTTCATCGTATTTATCCAGGATTTTGTCGATCTCTTCAATCTGCTTGTTGACTTTATCTGTTGCTACCTTGTAAGTTGAATTGACCATCAGCAGCTGGTACTTGTCATTTTTCAGCATACTGGTGACAGATTCCGGGAGCATATCTGCCGGAACACCGGAGCCGACCAGGTTATCCAGTCCAAGTACCCATTTAACACCATCTACTTTTTCAATCTCCTGTGACATCTTCTTGACATCAGAACCTGCAACCGAACTGTCCACCAGGATCATATGTGTGGTGTTCATATTGTAATCTTCTTTTAATTTCGTGTTCGCAATGACGCTCGGAAGATCCTTTGGAAGCGACTCGTCCAGATTATAGTAAACACCCGTGTGGTTGTTTCCGTAAATAGCCGGGAACAGAAGGATCACAAATGCTACTACATAAATCACGTAACGCTTTGTCACCTTCTCTGAAATCCTTCCAATATCCGGAAGCAGCGGTTTGTGTTTCGTCTTCTCGATCAGCTTATCACAGCACAGGATCATGGACGGAAGAACGGTTACACAGACCAGAACTCCGAAGATAACACCTTTTGCCATAACGATACCGATATCTTTTCCAAGCGTAAAGCTCATAAAGCAGAGTGCGATAAATCCGGCAACCGTCGTGACTGAACTTCCGATTACGGATGAAAATGTCTGGGAAATCGCGTGTGCCATCGCCCGCTCTTTATCTCCGTTATAGCGCACCTGCTGCTCCTGATAGCTGTGCATCAGGAAAATAGAATAGTCCATAGTGACACCGAGCTGCAGTACCGCTGCCAGTGCCTTCGTGATATAAGAAATCTCTCCAAAAAATACATTCGTTCCAAGATTATATACAATTGCGATTCCGATACTCAAAAGGAACAGTACCGGAACAAAAATCGATTCCATCGTAATTGCCAGAACCAGTGCAGAAAGTGCGACTGCGATCAGTACATAAAGCGGTGTTTCCTTTTCGGCAAGCTCTTTGGTGTCCTCTACAATCGCAGACATTCCACTTAAGAAGCACTCCTTTCCGGTGACCTTACGGATCTCGGTAACTGCCTTCATAGTTTCATCGGATGAAGTTCCGTCTTTGAAAAATACCGCCATCATTGTTCCGTCTTCTGTGTTGTACTCATCATAGAGCTTTGACGGAAGCATACTCTGGGGAACAGAAATATCAGCCAGCGAATCATACCAGAGCACATTAGCAACTCCGTCTACCTTCTCTACTTTTTCTTTCAGCTTCACGATATCCTTATCTTCCATGCCATCTACCATCAGCATCGAAAATGCTCCAATCCCGAAATCATTGGTCATGATCTCCTGACCCTGCATCGTTTCAATGTCTTCTGGCAAATATGTCAGTACATCATAGTTGATCCTGGTATTCACATACCCCCACACAGCCGGAATCAAAAGGATAATGCTGAGTATCAGTATCGGTACTCTGAATTTAACAATCTTTTTGCCAACCTTTACCATACTTTATTCCTCTTTTCTTTTTATTATTTCTCTCTTAATGACCGCTGGTCATTTATTTTACAAGACCAATATACAACAAAACTGACCATAAGTCAATTTGTTTATTGACTTATGGTCAGTTTTTTTATAAATGATGAGTATTGCTGCTTTGTTCTTCATTGGATAAGCAAATATTTCACCATTAAACAGACTGTTCTTTTTGTTATTTGCGTCAAAAAACGGACAGTCCTACTCCCTGGGTCTGCCCGTTATTTACTCGATTTATCTAAGCATTTTCCGCTGCTTCTTCACGATTTTTACAAAGCACCTGTCCTGCTACATAGCATACTGCTGCAACTGCCATACCATTGATGGAAGCAATTCCCCATGACACAAGATTTGCCACAACCGCACCTGCAATTACACCGATCACCGCAAACCAGTTCACTGTTTTAATTTCTGCTTTTTCATTTTCATAGTCTTTCTTATTCATAAAATAGGAAAGCACCAGAATGATTCCAACCGGCGGAAGGGTACAGTTCAGTACATTCAGCCAGTTACAGAAATTGTAATACAGCCATACCGAAAGAATCGTTCCGATAATACCCGAAATCAAAACCATCGGTTTCTTTTTCTGCTGGAAAATATTTGCCAGTCCAAGACCTGCTGAATACAGTGCATTGTCATTGGTTGTCCAGATATTGAGCCCCAGAACCAAAATCGCCATATAGAACAGGTTCAAACGGATCATAACTTCAAAGATATCATTTCCGCCAACGAAAATATAGGCAATTGCCCCGAAGAAAAACATCAGTGAGTTTCCTATAAAGAATGCTATAACCGTTGCGATCGTGCCGGATTTGGCATCTTTTGCAAATCTTGCAAAATTCGGGGTTGCCGTTCCGCCAGATACGAAGGACCCGATTACCATGCCAGCTCCACCGATCACAGTCACAGATCCACTGGATACCGCAAACTGGTCAACAATCGTCCCATTTCCCTGCCGAACTGCCATCACCATTGCTACCGTTCCAAGAATCGCAACAAGCGGAACTGCAATATAGCTTACCACCGTAAGAGAATCAATTCCGAAATATGCAGAAGCGGTCATGCAGCCTCCTGCAACCAGTACCAGAGCCCACATCGCAGCCTTACTTCCACCGAGAAGCTCTCCTGATACCGGGATTGCAAACATCGCAACACCCACACCGAACCATCCGATCTGCGTGAAGCTGATCATTGCAGAAGAAAGATAAGATCCTTTTTCTCCAAACGCTCTTTTTGCCAGAAGGTCCATACTAAGTCCGGTCTTTGCACCTACATATCCCAGAAGTCCTGTATACACACCAAGGATCGCTCCTCCAAGGAGAAGGGACTTGATAAATCCCCAGAAATCAAGTCCTGCTG
This sequence comes from Allocoprococcus comes, assembly GCF_013300725.1. Lineage (GTDB taxonomy): Bacteria > Bacillota > Clostridia > Lachnospirales > Lachnospiraceae > Allocoprococcus > Allocoprococcus comes_A. Next base: position 8,786 of record NZ_JAAIMM010000010.1, read on the forward strand.
CCATCTGCTGTCCAACCCACATACTCGCCGAGAAAAATGTAAATCCCAGCATGATCATAAACATAGTCAGGAAACCTTTTCTGCCCTCTTTCGGAACCGCCTGGTTCGCGTAATCAATATCAACTGCCTTGTCTTTTGTATTTTTGCTCATTTTTTACCTCATTCCATTCTCTGATCAACTAGTTCATTCTTTTTACAGCATATATTTCTTCAAAGAATCAGTAAATTCGGTAATTCTCTGATCTGCCAGTTCTTTTAATGTAATATTTTTCATACTCTCAATATATCCCTGTTCCTGACGATACAGCCACTTGGTGTCTGCCGGACGGATTTTCTCATAATGGTTCTTCTCGATCCAGTCTTCGTAGCTGATCGGTGTCGGGTATCCAATCTTTTCGTCAAGCAACTCTTTGAAATCGATCTGATCCGCTCTTTCCCGGATTCCTTCCCAGAATTCCAGGACTTCCTCTACATGCTCATGAATCTCATAACGTCTTGCCCCGCCATCGTAGATGATACATTTCTCAAAAAGTGGGCTGCACATGGAAAGTGTCTCTCTTCTGAACTCCGGCGCGATGATTCCGTCCTTCCAGTAGAAGTCCACATCCGGAAGGTTGATTCCTGACACACCTTTATCCTGATAAGTACTGAAAACTCCTTCATAATACACGGTAATGAACCCTTCAAATTCCGGCCAGAACTCACGGATCTCTCTGGTAAGATTCTCAAGGATCTCAATTCCCTTTGTCCCACCAATTGTGAAAATGATAATATTACGAAGCTTTGCTCCGTTCTTCCTGTAAAAATCTGTCACATAGCGCAGGCAGTGGATCAGAGTCTCCCCACTTGCAATGATATCTCCGATCATAAGTGTGCTGTCCGGAACCATGGTCAGCTTACTATATTTGATTTCAAGCCCTGCAATCTCTTCATCCGCAAATACACGCTCACTGGATAAGAAACTGATATCGTGTACACGGATGTGCTCTCTGTAGCAGCTTTCCTCCAACGGATAGTTCAGCGCCCCTCTCAAGATAGAAAGAATATTTGCAGTCGTCACTTTCTTTTGTTCTTTAAAATAATAGAGCATCTGAGATGTGGAAGGAATCAGGCAGTCATATACCTCATATCCGACAATCTCAGGTGTGTTCAGAAGCTTTCTTGTCTCTGCTTCCGATACAACATAATATTCATTTACATAGTTCCCACCGGCCAGTTTATAACAGGCTACACCCTGTTCATTAAATTCCGGCACCAGCTCAACCTGATTCCAATTTTTCATCTGTGATTTTCCCCTTTTCTGTAAGTCCACTTTTCATGACAATAAACATTCTACAAAATGTTATGATGAAAGCGGGGGAATGTCAAGTGGAAAATTGGAATGTTGCCAACATTTTCATTTTATATAGAAATCTCCGTGATTTTATAGGTTTTCCATTCATTTGTAACATTTTTCCACCTTTATCCATACCTGTTTGCCACATTTTTCTTTGTTTTTCAAATAGTATTTGTAACATTTTTCTTATAAATATAAAATTTCAAACCAGACTACATATTTACAACAACGTATAAATCTTCTCTTTTGCATAAAAGGAGAACGATATCTCATAAAAAATACCGTTCCCCTTTGCTTTTCTTATCTCACCTGATCAATATAAAATTTAAATTTATCTGTTCGATAATAGCATTTGAAATTCTCGATTGGAATTTCTCTTCCATTCACAATGCCATATGTAATACAACGAAACAGAATAATCGGTGTTCCTTCCTCGATGTCCAAATACTCGGCAATTTCATCCTGTGCCCCGATCGCCTCAATCGTTCTTCTTGCCTTTGTTATCTTAACACCATAAACTTCTGTTATAATCTGATAAAGGGATTCCTCTTTCAAATCATACTTTGATAAACCCGGAAAAATCTTTTCCGGCAGAAAAGTCAGCGTATAGTTTAGCGGCTCTTTATCTGCATATAAGATTCTTCCTATCATATAAACATTATCACTGGTTGTAATCTCAAGTGCTTTTGCTCTCTTTACATTCGCATCAACCAGCTCTGAAACAACAACTTTTTTACTTGGTGTCAGTCCAAGCTTTAATACATCTTCCGTACAACTCGTAATTGAAAAAAGATTGTTGCTTCCTTCATCCGTCTTTACATAGGTTCCTTTTCCCTGGACTTTGTACAAATATCCTTCTGTGACCAATTCATCAATCGCTTTCCGGATCGTAATTCTGCTGACCTGATAAGTCTCCATCAATTCTCTTTCGCTCGGAATCGGCTCCTTTGAATCGTAAACTTCATTATCAATATTCTCTACGATTGCCTTCTTCACAAGATAATATTTAGGTAACTTTTCGTCGAACATCTCCTTCACCCCATCTCACCTTTTTTGATCACAGAATATTCCAAGTGTTAACACATAGCTTTAAATTCCCTGATCTTTTCTTTCATTGCAGGAATATTTTCATGAAGTTTTAGAATTGTACTGCCAACGAACGCTGCATCCCCGCCTGCCTCTCTTACTAGTCTTACATCTTCTGGTGCATGAACGCCTACCCCACAATAAATAGGTCTTTCAATTCCACAGCTTCTTAAATACTCTACACAATCTTTTAATGTAGGATATTCCTCATTTTTTTGCTGTGTATCATACGGCTTCGCCTGTAAATATACAAATCCATTTGATTGTTTTGCCATTTCCACTTCTTCTTTTGGTAAATGGAACTGTACATAACAAGATACCTGAAGCCCCGCTGCAATTATCTTATTTTTAATAATATCATCTTTTAAGCCAACAAGCAAAATATCTTTTAAATTATTTGACAGGCAAAACTCAATAAATTTGTCGACGCCAATCTCTTCAACTGTATTTTCATATGCCAGAACCAGAATCTTCACATCTGGAAGTCTCTTCTGGATAGCAACAATAGAATCCATATATTTTTCGTAATCATCACAGGCTTCCAACGCTTTTTTCATTCTTCCTGCAATATAATCACTCTCCAGGTATGGATTTCTGGATGGGAAATCCACTTCCATCATTTTGCATCCTGCATCTGCATATTCTACTGCCATATTATAGCTTGCTTCAATTGTAGGATATCCATTTGATAAATAACAAATAATCTCCATTTTTATTCTCCTCTGTACACCTTGATAAATAATTCTTTAAATTCGTCAATTTCCGGAATAACCGGATTTGTTTTTGTGCATCCATCAGCTTTTGCAAGCGGAGCCATCTCATCCAGTTTTGCCATATATTTTTCTTCATCCGGAATGATTTCTTTAAAGCATTTCGGAATATTTAACTTTTCATTTAAAGCTTCTACTGCTTCATGAAGATTTTCTGCTCCGATTCTCTTTGCAAATTTTGCATAAACTTCTTTTGCAGTTTCATTCTGCTCATTATATCTAATGATATATGGCAAAATAATGGCATCTGCCAGACCATGAGATACATGGAAAATTCCTCCGATCGTATGAGCCATAGAATGTACAATTCCAAGTGATACATTCGTAAATGCAATTCCAGCTACCATAGATGCCTGTACCATAATCTCTCTTGCTTTTATATCATTACCATTCTCATATGCTACAGGTAAAGTTTCCATAATATCCTGGGCTGCCTGACTTGCAAGAATATCTGACAGATAATTTGCACGGTTTGAAGCAAGTGCTTCCAGTGCATGGGTAAGCGCGTCCATTCCTGTCTCTGCTGTAATCTTAGCCGGCATAGACATTGTTACTTCCGGATCACAGATTGCGATATCCGGCATCATTTCCATATTTCCAACACCATGCTTTAATCCTTTTTCATTATCTGAAATTACGATAGAACGTGAAACTTCACTTGCCGTTCCACTTGTTGAAGGAATACAACACATTCTTGCTTTACCTCGTAATTTCGGAAATTCATTCGGCGGAAGAATATCTTCCATCTGAGTCAGTTCCGGATGTTCATAAAAGATCCACATTGCTTTTGCAGCATCCATTGCTGATCCACCGCCAAGTCCGACAATCAGATCTGGTTCAAATTCCAGCATTTCATTTCTTCCTCTGAGTACAGTTTCAAAAGACGGATCTGGTTCTACGCCTCTGATAACCATTGTTTCAGCACCGGTTTCTTTAAAATATCCTTCTACCTTTGCCAGCATTCCACTCTTTTCCATGCTATGTCCGCCAATAACAATACTGACTTTTTTTGCTTTAATTGTCTTAATATATGCAAGACTTCCTTCTCCAAACATCAATTCTGATCCTGCAAGTTTCATTGGTCGCATCATTTTTATCTTCCTGCCTTTCTCTATTTCAATCCGTCTAATACTTTCTTAACCAGTTCATAAGAGATTGGATTTGTTAAAATTCCTCCCTCTTTCAAGCTGGAACCGATAATCGCACCATCTGCTGTCTGAAGCTGATCATGAATATTTTCTGCATTTACACCACTTCCTGCAAACACCGGAAGGTTTACAACATTTTTCACTCTCTTAATCAGATCCAATGGTGTCTCTTCTCCAACCTGTGTACCTGTAACAATAATTCCGTCTGCTCCGTTTGATGCAGCATCTTTTGCTGACTGCTCAATTGTAATATGCTCCCTTAACATATGTGCATGTTTTACCTGCACATCGGCAAGGATCTTAACATTTTCCTGCCCCATCATCTTACGATATTCCATACATTTCTTTGCACAAGGCTGAATAATTCCATCTGTAAACAATACTGTGTCTACAAATACCGGAACTCTGATAAAGGAAGCTCCTACCATTGCTGCAATTGCAATATCAGCCTCACAGTCATTAAACGCCGCATCAAGTCCTACCGGAATCTGAACTGCCTGTTTTACAGCATATGCAGCAGCTGTAAGGGCAGCTACCTGTGCCTTGTTCAAAAAAGCCGAAAACGGTGTATCTCCCATGTTCTCTACAATAACAGCATCTACTCCTGCTTTTTCAAGTGTAACCGCATCTTGAACTGCACGGTCAATAATTCTCTGATAATCCCCATCAAATCCAGCTGTTGTCGGAAGCGGAAGACAATGCACCATTCCGATTACTGTCTGTGAATTTAAAGTAAGTATCTCTTTACTCATGTTTACCATCCTCTCTTTTTACATGATAATTATAAATTCCTTCCAGCGCTGTTCTACAGAGTAAATCCTCTGCATCTACACGATCCTGTCCCTTTAAAGTTTCCTTCAAATTTTCAAGTACCGTAACCACTGTTAAAATACAGGTCTTAACTCCCATCAGTCGTCCCAGTGTCAGAATACATGAAGATTCCATATCGATTCCTGTTACCCCAAGTTTCTTGACCTCTTCAAATGTTTTTGACATATCACGTCCACACTCCAGAGAAAATTTAGAATCATGCATACAACTGTAAAATCCATCCATCGTACAATTAAGTCCATTTAAATACCGTTTTCCCATCTGTTGAACTGTTTCGTTCATCACATTGACAAGTTCAATATCTGCAACCGCAGGGTAACTCAGATCCACATAAGTCTGGCTGGTTCCTTCACGCCTCATTGCGGCAATCGGGATCATAAAATGTCCCAACATATCATCCTGCATCGACATTACAGTTCCCATTCTCACAGCAACTTGCATTCCAGACTCATACATCTCTTCCATCGCAATCGCTGCGGACGGTGCCCCGATTCCCGTCGACGTTACTGTAATCTCTACTCCTTTATAGGTTCCTGTATATGTATTGAACTCTCTCATGAATGCAACTTTTTTGGGGTTATCCAAATACTTTTTTACAACTTCTACTCTCCATGGATCTCCCGAAAAAAGTACATATTTCGCAACCGTTTCTTCGCTTGCTCCCATATATAATGTACTCATCTGCATTTCCCCTTTCAGTGTAATGTTTCAAATTTCTGTAATAATTCCTGTTCTGTTGGCGCATTTGTACAGCACCCTTCTGCCTGTAAAACAAAGTAAGATAATACACTTCCAAGCCTACAGCAGTCTGCCGGAGAATATCCGTGCAAATATCCATAAACAAATCCTGCCATGTAAGCATCTCCCGATCCAGTTGCATCTACTACCTGTTCCACTTTACAAATTCCAATCTCTTCTTTCCGTATTTTTCCGTCTTCCCGCACATAGCAAATGCTTCCGTCTTTTCCCAGAGTTGTCACAATAATATCTGCTTTTCCAATTTTAAACAGCTCTGTAATCGTATTTAGTCCGAAAAGCTTTTCAATAATTTCACATTCTACTTCATTTGTGAAAATGATTTTGCTTTCTGTTAACAATTGTTTCAAAAATGGTTCTGGAAATGCATCAAAATCATCTTTCATTCCAAAAACTACCGGTACATGATGCTTTTTACATTTTGCAAAAAACTCTTCATTATCTGGTCTTGATGCAACGGTTATCACTCCCAGCTTTGCCGTTTCAAACAAGCTGTCTTTCATTTTCTGTGCATATCTTCCATCCATTGCTCCAGGATAAAATATGGTAATATGATCGTTATTATTATCCTGTAACAAATAACATACACTGGTTGCTTCCTCTGCTATTTGTGTAATCCCATCCTGTGGTACATTTCCTTCTTCCAGAAACTTTTTAAAACCATTACTTTCATAATCTCCGCCTACTCTTAAAACTGGCATTGCCTTCATTCCAAGCTGGCAAAGTGCATAGGCAATATTTACAGAACAGCCTCCGTAATAAATTTTTGAATTGGATTTATTTGTAACCAGTGATGTAAATCCCACTTTGGCAGGTGTTGCTATTTTTATAATGTGATCCATACTTACATAGCCGCTTGTCAGAACATCTACTTTCATTATCCGTGCCTCCTACAACTGTCCCTCTTCCAGCATCTTGCTGAATGTATTCATATCAATGACTTTTCCCAGATACTTATCAATATCTGTCAGATGAACTTCATTAACTGTTTCTGAATTCGTTGCCACACATTCCCGGATAACATATGGGTTGTAATTCAGATAAAATGCATCTGTCACCGTTGCCCGAATGCAGCAGTTTGTTTTCGTTCCAACAACGACTACATTTTCCACTTCATTTTCCCGCAATACCAGATCCAGGTCTGTGCCGAAGAATCCACTGTACCTTCTCTTTCGGATGACATAATCTTTCTTTTCATCAACTTCCAACATTGGATCAATTTCAATTCCAAAAGTCCCTTCTATACAATTTGGTCTCATGGACTGTGCTTTTTTATCTACTTTATCTTTTCTGTTACAGTGCTGTAAAAAAACAATCAGCAGTTCATGTTTCCGGCTTTCATCCAGAACCTTTTTGATCCGTGGAAGAATCTTTTGATTCTCAGGATAAAATACCAGACCTTCCGGATCCGTAAAATCGCGAACCATGTCCACAATAATCAATGCTGTCTTTGCCATTTTCTTCCCCCTTAGTCGAACTTGTATCCTCTTACCTTAACATCCTTAAATTTCATAAATGAAACAACTGCAAGCACCGCTACCATAATGATATACGGAATCGTATCGAACATTCCCGCTGCCGGTCCTGCATATACACTTAAATTGACTGCAAGTGATCTTGCAACACCGAATAAGATTGCATAGAGTGAAGACTGTACCGGTTTCCCCTGTCCACAATAAATTGCTGCAATTGCGATAAAGCCTCGTCCTGCTGTCATGTCACTTGTAAACATTGCCATTCTCTCCATTGATAAATTGATTCCGGCTAATGCACAGCAAAATGCTCCAATCAGAACAGCAATATATTTGTATTTCTGTGTTTTCAGTCCAAGACTGATCGCTGAATCTTCATTTTCACCAACAACTCTGACATAGATTCCAAATTTTGTTTTGTACATCAGAATAGCTGCTGCCGCAATTCCAATAAATGCCAGATATGTAATGACCGGATGACCACTTACGATTCCACCAATCAGCGGAATACTCTTGATGCCCGGTATATTGATCTTAAAATCTGCAACTCCTACATCTTGAAGACTGATATTAGCAAGCTCCATAACTTTCAGTACAAATTTTGCAATCGCTGGAACAATCAAGTTAATTCCAAGACCGATAACAATAACATTACCATTACAAGTAATTCCTAAGAATGAAAATACAAGTCCCCACAATAAAGTCGTTACGATTGCGGCAATCACTGCCAGAGCCACACTTCCTGTCAGATACTCGACTAACACTGAAATAAATGCTCCATTCAGCATCATTCCTTCCAGTGCGATATTCAATACATTTGCTTTATATGCAAATATTCCACCGATCACGCATAGAATAATAGGAGCACTATGGTATACTGTGTCATACAAAATACTATTTAATAATTCCATTATGCATCCTCCTTTTTCGCCTTTTTAAAACGGCCAAATACGCTTGTTTTATCACCAATAAACTTAACTGCCAGGAACAGAATGATCATTCCCTGAATAATTGCAACGATTTCTTTCGGAACTGCAGTATACATATTGATGCTGTCACTACCGGTTTTTAATGCAGCATAAAAGATTGCCGCGATCAAAATTCCAATTGGCGAATGTCCACCGAGCAGAGCAATCAACATACCATCCCATCCAAGGCCAGGATTTGCAGAAAATGTCAGCGTATATTTAAACTGATCACTTAACATCCATCCTGCTCCTGCTATACCGGAAAGTGCGCCACTGATCAGCATCATGATAATGATTTTCTTGCCGACATTCATACCTGTTGCTTCTGCGAATTCCGGATTTTTTCCGATTGCTGTAATTTCATATCCCAGTTTTGATTTTTTCATAACAAAATACATAATCACCAGAATAATCATTGCAATTACAAAAAACATAGTCATTCTTGATGCTCCGAATCTTTTGAACATTACATCCTCTTTAATCGTTGGTGTAGCCACATACCCTGCACTCTTATCTTTGAATACACCGGTGGTTAAAAATTCCAAAGTCTTTGAAACTGCATAGTTTAACATCAAAGTTACAACCATCTCATTTACATTACATTTTGCTTTCAAAATTGCCGGAATCAATGCAAATAACATTCCACAAATAATTGCAACTAAAAAGCAAATCAGTTTACTTATAAATGGATTGGAAATGTTAAGATATGCTCCAGTGATTCCTGCAAAGAATCCTCCCAAAAGCATTTGTCCTTCTACACCCATGTTGTACAGATTAGCTTTGAATGTAATTGCAATCGCAAGTCCTGTCAAAATAAGCGGCGATGCATAATGCAGCGTATTCATAAAGCCTTTTTCTGTCAAAAGTGATTTCCTGATCAGTACCCCGTATGTTTCCAGTGGACTTTCCCCAATCGCCGCAATAATAATTGCTCCAAATGCAAATGCAAGAATTACCGGAAGTACAGAATTGACAATTCCTTTTATAATACTATCTTTCTTTTTCATGATCCTGTTCCTCCTTTCCAATTCCAGCCATCAAAAGTCCCATAGCAGCCATAGACACTTCTTTCGGTGATACTTCTCCTGAAATCTTACCTTTATACATAACAATTACCCGATCAGATAAACTCATAATTTCTGACAGCTCACTTGAAATCAAGATAACAGTATTTCCTGCATCCCTGAATTTCAGAATCTGTTTATGTATGAATTCAATAGATCCGATATCAACGCCTCGCGTTGGCTGGCAAGCAATCAGAAGTTTTGGATTTGCTGAAAGCTCTCTTGCAATGATAACTTTCTGTGCATTTCCTCCTGACAGATTGCCTATATTACCATTCACATCTCCCAGACGGATATCAAATTCTTTGATATATTTATCTCTTTTGGCATTGATTGTTTTCTTATTAAAAAGTCCGTGTTTACAAACATCTTTTTCTCCATGATATCCTGCTATACAGTTATCGGAGACCGTCATTTCCCGGCACAATCCCTGTGCATATCTGTCCTCAGGAATAATTCCAATTCCCGCTTTTCTTAATTTTTCCGGCCACCAGTTTGTAATATCTTTACCGTCAAAAAATACTGTCCCTTTCGTTGATTCCATCAAGCCAGTCATAAGCTTTACAAGCTCTGACTGTCCGTTTCCTTCAACACCGGCTATTCCAAGGATCTCACCTTTATGCACTTCAAACGACATATCTGATACAACTTCTTTTCCGTAGTCATTTACAGTCGTAAGATTTTCTGCTTTGTACATAATCTCTGATTCAATCTGTTGTTTTCGTTCATTATTTACAGTAAGAACAACATCTCTTCCAACCATCATCTGTGCCAGTTCCCGTTCACTTGTGTCCTTCTTTAATACATTTCCAACAACTTTTCCCTGTTTTATTACGGTAATACTGTCTGCCAGTTCCATTACTTCTCTTAATTTGTGCGTAATAACAATGATTGTTTTTCCCTGCTCTTTCAAATTTTTGAGCGTTGCAATCAATTCATCAACTTCCTGTGGTGTGAGTACGGCTGTCGGCTCATCCAGAATCAATATGTCTACATTTCTATATAACATCTTTAGAATTTCTACTCTCTGACGTCCCCCGACAGATATATCTTCAATCTTATCTGTTGCATTCAATTCCAGATGATTTTCCTGAATCAGTTTCTCAACTCTTTTAATTTCCTCTTTCTGATCGATAAACGGAGTTTTCATTCCGCCTTTTTTCTGTGTAATTTCCGCACCCAACAGTATATTTTCATATACGGTGAGAGACGGCACCAGCTTAAAATGCTGGTGCACCATCCCTATCCCGTTTGCAATCGCATCAACCGGGCTGTTCAGTGTAACTTCTTTTCCCCGGATCAGGATTTTCCCGCTTGTTGGCTGCAGCAATCCGTAGAGCATATTCATCATTGTAGATTTTCCTGCACCGTTTTCACCTACAATACATTTAATCTCCTGTTCTTTTACATCCAGATTAATATGATCATTTGCGACAAAATCGTTAAATTTTTTGGTCAGATCAACCGTCTGTATCATGCTGTTCATATTGCTGCTTCCTTTCTGTCAAAACAACTATTTTACTGTAACATTCGGGCATTTAGAAGCATCGAATTCTTCTCCACTCTGTGCATCCGTTACTACAATTGTTCCATCTGAAATCTTGTCTTCTACATCTTTGATTTCAGCTTTGATTTCTTCCCATTTGTCTTTTCCGCTATCCTGTATATGTTTGCTGATTTCTGAAAGATCTGTAATAGAAGCCGCGCCTGATGCTAATGAATATGTCTGTGCGCGATCCATCTTATCAATCTTTCCATTTACTGCTTCTTTTACAATGTCATATACAGGTACTTCTGTATTTTTAATAACACTTGTCAGAACATATCCTGGCTGCTGATCATCTTTGTTAGCATCTACCTGAATTGCAAGCTTTCCTTCTTCTTTTGCCTTTGATGCAACACCATCACCTACAGAACCAGCTACTGAAAATACAATATTTGCTCCCTGATTATAATATGTTCCTGCTACTGTACTTCCTGTTGCAGAATCAGCAAATCCTGCATCATATTTTGCATAGTAATCATAATTTACACCCAGCTTTTCAGCTTCATAGTTGATACCTTCAATATATCCATAAGAGAATACTGTGATACCGTTTGAATTTGTTCCTCCGATAAATCCTACTGAACGTCCACCATCATCTGCCGGTGTAAAATTATAGTCATCTGTACCAAACAAAGTTTCTGCATTTTCATTTACCAATGTAGTAAGTGCACCTGCTACGAAAGATGCCTGATGTACATCAAACAGAACACTGATTACGTTATCATGGATTGTCTTTCCGTCTTTATCCTGGTTTGGATTATCATTTACACATACAAATGTTGTATCCGGATACATCTCTGCAATTGGCTGTGCTCCACCAGTCCCCTGAATCAGTGCTTCAAAATCATATTCCAGATTGAAAATTACATTGTATCCGTCATCAGCCAGTGATTCCAACGCCTGCGGTACACCTGTTGTAGGCTCGACAACCTTGTATTCAATTCCAAATTCATCGGCAGCTTTTTTTGCTCCTTCCACAGCAGACTGATTATATCCATTATCATTCTGTCCGGCAGCTGAACAAATAATTGCAACCTTTACATCGCTTCCCTCTTTTTTTTCCGCTTTTTTCTCAGATTTTCCTCCACATGCTGTCAAGCTTCCTGCTACCATTGTCATTGCAAGTAAGCATCCCAATGCTTGTACTACTCTTTTTTTCATTTTTCTTCCTCCTTCGTTATGATGTCATGTCGTCATGACCAGTTCCTTTTTCTTTAATATACAACTTGGTTTCAAAAATGTAAATACTATTATTTATTTTTGTCATATCCAACAATTTCATACTATATCTTTTGTGCATTTATAACAAAAACTCTCTTTCTTACTATTTCACATCATCTGTATAATATTTTCTTTATATCCATATAATCCTTCCCTAAAATCAAATATTTTTCCAATAAAAAAGAACATCCCCGCCTCCAGGAACATTCTTTTCTCCATTTATCTATTTTTTATTTACATCACCATCTGGAACACCAGCACCATCAGCGGCATCGTCACGATCGTCCCAAGTGTCGTCAGCACATTGATCGTGCTCGCATACCTGGAATCATTTCCATACACCTGACTCATCTGCGTAACTGTCGAAGCTGCCGGTGCAATGATCGCCAGAAATACGATCAGAAGGATCTTCTTCCCATCTGCATTCCATCCAACCAGTCCACTGATTTTCAGGATCAGAAGCGAAATAAACGGAATTCCGATCAGGCGCATAAATGCAATAAAATACGCCTTCTTATTCGTCAGAACCTTTCTGATATTCATTCCGCCCATCAGCATTCCGATTACAAACATACTTGCCGGTCCCACCATTGCCCCGACAGAACTTAACGTACCGGTTATGATTTCCGGCAGCCGGATCTTTGCAAAGAACAACACGATCGCTGCTATGATCGTAATGATATTGATATTGGTAAATATTTTCTTCAGGTTAAATCCTTTTTCATGGCTCAGTACATTTTTACAGTGTGTCCAGAAAAAGATGGTCTGAATCCCCATAAACACACATGCATAAAACACCCACTCTTCGCCAAGCATAAATGCCACAAGCGGTACGATCATATTTCCTGAATTGGAATAGTAAATGGACATGGTTTCCACTTCATTCAGATGCAGGACTTTTCCGATCAGATTCACAATCGGGAGCAGGATAAATAAAAGAAGCAGTGACGCGATGCATGCCAGCATAAGGCCGCTCACCTTTTCCGGGGTATAATCCACCTGAAATGCATTCAGAATCACACATGGCACGATCAGATATAATACCAGTGTTGACAGTACCTTACTGTCTTCATCCTTCAGAAATCCCATTTTGACTATCGCATAACCCATGAATATCATAATGAACAGCTTTGCGATCTGCTCCATCAGAAGTATACTCAGTTCCATTTTTGCCCTCTTTTCTTTCTCATCAAAAGAAGCGGATTGCCAGACGCAACCCGCTTCCCATTATTTCATTTCTTTTCTATCGGTTCATTTCTCGTCTGTCAGATTTTTCCATCCTTTAAACAATATCAAATCCCCTGTTCTCTGTCAAGAAATCTCATTTTTTCAGACTTTTCTCTTGCTACACCTGTCCAAGAAGCCTTCTGCACTTCTGGTTCATCTCGCCCAGTTCCTGCACAACCGGTAACAGATCCTCTTTACTCATTCCATAACTGATCATGCAGAGTGCCTTATAGAAAAATTCGTTCACTTCCGCATCTGTTTTCCCCATGACGACCGCCGGGAAAATGATAGCTGCCATCTCCCGGATTCCGAAAAGAATTGCAGTCTCCACGCCGCGCACATCTGTTTCGTGTTTCCAGATATTGCTCACATCATATTCGGAGGTATTGCCACACGGTGCTGCACAGACTGTGCAATCCGGTGCGACGGTATTTTTTTCTTCTCTTACTTTTTCGATCATCGCTTTTAAAGCTGCTGCCCCGGTGTTACTGTTCGTAATCGTATGCACAAGACCTTCGATGATAATCTCATCTGTGTTTTCTGTCTTTGGATTGTTACCACAGGATCTGGCAAGACCGATCAGCGCACCGGTTAGTTCATCCTGGAGTGCTAAAATCTCCTGTCCCTGCGAAATCGTCGCTGTATTACTCATATTTTCATTCCTCATACCTTCTTTTTTTGTATGGATAAGTATACGGTTTCTGGATTTTCATTTCTGTTGTAATAACAACATTATTCCGATTTATCTGTTCCAATCAGGACTTTCTTTCCACAAAATGCAAAACCATAATACCGTCTCTTTGATTTAGGTATTCCATCAAATAATAATTCCATTCAGATGATCGCACTCATGTTGAATAATCTGTGCCGTCCATCCACTGTATTTTTGTCTCTGCCGTTTAAAATTGATATCCTCGTATTCTACTTCAATTTCCTGATAACGCACACATTTTCTTACGCCATCCAGAGACAGGCATCCTTCTTCTGTCTCATACTTTCCGTTTCTCTTTACAATCTTCGGATTGAACATCGCAACATTCATAAATCCCATATTGACTGCAATGATCGCTTTATTTACCCCGATCATATTTGCTGCCATTCCCACACAGCCATCTTCGTGCGCTTTTAATGTATCCAGTAAATCAATTGCAACTGGAAAATCTCCTTTCGTTGCTTTCTCTGCCTTCTGGCGCAGAAAAAAGAGATCTCTCATAATTGGTTTTACCATTTTATCTTTCCCCTTTCCGTAGTACTAGTTACTGTTCACAGTACCTGTGGCCAGCAACTAGTACTTTCCAGTATACACGATTTTTCCCATTTTTAGGTTGGAAAAATTGGAAAATGCACATATAATTAGATTAGTTTTCAAATACAAACAGGAGTGTACTATCTATGGATAAGATTAAAATTATAAAAAAGAACGATGAATATTCTTCCGAATATCAGATCGGAGATACTTTTAAAATCGAAGGCACCTGGTATGGTGGTGTTCATATCATCGGCAAGACCGGCGCACCGGTTTCTCTTGATAAAGATGAGTATATTTATCTGGATGCAGATCCGGAAAATAAAATAGATTCTTCGTCTGTAATTTCCCACCCGGAATCGTCTGCCTCAACACAAACCAGTACGGTTATCCCAGAAGCACAGCCTGCTTCTACGCTTTCTGCCAATACCGAAAAAAATGACGCAGAACCCCTCCATGAAATCCATGTTGGCGATATCGTGCGCCATTTCAAAAGAGAATGGGTATCCGAAGAGAGCACCAAATATCTCTACAATGTACTGGCTTTCGCCGAGCATACTGAAACAGGCGAAAAGCTGGTTGTCTACCAGGCAATGTATGCACCATTCAAAATCTGTGCAAGACCATACGATATGTTTATGAGCGAAGTCGATCACCAAAAATATCCGGGGATCAGGCAGCACTGGCGTTTTGAAATAAATGAATAAATCATGATTAAATAAAAATGGAGAATCTCCCAGGCCCCGGCTGATACCGGAGCGGATGATTCTCCATTTCAGAATGTCTGCTTTGTTTGTTTCTTCTTATTTCAGGTTCTGATACTCCTCAATCACCTTATCCATCAAGCTTTCTGCTTTTTTATACACTTCTTCATCCATCTGATTGTATGGGAAAATTGCGCGTTCCGAAACTTCTACTCCTCTATGTTGCATTAGTTTTTTGAACAAGAGCGAGAAATTTGAATCCATGTCATAGAGTGGCATCAGTTCATGTGTCAGTGCTGATAACTTCATAACCCGGTCAAAGTCTTTTTCTTTCGTTGATTTTACAAGATCACTCCAAATTTCAGGAACGATATTAGAAAGTGCCCCGATACATCCTACGCCTCCGGATGTAAAATTATAAAGGAACTGATCATCAAATCCTGAGAACATCTCAAACTCATGTCCTTCTACTGCCAGCATCAGTTCATTTGTATGATTTGGCTCTGATACAGAATCCTTTAATCCTTTAATATTAGCATTATTTTCTACCAATTTTTTCAAAGTTTCCGGTGCAATAGAATGTCCACTTCTTGCCGGGAAATTATAAATATAAAGATTTCCTTTTACCGCCTTTGCAAGCGTATCATAATATACAAAAATCTTTTCCTGATCCAGTGCATAATAACATGGTCCGATAACCATTGCTCCTTCATAGCCCATTTCATTCACTTCATTTGACAACGCCACAGTATCTTCAAAATTAAGGCTTCCGGTTCCAGCATAAAGCTTTGTGCGCCCTGCAGTATAATCTGCATAGAATTTGAAGAAATCATGTTTCTCCTGTTTCGTAAGTCCTGTAAATTCACCGGACGATCCCAACACAAGAATTCCATCAACGCCTCCTTCAATCAGGAAATCAATTACCTTTTTATTCCCTTCATAATCCGGTTTTTCATTTTCATCAAAAACTGTAACAACTGGTGTAACGATTTTACACATATTTTTCTACCTCTCTTCCTATCTTTATCTTAATTCACTTTCTTGTAAAAATCAGACAATATAATTCGTCAGCTGACCAATCCGGTCTATCTCACATGTAACTTTATCACCTTTCTTCAGGAACCTTGGTGGCGTAAATCCCATTCCAACACCTGCTGGTGTACCGGTTGCAATAATGTCACCGACCTCCAGAGTAATTCCCTGGGATAATTCAGCAATCAGCCCTGGAACTTTTTTAATCAGATATTTGGTATTTGAATTCTGCCTGAGTTCACCATTCACATAACTCTTAATATCCAGTTCTAACGGCATCGGAAGCTCTGTACGGTCTACGATCACAGGTCCCATGATCGTATAATTATCCAGACTTTTTCCCATTAGCCACTGTCCATGTCTGGTCTGAAGATCTCTTGAAGAAAGATCATTAAATACGGAATATCCAAATACATATTCTTCTGCTTTTTCTTCCGTGATTCCTTTTCCTTCTTTTCCTATGATAACCGCTAATTCTGTTTCATAATCCACTTTTTCATCGATATCAAACCGTCCCTGGATCTCTTCATTTGCCCCAAGAATGCGGTTTGTTCTTTTTGCAAAATACACGGTACCGGATACTTCATCCGACACAGCTCCTGCCAGATGTTCTTTTGTCTCTTCCAGATGATCTGTGTAATTGACTCCGACACAGAGAATATCATGAACCGTATGTTCAATCGGTGTCAACATCTCCTGCTCTTCCATTCTATGTACCGATCCATCTGCAGCACAGATCATCTGTGCTGCTTTTTGCGGATCACCATTTACCATATGAACAAAATCTATCAACGTTTTCCCTTTTAATTCCGGGAATAATTCATCCAGAAAAAACACGGTTTCTTCCTTTTCGAAAGCTGCCAGATGAATTTCTCCATTTTTATCTTTTACTCTGGTATAGCGCAATTCTTTCACCCCATTTTTTACATATAGTTACAAACTCTCGCAATTGCCATTTCTGTATATCCAAGAGCTTCTGCTTTTGTCAGCTTGCCATCCGCAACTTCCTTGATTTCTTTCATCAGCTCATCACCAAGTTCTGTCATCGTCTTGGTTCCGTAAATATACGGGCTTGCATCAATATCAATATTATCGGACATATTTGCAAAAGTAACTTTATTACCGGTGATCTTAATTACCGGTGCAAGCGGATTTCCTGTCGGTGTACCACGTCCGGTAGAAAATACGACAATCTGACATCCACCGGCTACCATTGCCGCTACTGATGATGGGTCATTTCCCGGAGTATCCATAATAACAAGTCCCTGTTTTGGTTCTACCTGTTTTGCATAATCATATACTGCTGTTACTTCTGAATGACCACCTTTATGGATACATCCCAATGATTTTTCTTCCAATGTTGTAAGTCCTCCTTCTTTGTTTCCAGGAGAAGGATTTCCTTCACGGATATCATGTCCTACCAACTTAATCGCATGCTCATAGTCATGAACGATCTGGTAAATTCTGTCACTGATTTCTTTTGTCTTTCCACGTCGTGCCAGAATATGTTCTGCGCCAATAAATTCTGTTGTCTCAGAAAGAATCGAAGTACCTCCAAGTTCTACCATACGGTCACTCATCTCTCCGATCAGGACATTTGCTGCAAGTCCTGAAGTCGGATCCGAACCTCCACATTCAGTTCCAATAATCAGTTCAGAAAAATCAAATTCTTCTTTCTGCAGAAGAGAAGCTTCCTGTGCCATCTCTTTTGCTGCACGGACAGCTTTTTCTACTGTAGAAATCGTTCCTCCGTTTTCCTGGATAATGAAATGGCGGATTGGTTTATTCGTTCTCTCTTTAATTGCATCTAACACAAGATCCATCTGACAGTTTTCACATCCAAGTGATACAACGACCGTTCCATATACGTTCGGGTTTGCTGCATATCCTGCCATTACATCCATCGTGAACTGCTGATCTGACGGAACCTGGGAACATCCATTCTGGTTATTGAATGTAACTGCAGATTCTACCTGGGATGCGATAATTCTTGTTGTATCTGATGCACAGACACTTGCCGGTAAAATTAAAATTTTATTTCTGATTCCAACTCTTCCATCTGGTCTTCTATATCCCCAAAAAGTCATTTTTTCCATTTTAAAATTCCTCCTGTCTTCTTATATTCCGTATTTAAAGATTTTCTCTGTGATTCTGGACATTATGTACATGTACATGTTCGCCAACATGGATGTCACATGCTGCAAGACCAATGTGTTCTCCATATTTTACTACTTCCGTTCCTTTTAGCATTTCCTTGATTGCTACTTTATGGTACATTGGTACATCTGTAGCTGCTGTAATCTTCTGTACATCTCCGTTTCTGTCTCTCCAGATTATTTCATCTCCTGCATTAATCTTTTCAATTGCTACAACGACGGTATCTTTTTCATCAATAATTGCTGCGTTAACTGTTACTGCCATTTTACTCATCTCCTATTTTCATGTTTAAATGATGTTGTGGGCAAAAGATATTTTGACCCTGGTATCTTTAAATTAATATGTTACAATATATCTTGTTACTTCGCCGCTTCTGTTTTCTTCTCTTCCAGAGGGAATTTCGGGCAGCCATATTTATGTGCCCACCAGTTTGTGACGATCGGAACAAGAATTGCTGTGATAACTACGGATGCTGCAACCTGTGCTGTTGCCTGTGGTACATATGCTTCCAGACTCTTATCTGCAAGTCCTACAACTGCCGGAACTGCAACCGCATTACCTGCTGTTGTCGCTACTGCCCATCCGGCATAACCCGGTCGTTTTGAAATCTTCCGATCACATAATACAATAAATGCTCCACCAATAAAAGTAGTCATAAATCCAAGCAGAACTCCTGACGGTCCTCCCTTTATAACTGCGGAAAGATCAATTCCTGCTCCAAGTGTAAGTCCTACAAAAGGAATTAAAATCGGTCCTGCCGGTGCAAGGAAATCAGAAAATGATTTATCAAGATTTCCAAGGATCATACCAACAATGATCGGTGTAATTGCCGCAAGGATTGAAAGAATCGGAATATTTGCAAGTCCTGAAGCTCCCATTGCGACCAGTGTAAAAAATGGACCATCATTCAATGAGAGTAATGCCATTGCACCACAATCTACTTCATCACCATAAGACTGCATCAGGGAAAGATATACGGAACCATTGCTGTTTGTTACCGCACAGATAACTGCTAATGCAGATAATCCAAGAAATCCATTTGTACCGAACACTTTACCAACTACAATACCAATTACTGCTCCAGCCACAAATTTGGAAATCAGAAGAACCCCACCACGTTTGAATACACTTCCGATTTCATTAAATCTCAGCGTTGTTCCGAGACATACCAGCTGAATTCCCATCGCTGTTGCCGCACCTGCATTCGAAAAAGTTGCTGTTGTAAGTGAACCTACCTGAAGTACCGACGAACAAAACGTATTTAAAATTGCCCCAATCAAAAGCGGAACGATCATCATTCCAGCCGGCACTTTCTTCAAAAAGTTCATAATCATAGTTTTTTTGCCTCCTCTTTACCTTTTACTTTTCACTCGTTCGTATATACGCACTCCGTATGTATTTACATACTTCATATTTTTAAAATAGCACTTATGTATTTTATTGTCAATATATCATTAAATTAATTCATTATTTTTATCATTTTGCACAATTATTCTATATAATTTTCTACATATACGTCAAACAACTCTGGAATTCCATACAAATATCTGATATAATTTTTGTATACTTGATTGAAATTTAGATTATTTCAATGTTAATAAAGGAGATTTAAATCAATGGCAACAACTGAACACCGCCCTACTGAACGGGTGCTTGATATACTGGAGCTTCTTTCCAACTCTGAGGAAGGAATGACTCTTACCGAACTTGCCAAAGCACTGAATGCCCCAAAAAGTAGCATTATGCCGCTTGTTCATACGATGACTGCCCGGAATTTTATTTATATGCAAAAGGATACGCTTCGCTATCATATCGGAGTTGCTACATATTCTGTTGGTGTAGCCTATAATAACCGCAAGGCTTCTTTGCAATTCATTCAACAGGAGATGAATAATATTACTGCATTAAGTAACGAAACATGCCAACTTGGTATCCAATCTCGAAACATGGTACTTTATATTGCAAAAAAGGATTCACCTCAGCCAATCCGCCTGATGTCTTCCGTAGGAAAGCAGCTTCCTTTGTACTGTACTGGTTTGGGACGAGCACTTCTCGCTTATAAATCCGAAGAAGAAATTCGTAGCCTGTTTCCGGAAGTTCTCACTGCATATACACCACACACAATCGCTACCATAAATGATCTACTTAAAGAGCTAGAACTTACCCGTCAACGGGGATATGCCGTGGAACGTGAAGAAACAAATTTAATGGTAAATTGTATCGCCGTTTCGCTTGATTACAATAATGCACCAATCGCTGCTCTAAGTATATCCATCCCAACCTTCCGTATTTCCGAGTCTAAAGAAAAAGAAGCTGTCCAGATTCTTTGGGAAGCCAAACAGCGTATTGAGACACATTTTAAAATGTATGGCGTTGATTTTGGAAATTAAAAAATACCTGACAGAAAGCCGTCTCACTTTCTGTCAGGTATTTCTTTTCGTCTATGCGTTTTTTCCTTCCCCGGCAAAATATTCTTTCACAAGTTTTACCACAACTCCTGACAACAGGAATACTGCAATCAAGTTCGGGATTGCCATCAGTCCGTTAAATGTCTCTGCAATATTCCACATCAGCCCAAGATCCATCGTTGCTCCAACGATCGCAACCAGTGAATACAGCACCATAAACGGTTTGTTGACCTTTGTTCCAAATAAAAATTCAATACATCTGGTTCCGTAAAGCCCCCACCCGATAATAGTTGAAAATGCAAAACAGCACATCGCAACCGCGGTAAAGATCGATACCCAGTTCCCATATGTAGAAGTAAATCCAAGAATCGTAAGTTCCGCACCTGCTGCCTCACCGTATCCAACCGGGACTCCACTGCACAGGATCACTAGTGCCGTCAGAGTACAGATTACGATCGTATCTACAAATACTTCAAAGATTCCAAAGAATCCCTGTTTCACCGGTTTTTTTGTATCTGCACATGCATGTGCGATCGATCCGGTACCAAGCCCTGCCTCGTTGGAGAAAATTCCTCTGGATACTCCCTTTTTCATACTCATAAAGAAACTTCCTACAGCTCCACCAGTAACCGATGCCGGTGTAAATGCCCCTTCAAAAATGGAAACAAACACATGTGGAATATTCTTAAAGTTCAGCAGAACTACACCAACTGCAAGCAGAATATAGATTACCGCCATAAACGGTACCAACTTTTCCGTTACCTGTCCGATTCTCTTGATTCCACCGAGAAGGATCAGTGCGATCAACACCGCAAGCACAATTCCGATCACAAGATTGACCGTCTTTGCTGCATCGGTTCTGATCACCCCGTAATTGAATAATGCGGAATCAATTGCTGTCGTAATCGTATTGACCTGTGTCGCATTTCCAGTCCCGAATACCGTCAGCACACCGAATGCTGCAAACAAATATGCAAGCCAGTGCCAGTTTTTATTCAGACCATTCTTAATATAATACATTGGTCCGCCGACCAGATCCCCTTCTGCATTCTTTTCACGGAAATGTACGGCAAGTGTTACTTCTGAAAATTTAGTACACATTCCAAGAAGTGCAGATATCCACATCCAGAAGACTGCCCCCGGTCCTCCGATTGCGATTGCTCCTGCAACTCCTGCAATATTTCCGGTTCCGACCGTTGCCGCGAGTGCCGTACAGACTGCCTGAAATGGCGTCATCGCACCATCTGATGCATCCTTTTTCCGAAGCATGCGTCCGATCGTCACCTTCATAGCGTATGGAAATTTTCTGATCTGGATAAATCCGGTTCTGACACTGAGCAGAAGCCCTACCCCAATGATACAGAACATTGCCGGCACACCCCAGATAAAATTATTGACCACATTATTCACCGACTCAATTGTAGATAACATCCCTTATCGTCCTCCAGATTTGAAAGATTTTTTCATTGATCTTTCATTTTCTTATTTTTGGTATATAAAATGAATATTTCATTTATTATACACAATTCGTCAGGGAAATACAACTGATTTTTCATAGCGGACGTTTCTGCCGAACATTTCTTCTTTTTTATACTTCGTAATGCATTTCTTTTTTTATTTTATCCTGGATTTCCACAAGTACTTCCATCAAAAGCGGATTGAACGCTCCGCACTCTCCGTTCAGGATCATCTTCATTGCCTGCTCATGCGAATACGCATCTTTATATACACGCTTGCTCACCAGCGCATCATAAACATCTGCCACAGATACGACCTGTGCCGCAATTGGAATCTGTTCTCCGGTCAGACCATCCGGATAACCTTTACCATCATAACGCTCATGATGCCATCTGCAGATCTGGTACGCGATCTTGATCATCTTCTCATCCTTATAATGCTCCAGCTTATCCAGCATAGAAGCACCAATCAGCGTATGCTCTTTCATAGTCTCAAATTCTTCTTCAGTCAGCTTTCCAGGCTTATTCAGAATCGACTCGTCAATTCCAACCTTACCGATATCATGAAACGCGGATGCTGTCGAAATCAGATAGCAGTCATCCGGCGTCAGATTATATGCATCCGTATTCTCAACAAGTCTTTCCAGAAGAAGTCTCGTCAATGTATTGATGTGGACAACATGAAGGCCGCTCTCTCCATTACGAAATTCCATAATCTGACTCAGGACTTCCACCATCATCTGATTGTTCTTTTCCTTTTCATGCATCTGATCGGATACCATGGAAATCAGCCTTCTCTGTTTTGCATACAGCTTGATCGTATTAAATACACGCTGGTATACAACCTTGCTGTCAAAAGGTCTGCTGATATAATCGGATACTCCAAACTTGAACGCTTTCCGGATATAGTTCTCAGATTCCTCGCTGGATATCATAATTACCGGCACATCTTCAATCCAGTGATTCCGGTTCATATACATCAGAATTTCAAAGCCGTCCATAACCGGCATCACGATGTCGAGCAGTACCAGTGATATCTCTTTCCCGTATTGTTCTATCAGCGAAACGCATTCCTGTCCGTTCGTCGCTTCAATGATCTCAAAATCATCTTTCAGCATCTCACAGAGAATCGCACGGTTCATCTCCGAATCATCGACAACCAGGATCCGCTGTTTAATCTGGATCTGCTTCTCGTACTGCTCTCTTTTATCTTTCTGTGTAACCACTTTATTCTTCGTAGCCTTCGCCTGATACATCAGCTTGTCCGCTCTGTTCACGGCTTCCTCAATACAGTTTCCTTCCGTCAGCACACCACCTGCACTGATCGAAAGCCGCAAATTCGGGTATCCCGGAACATTTGCATTATAGATACGCTCCTGTATCAATTGCAGTTTCTGGCTAAAAATTTCTTCCGTAACTTCCGGCATCACAAGAAGGAATTCATCCCCGCCAAAACGGATCAGTTTATCCGTCTTACGGATATTTTTCAGAATAATATCTACAACAGTATAGAGCGCCATGTCCCCTGCCTGATGTCCATAGATATCATTATGCAGTTTAAAATCATCCAGATCGATCAGTGCAACCCCGGCATTTTTCTTCTTGTTCTTCATCTCATCCTCGTAATACCGCCGGTTGTATGCATCTGTCACTGCATCTCTGTATAACCTGTCATTGTAATGTACAAATATATCTATCAAACGCTCATGATTGATCTCTCCAATCGACCAGTCACTATCCAGGCAACGGATCAGCTCAAGCACATATGGCTTCTCATCCACTTCTATATAACGTGCGATCACCTGATAAATCCTGCCATTTACAATCTCCAGCTTTCCTTTTTCTTCTTTCGTGGTCGCTGCACGCATCACTACACAGTTATCACAGGGTGTTTCCCGTTTCCAGTAATGATAGCATCTCTGCCCCTCGTTGATTTTTCTCCATTCTTCATCGATATCGGATATATTTCCAATTGGAAAAAGACGGATCTCCTGAAAGATCTTCCGAAAATGTCGGATTTCTTCTTCTAATTGTCCTTTTGTCATTCGTTCTTCCGCGTTCATGTCTTTTTCTCCAGACTTCTACTACGCAGTTTCCTGCTATTTCCATTTCTAATTATTTTACAATATTTACCAAAAAATAAAAAGAATTATCCCGATATATCTTAAAAAATTTTTCCGAAGCATAGGATAACATCTGCATTACTGTAAAAAAAGGATCACCAAAACCTGTTTCCAGGAATTGGTAATCCTTCATGAAATACTTATATAACTATCTTTTTATGTAATTTATTTTCTCGTCATCACACGATCTTCTACCGCTGCAGTCATCGGAACTTCCGCTTTCACTGATGCGTTCTCGATTTCCACAGAATAGGTCTTGTGGATCAGACAGTTGATCGGATCTTCTGTCGTGATGACCAGTGCCAGACTATGTCCAGGCTCTACCGTATATCTTGTCGCATTCAGATAAATATGGTAATCATGGTATTCACCATTTTTCAGTTCGATACTGTTCTGCGCTGTCTCCGGTTCATATCCTGCTTCCGGATTGCACAGATCTGCAAATGCCCGTGTGATCACACGGTATTTCTTATGTACAGTAGCAAACTCCGCTTCATTCCATGCCGGGACCTCTCCTCCGCTGATAATTCCGCCTTCTTTTACCACATTGACCGGAATTGTATTTCTCTGCGGATCTACAGACTGAATGCTGTCAAATTCTTCATCGCATACGTCACAAAGAAGAAGAGTAAGCTTCACATCATCCATACGTCCTGACATTTCATGCATTCCAAGCTTCATCGTCAGAGTATCTGCATCATTACTGTTTACCGGATTGAAATCTGCTTCTGCATCTCCATCTTTTAACGCTGCTCTTAATCTTACACAGGTTGTTCCCTGTAACGTCACTGCCTCTTTAAACGGATCCGTCACATAACGCTGTGCCATATTACTTGATCTCACACCCATCACATCATCGAAGTTCTCTGCACTGACACCCGCTGCTTCCCAGTCTGTATCGATTACAGTTGTTCCCTGTTCTTCGCATGTAAGATTCATCTTATATGCTGTCTCCCAGGAATCTGCTGTCTCCCATTTTCTCTGGTCATAGTTCATCTGCACCAGGATTGCCGGTCTGTTCTCTGCACCATTTTCAACTCCGTATAAATAATGAGAAATCCATTCATTGATAATATCATCATAGAATTTACCATCCACAAGGATTCCATATCGTTTCGGCATAGTTGGTGTGATATGTGCACCCTGATGAAGGATTGCTTTTACATTCTTTCCTGCCTTCTGGAAAGATTTGTACATCATCTCATACTGCTTGGTAGACACGTTCTCGTCATTCAGTCCCTGTACGATAAGCGCACTGCATTTGATCCGGTCTGCATGAAGGCGATAATTTCCCATACCCCAGAATTCCGGATTATAGTCAAATCCACCCTTGATCTGCTGAAGGCTCATCTCATGATGGAATGCTCCCATATCATCCCGCTGCTTCTCGGTTAATGTCTCATCATTGTAACGGCTGGAACAAAAATAAGCAAGGAAGCTGTTCAGCATTTCTTTCGGCCAGTACCGCTGTGCGCCCTGCATGTTCTGCTGGCTGTACCAGTCCGCGATTCCTGCGATCGGTACGATTGTCTCCAGTCCTTCTACTCCTGTTGTTGCCACTGCAAACGGCATGGTTCCGGCGTAAGATCTTCCTGTCATGGCAACTTTTCCGTTGGACCAGTCTGCCTTTGTCTCAACCGTTCCTTCGCGGTCTGCATATCCGATGCGGTCTCCATGCAGCCATTCTACAATTGCTTTGAAAGCGTCTCTTTCATAGTCTGAACCAACATAGTTGAATCCGTCAGATCCTTTTGAACCAAATCCTGCACTTAAAACAACTGCAAATCCACGTACAAGATAATAATCAAAGGTGTCGATATTTTCAAAGACCATAACGTTATTATTTCCTTTATCCGGATAATACCAGTCTGCCGGATCTGCTTTTAAAGAAAGATCCATTGCACTGATGCATCCCTGCGGAACATGCGCATCCACTTTTTTGTCAAGATCTGCAAAATTAACCGGATGATATTCTTTTTCTGCCACTTCTTTCATATGCGGATATCCATCTTGCTGGACTCCCGCCGCATATGGACGTGCCTCATATAAAGTTGCAGCCTTATAATTCCCCTCTACTGCACTTCTTGGTACCTGGACAACAGCTTTCACAAGATCTCTTTTTCCATCTCCGTCCACATCGTAATCTGTTTCCACATAAACACAATATCTTACGATACTGGATGTTGCCGGATCATACTTTTCTCCTGTCTTTCCATCTGTAAGTGGAAATACCGGCTGTGCAAGTCCATTCTCAAATACTGGTACTTTGCTGTAATTTTTTTCGTTCATGGTAAACCTCCCAATCATTAAATAAATACTTGGATCTAATCACATATTATTTCCCCAATATTATTGTGATTTCATTTCTCCATTTCCTATTATAACGAGATGTAAGAAGAACTTCAATTAGATTTTTCGCTTTATTCTATAGGTTACCATGCCTGTTTTCTTTTCTCAATCCTATAGAAATAATCTTTTAGACATGCTATAGTAAACTTAGATTTTACATAGATTTATCTGTAACTTAACAAATGAAAAGGGGATATTATGAAAAAGAACATAAAAAAGATATTAAAAGTTCTCGGAATCTTCCTGCTTATCATTCTGGTTGCGCTGATTGCATATCTGATCTATCTCTTTGCAAGCTATCACCGCATTCCGGATAATCAGGCTTTGAAGATCGAGAAAACTTCCGGTGGAACAGCCGCAGCTGACACACTGACAACCGAGAAAGAATATTCCGCTCTGACCTACAATGTTGGTTTCGGAGCCTACACGCCGGACTTCAGCTTCTTTATGGACGGTGGGAAATCTTCCTGGGCAAAAAGTAAGGAGAGTGTCGAATCTGATATTCAGGGTGCCGGAGAACTGGTTGCTTCCAAAGATCCGGATTTCGCACTGATCCAGGAAGTTGATCTGAACTCTACAAGAAGCTACCATGTAGATGAATATTCGATTTTAAAGGATACGATTCCAAGTTACAATACGGTATTTGCACAGAATTACGATTCCGCATTCCTTTTTTATCCATTCACACAACCGCATGGCCGCAGCCGTTCCGGACTTGCTCTTTTCTCCAAATATCCGGTTACGGATTCTCTGAGAAGAAGCTTTCCGATATCGACAAGCTTCAGCAAGTTCTTTGACCTTGACCGCTGTTACAGCATTTCCAGAGTCCCTGTAGATAACGGAAAGGAGCTGGTTATCTTCCTGCTGCACATGTCTGCTTACGGCAACAGTGATGCGATTCGCGAAGGACAGATCCGTATGCTGAGTGCCGATATGGAAAAGGAATACGAAGCCGGTAATTATGTACTTTGCGGTGGTGATTTCAACCATGACCTGAAGGCATCCGAAAAAGATGCAGAAAATTGTGAGTCCTGGGCTTATCCATTCCCACGTGAAGAACTTCCGGAACACTTTTCATTCTGCCTGGACAATCTTTCTGCCAGTGAAAAGGATGCTCTCTGGGACAGTGCACGGAATGCAGATATGGAATATGTACCTGGTGTGACCTACACGGTAACGCTGGACGGATTTATTACTTCCGATAATATTGAATGCACAGAATATGAAAATATAAATACCGGATATAGCTACTCGGATCATGATCCGGTGTATATGAAATTCAAATTATTGAATAAATAATGCATAAAAAAACTGATTTTGAAGATATCATAAATGTCATATCTTTAAAATCAGTTTTCTTTTATTCGTTCCACTTATGCACTTAGGGGGATATCATCCTGACTGGTCACAACAATCTCATCCATTGTAACTCCAAATACTGCCGCCAGTACAACCAGATTGTCAATTGTCGGAATGGCTGTTCCATGCTGCCACTTGTACACTGCCTGCGGTGTGGTAAAGCCAAAAATTTCAGCAAGATCTCTTACAGACAATCCTGACTCCTTTCTCAGTCTTGTAATGTTCTTTCCTGTAGCCACCATATCAATCGTTAGTCTCATAGTCTTTTTCCTCCTGTTCTACTTCATCATAATCTTTCTTACTCTCATTACTTTTCTACTTTGTGGGAAATACAAGGAGGAGGAATCGAACCTCCGGCTGCCGCTTTATAAGAACGGTCCCATCACCACTTGGGTATCCTTGTAAATAAAAAGAATGTGCCTTGGCACATTCTCGCGCCGAGCGCGTTGCTGAGCGCCAGTGACGCTCGTTAAGCAACGACCGAAGCGGAGCGTAGACCGCTTGCGACATTCTTCATCTTCGTGCGAGTGCGCATCTCCGGCACGTAGTGCCTTTAATTTCATAGGAAGTTCCTTCGGAATTCCCTGTGAAATTAAAAATACCGCTTACCTGTCTGATTCAAGGTAAGCGGTATGCTAAAAAACATGTTGATCTATCATGCCTGCTTTTCTATACTAGGTATAAGTTTCGCCGGCAATTTCAATCACACAATTCTCTCGTATTGGCTTTCCCTTAAATAAACGTACACAATTAAAGCTCTCTTCAACTTTTGATATGAAAAGTGCTGATGCTGTCAATTTTATAGTTAAATCCAATATACGATTCATTGTTGTCATGTCTTTTCCTTCCCCGGTCGTCTGATTCTCTTCATCTGACTCCGATTTTTCTTTCTGGAATATAATATACCATATCTGGATAAAAATGTCATTATACCTGTAGTATAAAACATGCCTTGATAATTTTAAAACTTTACCACTGTGAATCCGCTTGTTATGCAATCTGAATGATCTGTTCATAGATCATGATTTCCTCTGCTGTAACATTACGGTTGTCATGATAATGTCCGAAAAACCATTTCTTAAAATGTACATTCTGTCGTATTTCTTCAAAGTAGGCAGATAACTGGTCCGGTTTAAACAGTCCGCCACTGAACAAGGCAAGCGTACTGGATGCACAACAGTGTGAAACAATAAAATCTACTGTATTATCATACTCCAGCAGATTTCTTCGGCCTTCTTTCATCTCCTCTTCTGACGGCATCTCTTCTTTCCACCAGTTCAGGTGATTGACACGGTATAATTTCCACTCTCTGTCAAACTGCCTTTTCTTTACTTTGTAAAACGGATCATCCAGTTCGAGAATTCCATCATCAATATCATGGCTTCTTGCTCCTCCAAACGAAAAAATCCTTTTTCCATCTATATTAAAAACCTGTCCCCTCATAAGGTGAAGCACAGACGGACGAATCCTGTGAACCTTACCGCCCTTCCATTCTTCCACCGGATATGCATACAATCGGTCAAAATTCTCATGATTTCCATCCACAAACAGTGTTGTAAAAGGTTTGCAGTCCAGCCAGTCCATAAGCATCATTTCTTCCCTGTCCGGTTCGTCTTTCATCCATACGCCTCCGAAGTCACCACAAACGATTACATAATCATCCTTCGTCATCTCTTTCTGTTCTGGAAAACATCTGGTATTAAACCGCTCATAATTCCTGTGGCAGTCACCAGTTATATAAATCATCGCTTTACCCCCTTTTCTTCTTATATCTGTTTTGTCAAATCAAGCCGCAGCTTACGCCACGGCTTTTGCTTTCATCTATTATAAAATTTTTCAATCCGTCTGTCATTGAACCTGTAGTATAATTTTACTTCTCTATATATAAAACGCCAAGCGTTCCCGGTCCACAGTGACTGGATACCACACATCCTGCCCGTGTCACAAGGATTTCCTCAAATACCTGCAGTCCTTCCAGATATTCTATGACACTCTGAACAATCTGCTGATCACAACCCGAATGTGTGATAAACACACGATCCGGTTTTGCTCCTTTCAATCCTTCTTCCATATCTTTTACATAAGACATGATCACTGATTTCATCTTGCCACGATATTTTTTCGATGCATCCATCACTCCATCTGTCACCACGATCTTCGGATGCAGTTTCAGAACACTCCCTGCCAGAACCGCAGCCGCACTGCATCTTCCGCCGCGTCCCAGATAAACCAGTGTGTCTGTCACAAAACCTGCCCTTACCTGCGGTCTTAATTTCTCAATCTCCACCGTAATCTCTGCTGCTGTCTTCCCCTCATCGGCAAGGATCGCTCCCTCTATTACAAGATGACCAATTCCGGTAGACAGATTTTTTGAATCAATTACTGTCACCTTACTCTCTGCTTCCAGTTCTTCTGCTGCAAGACGCATTACGTTTCCTGAACTGGACATACTTTCCGATATACAAAAGCATACAATCTCTCTTCCTTCCTCAAGATATGGCCGCATGAGTTCTACCGCTTCTATCATAGACGGAGCAGAAGTTTTGGGTGTTGTTTTATTTTTATCCGACCACTTATAAATTTCCTCCGGCGTGATATCTACTCCATCCGTATATTCTTTATCCCCGAGTACGATATGCAATGGCAAAATTGAAATATCATACTTCTCTAACAACTCTTTTGACAAATCACAAGTACTGTCTGAAATAATTTTTACTTTTTTCATATCCGTCCTCTGCCTTTCATTTACCTTATTACTGATTATTGCCATCATTATAACGCTTTTTTCGTTTTTATGGGATAAAATTTCATATCTGCATTTTTTACGCATTATTCACAGCTCATTTTTCCTTAATCTGCAAAATCTGCACTTGACATAAGTCCGATTTCGGACTATACTCTTTTAAGTATGATTTCGGACTTACTTTATATGGTCGAAAATTCATTCATCTATATAATTATATAAATGGAGGAAATTATGGATTCTACTACACTGATCAGCAAATATTTAAAAGAATACAATTGCTTATATAAAGAAGCAAATGAAATTTACCATGAAGCTGCCCGCAGACTGCATCTGTCTGACAGCGCTTTTGAGATTTTCTATGCACTTTTTGATATGGGTGATAACTGTCTGCAGCGTGATATCTGCAAGGCTTCCTGCCTGCCAAAGCAGACAATCAATTCATCCATCCGGAAGCTGCAGGCTGACGGATATCTCACTCTTTCTCCCGGAAAAGGACGAAGTATGCATATCCATCTTACAGCTTCCGGCAAGAAGCTGATTCAGGAAAAGCTGCTTCCTCTCATCCAGATCGAAAATGATACTTTAGCTTCTTTCAGTCCCGAAGAATGTGAACAGCTTCTGCGCCTGAATGCCAAATATAATCAGGCCTTACGTTCAAGACTTTCTAACCTTGAGGAGTATCTATAAAACTATGAAAATTCAATTATCCGAACACTTTACTTATAAAAAACTTCTACAATTTGTTTTTCCATCTATTATAATGATGATCTTCACATCCATTTACAGTGTGGTTGACGGACTTTTTGTCTCCAACTTCGTTGGAAAAAACGCTTTTGCTGCGGTGAATCTGATCATGCCCTTCCTGATGGGCATCAGCGCTCTCGGCTTCATGATCGGAACCGGTGGTAGTGCCATTGTTGCAAAGACGCTTGGTGAAGGAAAGACTGAAAAAGCCAATGAGTATTTTTCCATGCTCGTCTATATCACTGCTATCGGAGGAATCATTATCGCAATCCTGAGTATGTTCCTTGTAAAACCGGTTGCCATTTTATTCGGTGCAAGTGGTGCACTTCTTGACAACTGTATTTTATATGGACGTATTCTTTGTATTTCATTGCCTGCTTTTATGCTCCAGAACGTATTTCAGAGCTTTTTTGTAACTGCTGAAAAGCCACATCTGGGACTTCGCGTGATCGTGATCGCCGGCGTGACAAATATGGTACTCGACTTTTTATTTGTTGCCGTGCTGCACTTCGGGCTTCCAGGTGCAGGCTTTGCAACTGTATGCGGAGAATTTATCGGAGGACTTTTCCCGTTATTCTACTTCGGACGGAAAAACTCCAGCTTATTAAAGCTCGGGAACACACATTTCCATGGCAGAATCTTATTAAAAACCTGCGCCAATGGTTCTTCCGAGCTTATGACAAACCTTTCCAGTTCAATTGTAAATGCTCTTTATAATATGCAGCTTATGAAATTT
Source organism: Allocoprococcus comes (assembly GCF_013300725.1). Classification (GTDB taxonomy): domain Bacteria; phylum Bacillota; class Clostridia; order Lachnospirales; family Lachnospiraceae; genus Allocoprococcus; species Allocoprococcus comes_A. The sequence continues at coordinate 41,272 of NZ_JAAIMM010000010.1, forward strand.
GCAGGCGAAGACGGAGTTGCCGCTTACGGAACGATCATGTATGTCAACTTTATCTTTGTTTCAATTTTTCTTGGCTATGCCATCGGAAGTGCCCCGATCGTCAGCTATCACTACGGTGCCAACAATCAGGATGAATTAAAAAATCTTTTTCTGAAGAGCATCCGGCTGATCGGAACATGGGCTGTTTCCCTCTTTGTGATTGCACAGCTCATCGCAACACCACTTGCCACATTGTTTGTCGGCTATGACCATGGACTTTTTGAGCTCACACGCAATGGCTTCCGCCTGTACAGCTTTGCTTTCCTGATCAATGGGTTCAATATTTATGGCTCTGCATTTTTCACCGCATTGAACAACGGTCTGCTCTCTGCGCTGATCTCGTTCCTCAGAACGCTGGTCTTCCAGATGGCTATAGTCCTTCTGCTCCCGCTCATTCTTGGGATCAACGGAGTCTGGTGTTCAGTTGCAATTGCCGAACTTTTAACCTTATGTGTTACCGGAACTTTTATCATACGGAAGCGCAGTACTTATCATTACTTCTAATTTGTCTCTCTGGCAAGCAGTTTTTTGTAGCTTGCGTCCATACCAAGTGCTCCAAGCGGTGCGGTGATCAGAATCGCCAGTACCGCTACGGAGAGCACAATTTTTCCACAGGAAAGTCCCATCGCCATCGGGACTGAACCGATTGCTGCCTGCACCGTTGCTTTGGGCAGATAAGCAATCACGCAGAACAGTCTCTCCTTTTTATTCAGTTTCGTTCCAAGCATACAGATAAATACACCTGCAGCACGGAAAATAAGAGCAAGATAGGTTGAACTTTTTTGAACTCAAATTAAATATTATCATTGAACATTTCTTTTCAAAGTGATATAATCTCTTTAAGTTTTGAACCATATCGTTAATTATGTTAAAATTGAACTTTTTTTATTGAAAGGAGATTTTCCAGTGACAACTTTCTCGGATAGACTAAAACAAGCAATGACAGTACAGAACATGAAACAAATTGATCTGGTGCATAAAGCCGCACAGAGCAATGTGAAATTAGGAAAAAGCCATGTAAGCCAATACGTAAGCGGAAAAACTATTCCAAGAAATGACATTCTTCATTTTCTTGCAGATACACTTCAGGTAGATTCAGATTGGCTTCTTGGTGACAGTCAGGACACCAGCTCTGCCCGAAGAACCGCTTCAGCTGCGTCCGGGGTTTCTTCAGCAAAACCTGTTTCAGACACAGAAAGCGAAAAGCAATCGCTCTCTGTTACCAAAGAGTCAAAACAATCCAATAAAAACAGTACAGGAGATTCCAGTATGTATTCGTTCAAAAAATCATCCAAACTCGATAATGTATTATACGATGTCCGTGGACCGGTTGTAGATGAAGCGGCACGTATGGAAGAACGCGGTACCCACGTACTGAAGCTCAATATCGGTAATCCGGCTCCATTTGGTTTCCGCACACCGGACGAAGTCATCTATGATATGAGCCAGCAGCTTTCCGACTGCGAAGGATACTCTCCTTCTCAGGGACTTTTCTCTGCACGGAAGGCGATCATGCAGTACTCCCAGATCAAAAAGCTGCCGAATGTCACAATCAATGACATTTATACCGGAAATGGTGTCAGCGAACTGATTAACCTGTGTATGTCAGCTCTTCTTGACAACGGAGATGAAATCCTGATCCCTTCACCAGACTATCCTCTGTGGACCGCCTGTGCCACACTTGCCGGCGGCAAAGCCGTTCATTATATCTGCGATGAACAGTCTGACTGGTATCCGGACATCGAAGATATGCGCCGTAAAATCACAGACCGTACTAAAGCTCTTGTAATCATCAATCCGAACAACCCGACCGGAGCACTTTATCCGAAAGAGGTTCTGCAGAAGATTGTTGATCTCGCAAGGGAACATCACCTGATCATTTTCTCAGATGAAATTTATGACCGCCTTGTTATGGACGGAAAAGAACATATTTCCATTGCTTCACTGGCACCGGATCTGTTCTGCGTCACTTTCAGCGGACTTTCCAAATCCCATATGATTGCCGGATTCCGTATTGGCTGGATGGTTCTCAGCGGAAATAAAGCAATCGCAAAAGATTATATCGAAGGAATCAAGATGCTTTCCAATATGCGTCTCTGCTCCAATGTTCCGGCACAGTCTGTTGTTCAGACTGCTCTCTGGGGCAATCAGAGCGTCAACGACTATCTTGTTCCGGGCGGACGTATTTACGAACAGCGCGAATATATTTACAAGGCACTGACTGACATTCCGGGAATCACTGCCGTCAAACCGCAGGCTGCATTTTATATGTTCCCAAAGATCGATGTGAAGAAGTTCAATATTGTAAATGATGAAAAATTTGCACTGGATCTGCTGCAGGATAAGAAGATCCTGATCGTACAGGGAAGTGGATTTAACTGGAAGCAGCCGGACCATTTCCGAGTGGTATATCTGCCACGAATTGAAGTTCTGAAAGAAGCTGTGGGAAAAATTTCTGATTTCCTGAGTTATTATAGACAGGGGTAGAATGATAAGCACCGCCAGAAAAGAAACATAGGGTACGGGTTCCGTTGCACTGGACATTCCGATGAGCTCCCGAAACCGTCAATTGTGTCAGCAATGGCTTCCACAATTGACTGGATCTCATCTCCATAGTGCAAAGTCACCCGTACCCTATGTTTCTTTTCTGGCTCCTTCTGCAATTTTACTGCGTCTATGAATATTAACAGAAATAGAATCTTTTGCCATGTGAAAAATATATGGACTTAATTTACATTTTTATATTTTAATTTTCTTATGAAAGTAATGCTCTCACTGCTTCTCCGTCAAACACAACTTCTTTTACATGATTAACCTCGATCTGATACAGTGCATTTGCTGCAATGTGCTCGGCCGCCTGCTCCAGATCACGGATTCCTGATGTATGGGAGTAAAGTTCAATGATCACATCCAGGGCATCATCTGTCACTGTACACTCATCCTGACGAAGGCTCATTCTCTTCAGAATCTTCGGAAGTGCAAATCTGGAGAAGATAATCTTCTTCTCTTCCGGTGTGTAATCCGGAATATCAATAACCGCAAAACGGGACATGATCGGCGCACTGATCTGATCCTTTTCATTGGCAGTTGCGATTGGGTATACACCAACTGTCGGAACATTACACTCGATATAGTTATCTGTAAATCCAAGGTTATCCAAGAGAGTAAGCAGTACATCCGCCGGATTTCCATTTCCTTTTCCGGATGCCGCTTTATCCAGCTCGTTGATGATAAATACCAGATTGGATTCTCCTGCCGCTGCAAATGCTTCCATAATGATACCCGGTTTTGCGTTGGCATATACACGGGAACTTCCGGTAAGCTGCTCCGGATCATTGATAGAACTCATATCCAGGGTTGTCCACGGAAGCTTCAGGATACGTGCGATCGCATAGGCAATCTGGGATTTACCGGTTCCGGCAGGTCCGATCAGAAGGATTCCGTATGCCGGGAGCGTGTGCGTTCTGTTGATCTGGATGATCGTCTCAATGATTCTCTGTTTAACACGTTCCATTCCATAAAGTTCTTCATCCAGGATTCTTCTTGCCTCATCCGGATCAATAGATTCAAAATAATTGCTCTTCCACTGAATATTCATCATGATTGAAAGAGCTCTCTGCGCATGTCTTCTTTCTTCCGGTGACACTTCATGTGATCTTGCAACAGCAAGGTTTCTTCTTGCCCACAGACGGATATTGTCCGGAAGGGTTCTTCCTGCACAGTTCATAAAATCGGTGATACTCTGCAGACTTGTCAGCTTCATGCTGTCGCCGTCCTCTTCCATTTCCTCATCCACTGCTTCTTCTGTCGGTGCACTGCTTGCGAAAAGACGCTCGATCATGAACTGCAGGAAACCATCTTCAGCTGAAAGCTTGGTTGCCCCACCGAATGCGATCTCCCGGATCTTGTATACTGCATAGCCGTCTGCACGGTTTTCACCGGAAAGACGGACATTGATGTGATTCTCGCCCAGCCATTTGATCAGGCTTACAAATCTCGCATCGATCTGGAGAATGTCCGCACTTACAGTTCCATCCTCTTCATCAAACTCAAAGGATGTCTTCTTGATCGGGTTTGTGAAAACACCGCAGGAATGGTGTTTCCATTTCCGGTTGCTGTTATCAAGAACCAGCATCGGTTTCTCCGCTGTCGCTTCTGTCTCATTCGAGCGGAATGTTGTATAAGTACATTCCGGGGCCTTTTTTTCATCTGGTGTGTGTTTAAAATCAAAAACTGGCATGATTTTTACTCCTTTTTCCTTTTATATTCGCTCTTTCAAATTGTATATTCTTGCATATTTTATGAATAGTCTGTACCTATCTTAACATATTTACTGTATATCTGAAAGATGAAACCTTTTCTTCCTGGCATTTTTATTCACTTAGATTTTTATTTTCCTTCTGCTCCAGTCCTGCAAAAAACAGCTCATAAAAATCATCTTCTCCTTCCAGTTTCGGTGAATTTTCCCCACCTCCATTGGTGCTCCGCTTCATCTCAGCATGAAATTCTTCTCCGGCACAGATCAGCTCCATTTCATAAATCTCATAACCAAGCTCCCTGCATACTCTGCAAAATGCACTGAACGGTTCTTCTTCTTTTCTGGTTGCAAGAAGCTTTTCTTTTATGTCCTCTTCTTTTGCCGCCCGGTGCTGAAGTTCATCCAGCATTCCATAAATATCTGCCATTTTCCAATCTCTCCTTCTCTATCCTTATGCAGATCAGTCAATCTTAAGTTCCACTCTGCTGCCACCTGCTTTTTCTTTTGTTACCACGATCTGTTTATCAATTCTTACCTTCAGTTCCTGCACATGGGAAATGATTCCCACCAGACGGTTACCTTCCGTAAGACCGTTTAGTGCTTTCATCGCCTGTTCCAGCGACTCCTCATCCAACGAGCCGAATCCTTCATCGACAAACATGGTATCCAGTTGGATCCCTCCTGCCGATGCCTGGATCTCATCGGAAAGTCCAAGTGCCAGCGAAAGAGAAGCTTTAAAGGATTCCCCGCCGGAAAGCGTCTTCACGCTTCGCTCAGAACCATTGTAATGATCGATCACATTCAGTTCCAGACCACTCTGGCTCTTCCGGTCATCGGTATTTGTCTGTCTTTTCAGCTCATACTGTCCGCCGCTCATCACCATAAATCTTGTATTTGCACGGGCAATGATCCGGTCAAAATAGTTGGTCTGGATGTAGGTCTCAAACTTGATCTTTTCTTTGGATCCGCCTTTGATCTTTCCATTTACCGTATCGGAAATTTCGCGCACCTGTGTCCAGTTCCGTTCAAGTTCCAGAAGCCTTGCACTCTGCTTATCAATCTCATGCAGGATTTTCTGATTCGTTTCATAGCGAATCTTCAACGTATCCATCTGCTTTTGAAGTTCTTTCTTCGCCCCCGATACTTCCTGCCGCGCCTGTACAAGTTCTTCCATATCAGTCTCTTTATTGCCTGCGATCTGCTTCTCCAGCGTTTTCTTCTTCGTCTTCGCTGCTTCCACCGTCTGGCTGCATTCCCGAAACGCTTTCTGGGCAATATCCAGATTCTTATCCATCTCTTTTTTCCGCTTTTCCAGCTCTTTGATCTGCTGCTCCGCTTCCGCTTTCTCCGGAAATTCCAGTTTGCCACGCACCTTCACAGCCTGCTCCTCTATATTTGCTTTATCCCTCTCAGACACAAGGAGCTGATTCTTTCGCTCCTGCTCCTCCTCCTGAAGCTTTTTCTGCATCTGCTCCAGTTCCGGAATCTCTGTTTCCAGCTTCTGCTTATCTGCCACTGCTTCTTTAGCTACTTCCAGCTTTTTCCGTAAGTCCTTTTCTGCCTCACCGAGTGCATTCATCTGCTGTCCGATGAACGTCAGCGATTTTTCAATCTCTTCTTCCTGTATGCTGCTGTCAAAACTTTTCACACTCTTTTGGATTTCTTCTTCCAACGCTTTTAACTGAACCAGTTTTGCATTTGCGCTAAGGCTCGCATCATTCGTCTTTTTCTCCACATCGGCAGTCTCTTTCCGGTATTTTTCAAGCTCTTCTTTTTCCGGTGCACCTTCCGTCATCTGTGCCGGACATGGATGGTGAATCGATCCGCACACCGGACACGGCTCTCCCGCTTTCAGAACCTTTGCAAGAATCCCCGCCTGCTCGTCCAGAAATGCTCTCTCCATCCAGGCAAGCTGTGTCTTTCGCTCTGTACATTCCTCCTGCATGACAAGGTATGCCTTCTGCGCCTCTTCCACACTTTTCTTCTGTCTTTGGTATCTTTTATATTGAATAAGAATGTCTTCTGCCGCTTCTTTTCTTACTGAAACCTCTTTTTGTTCTGCGGTAACTTTCAGAACTTTAATTTCCGCATCCTTCAGCTGTTCCAGTAAATTCTTTTTCTGTTCCAGCTGCTCCTGCATCTGCGCTTTCTTTTCCTGATACTGGCTTTCCCGGCCCTTTAATATCTCAATCTGTTTCTCAAGCTCTTTGATCTGCTTCTGTAGTTTTTTCAGCTCGTCATACTCTGCAAGCTTTTCCTGCCTCTTTCCAATCTCTTCTGCCAGACGTTCTCTTTCCGGCACTTTTTTCTGTTCTTCTTTCAGTGCCACTTCCAGTTCTTCAAGCTGAGGTATCTTCTCCGCTATCGTCTGCTCCGCTTTTTCCAGTTCCTTTTTCGCACGTTCCACCGCTTCTGCTTTTCCAAGTCTTCGGTTCAATTCCTCCAAATTTTTTTCAATTTCGGTCAGATCCTTCTTCTTTTCTTTGAGTAGCCCGGCATCCTGATCCGTCAGGGTTTCCAACACTTCCAGAACCTTATCCGCATGAACCACTGCTTTGCTCTCCCGGATCTTTTTCACATCCGCAGCAAGCACGTCATCCTCATCACAGCTGATATCCTTCATATACTGCAAAATACTTTTGCTGACATCCTCGTACTGTTCCTGCATTTTGCTGCTTGCATTTTTCATTTTTTCCTGAAATGCAAGATACGGCCTGGTATGGAAAATCTCCCGGAAAATTTTGCTGCGCTCCTCCGTTTTTGAAAACAGCAGCTTCATAAAATCTCCCTGCGCCAGCATTGCAATCTGGGTAAATTGTCCCCGGTCAAGACCGATCAGTTCTGTCACCGCTTTTGTGACCTCTTTTGCCTTTGTGACCGGCAACCTGTCATCCGGAAATTCCAGTATCGCATCCGCTCTTTGCAGCGTCATGCCCTCGCCCCTGTCCTTCGGGCGCATGTACTCCGGATTTCTCCGGATATGATAGATCTGCCCCTGATAGAGGAAATCCAGTTCTATAAAGGTCGGCGTCTTCGGATCCGCATATTTGCTGCGCAGCATCCCCGGCTCTCTTTCATTTCCGCTTGCCTCACCATAAAGCGCAAATGCGATCGCATCAAAAATCGTGGTCTTTCCGGCACCGGTATCACCGGTGATCAGATAAAGCCCCCGCTCTCCAAGTTCATCCAGAATGATCTCTGTCTCTTTTGCATACGGTCCGAATGCAGAAATCGTAAGTTTTATCGGTCTCATCTTTCATCCTCCCATATCTCTTCCATCATTCCTCTGGCAATCTCTTCCTGCTCATCCGTCATCGGCTGGTTGTTCTGAAGCTCATAGAACTCTTTTAAAAGCTCCATCGGGGATTTCTCTTCTACCTCTGCTGTTCCTCTCACCGTCACAGCCGCTCTCGTCCGCAGATTGTCATAAGACAGTTTCATGATATTCGGATAAATCGTTCTGAGTTTCCCGATCGCATCCGGAATATCCTCTTCATCGGTCAGCGTAATATGCAGATAATCGTCCGTTTTCATATCCTTGTAAAAATCCAGCGCAGTCACTTCCATGTAAGTTCCTCTGATCTCCTGCATATCATGTTTCGGCAAAAATGGAATCTGCTGAATATTTATCTTTCCTTTTTCTTCTACATCCACGATGACTACTGACTTTTTCTGGTTAGCTTCGGAAAAGGAATATTTGAGTGGCGTTCCGGAATACCGCACTGTCTCTTTCCCGATCTTCTGCGGTCCGTGGAGATGTCCAAGTGCCACATAATCAAATCCGTCAAATATCGAAGCGTCCACATCATCCAGACCACCCACTGACAGTTCTTCCGAATCACACCTTGCCGCACCGGTCACGAACTGATGCGCAAGCAGGATATTTCGTTTGTCTGTGTCGATCTGCATATGCTGCACTGCCGCATTTACCGCGTCCTGATAGGTGATGATCTCTTCCTCCGGATACACTCTTTTTACCAGAGACGGCTTCACAAATGGAAGCATGTAAATATGGATCTCACCGTACCGGTCACTTATCGTTATCGGTTCTACATCCGACTCAAATACCGGTGAAAGATAGATCTGTCTGCTGCTCATCAGTCTTGAACCGAAAGCAACTCTTTCTGCTGAATCATGGTTTCCACTGATCAGAAACACCGGCAGTTCCCGCGCGGCGATCCTTGTCAGGAAATCATCCAGAAGCCGCACTGCTTCCGCAGACGGAATCACTTTGTCGTAAACGTCACCCGCAATCAGAACAGCTTCCACCTTCTGCTCATCGATAATATTCAGTATCTCTTTTAAAATATATGCCTGATCCTCCAGCATGGAAAATTCATTCACACGCTTGCCGAGGTGCAGGTCTGATAAATGAAGAAATCGCATGGTTTTCTTCCTCCATAAATGCCTGATTAAAGAGTAATCTCTTCTATTTTACAGGTATGTTCTTTCGTTGCTTTTTTGTAATTAATTCCTACTAACAGTACTTCTCCATGATATTCTTTCAGACTCTTCGGATAATTTCTTTTCTTTATCTGAGCAAGCGCAGCCTCTTCCGTCTGATTCCATTTCAGTTCTACAATAATTGCCGGTTTCTCACTTCCTGCTTTTGGATAGAATACAATATCTGCAATTCCTTTTCCTGCCGGAAGTTCTTCCATCTTTGTATAATAATCCTTACTGCTCAGATATGCCATTTTTACAACCGATCTAAGTGCCTGCTCATTATTATAGAAAATTTCTGCTGTATCCTCGTCATGAATTTCATCGATAATGTCTGCTACCGTTTCTCCATCTTTTTTCCAAGTTGCTTCCAGAATATTATCAGAACGGATCACCGCTTTCATAAGCTCCTGTCTGTTTCCATTTTTAATAGCACGGATAAACTCCTGCCGGATTTCCGCATTTGGAATAAATACCGTCCTGTCATCTTCATTGTACGCCAGATATCCGAGATGAATCAGCAAAGTAAGCACATCATCTCTGCTTTTCATGGAAGTCATATCATTTTGGAAGGAACCCGTATCCACTTCACAGGTCGCTCCACCAAGCATATCAATCACAGCATCTTTAAGACCATCAAAATTCAGGTCAATATAATCTCTGAGTGCTTCATAAGTCTCCGTTTTTGTCCAGTAACTGCTGTATTTATTCCGAAGAATTGATTCCATAACGGACTTTGGATTATACGCATGGATTCCTCCGACATAGTATCCGTCATACCACTGCCGCATCACCCGGTAATCTTTTTCATATTTCTGGCAGAGATACTGTACCTCTTCTTCGGTAAATCCAATATATTTCTGCAGGGGACTTGGTTCTACCATCGTATACTCATAAAAATCACTGACTGCCGATTCGTGTCCGTACTTCTTGATCGGTAATATACCAGTCATATAGACGCCTGCAAAAAGCTGGTCTGTCAGACTACTCTTGAACAGGGAACGAAGCAGTAAAATATAAGAATCCAGAATTGTCTCTTTTCCTTTGCACTCGCGGAACATAGCATCCCATTCATCAATAATAAGGATTATCTTCTCTCCGGTAATTTTGTAAATCATACAAAGTGCATCCAGAAGCTTTGACTGCCCTTTTACTACCGGATATGCTTTTGCCAGATCTTCTATGATTTCCCGCTCCATCTGTTCTACCAACGTATCATCCTGCTTCATTGTAGACAAAAACAAAGTAATATCCAGATAAATCACATCGTAATGATTGAGATATTTTTCAAAAGTCGCATCCCTCGAAATCTCAAGATCCGAAAATAATTCACGGGAATCACACCCTTTACTATAGTATGCACACAGCATCTTTGTCGCAAAAGATTTTCCGAAACGTCTCGGTCTGCTGACACAGATCAGCTTCTGTGGCGTATTCAGACAACGGTTTACAAATGCGATCAGACCGGATTTATCAATATATTCACTATTTCGGATGGTGGAAAATCCTTCATTCCCAAGATTCAGGTATTTTTCACCAATTAGATCTGGCTGTTTTTCACCAGATCTTTTTGATTCATATACGGCATCTTCCGGTATCATCCAACGCTGTCCTTTTTTTACTGCACCATATATTTGTCCGCTTTTGCACAGCGCATTTACCTGACGTTTTGAAAGATTCCATTTATCTGCTGCCTGTAGAGATGTTATATATTCCATTGAATTCATCCTTTCTGACTTAATTTCTGTTATTCTAATTATAACCGGGAAGTGGGAAGTAAGCAATGCTTACTTCCCACTTCTCTATATATTTCTTTCTTTATAAATTCATGTATGATATACTAAAGAATAACTGTATTTCATTCACAAATATTATCAAAAAAAGATACACTCATGAAACCATTTTATAAAAGCAAAAACTTACTTTTTTACACACTATATACGGTACTAACTTCCATCGCCCTGACCCGCGGAATTTTTCTGCTGTTTTTAACCCACAAAGGTTTAAGCGTTTCCGAAGTGGCACTTTATTCCATTGTGTTAAATATTTCCATCACCATTTTTGAAATACCTACCGGCTATTTTGGTGATAAATTCGGAAAACGTAACTCCCTGATGCTCGGATGCTTTTTACTCGCACTTCATTCATTTACAATGATAATCTCCAAAAAACCGGTTGCTTTTATGATTCTAGCAGGATTGGAAGGATTTGCCTACACATTTGTCACCGGTAGTAACAGTGCATTATTATATGATATTTTAAAAAGAGAGCATACTGAAAATGACTATTTGAAAATAAATTCAAAAGTTCTTTCACTTGAATCACTGATAATTGGTATTTCAATCTTTATCGGTGGAGAACTGGCTGCATGTTCATGGAACCTTGTCTACGAAATTCAAATAGTTACCATGCTTTTTGCAATTGTATTTCTGCGAAATATTGATGAACCGAAACATAATTCAAAAGCAGTTCATCTTAAAACAGATTTCAAGAAATACAGACCGGGAACGATTTTATGCTTTTTCATCCTCATTTCCAGCATAACAGATGGTATATTTGGCGGATATTATAATATGAATCAGCTATTTTTGGACCGAATTCACATCAATATTTCAACAATTGGATTTTTCTTTTCCGCATCGTATTTTATCAATTCAGTAGCCTACCTGTTAGTTGGATTTATTTTGAAAATATTAAATCACAAACAGGTATTTATATATGGTTTATTCATACAGGGATTTCTGTTTCTGCTATTGATGCACATGAAAAATCCTTCTGTTTTCCTGATTTTTACAATTATTGCCTGTTTTATACCGGAAATACTTTTTACTGTTTCTGACAGTATTATCCAGGACTATATAGACTCCAAATATCGTGCCACTATCTTGTCCGTTGTTTCTATGCTGCGCACTTGCACCACTGCTCTGTGCTATGGAATTATGGGAAAGGTATTTGATCAGATTTCTCTTGGATTTTTCTTTTTGGGACTCGCTGCTGTTACACTGATTTTTGCAGGGTTGTCAGTTGTTGCCTGGTTAATACTAAATTATTCAAAATTTCATGCTAACAATAAATGTTAAAAAAGCCGCATGGAAAAACTTTCGTTTTTTCATGCGCCCCTTCACAAGATTGTATCCCTAATATTTACTTAAAAACATCCATCAGATCCAAAAATCTTCATTGCACTTTCCACGTTCGCCTGCATTGCAGTCACTCCAGCTCTAGCTATCTCTTCAAAAAACACTGCATCTGTTTCCTTCTTATCATTCAGATACTGCATCACACCTTTTCCACCCGCCAGCGATAAATATGTATAATAGTTAATCTTGCAGATTCCATTTTTAATCGCAGTTTTATACTCTTCTTCGCTTAAGCCGGAACCACCGTGCATCACATACGGGATATCTTTCGCATTTTTTATCAGAGTAATCCGATCCAGATCCAGCACCGGCTTTTCTGTATAAATACCATGTGCTGTTCCAAATCCAATTGCAAGTGCATCCACTTCTGTTTTTTCAATAAATTCTTTTGCCATTGCAGGATCCGTATATGCTTCTTCACGCGTATAGGATTTTCCGCTTCCTTCCGCCGCACCTGCTTTTGAAGTCAGGATATGACCAAGCTCTGCTTCTACAGAAGCCCCCTTTTTATGTGCATATTCTACAACAGTCCTTGTCTCCTGAACATTGTCTTCAAACGGCTTTGCAGATGCGTCATACATCACCGAAGTAAATCCCATATCGACAGCATGCCTGCAGCTTTCAATACTTGCACCATGATCCAGATGTACAACAACCGGAACCTTTGCCGCTTTTGCAAGCTGTAGCATAACAGGTCCGATCACATCAATGGAAATCAGATGTCTGTGTGAATCCGCATACTGCAGAATCACAGGGCTTTTCAGCTCCTCTGCCGCAGCTATAATCGCCATTCCGGATTCCAGAGATGTACAGTTAAATGCACCAACTCCATATTTTTCCTGTTTTGCTTTTTCAAGCACTTCCTTTAAGGTTACTAACATGATCTTCCTCCTGCATCTTCAAATGCGCGGTCCAGAATCGAAGCATTCAGCAACGTCTCTTCTTTTGAGACAAGAGGTTTCTCGCCCTCCCGGATACATCTGCCAAACTGTTCAATCTCAAGCATATAGTTATCTGGGCAGAATACCATATATTCCGTCTTTTTCTCGTCCAAAATTTCTACATTATTTACCACACCTTCTGATGTAACTGTAAATTTCTGCACATATCTGCAGTTGAAATTGCACGGAACTTCGATCCGTCCCTTTTCACCTACCACTGCATAATAACCTCTGGAATAAGAATTCAGTGAAGAATAGCTTGCTGCCTGTGTTCCATCTTCATACATCAGAAGTGTTGTATTACTTACATCCACACCTCTCTCCGGATCCATCTCTGCCAGTGCTTTTACCTTCACCGGTTTTTTTAAGTCCATCAGATAGCTGATCGTGCTGATATTGTAGCATGCCATGTCATAGAATGAACCGCCTCCGAGCTTCTGGTTCATACGGATATTTGACATATCAGTAAGTACATCTGTCAAATGTGACTCAATATATTTCACTTTTCCGATTTTGCCCTCATCGATCACTTCTTTTACTTTCTGAACCAGTGGCGCATGCCGGAAAGCAAATGCTTCCATGAGCAGAACTCCATGCTCTTCACAGATTTCATACATTTTCTCAGCTTCTTTTGCATTCAATGCCAGAGGCTTTTCACAAAGAATATGTTTTCCTGCTTTTGCTGCCTTTTCTACCCACTCAAAATGCATGGAATTCGGAAGTGGGATATAGACAGCTTCCACATTCTCGTCTGCCAGAAGTGCGTCATAGCTGTCGTATGCTTTTTCAGCTCCGTACAATTTCTGAAATGCCTCTGCCTTTTCTTTTCCTCTGCTGGCAACGGCGTAAAAACTGGCATTCTCTGTCTGTAAAAGTCCCGGAATGGTTCTTACCTTTGCAATTGCTGCGCAGCCAAGAACGCCCCAGTTAATTTTCTTTTCCATCTCCATCACCTATTATGCGAGTTTTCCTTCTACAAATTCTCTCATTCCCTGGAAAATCAGATATACAGAAGTTGCTCCTGCATCCTGATGTCCTATTGCTCTTTCAAGCAGAGATTTTGCACGTCCGAATTTTGCAACATATTTCTTTGTATTTTCAACACCCTGTTTTGCACCTTCTTCTGCTGCTTTTAACATTTCAAGAAGTCCTTTGTCTGCATTTGCCGCAAGAGCATCGACAGCCGGTGAAAGTGCATCTACCATGGTCTTATCGCCAACTTCTGCTCCTCCTCTTTCCTGAATTGCAGCAAGGCTCTTCTTTTCCATATCAGCCAGATCTTTTGCTGTGATCACTGCCTGCGGATCCATTCCCTTTGCACCTGCCAGATACAGGCTTCCGAAAATAACACCTGAAGCACCGCCCATAGACATCAGCATTGCCTGACCTGCGGTTTCAAACAGCTGGTAAGCATTCTCTTCACCCTGCATTTTGAGCAGTTTTTTCTTTGCTTTCTGCATACCGCCTGCCATGCCGATTCCGTGATCTCCATCACCAATCGCACTGTCAATTTCTGTCAGGTATGGTTTATTTGCAATAATCTTATCTGCAATATAAAGAAGCATGTTTCTTGTATCTTCTGCATTTAATTCTGTAAGTTCGCCTTCTTTGCTTCTCACAATCTCTGCCGGTTCTACATCATTTTCATCGAACTCGATTTCTTCATCTTCTCCGTCATCTTCAACGGTCTCACCAGATACAGATCCTTTTGCATAATATGGTGAATAGCACGGTGCATCATAATATGGTTTCAGTTCATCATCCAGTTTCAGGAATGTGATTGAAAATCCACCCATTTCCATACAGGTACAATAGGTCTTGATTTCTGTATCGTAGATCTTAAGTCCATCCTTGTGCATACGTTTATGTAATTCATAAAATACAAGGTTCAGTTCAAGAAGTGGTGTAGATCCAAGTCCATTGACCAGAACTGCGATTTCATCGCCTTCTTTTAATCCCATCTCTTCTTTCAGCTCTTTGTACATACGGTCAACCATATCACTGCAAGGCATCATCTTTGTACGTTCAATTCCCGGTTCACCGTGAAGTCCCATACCAAATTCCATCTCATCGTCTGCGATTTCAAATGTCGGTTTGTCATTTCCCGGAAGTGTTCCAGGTGATGTTGCAAGTCCGATGGTATTTGTATTATCTCTTGCTTTTTCTGTAATGCGGACAACCTCTTCCAGACTGAGTCCCGCATCACATGCAGCTCCGGCAATCTTAATGGTGTATACATCTCCGGCAATACCACGGCGGTCTGTAATTCTTTCCTTCGGTGCTGATGCAAAATCATCCCACTCACGAACATGTGCCGTCTTCATTCCTTCTGCCTGGCACATTTCTTCTGCCATATCAAAGTTCAGGTTATCTCCTGCGTAGTTTCCATAAACAAAGAGGACACCTTTTCCCTGGTCAACTGCTTTTGCAGCTTCCATGATCAGTTCCGGATTCGGGGAAGCACATACATTTCCACACGCAACAGCATCTGCAAGTCCTGCTCCGCAATATCCGGTAAACAGCGGTTCATGTCCGCTTCCACCACCGATTACAAGTGCAACTTTATCTTTTCTGTGTCCTTTATAAGTAAATGCATTGTATTCGCCAACTTTTTTATAATACTTTCTATATGCCATCAGATATCCTGCAAGGCTTTCTTCCACAACATTTGATACGTCTTTATTTAAAATTTTCTTTGTTCCCATTTATAATGCCTCCTTATCCCTTATCGCTATTCAACATTTCGATGATTCTTTGACATTTTTTCAAAAGTAAGATCCGGTGTCTCATCTACAATTGTCATGATGATGATATCAAATAATATCAGCAGACACTGTTCAAACAGATTTCCCATTGGCTGGAAAGACGGAACCACATCATCCGTTCCTCTGTAAACTGCAGCCGGAACAAAAAATACCTTATCCGCAACATTTTTTGCAGTGTCACCGCTTGGTGATCCGGTCACGACATAGATCATAGCTCCCGCTTCTTTTGCACGTTCACAGATATAATTGATATGTCCGATACGTCCATCCCCAAGGGTTGCGATCAGAAGATCTCCTTCTCCGATCGACGGGGTTGTGTCGTCCCAGATCCAGTGGATCTCTTTTCCCATATGCATCAGTCTCATGGCAAACGCTCTTGTCGCCATACCTTCCCGTCCGACACCGATCAGGAAAATCCGGTCATGCGCCTTTACTTCATCAATAAACTCACGCATATTCTGCTGATCCACTCTTTCGAATACCTGCCTGTATTCTTCGAGAATTTTTTCATACGTTTCTTTGTAATCCATCCTGTGCCTCCTTAACATCCAAGCTCTTTATGAAGATAATCCATTGTCTTTTTCATTCCTTCATAAACGGCATCGTCATCATCTTCAAAAATAGTTACAACTTCCAGATACTGTGTAATATTATCCAGTCCGGCTCCGGTTGTGGCTCTCTTAATAAGCTCCGGTGTAATAATTCCTTCTTCATGGGTGAAATCCCAGTGTCTGTCCCACAACCCGTCTGTCTGCTGTAAATGGATTGATCCAATATACGGAGCACATTTATTAAACCAGAGTTCAATATCTGCTTCTTCTTTCAGAAGTGGTTTATAAAGGGCATGTCCCCAGTCAACCAGCAGTTTGATCGGAATATCTGTACCTTCCAGATCCTGCATCATTTTCACAGATACTTCCGGACTGTGTGGAAATTCTGTAATCAGCGGGGTTGCTTCAATATGGATTTCTTTCAGACCTTTTACTTTGCCATATTCAGCAAGCTGTCTCAGATAATTCAGCATATCCTGGTAAAGTTCTTCCCGTCTTTCCGGGTTTCTTGCATCTTCATAATCCATTCCACCAACCGGTGTTCCCATTACACTTGCACCCATTTCAACTGTCATATCAATGGCTCTCTTGAAAAAGGTAAATGCAACATCTCTCTGAACTTTTGACGGTGCAAGAAGATGTGCATAAGAGTAAGATGCAAGTCCTCCAAATGTTGCATCAATACTGACACCTGCTGCTTCAAATGCATCTTTATACTGATATACCATGACATCTCTCTGTTTCTGCGGCCACCACGGATCAATCAGATCCCAGCTAAACTGCACGTGATCCACACCAAAATCTTCTTTTACCATCTTTGCCAGTTTTACCGGATCCATCCAGCGTTTTACTGCAAATGATAAGTTTAACCCCAATCTCATCTGAAAAATACCTCCTTCTTAGTCGTAAGACTGGCAGCACCATGTCAAACTGCCAGTCCTATATGCATTTAAAATTTAGTTCAATTTAATCTTTTTCTGTCTGTTTTCACGAACGATATCGGAAATAGAACTGAAGGAAATAGCAAGTACTACAACGATACCGCTGACTGCTGACTGCCAGTAAGAGTTAACACCGAACAGTACAATGATGTTCTGGATAATTGTAATGACTGCTGCTCCGATCAGGGCTCCTGCCGGATTACCAACACCACCTGTAAGTGATACACCACCGATTACAGATGCTGCGATCGAGTTCATTGGCCAGTCTTCACCGATTGCTGTCTGGGCTGAACCAAGACGGCATACATACAGAAGACCTGCAAGTGCTGAGATAAGACCCACCAGTGAGTAGATCATAACACGAATGCGATCTACTTTGATTCCAAGAATCTTAGCAGCTTCTTTACTATTACCAATTGCATAGATGTAGCGACCTGTTTTTGTCTTCTTAACCATGAATAAGATTAAGATCAATACAATAATACAGATAATGAACGGAATCGGAATTGGTCCGACAGACTGTTTTCCAAGTGCCTGTGTATCAGACGGAATACCGGTAACTGCTTTACCTTTTGTGATAACCAGGTTGATACCACCATATACACCCTGCATACCGATTGTAGCAACCATAGAGTTCAGACGGAGACGTGTGATGATAATACCGTTGATAAATCCAAAAATAAGTCCGAGAATTAATCCGATTACCAGGCAAAGCCATGGGTTTAATCCTACATTTACCATTAACATACCTGTTAAGATACCAGACAGGCAGGCAATCTTACCTACAGATAAGTCCAGTTCTCCAACTAACAAAAGCAGTGACTGCGCAATACCGATCATGCCGACAAATGCCAGATCTCGAAGTACAGACTGTAAGTTATACACATTTAAGAAGTATGGTGACACAATACTTGCAATAATAATCATAACCACCAGTATTGCCGCCATCGCTGTCATATTACTTTTCTTTAATGCACTGATAAATGCATTTCCAGATTTTTGTTTTGTATTTTCTTTACTCATAATTAAACTTCCTCTTTCATCTAAGAATCTACACCAATAATTGCTCCAAGAATAGCCTGCTGCTCTGTGTACTCATCGAATTCTCCGGCGATCCTGCCTTCATACATTGCAATAACTCTGTTCGAGCACTTCTTAATCTCTTCCATCTCAGATGAAATCATGATAATTCCGATCCCCTCTTCTTCTGCAAGCTTCTTCATGAGACGATAAATCTCCGTTTTCGTTCCTACATCAATTCCCTTTGTCGGCTCATCAAATACCAGAAGCTTTGGCTTGCATGCCATCGCACGTCCGATAATGACTTTCTGCTGATTACCACCTGACAGGAACTGGATTTCTTTATCTGCCCCTGGTGTCTTTACGTCATACGTCTCTATGACATTTTTTGCCAGCTCATTTTCTTTCTTTCTGGAAATACTGATTCCACTTTTCAGTTCATCAAGAACAGAAACTGAAATATTATCTCTGATAGAAAGCACCGGTAAAATTCCCTGTTTTTTGCGTTCCTCCGGCAGGTAGATAAATCCATGTTTAACGGAATAATTGGTATCTCCTAATTTCCAGTCCTCTCCGTCCAGCTTAACGGATCCTTTATACACTGGCAGATATCCGAAGATTGCCTGCATTACTTCACTTCGTCCCGCACCGACCAGTCCTGAAAATCCAAGGATTTCTCCTTTTTTCAGCTTGAAACTTACATTTGTAAATTTTTCTCCTGTAAGTCCGTCAACTTCCAGCAGCACCTCATCTGATACCTTTGTGGAGTAGAAACGTTCATTCTGATCCAGTTCACGGCCGGTCATCTGTTTGATAACCCATCCGGTATCTACATCCTTGATCTCTGAGTATGCAACTTTCTTACCATTACGGAATACCGTAATTACATCTGCAAGCTGGAAGATTTCTTCCAATTTATGTGAAATGAAAATAATTGCCTTATTTTCTTTTCTTATTTTCTCTACTATATCAAACAAAATTTCTGTGTCCCTGCTTGTCAGACTGGTTGTCGGCTCGTCAAGCATCAACACTTCATAATCTTCATGTACGGTTGCACGGGCAATCTGTAACAGCTGCTGTGAAGAAATAGATATATCCTTTACCAGCTCATTCGGTTTTACAGGAATTGAGAATTTTTCCAGAATCGGAATTGCCCGTTCCTCAATTTCCTTTTGATTTACAGTTCCTTTGATCCCTGATTTTTCATACGGAATAAATAAATTTTCAGCAACAGACATATATCCAAACAGGTCAATTTCCTGTGGGACGTATGCAATCTTGTCGAAAAGTGCTTTATTCTTCATCGCATTTTCGCCACCGATCAGAACTTCTCCTTCTTCCGGTTCATATACTCCGGTAAGACATTTGATCAGTGTACTTTTTCCCGCTCCGTTTTCTCCGATGATCGCATGAATTTCTCCTGGTTCAAAGGCTACATCTACTGAATCCAGGGCGATAACTCCCGGAAACATCTTTGTAATATTTTTCGCCTCTAATATTTTCATAGATATGCTCCTCACTCAAAAAGCGGGGACGAGCAACTTGAGTATATCGAGTTACAAGTCCCCGCTTAATAGTCATTCTAAATCTTTTTCACTTTTACTATTTAGCGCTAACGGTTTCGATCCATTCATCAATGTTTTCTGATGTGATACGTCCGATTCCTGTATCAACATTTGCCGGAAGTGGCATTCCCTGAGATGCCTGATATGCCATCAGCACTGCGTACATTCCCTGTTCCTGTGGAAGTGTTGAAGATGTAGCTGTGATTGTTCCTGTCTTAACATAATCAAGAATTTCAATCAGGTTGTCCATTGCTACGAATGTTACTTTGTCCTGCATACCTTTTTCTTCGATTGCTGCTGCAACACCAGATCCGCATGCATCACAGTTAAGGTATCCTGTAAGGTCAGGATTTGCCGCAAGTACCGCTGCTGCCTGAGACTGAGCTGTTTCAACGTTGTCATTGTCAATACCACCATCGATTACTTCGATATCCGGATATTTAGCAAGTGCATCTAAGTGAGCCTGATATCTTTCAGCATGGTTAGGAGCTGTCGGAGCACCCTGCATAACTGCAACTTTTCCTTTTGTTCCCATCTTTTCAACAAGCATATCAACAGCGATTGTTGCCTGTTCTGCGAAATCGTTACCTACTGATGTAAGTCCGCTTCCTTCTGGTGTAGGAGCATCAAATAAGATAACCGGAATATTTCTGTCCTGGATTTCTTTGATGATATCAGCACTTCCGTCATAGTCAACCGGGTCAAGCAGGATTGCTGTCGGGTTTGTTGCTGATGCCTGTTCCAGTGTTGAGTTCTGTGCAGATACTTCTGCTGATTCTGGAGCACGGTAATCAATCTTAACTTCTACTCCAAGCTGTTCAGAAAGAAGATCTGCCTCTTTCTGAGCACCTTTGTTTACTTCATCGAACCATGCATGCACACATTTTGGAACAACAACGAAAGTCATGTCTTCTGCTTTTCCAGCTTTACCACTTTCTGCTTTTGCTGATGAGTCTGAGCTTCCGCTTGAACCACATCCCATTGCCATCGTTGCAACCATAGCTGCTGATAACAGTACTCCAATAATTTTCTTTTTCATTTCCGTTTCCTCCTTTTACTCTTTGTCTTTCGAGTTCCCTCTTGGAATGATTACATTATAAAATCATAAAGTGTCTTTTCCAATGTGAAAAAATTTAGAATAAGTGTGAGGATTTTTAGGATATTATCTGATTCGTATGATTCGATCGGAAATATCTTCCACATATTCCTCTCTTGTATTTACAATAACGACTGCTGTTCCCTTATTCGAGAATTTTTTGACATATTTTTTCACTACTGCCACATTATTTGCATCACATAAGGCAAAAGGTTCAAACAAGATCAACACATTCGGGTTAAAAATATACCACCTCTCAAGCGTCATGCGGATTCTTTCATTGCTTCCAAGTTCTTCCATTTTGATATTTTTTATGTTCTGCTCTTCTCCCAATTCTTCCAGCATCATCTTGCGGATTCCTCTGGAGGTTCTTAGATAGTCCCAAAAAGAAATCTTTTTGAGTGATGGCAGCATAAGATTTTCTTCTACAGTCATATGTTCAAATACTTCTTCCCGGCTTCCAAGTGCACGGATCGATACTATCTTTTCCCCTGCAATTTCATAACAGTCCATATTTTCATGACGTTTTCCGTTAAGTATATAATATGTATCCCCGCTTTGTTCGCGTCCGGATAATGTCAGAAAAATCTGTTCCTTTTCTCTTCGTCCCTGCACAAGAATCGTAACAACTTCTCCCTTTATAAAATCGAATGTTTCTTTATAATCTTTACGGATTTTCAGATTTCTGACCCGGTATACCACATCATCGTCATATCCCGGAGATTCTGTGCCTGCAAAAACATTGCTTTTTGCTGACACTTCACTATTTCCCAACAAATACTGTTCCAGCTGTTCTTCTGTTTTTATGTACTCCCGTGCACATTTTTTTACGATATGTCCTTTATTGAATATCACATATTTATCAGACAATGCAGATGATATGAAATTAGAATTACTGTTAATGATCACGCCCATTTTTCCCGCTATCAGCCGGTGCATAATCTTTCCGAATTTTATAATGTCATCCTGACTCATTCCCTCAAATTCATCTTCAATAATCACAATCTTCGCACCTTGCCGATATGCTTTTACAATATCCACAATTCGCTTTTCACTTTCCGAAAGCTTCTTCATCCGTTCTGATACCTCAATCATCAGATCAAATTCAGAAAACAGTTCTTCTGCCTCTTCTTCTAACCTGCTTCTTCTCCAGAATGCTCCTGACCATCCCGAATCTACAAGACACAGATATTCTGCTACCGTCCAGTCTTCAATAATATAATTATCCGGACGAAGGCAGTATATCTTTTGGTTAAGAATCTCCCAGTCATCTATTTTCTGTCCATCTATATAAATCGTTCCGACTCTTTTTCCTTCCGTAAGTTTCCCCCTCAAAACACCGGAAAGTAAATCTTTCCCAGAATAAGTAAGCCCGAGAAATCCTATGCATTCTCCTTCCAGAATACAAAACGACACATTCTCGAGCTTTCTTGTTGGGGTATATGTACAATTTAAGTGATTAATTCTTAGTAATTCTTTTTTCATCAATAATCCCCTGGCTATTTTTATCATTTACCGGAATCGTAATCTCCACGTCCGTTCCCTGTCCAACTGTACTGTATACATTTACACCATATTCTTCTCCGAAGAGAAGACGAATCCTTTTATGAATATTTGGAAGCGCAATTCCGGTATTCCGGTGATTACGTTTCTCTTCCTCATCCAGATCCACATTATCCATCTGGATTCTGGCATTTAATTCTTTTAGTTTCTTACTGTCCATTCCCTTTCCATTATCAGAAATTGTGAGAATTAAATTCTGATCTGTAACGATCACTTCTATCGTAACCTTTCCGCCTTCCAGTTTTTCTTCAAGACCATGGAAAATTGCATTTTCCACGATCGGCTGAATGATCAGCCTCGGTATCATAAAATTATATGCCTCTTCATCTTCCTCATCTATGACTACTTCCATTGAGAATCGGTTATTAAAACGGTATCTCTGGATCAGCATATAATTCTCAATATTCGCCAGTTCATCACGGAGCGTTACCAGATTCCCTTTCCGGCTAATGCTATACCTGAAAAATGCCGACAAAGCTTCTACCATTTTGGCAATTTCCATATTGCCGTCAATCAGTGCCTGTCCTCTGATACACTCCAGCGTATTATATAAAAAATGCGGATTAATCTGGCTCTGCAATGCAGTCAGTTCTGTCTGTTTATTCAGAATCTGTGCATTATTTTTTCTTGTTTTGCAGGCAGCATACTGATTTACCAGCCTGTATACCTGTTTTTCAAATGGAATACCCGATGTCGGTATCCCCATCTCTTCTTTTTCAAAATCCATCTCATTAAAACTGTCTAAATTCTTTGAGAAAATCTGAAGCGGATAAACAATCACGATCACCAGATAATCGACCAGTATAATCTGTACGATTGCGATCAGCATAAAAATATTCTCGGAATGCCATCCCATAAATGCCATGATCAGTACGATCAGGCTGAAAATCATGTCTGCTAAAATTACTCTTTCAAACTTCTTAATAAATCCCATCACATCAGTCTCCCGCTAAGAATGAAGTTTTCGATACAAAACCGGTTTTACTCCTACCTGTTTTGTAAATGTCTGACTAAAATATCTGGAATCTTTATATCCTACCCGATCTCCAATCGCCGCGATCGTCTCATTGGTATTGCACAAAAGCTCTTTCGCTTTTTCCATCCTTACATTCAGCAGATAGGCACTGACATTGATCCCGGTCTCTTTTTTAAACAGCACACTGAAATAAACCGGATTCAGTCCCACGATTTCTGCAAGGTCTTCCAGAACAATTTTTTCACTGTAATGCTCTTCCATATACTTTCTTGCCTGACGGATTGGTTTTACAGATTCTGCTTCTGCCGCCTCCCTGCTTTCTTCCATAACGCCTCCAAGACAGCTTTTCAGACATTTTTTCAATCCACTGATCGTATAGCAGTGCTCACAATTGGAAAGGATCTTCTTCTTTAACCGGCCAATTTCTTCCTGCTGTATCTCCACATGATCAAAAAAGTAATTGACAATCTCTTCTGCTATGTCATAGCACTCCGAAAAATCAAATTTATCCTGTGTCATATACGCGCTGTATATCTGACTGATGCAATATTCCAGCTTTTCCATGGAATATCCTTCAATACCGGTACGGATCCATTCTTTCTGTTCTTCCGACAAAATTTCTTCTCTTCCCAGTTTCCGCGGAATCGTATCTGCATAAATTGTCCTGCCAACGCCTTGTTTGATTCGATTTCCAACTGCCCGGTGTGCTTCTTTTATCGAAAAACGGATCTCTGCAAATTCTTTCCTTTCCGTTCCGACTCCGATTGTCACTTCATACTGTTCAAATCCCATCAGATAATCCTTGATTTCTGCAAGAATATTGTTGATGCTGTTCTTTATCGCCTTTGAATTATTAAAATCATAATTGAACAGACAATAGATATGTAAATTTTCTTTCTCGCAGATTAAGACTTCTTCCGCTTCTGTTTTGAGAATTCCTTCTACGATTTCTTCCACTCTGGATATGGTAAGCTTGTCCTGCTTTTTATCTTTCCTGTTGTAATCCACATAGTCCAGCTTGATATCAATTCCCCGGTAAATCTCCCCCTGAAATTCTACACGGTCATCTACTTCTTCCGGTTCTTCTGTTTCTATGATATTTTTCAGAAAATCTCTTTTTATGATATGTCTGCTCTCAGATACCGTTTCCTTAAATGCTTTTTGTTCCGTCTCTGCTTCCCACTGCTCATTTAATTTTTCTGAAATTTTCCCCATAACATGATTCAGTTCTTCTTCATTGATCGGCTTAAGCAGATAATCCTCGACACCATATTGCAGTGCCTGCTGTGCATACTCGAATTCTTTATATCCACTGATCACAATAAACTTCACATCCCTGTGATGTTCTCTTGTCATCCTGATCAGATCCAGTCCACTGATCTTCGGCATACGAATGTCCGTCAGAACGATATCCGGACACCTGTCACTTTGTATAATCTCGAACGCTTTTTCTCCATTATCGACTACATCTACACACTCCAGATTAAATTCATCCCAATGAATCAATTTGTTTATAAGAGTTCCTATCCTAAGTTCATCATCCACAATTAATACATGCCATTTTTTCTTCTGCATTAACGTACTCTCTCCTCTCTCGATAATAGTCGGCATTTTTATTATAGATGTTAAAAAAATTTCTCGCAACTGAAAAATTTGTAACATACTGTTCTACGAATGGTACAATATCAAAAAATTGCCAGCAATTTTTACATTGCTGGCAAAATATACTATTTTTCTATTTTCTCTTCCCGAAGTTCCCTCAGAATTTCTTACTGCAAATAAGAACCTTCTATTTCTTCTCCGCATACTTAAATGAATAGTTCGATCCTGTACTGTAGAAATAAATTCCACTGACATTCGGACTGATCATCCGGGCAATTGACTGCTGATAGATTGGGAATACCACACAGTCATCTGCAAGCATCTTCTCGCAGTCAACCAGCGCATTCCATCTTGCTTCTGTATCCAGGGCAAGCTCACCATATTTTGCTGAGTCGATCGTATCATCATATTCTGTATTGCTGTAACGACCATAGTTGGTTGAGCTTCCTGTGATGAAGCAGTCAAGATCTGTCATCGGGTCTGCGTAGTCTGGTCCCCATCTTGTAAGACCAAGCTGGTAGTTTCCGTTCTGCATATCTTCCAGACGTGCTTTCTTCGGTTCAACCTTGATTGATACGGTAAGTCCTTCCAGGTTTGTCTGCCATTCATTCTGCAGGAACTGTGCCACCTGCTGTGCAGAGTCACTGTCTTCTGTTACAAGCTCCAGTTCAAGAGAATCGATTCCCAGTTCAGAAAGTCCCTTGCTCCAGTATTCTTTTGCAGCATCTACATCATAGGTCCAGTTATCATAGGTTCCTGCCTGTTTACGGAATTCTGTACCATCCGGACTTACTGCAAGATTTTCTGCCACAATGTAATCAGCCGGTGTAGAGCCGTCTTTCAGAAGAGTATCTGTAACTGCCTCTTTATCAAAAGATTTTGCAAGAGCCAGACGGATATTTTCATTTGCAAGCTCTTTTACTTCTGTGTTCGGAGAAATATACCACATATATCCATCCTGGGAAGTGCTGAAGTTTTCATCATCCTGATACTGTTCGATCAGATCTCCGGTCAGGGTTACTACATCCAGATCTCCTGATTCATAAGACATTGCTGCTGTCTGGTTATCCAGGATAACCTGCCATTCTACACCGTCTAATTTTACATCACCTGCATCATAATAATCATCATTTTTCTCTGCCTTGATCGTCATTGCAGATGGTTCGTAATCTGTGATCTTAAATGCACCATTGCAGAGGATCGTATCTGCTGATGTTGCAAAATTATCTCCTGCTTCCTGTGCAAAATCACGTTTTACAGGTAAGAAGCTCGGGAAAGTCATCAGACTTTCAAACACGGCACAAGGGGAAGAAAGTGTAACCTTCAGAGTTTTGTCATCCACTGCCTCTACACCAAGATCTGTCACTGGTTTATTTCCTGCCACAATATCATCCGCATTCAGAAGACACGCCGTCTGTACAAAGAACTGATACTCACTTCCTGTATTCGGATCTGCCAGTGTCTGCCATGCATATACGAAATCATCTGCTGTCACATCGGATCCATCGGACCATTTTGCATCATCACGAAGCTTAAATGTATAAGTAAGTCCATCATCTGACTTATCTACACTTTCCGCTGCCGCAAGAATTGCATTTCCGTCTTCATCTTTGGTATAAAGACCTTCCATACACTGCGCCAGTACTGAAAATGAGGTTCCGTCATTTGCAAGCTGTGGGTTCAGCGAATCAATTGCTACACCGATCTGATAATGCAACGTATTATCTGACGCGCTTTTCTTTTCGGTACTATCTGTTTTTTCTTCGGTTTTCGAGCTGCCACCGCATCCGGCAAGTGCAGTTATACACAGGGATGCGGTCACAGCCATTGCTGCTGCTTTTTTCCAGTTTTTCATAATCCTACCTCCAAAAATATATTTATCGAAACTCTCTTATCTGTAAAAAGAATGTGCCAAGGCACATTCTCGCGCCGAGCACGTTGCTGAGCGCCAGTGACGCTCGTTAAGCAACGACCGAAGCGGAGCGTAGACCGCTTGCGACATTCTTCATCTTCGTGCGAGTGCGCATCTCCGGCACGCAGTGCCTTTTGTTTCATAGGAAGTTCCTTTGGAATTTCCTATGGAATAAGAAAGTCTGATATCAGTGTAATACCCAGGAATCGAATTCCTCTTCTGTAGAACGTACAAAATGTGTACCTTCTACTTTTCTTAAGATTCCTTTGTTATAATCAATTCCACTGGTTTCATAATCGTAATGCAGTGATGTCCGGTTCTTTTCCACACACGGGTTTGGCTGCGGAATAGCGGAAATCAGGCTCTTCGTGTACGGATGTACCGGATTTTCAAAGATCTCCTCTGTTGTTCCGGTTTCTACCAGATGTCCCAGATGAAGCACCCCGATCCTGTCCGAAATATATTTCACCATGGAAAGGTCATGTGCAATAAACAAATAAGCTGTCTGTGTCTCCTGCTGGATATCTTTCATCAGATTTACCACCTGTGCCTGGATCGACACATCAAGTGCCGAGATACATTCATCCGCAATGATCAGTTTCGGATTCATCACCAGCGCTCTTGCGATCCCGACTCTCTGTCTTTGTCCTCCGGAAAACTGATGCGGATATCTTGTTGCATGCTCCGGGGTAAGTCCAACCTTTTCCAGTATTTCTGCAATTTTATCATTTCTGTCGTCAAAGCTTTTATACATATGATGGATGTCCAGCCCCTGTCCGATGATATCCGATACTTTTTTTCTCGGATTCAGACATTCCATCGGATCCTGGAAGATCATCTGCATATCTACTCTTAATTTTTTCTCATCCGCTTTAGAAAGTTTTCCTGAGCAATCCATGCCCTCAAATGTAATTTTTCCATCTGTCGGCTTATAAAGCCGGATGCAGGATCTCCCGATCGTTGATTTTCCGGATCCGGATTCACCGACAAGACCATAAGTTTCTCCCGGATAAATCTCAAAGCTTACGTCATCGACTGCCTTTACGGTAAACTTTTTATTTACTTTAAAATACTGTTTCAGCCCTTCTACTTTCAGGAGTGGCTCTCTTTTTGTCTCTGTCATACTGCCGCTTCCTCCTTCATCCGGATGATCCTTTTCTTCAGTTCCTCCGGCATTTCTACCTTCGGTGCAAGCGGATGCAAAAGCCATGTCGCCGCGAAATGGGAATCACTGATTTTGAACATTGGCGGTTCTACCCTTGAATCAATCTTGAGCGCATATTTATTTCGCGGTGCAAATGCATCTCCGCACACCGGTTTCTGCAGATTCGGCGGACTTCCCGGTATGGTAAAAAGTCTGCTGTCTGCTGTATTAAGATCCGGCATTGCTGATAAAAGTCCCCAGGTATACGGGTGCTTCGGATCATAAAATATTTCATCGATGCTTCCCTTTTCCACGATTTTTCCCGCGTACATAACGTTGACATAATCTGCAACCTTTGCAACAACTCCCAGATCATGGGTAATATAAATAACAGAAATTCCGGTCTTTTTCTGGATATTTCGGATCAGCTCCAGGATCTTTGCCTGGATCGTCACATCCAGCGCTGTTGTCGGTTCATCACAGATCAGCAGCTCCGGGTTACAGGCAAGTGCGATCGCTATCACCACTCTCTGGCGCATTCCACCGGAAAGCTGGTGTGGATAATTCTTCATCCGCTTCTCGGCATCGGTAATTCCAACCAGCTCCAGAAGCTTCACTGCTTTTTTATAAGCTTCCTCTTTCGGTGTCTTATAATGCCAGATCATTCCCTCCATGATCTGCTTTCCGATCGTCATCAGCGGATTTAACGAGGTCATCGGATCCTGGAATACCATCGCAATTCTTTTTCCGTTGATATGTTCACGGATTTCTTTCTTCTGCATTTTCAAAATGTCACAGCTGACCTTTTCTCCGTCTTCTCTTGTATAAGTAAATTTGATCGATCCACTGTTTACCTGTCCGTTTTTTGCCAGAATCCCCATCGCCGCTTTTGCTGTTACCGACTTTCCTGAACCTGATTCTCCGACGATCGCAACTGTCTCCCCCCTGTAGAGATCTAAATTTACGCCACGGATGGCATTGACATTTCCTGCTGTTGTTTTAAATGATATGGAGAGATCACGAACCTCCAGTATTTTTTCACGTTCTGCCATTTTCATCCCTCCTACATTTCTTTCATTTTCGGATCCAGCGCTTCTCTGAGTCCGTCTGCCAAGAGTGT
This sequence comes from Allocoprococcus comes, assembly GCF_013300725.1. Taxonomy (GTDB): domain Bacteria; phylum Bacillota; class Clostridia; order Lachnospirales; family Lachnospiraceae; genus Allocoprococcus; species Allocoprococcus comes_A. Next base: position 70,348 of record NZ_JAAIMM010000010.1, read on the forward strand.
GAAGCTGAGCATCAGAAGCGACATAACAACCAGTGGGAACACAATCTGATATGGATGCGTTGTAAAATTCTTATATCCGTCTGAGATCATGGTTCCAAGAGATGCAAGCGGGCTCGGAACACCCAGTCCGATAAATGCCAGAAACGCTTCTGTAAAAATCGCATGTGGAATGGAAAACATGGTCTGTGTGATGACCGGTCCGAAAATATTCGGAAAGATTTCACTGAAAATAATTCGGAAACTGCCTGCTCCGAGTGTTCTTGATGCAAGTACAAATTCCCGTTCCTTCAGCTTCAGCATCTCTGCTCTTGCAATCCTGCTCATTCCGATCCATCCGGTAACGATGAGCGCCACCGTGATCGAAGTAAGTCCGGGACTGAGTACCAGCATCATCAGCGTAACAACCACCAGAGTCGGTATACTGTTCACTATTTCCACGATCCTCTGCATGACCATATCGACTTTTCCGCCGAAATATCCGGAGATCAGTCCATAGCTGAGTCCGAAGAGCATATCCACCAGTACCGCAACGACTGCGATATACAAGCTGATTCTGGTTCCGGTCCATGTTCTTGTCCAGATGTCACGTCCAAGTGAATCACTTCCGAACCAGTAATACACATCCGTCTTTTTATTGCTTATGTATTTGTTGATCTTCTTTGCCACACCGGAAGCCTTAACCGTCTCGCTTCCATCCAGGATTCCGAGTTTCTCAAGTCCCGGAACTCTTGGTGCAAGATTCTGATTCTTAATATCCTGCGTTGCGTATGTGTACGGTGTCATGTTCGGTCCGACGATTGCCAAAAGGATAATCAGCAGGATACAAAAGAAACTGATTACAGCACCTTTGTTCTTCTTGAATCTCATATAAGCATCCTTCCAGAAGCTCTGACTTGCAAAGTTTGTATCAATCAGATCTTCGTCCATATGCTGAAATTCAAAATCATCTTCCTGAAACCGGATTCCTTTTAAATATTCTTCCACGTCGGTCACCGGTACTGGCGCCGATGCGGTTTCTGTCATCTGTACTTTTTTCTTTCTCAACATTCCAGTCGCCTCCTATTCCTTCGCAAGTCTGATTCTCGGATCGATCACACCGTAAAGGATATCGACTGCCAGCATCAGAACGATATACATCACACTGTAAATAAATGCAATGGTTATCGTCACATTATAATCATTGGACTGAATTGCCGTTACCATCAGACTTCCGATTCCCGGTATGGAAAAAATCTTTTCAATAACAAGGGAACCAATCATCAGATCGACAACCAGCGGTGCAAGAACGGTAATGATCGGAATCAGAGCATTTCGAAGTGCGTGCCTTACGATCAGCGTTCTTCCCGTAATTCCTTTGCTCTCTGCCAGAAGCATGTAATCACTGTCCAGAACTTCCAGAAGCTCTGTTCTGGTGAATCTTGCAACGGTTGCTATAGAGAACATCGCCAGTGCAATCGTTGGCATTACCGATGAAGCAAATGCTTCTGCGGAATTATATAAAAGCGGGAAAATATTTGCCCGGTATCCCAGAAAATATGCCATTGCAAGTGCAAATACATAAGACGGAAGACTGACACCTAACACGGAAACGATCGTACAGATTGAATCAATCCAGGTTCCGCTTTTCAATGCCGCCGCAATTCCAAGCATGATCCCGATAATCGCTCCAAACACAACGGCCTGACCACCAATCCGGAAGCTTACCGGAAGTCTTGTATTCAGGAGCTTGGAAATATCTGTATTTTTTGAAATACTGTAAGATACTCCGAAATCACCTTTCACAACATTTTTTACATAATTTACAAACTGTACAACGATCGGCTGATCCAGTCCGTATTTCTGATTCAGCACCTGTACCTGAGCCTCTGACAGCTTTTCATCATTGAACGGTGAACCTGGCATGAACTGCAGCATGCAAAAGAGCAGCAAAAGAATAATCAGGATGGTAACGATTGAAACAAACATTCTTTTCGCAATATACTTTTTCACGAAAATCCCTCCCTATTTGTATTTTTAGAAAAGGTAAAATGAAAAAAAGCATAACCGCAATTTTCTGCAGCTATGCCTCTTTGCATTTGACCTTTCTGTTTTTATATACTTTGAAATGCAATTTCCCAGTATATAAAACAAACGGAACATAACTTTTTGTTATGCCCCGTCGCATTTAATATGGGTGTAATTATAATTAGACAAGTTTTATTTGTCAAACTAATTTTGCAACACTTTATTTTCTTTTGTTTTGAACGTCTTTTGCTTTTTATTTTTAATTTTTTATAAGAGATCCTTTATTTTTTTATCCGGTTCTTCTTCTCTGAGTTTTTTCATCTTCCTGAAATACGAACTCATCTCATCTGCCATCCCCGAAAGCCGGTTCAGCAGTCCGGAAAACTCCGTCAGCATCTCATCATCCTTATAGTACGGATACACAATATCATGGTCGATCTCGCTCCATCCTTCTTCAAAAAGCGTTCTGCCCTGGATTTCCAGATAGTATCCGTGATACTTGATGATATAATGCAGTGAACGGTAATACCCGCCTGTCCGCACTTCAATCTGCGTACTGTCATAAATCCTCGTATCCCCGGAACGCTTGTATACTTTTGGACGTTCTGCGATATAGAAGTGCTCCGGATCCTCATCAAAGTCCCGCAGCCTGTCCTCTATATAATTTTTCGGATCATTTTCAAACATCGAAGTGATGAACTTATGAAAATGGATCCAGTCTTCCCGGTAAAGGAAGAAAACCCTGATACCAATCAAATCTGTGATGTATTTGTGGTAATTCGATTTGTTGATATGTTCAAATTTTGCATAATTTTCTTTCCGCTTCCGGATGATCTTTTCCAGAAGGTGCATTGGATTCTTGGTCCTGTAACGATAGGAATGGATCCCTGCCCGCTCAATATCATAGATATATTCATCTACAAATTCTTTTCCCAGATGACGGAACAATTTCGTTTTTGACATATAATCTTCATAGATCTCTGTCAGCTCCTCCCAGGAAATCCGGGCAGCCGTAAGGTCATCCTCTGTCAGATTACAGGTTTTCAGAAATTCCTCTTTATTGATCATTTGCTCTCTCACCCAATTCTTTCCGGCCCATGCGGACCTCTTCCATATGACCGGCAAGCTCCCTGTCCATATGATCGAACAGATAATTTTTCGCACTCTCTTTGTGAAGCTCCCATTCTTCCCGAATCTGCCGGTTCACGATCTTCACCTCTTCCAGGAACTCCCGGGAAGATATGATCGTACCTCCCTGTCCCTGTGTAATCACCTGCTCCACACCATCTGATGTAACTACCGTCACATGATACTTTCTTCCGACCTCATGTACTACCTTTTCAATGTACATATCCGCCGTCTCAGCTTCTTTTGTATACACAACATGAATGTTATGGTATTTGAAAATTTCCATTGCTTCGCCTTCAACCTTGTAGGCATCAAATACCAGGATCAGAGGATAGTTCTTAAACCCCTGATAATTGCAAAGCACATCCATCAGTTTATTTCTTGCTGCTTCAATATTCTCTTTTGCCAGTTCTTTCAGATCATCCCATGCGAAAATAACATTATAACCATCTACCAGCAAATATTCCTGTACGCCTTCTTCATCTTTCTTTGCTTTTGGCGTTTTCCCTGCAGTCACAGTCTTTGGAAGACGATCAGCTTTTCGCTCTACCCGTCCATAAGTCCGGATAAAAATCTCTTCCAGCTCCCTGTCTTCTCTGGCATTACGCGCATAATGCCTGCCGCCTCTGGCTGCTGCTTCTGCTGATCCGCTTTTCTCCTTGCGTAAATTTACCGGTACAGTCTCATCCAGACTTTTTTCTGTCTCTCCTGCCAGCCTTTTCCGCTCTTCCAGGATCTTCGGAAGCTGTGCCTCAATATGCATATGTTCCGGCACTTCCTGCCACGGTACATTATATCCTGCTCCATGAGCACAGAATACAGAGCCCGTCGGATTCTCCACATCCCGCTCCGGATCGTAACCAATCGCCTCTACAACTTCGTCCTGATTATGGCATGGAAAATATCCCTTCAGCGTACAGAACAGTTTCCCTCTTCCTCTGCTGTATGTGGTTACTTCTCTCTGATAATCCTGCATTTCAGACACCGGTGCACTTCCGGTGATCACTGCCATATCATCTTCCGTCTCCGGTCCGTCAAATTCTCCATTCATCCGCTGAATATCCGTAAGTGCACGGCCTGTCATCTCTGACGGAATTTCCAGACGAAACGCATAATACGGTTCAAGCAGTACATTCTCCGCCTGCATCAGTCCCTGGCGGATCGCACGGTACACCGCCTGGCGGAAGTCTCCGCCCTCTGTATGCTTCAGATGTGCACGTCCACTGGCAAGTGTGATCTTCACATCAGTAAGGACCGATCCTGTCAGAACTCCCCGGTGCTCTCTTTCCAGCACATGCGTCAGGATCAGTCGCTGCCAGTTCTTGTCCAGCACATCCTCACTGCAGATCGTATCGATCGAGATTCCACTTCCCGGCTCTCCCGGTTCCAGTATCAGATGCACTTCCGCATAATGACGCAACGGCTCAAAATGCCCTACTCCTTCAACTGTATTTTTAATCGTTTCTTTGTAAACAATATTTCCACTTCCAAAGGAAATATCCACGTCAAACCGTTCTTTTACAAGGCTTTGCAGAATCTCCGTCTGCACTTCGCCCATCAGCTGGACCTGGATTTCTCCTGCCTCTTCATTCCAGACCACGCGGAGCATCGGATCTTCTTCCTCCAGTTGTCTGAAATTCTGCAGCATCCGGTGCACATCACAGCCTTCCGGCAGCTCCACCCGGTAATTCAGAACCGGCTCCAGTATCGGTGCCGACGAACTTTGCTGCATCCCAAGCCCCTGTCCCGGATAAGTCCGGGTAAGTCCTGTCACAGCACAGATACAGCCTTTTTCTGCTTCCTGCACCATCTCGTACTTATCCCCGGAATAAATCCGGATCTGGTTGACTTTCTCCTCCAGAGGTTCTTCCTCCGCCATATATTCCAGGATCTCTTTGACCTTCAGTACTCCGTTTGTGATCTTCATATGTGTCAGACGGCTGCCCTGTGGATCTCTGGATATCTTATATACCTTCGCTCCAAAAGCTTCTTCAGCATGCGTCCCGCTTACCGGTCCGTCCATGTATTTTTCCAGTCCGTCCAATAATTCCTGCACACCTTCCAGCTTCAGTGCTGAACCGAAATAGCATGGAAATACCTTTCGTTCCCGGATCAGCGTCTGAATCTGGCTCGCCGTGATCTCTCCATTTTCCAGATAGCTTTCCATTACCGTCTCGTCGCACATAGACAGCTCTTCCAGAAATTCTTCACCAACTTCTGTAAAATCCACACACTCTCCGCTGAGCTTCCGCTTTAATTCAACAAGTCTGTCCTGTCTGTCCGTACCGTCCTGATCCATCTTATTTATGAAAATAAAGGTCGGGACCTGATATCTTGCAAGAAGATTCCACAGGGTTCGTGTATGCCCCTGCACACCGTCCGCTCCGCTGACAACCAGAATTGCATAATCAAGAACCTGCAGGGTACGCTCCATTTCTGCTGAAAAGTCCACATGCCCCGGTGTATCAAGAAGAGTCACCTGCTTGTCTCCAAGTGCAAAATTCGCCTGCTTGGAAAAAATGGTAATCCCCCTGCTTCTCTCCAGCGTATACGTGTCCAGAAACGCATCTCCGTGGTCAACTCTTCCAAGCTTCCTGATCTGACCGGTAAGATAAAGGATTCCTTCCGAAAGCGTCGTCTTTCCGGCATCCACATGCGCCAGGATCCCGACAGATATATATTGTTTTGGCTTATTTTCAGATGTTGCTGCCATCGAAAAAATGCCCCTTTCTGCTCATAATAATCTCTTGATTATCATATCACAGAAAGGGACATAAGTCGACACGCGAATCTTTTTATCTGTCCTGCTTTTCATATTATTGGTTCTCAGGTAATCTGTAATCAACAGCTTTTATACAACGGCTTCTATAATTTTTTTATCTCCGAGAACAATTTCATGAACTCCTGTCTCTTTATTCTTATTGAAATTGAAACTAAGCAGATATCCTGTCGAAGTATGATAAGCATCCAGATATTCAACCAATTGCTTTTCACCCCGTTCATTATATTCTTTCCCACGCCATATTTTCATTTCAATAACATACTGTTCGCCCAGATAATCCACGATCACATCTGTTCTTTTCTGTCCTCGTGTTCTGGCTTCAATATAATAATTGCCTGTGCCATTGATGATCGGCCGCAGATATAACAGAAAATATTTTCTTCCTTCTTCTTCAACAAAAGTCTGCTCCCGCTCTCCATACAGATCATTAAAATGAACTACAAATCTTTCTAATATAAGCCTCATATTCAGGCGTCCATCCATAATAAACTGGTTCTTATCCAGAAGTGCTGCCGAATAAATCTTTTTACTCTGCATTTCTGATGTTGACAGATACAGATTATACAGCCAGGTCTCAAACAGACGGTTTGCAATCGCCATTACACCATTCTGATTTTTCACAAACCCAAACATCGTTGCAATGCTGATCGACGGCTCATAATAATTATATGCAATTGCTTTCCCCGTAAAAAGCAGAGTATAAAGCATTTCATTTAATTCAGGATAACTGGATAGCTTTTCACTCAGCGATTCAAATAATGTGTTTTTTTCTGCCAGAAGCAGTTTCACTGCTTCGTGAAATCCGGCATCTGTCCAGGCAGCCGTCTTCGAGCCATATTTTTCTTCTGTACTGATGTCTTCATCCATCAACTGGCATATTCTTGAAACCAGAAACGGATAACCGGATGTATAAGCATAAATTGCCTTTGCCATCTTTTCAATATTCATACCTGTTTGATGATCTTTTTCATAAGCTTCCAGCATTCCTGCGATTTCGTTTTCAGAAAAACTCATATCTACCTTGAAATCCGCTGCAATATTCCACGGGCTGTTATATTTGTGCTCTTCGTCCGGACGTATCTTATGACGCAGATTTTTGATATCGTAAACTCCTGCCAGAATCACAGACTGGAATGTTTTCTGCTGAAAACGGTTGATATACTGTGCACGAAGCTGCCCCAGGAAATCAAGAAATACCTGATTATTGGATGCGCTGTCTACCTCGTCAATCATCAGAACAATCGGTTTTTCAGAGGCCTCACAGATATCTCCAAGTTCTTCAAACAGAGGTTTTAATGTGAAATATCCCGCTCTTCCATTTACACTTTTTTCAAGCATTTCTACTGCCTGTTTTAACGGAATCTCCATACCTGATACATACTTCTTAAACTGTCTGAGAAAAGTATTTGCAAAAGACAGCGCAAAAATATTTTCCGTTGCAAAATCAGCACTTCCAAATGTCTGAAAATCCATCATTATGACATCATATTCTTTTTCAAGCATTTTTTTCAGTGCCAACAGCGTTGTCGTCTTTCCATACTGTCTGGCTCTGTTGATCGTAAAATATTTCCCTTCATCTACCAGTGCTTTAATCTGATTCAGGCGTTCAGTGATATCTACCATATAATGTTTTTCCGGAATACATACAGCTGTTGTATTAAATACTTTCCCCATATTTTTGCCTGCCTCCTGTTCGGAACATTATTATCCTTATTTTAGCACGAGTTTTCCGGAAAGTATACGCTCTTTCCCGGAAACTCTTCATTTTCCAAGTGAAATATTTTTTACTTTCTCTCACGCAAAAGCTGTTCAATTTTTGAAATAAAAAGATCAAATACAACGTCATTTTTTTCACTTTTCATTTGACATTTTCTGCGGTAAGATACAATCAGAACAAATTTCTAAAAAAGGAGAGCGCTATTTACTTATGAAAAATACTGACTTAACCAATACTTACCGCGAACTTGACAGAGAACTTGCCATTTTGCATGACCAACTCGAAAGCCACCGTTCTTTTGAAAAGATCCTTTTTCTCCCGACTCCCGAAAAGATCAGGTCGGTCCGTGAAAAATGGAACGATTTAAAAACACAGGTTGAAAACCTGGATGCACCGGACAATGTCTATCGTCTGGTGAAGCATCATCTGAAAGACTTCCTGGATTCTCTTAAATTTACCATCGAAGAAAAAGAACACAGTCCGGAAGCACCTCTCCTGGATTTTGTCTATTATCTTCAGGAAGTCGCTCGCTGTGACAGACGTTCTAATGAAGTACGTCTCGATGTCCTAACCAGAAAATTACAGGCATTCCATGAAAATCAGGATTTGATCCTTAATCTGATCCACACACAATACGGCGAAAATGAAGCTTCCCTTTCTTCTGCCTTCGCCCGCGCAAGGCTGGATATGCAGCGCGACCAGAAACTGTTAAATGAATATTTCCCGGATTTCGCAGAAGAACAGATTGCGTCTTTATCTCAGTCCTTCCAGATTTTTATCGATCAGCTTCAGGAAATGGCAGATTTACTCGGTTCTGACTGCCAGTCTGACTCTGAAGAATTGTTAAAGGATGATCTCTCAAAGACCATCAAGATGGATCCGGAAGCTTACCGCAGCCTTCTGAAAAACCGTCTTGGTGTATCTCTCGACGAACTGCTTGCATGGCATAAAGAAGAAATTGAAAAGACCCGTGCTGAAGTCTTCGAAATCGCCTCCAAATTAGATCTTCCGGAAGGAACTCCTAAGACAATGAAAGAAGTCAGCGATGTGCTTTTCCGTTATGCCGGTCCTTGTGACAGTGCCGAGGAAATGTATACACGTGCCAGAAATTATCTGAAACGTACCCGCGCTGTCGCTCATGAATATGTACGTCTTCCGGAAGATGAAACCTGTCTGTGCGTTCCGCTTCCGCCTTGCTATAAGGATTCTTACCCTTGGGGCGGTTATGAGGGTGGTGATTTCCGTGTCAAACCGCTCCGCGGCCAGATGTTCCTGAATCAGTATAATTATCAGAACATTACTGATGGCTGGATCAAGATGAATACCATGCACGAAACTTATCCGGGACACCATGTCCAGTTTATCCGTGCAGCGATCGATCCAATACCGGAAACTGTAAAAATAGGAGCCAAAAGTGTACCTCTGGAAGAGGGAACCTGTATCCGGACTGAACGTGCATTTACCTTTATCTTTGCGGAAGACCCGTTCTTCCCTCTGTTCGTTGCATTCCGCCGTCATCATGCCTCTGTCCGTATCCTGGTTGACCTGCAGCTGTATTATTTTGGAGCGACACTGGAGGATGCTGTTAAAATCTACGAAGAAGAGCTGGGCTTTGACCGCGTAACTGCCCGCGCCCAGGTACAGGCACACCAGAATGCGCCTGGATATTTCACCTGCTATTATTATGGAATGAAGAAAATCTGCGACTGGGAAAAACAGTATGGCTATACAAAATGGGATTACACGGAACTGCTGTTCTCAGCTGGGCGGATCAGTATGGAAAGCCTGGAGATGCTGGTTAAGATGACCAAAGAAGAGCAGGGACGCTTCTTTACGGAGTTTCGGAGCTTGCTGATGGAATAATAATATAGGGGAGTTGTTTGTAAAGGGGACGAAAACCCGGAGCCACCCACCTATCCTGTCAGATTCCCACGCACTGGACATTTCGATGAGCCTCTGAAAACGTATATTGTGTCAGCAACGGCTTCCACAATATACTGAGTCTCATCTCCATAGTGCTCAAGGGAATCTGACAGGATAGGTGGGTGGCTCCGGGTTTTCTGGTACTGGTGCAACTCAAGATAATTGCATATTAGAGACATCAGCTCGCTGCGCATGACTGATGGTGATTTGTTTGTCCAAAGTTTAAGTGTTGCCGTAAGTAAAATTTAAAATAATGGAATAATTTCTAAAATATATCTTTAAAATATTCATAATAAAATCTTACATTTTTATAAGTCTGCTTAAATCCTCGCGTTTCTTTTCTGTGGTTCCATAGATGTTGATGTGATTCAGGTCGCCACTACGGTCTGTAAAAGCGGGGAAGAGGAAGCCGGATGTTGGAGAACCGGGTTCGTATTCGCCGACAAGGGGACAGATGGCGCAGATGAGATAGGGGAACATCTCTTCGGATTCACCGAGGCGTTCTTTATCGGCTGCTTTGGCTGGGATATCGTAGTTATCATGGAAAACATAGATCGCGTAAGGGGTGGTGATCCGGATGTTTTCCATGATGATATCATAAAGGGTATCCATCAGGGCATCGTTTTTGAGTTCGCAGTCTCTGAGCGCCATCAGAAGCTGCCACATACTTCCGGCTTTCTGATTTTCTGTCTGGATCTCGTATTTTTTCAGTTGTGTGTTTGTCTCTGCAAATGGAATGGTTTTGGCGATTGCGAGATTTTTTGTTTTTTCTGATGGAGAAAGTTTGAGAAAATTGATGTTAAAGCTTCCGTCAAAATCTCCGTCTGCATCTACATAGCAGCCTGCAATTCTTGTAAATGATGTTCTCGTCGGTGTCATCCGCCTTGTCAGTTCCAGCATATCTGTTCGGTTGATCATTTGTATCTGTTCCTTTCTATGGATATCAATTGAGCACTAAATCTGTTGATTTATTTTTACCTTTTATAGTTTGCAGTCAGTCCAAATATCTTGTTTTGTTGACTTAATTTTAGCTTCTTTAATTTTAAGTCAACTTTTTTAGTGCTCTTCGTTGACTTATTTTCTACTTTTTCAATTTAGAATCAACTTCCTGGGTTTTTTTATTGACTTATTTGTCAATTTCTCAATTTACAGTCAATTTCCTATACTCTTTTAGTTGACTCTTTTTCCGTTTTCTCAATTCGCAATCAATTTCCAGGACTCTTTTTGTTGATTTAGTTCCGAATTTTCCATTTTAAAGTCAACTTTTAAAACTCTTTTCATTGACCTATTTATGATTTTTCGCACTTTCCAATCAACTTTATCGTCTCACTCCGTTGACCTGTTTCCGTCTTTTAAGTTTTCAAATCATACATTGCTAAAATTCTTCTATTTCAACAACACGATCTCCCCTTTTTTCTTTCCATATCATCAGATACACTTTGAAATCTACCGAATCTCTCGCCGCTGCAAATGGCTCCTCACGTACAAGTGTAACTTCCTGTCCTTTCGACTCTAGTTCCTCTTTTCTTTGTTGTGCCTTCAGTAAAACTTCACCATATTTCTGATTGAATTCCTCTCCGAAATCCCTTCGTGGATAATTTTCCGCTTCTTCGATCAACTTTTTATCCAACAACTCTACAACTGCCGCATGTTTCGCACGATGCAGCAATCCGGCAATCCATCTGCTCATCCTTTTTCCATAATACTTCCGGTAAATATGCAGCCACCTTAACAGACTCCAATCCTCTGCTTCTCTGGCAAGCTCTTCCATCACATCGATTGCCTCTTCTGCTGGACTCCATGGATCCTCCATTGGAACAATATATTTTTCCGGGACTGCCGGATAGCAGGCATAGTTCAGTGGCGGAAAATGCACCAGACTGGCAAGTCTTTGCTCTGCTTCACTTGCCGCCTCTTCTCCAAGGTATTCGCATTTATCACGCAGAATCGCCAGCCGGTATTCCAGAATCCGCAGATACTCGTACCCTTTCACCCAGAAATGTCCCACATCTCCGTAATTATAAAGGTTCACCTCCAACTGAAGATCCTGGAAAAAGATCGTCACAACCGTCTCGCCCTGATATACAATAAGCACGTATTCTCCGTCCTCCTGGCTTAAAGTTGCGTCCAGCTCTCCTTCATAATCTTTCTGATAATGCCCGGTCATTCTTGCACCAGAGAATACCAGAAAGCTTTCCACTGCATCATTCATCAGATACACGAGACGGATTTCATCCTGGTTTTCCACATCTTTGTCTGGAAACAGAAGTTCAAACTGATCCTGACCTAACAGTTCGGCAAGCTTCTGAAATGCCTCCGGAATTTCTTCTGTATATCCATCTTCCATTTCCACAGATTCTTCCTCTGCCAATATATTCTCCTGCATTTCCAGTTCGCTCATCTATTCCTTTTCTCCTTCATTTGCCTCTTCCATATCCACACAGGCAAGTCCTCTGTCCTCCACATAACTGACGCGGATCACTGCCTGCGACCAGTTGAGGCTGATCCTGGCAGCCTTCTGCTTTTCTTCTCCGGCTTTCCGGAGCAGATCCAGAAGCTTTTCCAGAACCTCTCTTGTCAGATAGCCGCCTCTCCACTGGAAGGTCAACGTCCTGCCCTTCTTGGCTGCCTGCAGCGACCGTTTATAGACATCCTCTTCTTTTGTAAAAGAAAGTTTCTTCTCCCGGTAATAAAAATGATCCCCATTCGTACAGACCGGTGCCGGTGCGATCAGCGGTTCATGATCTCGGAAAATCTTTTTATCGTCCAGATTGAAATAATCATAGCGAATCTCCTGCCCTGCCACGCTGTGCTTTCCAAGCGTATTGTCAAAGGTTGCATCCAGATGATAATATGTACCGCCTATTTTTACAATATTCCAGGTATGACGGTACTTGATCCCTTTTTCCGGATTGTTGCCACAGACTGCGATCATGCACCAGATTCCAAGAGCATCACAGAGTACTTTTACCGACTTTGCAATTCCTTCGCACACACCGACTCCATGTCCGAGTGGACCGATGATCTCATGGGAATACGCCTTTTTCAACTTATCATAAGTCACATTTTCACAGATAAAATCATGAATATATTTCTCCTTTTCCCATTCAGACAAATCCTTTGCCGCTCTTGCCAGCTTCTCTACCCGGGCAGTCATTGCCTTCTGGTGCTCCCGGATTTTATTTTTGTCAAACAGATACTCCGGTACAAAGATCAGATTCGGAGAGTCCTGGTAGTATTTATACTTATATCCTGTCATCCAGAAAATCTCCGGGTGATCCAGCCGAAGCCTGAAAAAGACATCATAAAGCTCCGCACTTTCTATGCGCGGTATCTGAAATTCATCCGCAAGCGCATTCGCTCCCTGCATGATTACATGGTATGCGGCCTGCTGTGCTTTGGTCATTCTGGTATAGTAAAATGGTTCCATGAAAATCCTCCTGCAAATTCTACAGTAACATCGTCATATAAATTGGTATATACATAATTCCGTCCTGATATTTTAAATCTTTTGTATAGATAATAAATCTGTCTTCCGACTTTAACTGATACTTCTGAATCAGATAATCAAATGATTTGTGTGACATATAATTTGAAGATTTTACTTCGATCGGACAGATCTTCTTTTTTTTCACGATCATAAAATCGATCTCATATTTCTTTTCCCTGGTCGTCCCTTCCGGTGTATACAAATATTCATGAAAATACAACTCATGACCTGCCGTTCTGAGCATCTGTGCTACAATATTTTCAATGATCATTCCCTGATTTATCCCAAGATTATCTATAATCAGAGCCTTATATAAATCCTCATCTGTATTATCCCGGTTCTTCATAATCTGTGTAACCAGTAATCCGGTATCACCCATATATAATTTAAAATTACTTCTGTCTGCAAATAATTCTAATGCAACTTCCGGCTTTGTAACATTGATACACTCATTTCCGATCATTGCTTCTGAAATAAAGCTTACTGCATCTATATAATTTTGGTAACGTGCATTTTTATCCACCATGGAAAGTTTGAAATGCGAATTTTTATTCTCCAGCTGCTCTGGTATTGTACGATAAATAACTGACGCTTTTTCCCGATTTTCTGTATCATATTTTGCCAGATCTTCTTCATAAAGGTTCAGAATATTCCTCTTTACAAAATCGATCTGCGCATAGCTTTTTCCTGAAACATAAGCATCTACCGCTTGTGGCATCCCACCTACAACCATATACGTGCGGAAACTTTTCATGATTCTCCGATGAATCGCATCTCCAAGTGGCTTTCTTTTTTCAAAAGCTTCTCTGATTGTAGGAATCGTAACCTCATCATTGATTGCCCATAAATATTCTTCAAAATCCATCGGGTACATCTTAATCCGGTATTCTTCTGAAGGAATCAGTATATCCTTTACATTTTTCCGAATTGAGATCAGTGATCCTGTCTCAATATACTCATACCGTCCATCCGCAACAAGATATTTTATCGCCTGCCGTGCCTGTGGAAACAGCTGTACCTCATCGAAAATGATCACGCAATTCTTCCCTTTTAAACTTTTTCCTTTTAGGAGAAACAGATTTCTGAAAAACGTATCCAAATCATTCATATTCTCGACAAAATTATTTTTAACATCTATGCTTTCTCTTGCAAAATCAAGAATCATATAATCATCATATTCATTTTTTGCGAAATCCTCTACAATGGTACTTTTTCCAATACGTCTGGCTCCTTCAAGCAATACTGCTGATGTGCCTGCTGCCAATGTTTTCCACTCAATCAGTTTGTCATAAACTTTTCTTTTAAAAATCATTTAGCATTCCTCATTTCATTTTACTTGGTAGTATTATAGCATATTTCCGCCTTAATTATACCATTTTTCACGAAATCGCAAAATGTTTATGCCTGCTTTTTAACGAAAAACAGAAATGTTTTCATAGAGTTCTTAACGAAAACACAAAATGTTTATACCACTTTCTTAACGAAAAACAGAAATGTTTATACTGAGATTTTCACGAAATCACAAAATGTTTCTCCAGAATACAATATTAAAAAGTCCCATATGGCAACCCTTTCCGTCACCATACAGGACTTCTCCTTCTTTTCCTTTTATTCTACATTCTTCGTCGCAACAATATCCACGCCCGTATCAGCCACATTTTCAAGGATCACATCCCCAATATGAACCGGAGCCGGAACTTCAATTCCTTTGAGCGCCTTCACACATTCAAAGATTTTGCCCTTCGGGATATCTTCTTTCGTCTTCACCGATACCATATCGATGCTTCCGCCGGACACCCGCACGGTCGAAGTTACGATTCTCGTCGGATTTGTCACTTCTTTTCTTGCGTATACATCACCGCGCTTGCATGTATTTCCGGTGACGCTCACCACTTCTTCCCCATTCATTACAACTGTAAGAGGGCAGCCCATCGGACAGCCGATACATGTCAATTTTCTCTCTTCCATCGTCTACGCCTCCTCAATCTTTACTGTGATGGTCTGCAGATCCGGATATTTCAGAAGCTGCTCTTTTGTCAGCTTAATCTCTTCCATCTCACCTGGTGCAACAACCGGACGTTTTCTGTGGATCACTCTCTCATCATCAAAATATGCGCTGATATAACAGTTCTTGTAGACACCGCCCACACGGAAACGCACGGTCAGGTTCTCATCCATCCGGTCTACGTTAATCGTTCCCGGAACTGTATAGCGGACACCTTCGACTGGATTCATTTTAATCTCTTTTCCGCCCTGTCTGTGCGCTTCTCCCTGTTTTACATATTCCGCAGCATTTCTTCCTGCAGTTCCGGCTTCTTCCGATACAAAGTCAACCAGGTCATGCACATGCAGGACATTTCCGCAGGCAAATACGCCTTCAATGTTTGTTTCCAGGCTCTCATTTACCTTCGGTCCTGATGTGACAGGGTTCATATCCACGCCCATACCTCTTGAAATCTCATTTTCCGGAATCAAGCCTACGGAAAGAAGGAGGGTATCACAGCTGTATTCTTCTTCGGTTCCAGGAATCGGTTTTCCGTGACTGTCCACCTGTGCCAGTGTAATGCCTTCCAGACGCTCTTTTCCTTTGATATCAACAACCGTATGGCTCAGCTTCAGCGGAATGTCATAATCATCCAGACACTGTACGATATTTCTCTTCAGTCCTCCGGAATATGGCATCAGCTCTGCAACAACCTTAACCTTTGCGCCTTCAAATGTCATTCGTCTTGCCATGATCAGTCCGATGTCGCCGGAACCAAGAATCACAACCTCCCGCCCCGGCATATAGCCTTCGATATTGACCAGTCTCTGTGCCGTACCTGCTGAGAAAATACCCGCCGGACGATAACCCGGAATATTAAGTGCACCTCTGGAACGCTCACGGCATCCCATTGCCAGAACAACCGCCTTCGCCTGAATCTCGAAAAGACCTTCCTCCCGGTTCATTGCGGTGACAACCTTCTGCGGGCTGATATCCATAACCATTGTATTCAGCTTGTATTCAATATTCAGTTCTTTCGCCTGATCTATAAAACGTCCTGCATATTCCGGTCCGGTCAGTTCTTCCTTAAAAGTATGGAGTCCGAATCCGTTGTGGATGCACTGATTCAGGATACCGCCAAGTTCTTTATCTCTTTCCAGGATCAGGACACTGTCCACTCCGCTTTTCTTCGCCGAAATTGCAGCCGCAAGTCCCGCCGGTCCTCCTCCAATGATAACAATATCATAAGCTCTCATGATGCAATGCCTCCCTTTTATAACGAATCCTTATTAGTACCTGTAACAATTTTAGAATCTCCACCGGATTTTGTGATCTCGAACATACTCACATGGCGTTCTCTCGCCAGGATCTCCATCGTTCTCGGTGAGCAGAAACCAGCCTGACAGCGTCCCATTCCGGCTCTTGTTCTGCGTTTCACCCCGTCCAGAGATTTGGCGCCGAGCGGTCTGTTGATCGCATCCATGATCTCACCCTCTGTAACCATTTCACAGCGGCAGATAATATTTCCGTATTCCGGTTTCTCTTTGATCAGTTCCATTCTTTCTTCCCTGCTGAGTGTATTCGGATCCAGAACGCCCTTTCTTGTTGCGATAAAATCTTCTTTTTCTTCCAGATCCATTTTATCTTTGAGGATCTGTGCCACCATTTCTCCGATTGCCGGTGCACTGGTAAGTCCCGGTGATTCAATGCCTGCACAGTCGATAAATCCTTTTGCATCCTCGACTTCCCCGATCAGGAACTCATGTCCGTCCTCATGTGCACGAAGTCCTGCAAAAGAAGTAATCACCTGCCGGAGCGGAATATTTTTCACATTCATCTCTGCTCTCTCGATCACCTGATCCAGTCCTTCTCTTGTCGTATTGGTTCCTTCTTTATCTTCGATATCGATTGCCGTTGGCCCAAGGATCAGATTACCGTGAACCGTCGGTGCAACCAGAATGCCTTTTCCATATTTTCCCGGAAGTGCAAAAATCGTCTTGCTCACATGACTTCCCGCACTCTTATCAAGCAGACAGTAATCTCCTCTTCTAGGGGTAATGTGGATCTTCTTCTCACTTACCATATTATGAAGCCTGTCTGCATAGACTCCGGCTGCATTTACCACGTACCTTGTCTGGAAAACCCCGTTATTTGTATGGATCTCCCAGCCCTCATCTATTGGTTTAAGATCCGTAACTTCCGTATCAAATTTGAACTCCACACCATTTACATTTGCATTCTCAGCCATTGCAATGTTCAGATTAAACGGACATACAATTCCGGCTGTCGGTGCATAAAGTGCGGCATACGCCTGATCGGAAATATTCGGTTCCATTTCTTTCAATTCCTCACGGTTAAGAATTCTTAACTCCTTAACACCATTTGCAACGCCTCGGTCATACAGTGCCTGAAGATTCGGCATATCCTCTTCATGCAGACATACAACCAGCGAGCCATTTTTCTTAAATGGGAAATCCAGATCCTTTGAAAGCTGTTCCATCATCTGATTTCCCCTGACATTCAGTTTTGCCATCAGCGATCCTTCTGCCGCATCATAACCGGCATGGACAATTGCACTGTTTGCCTTGGAGGTACCACAGCATACATCCTCTTCTTTTTCGATTACACATGCCTTCACTTTATAACGTGACAGCTCTCTTGCTGTTGCCGCACCGGATACTCCAGCCCCGATAATTATTACATCATACATTCCCAGATCACTCCTTAATAACTGTTTTTTCTTCCTGAACTTCCTGCTTATGAAAAAGAGCCTGCCAAGTAAACGCATTTCCCTATGCGGTTATCCTGTCAGGCTCTCTCATCTCATGCCATTACCATTTTCAATTCTGAATTTTTACCACGGAATTGCTCCATACAGTAATACTGCTGCGATTGCTCCGATGATTGGTCCGATGATCGGTACAACCAGACCGTATCCGAAGTTTGAATCACCTTTTCCTTTAATCGGAAGTACTGCGTGTGCAAGTCTTGGTCCAAGATCTCTTGCCGGGTTGATCGCATAACCGGTCAGTCCACCAAGTGACATACCTACTGATACGATAATTCCGAATACAAATAATTTGTCAACGCCTGTGGAAAGTCCTGTCACGTTTCCAATTCCCTTGATCGCAAATACAAGGATAAATGTTCCAACTGCCTCACTGAAAATATTCAGTCCTGTGTTTGCAATTGAAGGTCCTGTACAGAATACACCAAGCTTTGTTCCCGGATCTTCTGTTGCGTCAAACTGTCCTTTGAAAAGTAAATAAACGATACATCCGCCTACGAATGCTCCTGCGATCTGGGCGATGATATATCCAGGAACCATCGACCATGCAAAACTTCCGTCGACTGCAAGTGCGATCGTAAGTGCCGGATTAAAGGAAGCTCCTGAAGCCTCTCCGAAAATAAATGCCGGAAGCAGAACTGCAAGACCCCAGGCAAATGTAATCTGAACCGCACCGGCACCTTTCATACCGGATTTGTTAAGGTTCACATTTGCTACTACTCCATCTCCAAGAATAATAAGTATCATTGTTCCAAGAAACTCTGCTATATAAGGTAACATAAAAAGTCCCCCTTTTCCTTATTCAATGTTCTGTTTTCATTTCCTTTTTACTGTCAGAATCTAATCTTCTTTTGCCCATCCGTAAGCATATTTGACAGCCTTATTCCAGCCTTTAATCCGTTTTTCTCTTTCTTCATCTGCAATCTTTGGCTCGAATGTCTTATCAATTGCCCAGTTCTTAATAACATCCTCTTTACTTGCCCAGTATCCAACTGCAAGACCTGCAAGATAAGCAGCTCCCATTGCGGTTGTCTCTACACACTGCGGACGGTTAACCGGTGCATTGATGATGTCAGACTGTGTCTGCATCAGGAAATCATTTGCACTTGCTCCACCGTCAACCTTAAGTGCTGCAAGTTCAATTCCGGAGTCAGCCTTCATCGCTTCCAGAACATCATTTACCTGATAAGCAAGGGATTCCAGAGTTGCGCGGATAATGTGATATTTATTAACACCACGTGTAATTCCTACGATCGTTCCTCTTGCATACTGATCCCAGTGCGGTGCTCCAAGTCCGGTAAATGCAGGTACTACATAGCATCCGTTTGTATCTTTTACTTTCTTAGCCATGTATTCTGAATCCGGTGCGGAATCAATAATACGAAGTTCATCTCTCAGCCACTGGATTGCAGCTCCTGCCACGAAAATTGAACCTTCCAGTGCGTAATTTACTTTTCCATCCAGTCCCCATGCGATGGTTGTTACCAGTCCGTTCTTTGAGAAGATCGGTTTCTCACCGGTATTCATCAGCATGAAACATCCTGTTCCATATGTATTCTTTGCTTCGCCTGCATTGAAGCATGTCTGTCCAAACAGTGCGGACTGCTGGTCTCCTGCTGCTCCTGCGATCGGAATCGGTCCACCAAGGTAAGAAGGATCTGCTTCTCCATATACACAGCTTGACGGTTTTGGTTCCGGAAGCATGCATTTCGGAATGCTCAGCTCTGCAAGGATCTCATCATCCCATTCAAGCGTATTGATATTGAACAGCATAGTACGGGAAGCATTTGAATAATCAGTTACATGAACTGCACCTTTTGTCAGTTTCCAGATCAGCCATGTCTCAACTGTACCGAATAATAATTCTCCCTTTTCTGCTCTCTCTCTTGCTCCCGGCACATTATCAAGAAGCCATTTTACCTTTGTTCCTGAGAAATACGCATCGATAACAAGTCCTGTTTTTTCTCTGAATTTATCGGTAAGTCCTTTTTCCTTCAGACTGTCACAATACTCAGAAGTTCTGCGGCACTGCCATACGATTGCATGATGGATCGGCTCTCCTGTCTCTTTGTCCCAGACGATGGTTGTCTCTCTCTGGTTCGTAATACCGATTGCTGCAATGTCCTCTGCTTCTGCCCCAATCATGTTCATTGCTTCAACGGCTACACCAAGCATACTTGCCCAGATCTCATCTGCATCATGTTCAACCCAGCCCGGTTTCGGGAAATACTGTGTGAATTCCCTCTGTGCAACGCTGCACATTTCTCCTTTTTCATTGAACAGGATACATCTGTTACTTGTTGTTCCCGCATCCAGTGCCATTACATACTTAGCCATACTCTTTTTCCTCCTTTAATAAAAATCGCTGCTTTGCATGTTTTATAGTAAAGCGGATATTCTATGCCGCTTCGCTACTTACTCATCCTCAAATACCTGTACTTTGTTTAAATATCTTACTCCTGTTACTTTTGTTTTACATTTTCCAGACTTCATGATTCGTAGATGAAACTGCGATCGCTCCAGCTGAAAGTGCCGCCATCACAGATTCTTTGTCCGAGATCAGACCGCCTGCAATGATCGGTGTCTTTGACATTTTACAGACTTTTCCGATCACCTTCGGCATCACACCCGGAAGTACTTCGATATAATCGGGCTTCACGGCGTGTTGTTGCTGCCTGATATTCTCATATGCCATTGAATCCAGAAGAAAATACCTTAGGACTGTGAACATCTTAAGTTCCTTCCCCCTTTTAATCAATGCGGCTTTTGTGGAAATTATTCCATCTGCTTCTGTATTTTTCCGGATAAAATCTACGACAATTTCCTTACTGCTAAGACCGCTTATCA
The DNA here is from genome assembly GCF_013300725.1 of Allocoprococcus comes. Taxonomy (GTDB): domain Bacteria; phylum Bacillota; class Clostridia; order Lachnospirales; family Lachnospiraceae; genus Allocoprococcus; species Allocoprococcus comes_A. The sequence continues at coordinate 91,011 of NZ_JAAIMM010000010.1, forward strand.
GATCTACATGAACCATCGCAACCTTCCCGGAATCTTTTATCTGTTGGACGATCTCACGGATCGAACAGACATCTCCAAATAAAATAAATACAACCCGGATATCTTCCAAAGAACAGCAGATTTTCAAATCATCCATGTTCTTTACTGCTGCAATGATCGGATTCTCTTCTACTGCTTCATGAAAAAAACTGCTCATCTTTTCACCCCTCATAATATGATCGAGTAGGATGCTCCTGCCCGCTCTGTATACTTTGTACAGCATCTCACTTAGCAGCTCGATGATGTACATTCGCCAAATGCGGATCCTTCTACAAATACACAAAAAAAGAGCGCCTCTTGTAACAGCCTTTCGGCTGATATAACATTCGCTCTCCTGTCACGGCATCTTTCTTTAATTACCTTCCTAACATGGCTTCACTATATCACATTGCACAATTATTTGCAATTATTTTTTATAAAAATATACTTTTTGTATGGTTTCTACAAATTTTTCAGCTATATTCAGGTCTGTTATTTGGAAAAAGATGTTTTTCTTTATGCAACTTTTCCGTTACTTTACTGAAAAGTACCTCCAATCTCTCTTCCCGATTAGAGGTACTTTTGCTCTGTCTTCTATTTTCCTTTTTCCTGTAAAATATCTACAATTGTCTTCTCCGTTCCGATCATGCCCGGTGATGCGATCTCTCCCATATGACGCATGGTATCTTCCGGTGTAAATCCATTAATTCCATGAATATCATCAATAAAGATCTCATGCATAGCAAAATCAGCCGACTGAAATGCGGCATTTACTGCCACAACTCCTTTCATCGTACAACCCTTATTTCCGCCATGACAGATCATACCGGTAATACTGCTGGACATATTGTTGATGGTTCTTGCCATTGCATGCTCATCACCTCCATGAAGGAAAACAAGTGCACACGCCATTCCTGTACCTGCAGCAATACCGCAACCACAGAAAGCAGAAAGCTTACCGGAGTACTCTTTGATATACATGCAGATAAGATAGCTTAATGCAGTGGCACGATATAAGGTTTCATCGCTTAATCCGCGAATCTTGCACACGCCGTAAAGAGGCATGGTTGCAATGATTCCATGTGCCCCGGAACCTGTAATGCTCATGGCCGGTCTGTCAAGTCCGATCACACGGGCCTCGATTGCCGCATTGCAAAGTAAAGATGCTGTCTTTAACTCATCATCTGAAATAATCTTTCCGCCATTTTTCTCAAGCAGATACCGTGCATAGGTTGTCCTCGGATTCTGGATTCCTTCCTCAAAAAGAGCATAGTTCATCTCATAGGCAGCCTTGATAAATTCAATTTCCTCTGCCGGAACCTCTTTTGCGTATTCGTAAATCTGTTTTAATGTGTAATTGTGGATCAGTGGTTTTTCTTCTTGACCGCCTTCCACAGAAGCCTCTTCTTTCTCAAGAATCACTTCTCCATTTACCTCAATACGAACAATATTCGTATGTGCATCGCGTATCCGAACCACTGCCTCTCCAGCTGTTGTCTTTACACGGGCTTCGATAAAAATACGGCTTGTGATCTCACTCATTTTTACAACGATTTTTCCGTCTTTTACCAATTTTTCTGCTGCTACATTGTCAGCTTCTGTTACATCAGCAAGACTCTCCAACTCTTTCTCCGGTTTCCCTGCTACGACTCCAAGAGCTGCTGCGTATTCATTCCCGTAAAAACGACTGTTCGGAATACCACATGTATATGCATTTTTATACATACCGCTGTTCAGCAAAAGCGTAACCTGTTCCAGTTCTCCCGGAACATAGGATTTTGCTTTTGAAACCGCATATGCGATCGCTCCAGGCTCGGTTACCCCAAGAGCCGGACGCATATCATCTTTGATTAATTGTGTTAATTCATGCATTTTCTTTTTCTCCTAATCAGATATTCAGATTATTGACTCCTTCAATGCCACTTCCATTGTAACAGAGCTAAATGCATTATTCTACCTGATGACAGGCTACATAATGTTCATTTCCTACATTTCTGAAGATTGGTCTTTCTTCATGACAACGTTTTGTAGCATATGGACATCTGGATGCAAATTTACATCCAACCGGTCCTTCTCCAGGAATATTCGAAATCTTTTGCTGTCACCGGACTTCCGTCTGACCATTTTGCATTTTTTCTCAAATGGAATGTATATGTTTTTCCGTCCTCTGAAACATCCTTTTTTGAGTTTCGTTTTACGAAAAAGATTTTTCCGCGTTTTTACTCACAGTATAATTATTACTGTCAGTATAATTTATTTTGTATATTATGTCAAAATATTGACACGCCCCATTTGTTACTTTATAATATTTTAACAACTGTATGTTTTGTTTTTCTATAAGAAAACAAATAAATTACATAAAGGAGGATTTTCTTATGAAGAAAGCACTAAAAATCTACATTTCTGTAGACATGGAAGGAATGGCAGGTATCACTTCTCCATCTCAGGAACGCGATGAGGTTCCTTCCTTCCGCCGCGCTTTACACAATCAGGTACGCTGGATCATCGAAGGAATTCATGCTTCCTCCAGAAATGATGAAATCGGGGAAATCACCATTTCTGATTCTCACGGAAGCGGAACGAACCTTTCTTATGATGAACTTTGCCAGATGGATGAACGTATCAGCTTAGTAAGCGGTTCTCCAAGAAGACAGTACATGATGTCTTGCCTGGATGAAACCTACGATGTTGTATTCCTTGCCGGATATCATGCCGGTTCGGGAGAAGATTTCGCCAATATGGATCACAGCTTCTACGGAAGAGTTGTTTCCAGCCTTAAAATCAACGGAGCCTATATGAACGAAAGTACAACGAACGCAGCACTTGCTGCTTCTTATAAGGTTCCGGTCGGTCTTATCATCGGTGATTCCGGCCTTCACAAACAGCTTATAGACAAAGAAATGATGCCATGGGTAAAATTCGTAACAACTAAAGAAGCGTTGTCACGCTATGCAGCAAAATTCCCACCACAAAAAGTTCTCAGGGAAAATACGATTTCTGCAGTAAAAGAAGTTCTTGATTCCGATTTAAGCAAAATTCCTTTATACGAAGTTGCGACTCCGATCAAGCTGGGATTTGAATTTAAATCAACAGCAATGGCCGACACCGTTGCACAAATTCCTCGCATGAAACGCTTAAGCGGTACAGAAGTAGAAATCATATGCGATGATATGCATGAATTAGAATGTGGTATCTCTGCAATTACCGGTCTTGCAGGAACATCTAACTAAACACCTGTTTATCATCCATTCTACTCTTCGATCGAAGAAAATGGACGTGTTATCATTGATCATCAATTAGATTGTGATGAAAACGGACGCTATTCAATCAATTTTTCTTTGAAAAATCAATCAAAAACCGCTAGTTTTTATACTTGAATTGCGAAAGGAGGAGTGGGACCATGTATGGACGCCGAATTCGCGAAATGCGAAAAAGAAGAGGACTCACGCTCAAAGAGGTAGCTGAAGCTACCGGATACACAATAGGTCATATATCACAAATTGAAAGAGATTTAAAATCTCCTTCACTCGTAGCACTTAGAAAAATTGCAGCCTGCTTAAAATGTTCAGAAGTATGGTTGATCATGGATGACTCCGAACTCTCTGCCAAGTCATCTGAAGAAGGGAAGAAATCAAAGGAATCTTATTTGATGAGAAAAGAGAACCGAATTCCAATGAAAATCCCGGAAATCGATGTTTCCTACTCTATTTTTACACCTTCTAAACTTCCGAACGCACAAGAAGCACAAATGACCGGACTCATCGTGAGATTAAAGCCTAACACCTGGGTGACTGAGAAAATGATTTCACATGGTAATTACGACGAAAGTCTCCTGCTCCTCAAAGGGGAATTAGAACTCCGCATCGATAACAGCACTTATATGATCTACGAGGGCGACAGTTTCTATATCCCTAAAAATTGTTTACATAACTACCTGAATACCTCAAATGAAGAAGCGACTATAATAGTTTACTTTTCACAATTAGTTTATTAAGGAAAACACGATTATGAAATATATTATTGAATCTGAAAGAAATCACCAAATGTGGCGGTGTTGTGGTACTGAATGCCTGCAGTATCATTAACGCAGATGCCGGAATATCCTTTCGACATTCTGTCCGGCGGTCACGCAGATATTCCGGACTTCCTGCAGGATATGAAAGAACATAATTATTCAGATGAACGGATTTCTCTGCTTGCAGGCAAAAACTGGCTTTATGCATTCGAAAAAATTCTAAAAAAATAGTTTATTAGAAGGAGTATTTTTGTAATGAATTCAAATATGACAGAACAATTAGATCAGCTTTTCCGTATGTGGGATCGCGGTCTTTGCCCTGGCGCTCAGGTATTGATTCGCCAGCACGGTAAACCTCTTTACGAAAAATGTTTTGGATATGGAAATCTTGAAAATAAATTAAAAATCCATAAAGAAAGTATTTTCCATGTCGCATCGATTTCCAAAGAATTTACTGTTATGTCTATTCTTCTTCTTTGGAAAGAAGGAAAACTTGATTTAGAAGACGACATCAGGAAATATTTAAATGAATATATCAACATTGAAACACCGATTACGATCCGCCAGATGATGAATAATGTCAGCGGACTTCGCGACCAGTGGGAACTCTTATTTTTACGCGGCATCAAGATCAACGATCAGATTGACATGGATGATATCAATACAACGATAGCTCTTCAGAAATCGTTGAACTTTGAACCGCAGTCACAGTATTTATACAGTAACACCGGTTTCCACTTATTGGCACTTATCGTTGAAAAGCTGTCGCAAATGAGCTTCCCGCAATTTGTAAAAGAACGTATTTTCAATCCACTCGGAATGACACATTCTTTTGTTCGTGAAAGCTTTACACAGATTGTTCCGGATCTTACTTACTCTTACCAGGACGAAGGTGATGATACTTTCTACTATAATCCACTGAACTACGCACTTTACGGACCAACCTCTGTAAATACCTGTGCTTCCGACCTCTGCAAAGTATTAGATGAGTACATTCATCCAAATGTGATCGATCCTGAAATTATCGAGCTTATGAAGAAACCTGTCCTTCTCAGCAATGGCAAAACGGCTGAATACTGCGGCGGACTTATGACCCATAAGCTTCATGGTCTGGATGTATTCGGACATGGCGGTGCCGATGCTGCATACCGTGGTGAAATTATTTGCATTCCGGAAAAAGAACTGGAGCTTGTACTGATCAGTAACACCACAACTTACGCAATGTCTAAGCTTGCCGATAAAGCTGCCTGCATCGTACTCGGATTACCGGATTGTACCGAACCAGCCGTGCCGGAACATGAAAATGCACCTGCCCGCAGCGGTGTATTCCTGACAGCACTTCCGGATGATCCAATGTTTGTTGATATCACAGAGCAAAACGGTACCTTCTATATGCAAAGAGAATGGTGCCGCACAGCGCTGGTAAAAGAAGAGGATGGCGGTTATCGCATTGGTTCATTAGATGAAAAGATCTATTTCACAGATAATGGAATCCTTTATCGGCTTCCTGGCCGTGTACTTACATTGACCCCTGCCAAACCGGCAGATCCGGCACTTTTCCAGGAAGGAACCTATTACAACGATGAAACCGATTCCTTCATGAAATTAGTGAAAGTTGAAAATACATGCGAAATCCATATGCGTCGTCATGGGAAAACAACACTTTACCAATCAGGATCAGGAAGTATTATCTTCCGAATGGATGCAAATCTTGTAATGTATGTAAAAGCTGAAAATGATACCATCATTATGGATGGTGGCCGTATAAAGCATATCATTTACCAAAAACAATAAATTAACAGGAGCACATCACTTTTGATGTGCTCTTTTACATTTTCTAATTCTCCAGATACTTCCGTATCCGATCTTCCTTCAACTGTTCCCCAATCACGATCACAACCTCCTGCCCGTCTCCGATCGGCTTCATACTGATCTCATGACCGGTTGCATTCAGCTGCATCCAGCTTCCTGCATCATCTTTCACAAATCCTTTCACCCGGAAAATACCGCCACATTCCGGATCCTGCATCATCTTCGCAACCTGCGTCTTCAATTCATCCGCAGAAATTGTCAATTCCATAAAATACAGCGAATCAAAACCTTTTTTCTCATCCAGATCCATCTTCCGATAATTTTCTGCAACATAACCGCTCTTTAAGATCTTATCAAAATCCTCTTCCGAAAGCTCTGCTCCATCTTTTCTCATGATTTCCCGTTCCAGCCTTCGCTTGCACTGAACCTGTTCAAGCGCTCTGTTCAAATGTTCAATTGTATTTTCAATCTGGTCTTTTGTCGCTTCTTCTGCCCTGCTGAGGATGATGCTTCCTGCATTTGCAGCCTCGGACGCAAGCAGATAGTCTGCTTCTTCTGACAATTCCGGCTCCAGTTTTGCGTCAACGATCGTAATCACATTGCCAATCTCATACCACTTATCCAGTGGTTCATCATGAAGAACATCAAAAAATTCGTCTACATCATAAATCCCGGACGGTTCAACAATTACTCTGTCATATCCGCACATTCCCATTGCGATCAGTTTTGTCCGGAAACGTCTTCTGTGCGTTTCTTTGTCGCACCCACCGGAAATCATTTCAAGCTCACAGTTATCTCCCATCAGGTCCTGTAAAAGAAGCATATCTACATTTACCGCACCAAAATCATTCTCAAGGATGCCGATGTTCATTCCTTTATCCAGAAGATATTTTGCATATTTTTTAATAAACGTTGTCTTGCCGGAACCTAAGAAGCCGGTAATCAAATCTATTTTTACCATTGCTAATTTTCCCCTTTGACTTTTTAGTTCTTCTAAAATTTTCTGCTGTAATTTTACTTCCTTCTCTCTACTACTTTTAAGATAATAGCATATTTTTTTAGTTTCTTAAAGGAACTCAAATAAAGAACTCAAATAGGAACTTAAATTTTGAGTTCCTATTTGAGTTCTTTTCATTTTTTCTAAAAAATCTTTTTTCTTTTTTACTTTTCTTCTTTCTTTATCCCAGCCTTCTCCAGAATCCCGTTCCATATCTGCTCCCGCTTTTTCTCCCGTTCTGCCTTTCCGTCATTCCACTTCTGTATAAATGCCATCTGTTCCAGATCATCTCGTTCTTCCATAAACAGCCTCTCTTTCTTACATTTATTCAGATCAATTATTTCCTGTACCTGACTATTATATGCATGTCCACAATAATTCTTTCCAAATTTATACCTGATTTCAAGTCTGTCACATCAAACGCATGCCTGCCAATAACACTGACTATGATATTCATTTCTCATAATGTAAAATAGAATGTGCTTCAGAATTTCCTATGGAACAAAAAGGAGCCACCCCAAAAGGGCAGCCCCATGAAAAAAGTTTTCTCGTATTTAATTATGCTTTCTTTCTGTTTTTCAGCATATCCATTGTTACAGCAAAGATGATCAGGACACCACTTGTAATTTCAAGTACGTGTGTATTTAATCCGAACTGTACACCGGCGTTGTTGATAAGTACCATCAGAATTGTACCAAGCACTGTACCTGTAACGGTTCCTTTACCACCTGCTAATGATGCACCACCGATTACTGCTGCTGCGATTGCGTTCATATCGTATCCTTCACCACCGGTTGGAAGAGCACTCTGGACACGGGCTGCAAGCATGATACCTGCGATACCATAGAGGAGACCAGCTCCTGCGTATGTAGCGTAGAACATTTTTCTTACTTTGATACCACTTAATTTTGCAACTTCGACACCACTACCAAGTACATAGAGGCTGCGTCCGAAGATTGCATATTTCAGGATGAACCAGATAATAATTGCTACGATTGCCCAGATAATTGCCAGAACCGGAAGTACTCCGAATACGTTTGTATTTCCCATGCTCAGGATTCTCTGATCGATACCTGTAACTGTAAGTGCGTTACTGATGATTTTTACAAAACCACGAACGATTGTCTGCATACCAAGTGTTGCGATCATTGGCGGAACCTGTAAATCATAAATGATAATTCCGTTCAGGAAACCAACTGCAATTGCAATAATAACTGCAATAAGTAATGTAATCCACATGTTCATGTGTGTATCTCTCTGCAGTAATGCGAGAACCATACAAGAAAGTCCTGTGATAGCACCACCACTGATATCGATTCCGCCTGTGATAATGATCATAGTCTGTGCAGCAGCCATAACACCGATGATTGCGCACTGTTTCATTAAGTTTGTTACATTATAGAGTGTACAGAAGTTATCTGTAAAAAATGATGCACCAACAAAAAGAATGACAATGATCAGACCTAATGTAAATTCTGTTTGCTGGAATATACTTGTCTTTTTGATTTTATTTTCCTTAGCCATAATAATCCTCCTTAGCCCTCAACAGATGCTTTCTTCAAGACATCTTCTTCCTTCAGTACTTTTATTTCATCGTAATTGAATTCTCCTGTAATTCTTCCCTGTGCCATTACGAACAGACGATCTGATAATCCCATAACTTCAGGCAGATAAGAAGAAATTAAAATGATACCTTTGCCCTGTGCAGTGAGCTCTTCCATAATCTTGTAGATCTCTTCCTTTGCTCCTACATCGACACCAACTGTCGGCTCATCAAAAATCAGAATATCTGGATTTCTGCAAAGCAGTTTTGCGATAACGACTTTCTGCTGGTTACCACCTGACAGGTTACCTGAAAGCTGCATAACACTCGGTGTTTTTACGCGGACATCTTTTGAATATTTTTCCGCTCTTTCTGTTTCTTTCTTCAGAGAAATGATTCCGCCTTTGCTGATCATTTCATAAGAGTTCATATTGATATTAGTCTTGATTGGAAGGGCAAGGGCAAGTCCGTCTGCACGTCTGTCCTCTGTCAGGAATCCAATACCATTTTTTAACGCTCCTGCCGGATCCTTGATCTCAACTTTTTTACCTTTTACATAGACATCTCCGCTTAATCTCTTTTCTACACCACAGAGGGCTCTCATGATCTCGCTTCGTCCTGCACCTACAAGTCCTGCAAAACCAATAATTTCGCCTGCATGCAGATTAAAATTGATATTTCTGAAATGCTTACTGTCTGAAAAATTCTCAACTCTGAGGATTTCTTTTCCCGGTTTCTGACGTTTGATATTGTAAATATCAGAAAGTTCACGTCCTACCATCATCTTGATCAGGGAGTCTTTTGTAACTTCCTCGATCGGTTTTGTTTCAATATAAGTTCCATCTTTCAGGATTGTAACACTGTCGCAGATATCCAGGACTTCTTCCAGACGATGTGAAATATAAATAATACTTACACCTTTAGATTTCAGTTCATCAATGAACTTATACAGCGTTTCAACCTTTTCGTTCTCCAGAAGAGCTGTCGGCTCATCGAAGATTACTATTCTCAAATCATCGCTTACAGAAATTTTACTGATTGTTACCATTGCCTGCATAGCAATCGGCAGACTCGAAATTTTCTGGCGAGGATCAACATTCATCCCAAATTTATCGATAATTTTCTGACTGTCATCATACATCTTTTTCCAGTCAACCATGCCTAATTTTGTTCTTGGCTGTCTGCCAAGGAAATAGTTCTCAGCAATGCTGAGGTCCGGCGCAATGTTTACATGCTGATAGTTCGCATATACTCCATGACTCTGCGCTTCAAGTGCGCTGGTATTTTCAATCCAGTCGCCATTGTAATTCATTAAAACTTTTCCTTCGTCCGGTCTTTCAACACCCATGATGCATTTTATCAACGTAGACTTTCCGGCACCGTTTTCACCGCAGAGTGCTCTCGCTTCACCGGCTTTGATCTCGAAACTTACGTTATTAAGTGCTGTTACACCAGGATAGAATTTACTGATATTTTGAATTTTTAAAATCGTGTCCTGCATAACCCATACCTCTTCTATAAGTAAGGGGCGATGTAAACCGCCCCTTACATCAATCCTTTATTCTTATTATTAAAGTGTAACTACTGTTCTCTAAAGACTATTTCTGAAGTCTTGTAGGATCAAGCAGATCCTGCATATCGCTGTCGTCCATGTTGTCTTTTGTGATAACAACTGGTGGGCAGTTAACCTGTTTCTTAGATTCAGGGTTCTTTCCATCGATCAGTGTACGAAGTGCATTTTCCATACATTTGTATCCCTGAGCGTATGCATCCTGAACGATGATTGCATCTAAGACACCATTTTTCAGAGCCTGGATTTCGATATCATCTGAGTCAACTGCTACGTTGATGAATTTGTCGCCTACATTAGAATCTGCAACTGCGTTGCACACACCATCACCTGTGATGTTGTTTCCTGAATACATACCGATCAGCTTGTCGCCGTATGTAGAAATAATGTTTTCTGCATTCTTCTGAGCTGTTTCAACATCGTTACCATTGTAATATGTATCTGTCAGTTCAAGATCTGGTGCGATTTCTGCGATTTTCTTTCTAAATCCATCGATTCTGTGGTTAAGAGCTTCATTTTCAACGTTTGTGTTCATACCAAGGACACCGCTTGTAACACCTTTGGCATCCATAGCGTCCTTGAATGCTTCTGCTGCCATTTCACCGATTGTATCATTTGAGCAGTAGTAGAATTCATTGTAGTAATCTTCATTTGCACCGTCATCGCCAGTTCCGATACCGCAGTTTACGAAGTTCAGAACGATTCCTGCATTTGTAGCTTCCTGAGCCTTCGGTACAGTTGCATCAATTGCAAGTGTAGCTGTAACGATTGCATCTGGCTGTTTTCCGATACACTGTTCAAATGTTGTTACATAGTCTTCTGTCTGGCTTTCTTCAGCTGGTCCGACAACTTCGTAATCAACTGTGATTCCTTCGCTCTCTTCGATATCTTTCATAGCGTTCTCAATACCGATTCCAACATATGTCCAGAACTGGGATGCTGTAGAAGGTGTTAAATAAATTACGTGATAAGATTTCTTATCTGATCCCCCATTGCTTGATGATTTGTCATCAGAAGATCCTGATGATTTTCCGCCTGAGCAAGCTGCTAATGAAAGTGTCATTGCGCCGACCAGTAACATTGATACTACCTTTTTCATTTTCATAACTTTTTTCCTCCTTAATGTTTCTTATATAAGTTACACTTTAAAACGTTTCGTTCTCACGTGCTTTATTTACATAACCCCTTTTTGTAACATAAAGCATCCATATGGTCTTGTCTCGCTTGTACAAACTGTAAGAACAGCTTTTCCTGCTTTTTCATAGAATTTTGTACGTTCGATTGGTCCTGCACAGTTCTCATAACCATTTCTCTTTGCTGCTTCGATCGCTTCATCCCATGTATCGCACTGTTCCATCTCAACTCCTGAATCAGCATCCGGAACCATGTACTCTAATGGCGTTGCGCAGTATTCTGTATCCAACGGCATAAGTTTTAAGATTGCATCGATCATTTCCGGTGCTGTGTTGCCTTTTGCCTGAATGCTTACTGCATTTGGTGATTTTGAATACGGCGGATAAAAATGATCTGCGATAACAAGAATGTCACCGTGTCCCATGTCTGCCAGTGCTTTCAATAAATCTGATCCAATAATTTCTGGTATTCCTTTTAACATCTTTCTTCCTCCTTCTATTTATAAATTCCTTCTTATTCGTGTTCTGCAAGGAATTTATCAATCTCTTCTCTTGTCGGCATAGCCGGTGTTGTTCCAAGTCTCTGTACGGAGAGTGCTGCAAGTCCATTTGCAAATCTTACTGCTTCCCAGAGTTCTTTTCCTTCGGAAAGTGCTGCAAGAAGTCCTCCGTTAAATGCATCTCCTGCACCGGTTGTATCGATTGCATCTACTTTGTATGCCGGTACGATGATTTCTTTGCCTTTTGATGATACGAACACTCCTCTTGATCCAAGGGTGATAACTACATCTGTGACACCTTTTTCTCTGAAGTAAGCAGCTGCCTGTTTTGCAGAATCAAGGTCTTTCACTTCAACGCCTGTGATTTCTTCTGCTTCTACCTCATTCGGTGTTACCATATAGCATTCAGAAAGGAATTCGTCTGTCATCGGTGCATATGGTGCTGTGTTCATGATGACCTTGCATCCATATTTATTTGCCATGTCTACGATCTTCTCGTTAGCATCCTGATTAACTTCAAGCTGTAACAGAACGTATTCACATTCTTTGATTACATTTTCAACGCTTGCTACTTCTTCAGCAGTAATGGTGTTGCATGCACCAGGTACGATGATGATCTCATTCTGGCTTGAATTTTCATCTACCAGTATCAGTGCGATTCCTGTTTCGGTTTCTTTGGTGATGAAAATGTTATCCTTTGGCATATTCAGCTCTGTCATGGTATCGAGCATTACATTTGCAAATGTATCAGTTCCAACCTTTGTCATCATCACAACGTCTGCTCCTGCTTTGTGTGCTGCAACACACTGGTTAAATCCTTTTCCACCAGGCCCCATCTTGAACATAGAACCTTTTACTGTTTCTCCCGGAACCGGAAGGTGTGGTGATCTTGCCATCAGATCTACTACGAAGCTTCCGAATACTGCAACCTTTTTCATTTTATTTTTCCTCTTTCTTTTCTCAGTCTATTTTTTGCTTTCTCGTTTTGAAAGCGGTTTCTTTTATTTGTTCTCATTCTAAACCCATTCACCTTGTACTGTCAACGTTTTTCCTGTTTATATGCACGTTTTTGTTTATTTATCTAGTTTTATTAACTATTTTTAGTGCATTTTTGCCAATATTTTTATTCATTTATTCAAGAAACCGATTGCAAGTTGATGATTATTTATCAAAAAGTATTCCTCTCTGAGAACTCAGAAACAAGACGGATATCTTTCGTCCAGTTTATTTTCATTCAAAAAAGCAAAAAAACAGAGTACCGGAAAACCAATACCCTGTTTCATGTCTCTGTTCTTCTGTTATTTTTTCAGCTTCTCAGATCCTCTGCGGATCAATTTTGTTTCTACAAGACTTGTATGCTTCAGAACCTTATTCCTGCCTTCTTCCATCGACCGGACACTCATCTCGAATAATTCCAGCGCTGCACAGCCCATCTCATAGATTGGACGGTCAACCACTGTCAGTTCCAGCTCTGTATACGTCAGCTCATGGATCTCATCAAATCCTACCAGAGAAATATCTTTTCCGATACGGATCTTGTGCTCCTTCATATATTTCAGACATCCAAGTGTTGTCAGGTTGTTTGATGAAAAGATTGCCGTCGGCGGATCCGGAAGCTCCATCAGCTTCTGACAGACTTTATAGGACATATTTTCTTTGAAATGTCCGTTCACGATATAATCAGGTTTTTCCTCAATCCCCGCCTCTTTCAAGGCTTTTCTGTATCCTTTCAACCGCTCTCTTCCAGGTCTTGTATTCTCATCACCTGTGACAATTGCGATCTTTTTATGCCCCTCTTCAATCAGGCAGTCGACCGCTTCTTTCGCTCCCTGGCAGTCATCCGAATAGACGCCGTCAAAATTCTCTCCGCGGATATCACGGTCGAGCAGTACAACCGGAATCTGATTCTTTTCCAGCCCTTTCAGCAGCTCTATTGTTTTTTCATCATTATCCGTGACAGGAATCAGCACAACTCCTTTCACCATCTCCTTACGGATCCCTTCCAGCATCCGGTGTTCTACCTCCAGATCATCATTGGTTCCGTACATGAATACGTTATAATCATACTGGCTTGCCGTATCAGAAAGTCCATGCAAAATCTTGCTGAAGAATGAGTTCTCAATATCCGGTGCCAGAAATGCAATATTTCGGATATCGCCCACACTCAGGCTCCGTGCCAGTGAATTTGGCACATAGTTGCTCTCATCTATGATCTGCTGTACCTTTTTTCTCGTTTTTTCTCTCACACTCTGGTTTCCATTCAGCACACGCGATACGGTTGCCGGTGAAACATTTGCTTTTTTTGCAATATCGTATATGTTCATTTTCCCCATTTTCTCCTCATATTGGCACTTTAGCTTTGTAACCGGTTTCTTCGCGTATACCATAGCATTTCAGGCATATTTTGTCAAATATTTTCAAGAAACTTTTTCGATTTATTTCATAGATTTTATCTAAAATCTAATTTCAAGCAAGTGTAAAAACCCGATCAACTTCTCCTGTTAAACACAAAACCACTGGCAAAACTGGATTCTCTCCTTATTGTGACGTAAAAAAAGAGCCATTTATAAAATTCACTTCTAAAAATGGCTCATTTTTATTATTGTCACTTATTTATCTGTCTATTCTACGATTCCTGCCGCGCTGCTTGTACCGATTCTTGTAGCACCAGCTTCGATCATAGCCTGAGCTTTTTCAAAATCACGTACTCCACCGGAAGCTTTAACACCCATATCCGGTCCAACAGTTTCTCTCATAAGACGGATATCTTCTACTTTTGCTCCACCTGTTGAGAATCCTGTAGATGTCTTAACAAAATCTGCTCCGGCTTCTTTTGCAGCCTGGCATGCTTTTACTTTTTCTTCATCGGTAAGGAGACATGTCTCGATAATTACTTTTACAAGAGCTTTTCCTGCTGCTGCTTTCACAACTGCTTGGATATCACTCTTTACATAATCCCATTCACCTGCTTTTGCACGTCCTACGTTGATTACCATATCAACTTCGTTTGCGCCTTTTTCAATACTGTCTGTTGTCTCTGCTGCCTTTGCTTCTGATGTGCATGCTCCAAGAGGGAATCCGATTACGCAGCATGTCTTTACTTCTGATCCTGCAAGTTCCTTTGAAACAAGCGGTACATATCCTGAGTTTACACAAACAGATGCGCATCCATATGTCTTAGCTTCTTCGCAGATCTTTACAATCTGTTCCGGTGTTGCATCTGCCTTTAAAAGAGTGTCATCTAAATATTTTGCGATTTCTTTTTTATCCATGATCATATCTCCTTTTCTTATGGTTACATTTGTTAATCGCTCAGTAACTTTTGTTCATGCCTTGATATTAGCACATGGATTCCACCCTGTCAATGGCTATTCTAATCTTTCAATGACTTTTCCTGCCGTATCTTCGTCTGTGATCAGAACGTTGATAATCTTCCCTCTGATCGCCCCACAAATACATTCTACTTTACTCTGTCCTGAAGCAACTCCAATCCTCCGTTTCTTCTTTTTCAGCTCTGCCAGTGGAACCGAAACCGTCCGTTCATCCAACGCTTCATCGCAAAGTTCTCCCTGGTCATTGATCAAATGATCGCAAATGTCCCCGACTGCGCCTTTCACGATCAGCTCCTGCATCTCTTCTTCTTTCAGATATCCTGCCCGGCATACTGCATTCTGCACGCCATAGGCTCCCATGGTGATCAGGAGTGTATTGGCTTCATCTCCATATTCCAGCACCTTCTTTACATTGGAATCACTGACGAAAACGTCCTTTATCTCTTTTCTGTCTACCAGAGCCGGACACATCATTGCATACGGCTTCGCATCCCACGCCTTTGCAAAATTTTTCGCAATTTCTGTTGAATAGATATTATTCTGTAAATTGCTGACTCCACCACACAACTGCACAACTGTCACATCTGATAGATCTTCTTTCTGGCTCAGGAAATTCGACACAGAATATACCGTATTCCCCCACGAATATCCAATTATATCTCCATTTTCCACAACCGATTCCAGATATTCTGCCGCCGCCTTTGCCACCGCTGTCAGCTTTGGAAGATTACTTTTTTTCGGCACAATGATAACCTTCTCAAGGCTACCCTTTTCCCGGAGTCTTCTCTCCATCTCCAGTTCATACCCCTTTGGAGGCACAACCTTGAACTGGACGATTCCCATCTCTTTTGCATCCGTCAGAAGTCTGGATACATACGGTCTGGAACAGGCAATTTCGCTCGCGATCTCCTCCTGGCTCATGCTGTCCTCGTAATACATTCTTGCGACTTTCACCAGCAACTCCGTCTTTTTATCTCCATAATCCTTTTTTTCCATATTACATTAACCGCCATTTCATCCTTTATTTCCACGGGCATCAAATCCAGTCTCCAGATTTACCTGGATCTTCTTTGTCTGCTGCAGGACCAATTCTCTGCCACTTGCAGATAAACCCCTGTTTTACAAAATCTACCCAAATCATACCACATTTTCAAAACTGCGGTATATATTTTCATAAAAAAAGAGACAGCCCGTCATTGGTGTGCTACCTGTCAAGAGGACAATAAAAAATAATAAATTTTTGTATCGTCAG
>NZ_JAAIMM010000109.1 GCF_013300725.1 Allocoprococcus comes
CCCTGTCTATAATTGCCGTATGATGATTTTCCAGGCGAACCCATTCTGTTTCATCATTCAGAACTGCTTTATGACCGGTATGCATACTGCAACGTGTTTTTCCCCAGATTCTGGTTCCAATATAAATCTCATCCCGGACAATTGCCGCTACTGTCGTAGGGCTCCAGTGTTTCTTTTTGATCGTGTCAAACCTCTGGAACTGCACCTGATCCCCTCTTGATAATTTCTGCTCATCACAAGTGGCAATCGCCTGTCTGTTCAATTCCCTTGTAATATCCGCAAAACTTGTTCCTTCCGCTGCCATCCGAAAAATCATTTTCACGACTTTTGCAGCCTCCGGATCTACTTCCAGCCTTCCATCTTTTCCTTTTTTATAGCCATATCTGGCATTTACCGGAAGGCGTGTACCATTTCTCGTTCTTGTCTGCAATGCTGATGAAATTTTCTTTGACAAATCCAGGCTATACATATTGTATACCAGATTCTGCAATGCTACATTCATTCCACCAGTCATTCCGCTGCTTGCTGCACTGTCATAGCTGTCATTAATCGAAATAAATCGAATCTG
>NZ_JAAIMM010000110.1 GCF_013300725.1 Allocoprococcus comes
TGATGATACTGCAGGAAATCCCTCTGGAACGCATGGTTGCCAGAATCTTGTCAAAGTCATCCGGCAATGCTACGTTTGGCCATTCATCCATAATACAGTGTACCGGAATCGGAAGCCTTCCTCCGTACTTCCGGTCTGCCACATAATACAGTGTCTGAAACAGATTACTGTAGATCATGCCGACCAGATAATTCATACTGGTATCCGCATCCGGAATACAGCAAAACAGTGCCACTTTTTTCTCCCCGATACTGTATAAGTCCAGTTCGTCTGTACAGGTCAGATTGGCGATCTGTTTCAGATTGAACGCTGCCAGACGGACACCAACAGAAATCAAAATCGACTTCGCAGTCTTGCCGGCCGCCTGCTTGTAAATCGCATACTGCTTGACCGCAATACTCTCTGGGTCCCGCATTTCCAGTCTCTCAAACAAAATATCCAGTGGGGACTGGTAATCCTCATCATCTTCTTTTACCTGTGCACTGCCAAGCATTTCCATGATCATCGGGAAGTTCTGTTCTTCCGGTGGAGCTTCATGCAGTAAATACAGCATAA
>NZ_JAAIMM010000111.1 GCF_013300725.1 Allocoprococcus comes
GTAACAAGGTAGCCGTATCGGAAGGTGCGGCTGGATCACCTCCTTTCTAAGGAAGAAGAAGTAAGGAAGAATGTTGTCTATTGTTGAGTTATCGATAAAGGAAGTTCTTTTCGCGGGGCTCAAAGAACAGCTTTCGTTCTAAGCTCAGAAAGACTTCGCTAAGAACTCAATATTTCTGGTGGCGATGCGGTCAGGGGACACACCCGTTCCCATCTCGAACACGATGGTTAAGACCTGACCGGCCGATGGTACTGCACTGGAGACGGTGTGGGAGAGCAGGTGGCCGCCAGATTATAAAAGGAAGGGCTTATAGCTCAGCCGGTTAGAGCGCACGCCTGATAAGCGTGAGGTCGGTGGTTCGAGTCCACTTAAGCCCACTTCTTTAAAGATAATTGAATATGGGGGATTAGCTCAGTTGGGAGAGCGCCTGCCTTGCAAGCAGGAGGTCACGAGTTCGAATCTCGTATTCTCCACTTGGTTCGTAAGAACCACATGTACTTTGAAAACTGCATACAAAAATAAATCAATTCTCAAATAGAGAAAGACA
>NZ_JAAIMM010000112.1 GCF_013300725.1 Allocoprococcus comes
GTAAGTAGGTAATCATCCGTATCTGTTATTCCCCGATTCCCTTTGGTACAATACCCTCAAAACATTGGAGGTATTGTATTTTATGAACAAAGACGAAAAAGCCGGACTCTGGTCTGAACGGATCCGGGAATTCCGATTCAGCGGACAGACATGCAGGGACTGGTGCACAGAGCATCAGATACCGGTCTCGACAATGACATACTGGATCCGCAAGCTGAAACAGGAAAAAATTTCATCTGAGGTGGATAAGGAGCGTGTCTTTGCAAAGCTTCCTTCCGAATCCGAGATTGTGATGCGCGACACCGCGCAGGAAACCGTAGCGGTCAGCATCCTTATTTCGGGATACATCCGGATCGAGGCGGCTCCGTCCTGTCCTCCGGAATTATTCCAGGTGCTGATAAGGACGTTAAAAGAAAATGCTTGACCTGGCAGGCGGTACAACGGTATATCTTGCCTGTGGGGCAACAGATCTCAGAAAAAGCTACAATGGTCTGGCGGCCGTCATCAAACTCAAATTTC
>NZ_JAAIMM010000113.1 GCF_013300725.1 Allocoprococcus comes
GAGATAACGCCTGATTGTCTCTTCCGGTTTCCAGAATTTTTTTGTATTCTGTCTCTGCCCTGGAATCGTCATTTAGCCATTCATGCATGAATGTTGTGATAATTTCCTGATCTGGCTTATATTTTTGTAACGATATTATAATGATCGCACATAGAACAATAATAGCACCAATGGAACTGGATAATCTTTTTTTCATAGGCATTATTTTAAACCTCCTTTGCTTGTTCTTTATAAATATCATATATATGATTTTTATTGATGGCAATAATTTTTACGGTTTTTTATATTTATTTTTTACTTCATTGATAGATATTTTTACATGCGTTATACGGAAGAAAAATGATTGAAAAGCTTAAAAGTCGAAAATAAATCAATGAAATGAACAACTATTGTTGATTTGAAATATGCAAGATTTAAAATGAATCAACGAAATAAGGAACTATGGTCCTATGTCAAGATTTAGTACAAGTTAAAATGAGAAATTTCTCCCCATTTTA
>NZ_JAAIMM010000114.1 GCF_013300725.1 Allocoprococcus comes
CTCTGTGCAGGATTTCCTTGCCAGGCATTCTCTATCGCCGGAAAGCGAGAAGGATTTGCAGATGCAAGAGGAACCCTCTTTTTCGAGATTGCCCGGCTTCTTAAAGCTAAAAGACCCCAGTATTTTATCCTTGAAAATGTTCCCGGTCTGCTTTCGCATGACAAGGGGCGGACATTTTGCACCATCCTCAGTACGCTTTCGCAACTGGGGTACCATGTCGAATGGAAAGTGCTTAACAGCAAGGATTTCGGAGTCCCCCAAGCAAGGAAACGGGTGTATATTGTCGGATATCTTGATTTCAGATGTGCCGGAAAAATATTACCTGAACCAGAAACAAATGGAGCAGCTCTTGTTCAAATCCGGGCAGGAAGTCAGGGGAAAAGAGTCTACAGTCCCAAAGGACTAAGCTGTACCCTGACATCACAGGCAGGTGGAATGGGCGGCAAGACAGGATTATATGATGTAGGTGTTCCAAT
>NZ_JAAIMM010000115.1 GCF_013300725.1 Allocoprococcus comes
GCAACATGGGCAAGCTGGTTCGCATTATTGCACAGACCCGCTATCTTCCTAAGCAGTTCCGGGTGATGCTCACAGGGTTTTGCGTGTACCTGTGCTCCTAAGATCAGCGAACGCATAAACTCTTCCCGACTCAGTCCGCTTTTTTCCACCTGTTCCTCCAATTCCCTGAGTTCCCTTGCATTTAACCGCACCGGGATCACATGGTTTCGTTTTCGCATTGCATCACCGTCCCTTCTCTTTTCTCTTTCATCATATCGCCAAGCTCCTGATCCGACCGTTTCGCAGTTACCATACAGCAGGTCACCACGACTCCGAAACAACCTCCACACATCAATGCGATCATAATCATGACTCCGTCTCTTAACATAGCTTATCCTTCCTTTCCATGTTCATTTTGTATTCGGGGGATTGGGGTTCTCCCCAAAGTGCGTTTGGATATCCAAACGCTATGCTTGCAAAACGAGTACC
>NZ_JAAIMM010000116.1 GCF_013300725.1 Allocoprococcus comes
TCGTCGTGAGCCAGTGGTGTTTTCGCATAATCATAAGGCGATGCACCACCGTCCTCTGTGTATCTGAAATTCACATGCTTTTTTAAATCATATTTATCGTCCATGATCGGACGTTCCCCACGAATAAACAAAATCGCTTTGCGGTTATCTAAAAGCCGTATTTCATCCGGTGTTAAAAGTTCCCTTCCTGTCTGCTGATAATTCACCGAATAGCTGCCGCTACGCCCTTTTGTCTGTCCGTAGGTATTGGTATCCAATGTCTCTTTTCCCAATAATTCCGAGACATACTTATGTCCTTCTTTTTCATTTCCACCCAGATATAAAAATTCATCGCAGTTGCCGATCAGACTCTCATACGAGTCTTTAAATAAGGCTTTCATCTGTGCAATGTTCTGGATGATGATACTGCAGGAAATCCCTCTGGAACGCATGGTTGCCAGAATCTTGTCAAA
>NZ_JAAIMM010000117.1 GCF_013300725.1 Allocoprococcus comes
GAAAGGTAGAATGAATAGAGCAGCATTATTTTTTGATATTGATGGGACCGTACTCAGTGAGATTACAAAAGAGATTCCCGCAAGTACGATAGATGCACTTAAAAGGGCACACGACGCAGGACATTTTTTGTTTATCAATACAGGAAGAACGTACTGCAGTGTTCCGGTGGAACTGAAAAAACTTCCATTTGATGGATATCTGTGTGGATGTGGGATTTATTTTACATTTGATGAAGAAGTTATTTTTGAAAAGCATCTGGATCCGGAGAGAGGCGATGAGATCGCTGATTATATGACAAAATGTCAGATTGATGGGATTTTTGAGGGAGCAGAAGATGTGTATTTCACTTCAAGAGTTTCAAGATTTGACAGATTGGAAAATACAAAAAAATACATGAATAACCGTGGACTTGGAATCGAGCGTTATATGGAGCAGAGAAG
>NZ_JAAIMM010000011.1 GCF_013300725.1 Allocoprococcus comes
AAGCCATCCTCTGACGGTTTCAATATTTACTTTTATAATTTCAGAAATATCCTCAACACTCATTTTTCTGTCAGCAAGAGAATATGCTACATCTTTCTTCTCGTCCATTCTTGCTTCATCACAAAGCTCTTCCATTTCCCTGCACATATGTTCCACTACCTTCTCTGTTTCTTTGAGTTCCCGCACACGGTCTTGCAATGCGCCTGCCTGCATATCTTTCGCTTCCTTAACACGGAAATCATGCATCAGTTTTCCAAGCTTACCGCCATCATCTTTGCTCGAATCCACATAAATGAAGTGTGCTTCATCTTCAAACATCTTTCCATTTTCTTTTATTGTCCGATCAATATGGGTGATCGGAAGTCCATATCTAAGCGTATCATTCTGAGTCACAAAAATGACATAAATCTCCGGCAACTTATAGAAAAATTCACCCGGATCCAAAACATTTCCATCAAGCATCCAAGAGTGTTTCATCTTTAGTCATCGGTGATTATCACCTTCTGCTTTTCTGTACCCATCTCTCTAAAATCATTTTACAAGAATCCACGAAAACAATCAATATACTTATAGTATAAAATCTATACTGTTATTTCCTGAATCTTTGCTTTCTCTGTACATGGGAAATCCCCCATACAGGACATTTCTATTCTCTCATCCTGTATGAGGGTATCCTCTCACAATTATTTCTTCTCATTCACCGCAATCCAGATTTCACAATGATAATTCGGATCTGAAATATCCGCTGACGAATAAACTTCAAATTCTACATTTTCAGCATACTCATACTGTGAACTCTGCGGGAAAAATTCGGTAACAATCCGGTTATATGTTTTGATAAAAGCATCTGGCATTTTGCCCTTACTTGTAAATACCGCATAAGTATTTGCCGGAATTGTGACTACTTCTAAATCGTCATCAATTTCCCTTCCATCATACTCTACACCGATTCCATATGGGAACTGTTTTGCATTTAATTCAGACGAAAAGCAAATGCCAAGCAGCCCCTTCATCACCGGATTTTCCGGCATACAGCCTATTAGCTTTTTCACCGTTCCATCCATACCGTACTCCTGCCACATTGCAGTAATGTCCGGAGTGGCATTTGCCGTCTGCGGCTTTCCAACTCTTTTTCTTTTGCACACCACCTGAAACGCATCTCTTTTTTCAATTCTGTAATCCATCTTACTGCCTCCTGTTAAAGTTAATTTTACAGACAGAGGAGTAAAGATCTTAACTTTTCCGCCACGCTTTGCTTCGCTTGGCGAAATACCATGAAACCGGGTAAAGGCACGGGAAAAACTTTCCGGCGCATCATATCCGTACTTCAGCGCTATATCAATGATTTTTGCATTTCCTTTGGACAATTCTTCTCCTGCAAGTGAAAGCCTACGCATGCGGATATAATCACCGAGCGACATTCCACACAAGATACCAAATACTCTCTGAAAATGAAACGGAGAAGAATATGCCTGTCTCGCTGTTTCTTCGTAATCAATTTCTTCTGTGATATTGACTTCTACATAATCAATCGCTCTTTGTATTCCTTGTATCCAATTCATTGTGCTCACTCCCTTTCTGTGATTACAGTCTAGCAAAATCTGGATGTTGTTTCCTGATTCTGTATGCTTTGGGATGTTATAATTCTGTTCTGTTTTCTTTTCTATCCTGCCGCCTTGCCACAAAACAGGTCTGTTCTGTAGCTTCCATATCACATTCTTTATATCCACCATTCCGGTGTAAGTTCTCCAAGTGTCACTACCCGGTTCTTTTCATAATCCATCATAATTTCTATGTTACGATAATTCTCAGGCATTAACTGCGTCATAAGCTCACGGCAGGCTCCACAAGGCGGAATTGCTTTCCCCTCCCGGTCAATCGCTATCACACGACGTATCTCATCTTCGCCATTTGTAATCTTATTAAAAATGGCATTTCTTTCAGCACATACGCCAATGTGCAGGCAGTATCCACACAAACTCCAACATAAATCTTTCCGGATACGGATTCAACCGCAGCCGCAACACCACCTGCTTCAATAATCTTAGAAACAGCTCTTGGTTTCAGCACCTTTCGTGCCGCTTGATATAGATCACTCCACACGCAATCCATATTTTTTATCCTCCACTGATTTTATCTCATTTTCAATTTACATATTCTTTATCGAATGTTTTATATATTTTCGTTACAACCGTTTATTTAACATTATATAGTGCACTTTGAGCCATTTCAGGATTCCAAATCGAACCTATTTTACCGTAGAAATACTATCTATAAGCCATTCCTGAAGCCTGACGAGTCAGACACTCACTTACTTATCTACTTCATTGCGCCACAACTGCACTTATAACCCGTTGTCACTGTTTCATCCCAAGCCGCACTCACAAGTACCTGCTCATCCCATGCATCACTCACAAGCACCTGTTCGTTCCATGCATTTGATACAGTTACATATTCTCCATGACAAGAACCACAATTGCCTCCACTTAGCAATGACGTTTCGAAATGCACTGCTTCATTTCCAGTGATATCTGCACCACATTGATTGCAAATAGAACGCTCTTGGTACACTGCATCGTGATAAATTGTGTTGTACACCGCATCGTGGTGAACCGTGCTATACACTGCATCGTGATGAACGATCTTTATAATAGGAATATTATAATTATGCTGATGCAACGGTGTACTGTCCTGCTTTGTAACATTACCAGAACCAGAGCCGCTGAAACTTATCGCACTGGAATTGGAACTAACATTTTCCTTTCTACCACCTGACACACTATTGGTTCCTTTATCGGACTTATTCGCATTCTCAGAAACACTACTGTTCGTGTTGGATTTATTGTTAGAAGCGACTTTTTCCTGGCTCTCAGTTTCCTCTCTTTTCTTCTTTACAGTCTCCTGTGCCGTTTCCGTTTTCTTCACACTCTCTTTTGTATCTGCGTCCGAATCGGTAACTTGAACCTTCTCTTCTTTCTTATCTGTTTTCACCTTTGTCTGTATTTCCGTCACTTTAGCTGCCGAATCTGTATCAGGAGTTACGGAATCACTGTTTACCATCGCATAACTCCCCACAAGAAGTGCTGCACAAACAGCCCCTGCGCACGCTGTATAGATTTTTTTACGGGTAATTTTATGTCCGAACAACCTAACAGTTTTCTTTTCTGATACAGTATCCCCTTCATTCTGCTGCCTTATATCTTCAGTATCTGTTTTTTCGTTCTCTATCTTCAATCCATTATTCTGCTTCTCATTGTTATCTGACATATCAAATCCAGCCCTTCTGTTCTGCTTTGTCTAAATCAGTTATAAGCGATTTTGATGCATCCTATCCATATCAACTGTTGTAATATGTATCTCACTTTTGTTTAACAGTATAAGCACATCGAAGGGTATATACAATATACTTGTAGTATAAAACCTGTACTTTGATTTTCTGAATTTTGTTTTCGGTATATAAAAATCCCCCCATACAAGACATTTCTATTTTCTTGTCCTGTATGAGGGTATCCTATTACTATTTTGCTGCAGGAGTACGTCCTGAAAGCCATCCTCTGACGGTTTCAATATTTACTTTTATAATTTCAGAAATATCCTCAACGCTCATCTTCCGTTCAGCGAGAGAATATGCTACATCTTTCTTCTCATCCATTCTTGCTTCATCGCAAAGTTCTTCCATTTCCCTGCACATATGTTCCACTCCTTTCTCTGTCTCTTTGAGTTCCCGCACACGGTCTTGCAATGCGCCCGCCTGCATATCTTTCGCTTCCTTAACCCGAAAATCATGCATCAGTTTTCCAAGCTTACCACCATCATCTTTGCTGGAATCCACATAAATAAAGTGTGCTTCATCTTCAAAAGCTTTGCCATTCTCTTTTATTCTCCGATCAATATGAGCAATCGGAAGTCCATATCCAAGCGTATCATTCTGAGTTACAAAAATGACATAAGTCTCCGGCAGCTTATCGAAAAATTCGCCTGGATCTAAAACATTTCCATCAAGCATCCCTAAATGATATCTCGCCCGTTTTGGATGTGCTCCTTCATTATCCTGCTGTATTTCGACGTTAAATATCTGTCCTTTTCCATTCTTTGCCACACAATCCAGTACCGTGCTTCTTCCATGCATGTTCTTGAAATCCATCTGCACTTCATTGTCAATAACTGTGAGTTCTTCATCATCCATAATAATTCGAAGAACATACTCACAGGCTTTCCTGTCTTTAAAAACATTCCGCGCAAGAATATCGCACATCACAGTCAGATTTTTTATCGTTTCTTTGTATCTTTCCATATGCTCTAAGAACGTTTCATCTTTTGTCATCGGTGATTATCACCTCCTGCTTTTTCTGTACCCATCTCTCTATAAAATCATTTTACAAGAATCCACGAAAACAATCAAGTTTCATCTTACATATCAACTCCATCCCTTCCGTTCTGCTTTTTCCCAATTAGTTATAAGTGATTTTGATGCATCCTATCCATATCAACTGTTGTAATAAGTATCTCACTTTTGTTTACAGTATAAGCAAATCGAAAAATAAATACAATCAACTTGTAGTATAAAATCTGGACTTTGATTTTCTGAGTTTTGTGAAAATCCTAAGAACTCTGCAACTACAGGATTCTTGATAAACTCTAACTTATCATTTTGATACGGTGCTGTCAGTTTCTTCATTTCCCGTTCTACAAACTCTTTTTTCTGAGTTTTAAGCATACGATAATAATACTGAGAAGATACGTTGCGTTGCAAAGTCCGAACACTCCAGATCTGTTCTGCGGCTTCTTTTTCATACCAAGCACGTGCTTCAGGGTCTTTAACTTGTAATAAAGTTCGATAATGAGACCATGAAAGCAACACATTGGATTGTCTACACGCCGTGTCGACGATTTCAGGAAATGTTTTATACATTTTCAGCCATTTCAAGATTCCTTGCACGAATCCAATTAATCCATCATTCACTAAAATGCCATTTTTACACGTACCTATTCTTTCATTTTTTACCACAAATTTTTCCAAAAACACAAAAAGGAAGTACGAAAGCCTCTCTCCCGGCTTTCATACTCCCTTTAATTTCTCTATCCGATTTTACCAGCTTATACTGCCTCATTCATCGATGCCAGCTTCGCTGCCTGGTCTGCTGCGATCAGGCTGTCAATGACTTCATCCAGATCTCCGTTCATAATACTGTCCAGCTTATGAAGCGTAAGCTTGATTCTGTGATCGGTCACACGTCCCTGTGGGAAGTTGTAAGTACGGATCTTCTCGGAACGGTCTCCGGTACCGATCTGGCTTCTTCTTGCCTCAGCCTCTGCAGACTGCTGTTTCTCCAGTTCCAGTTCATATAACTTAGAACGCAGGAGCCGGAATGCCTTTTCTTTGTTCTGCAGCTGTGATTTTTCTGTCTGGCTGTAGATCACGATTCCTGTCGGGTAGTGAGTCAGTCGTACAGCAGAGTCTGTTGTATTGACACACTGACCACCGTTACCAGATGCACGCATTACGTCGATACGGATATCTTTTTCATCGATCACAACGTCAACCTCTTCTGCTTCCGGCATCACTGCTACGGTAATGGTTGAAGTATGGATACGTCCGCCACTTTCTGTCTCCGGCACACGCTGTACACGGTGTACACCACTTTCGTACTTCATACGGGAATATGCTCCCTGTCCTGTGATCATAAATACGACTTCTTTAAATCCGCCGATTCCGTTCTCATTGAGGGAAATCATCTCTGTCTTCCATCGTCTGCTGTCTGCATAATGTACATACATACGGTAGATCTCAGCCGCAAAAAGGGCAGCTTCATCTCCACCTGCACCTGCACGGATCTCCACGATAACGTTCTTGTCATCGTTCGGGTCCTTTGGAAGAAGGAGGATCTTGAGCTCCTGTTCCAGCTCTTCGACTCTCTTCTTAGACTCACTGAGTTCTTCTTTTGCCAGCTCCTTCATCTCTTCATCGGATTCTTCCTCCAGAAGAAACAGGCTGTCTTCTATATTCTGTTTACAGTTTTTATATTCTTTATATGCCTCAACAATCGGGGTCAGATCATTCTGTTCTTTCATCAGCTTGCGGAAACGTGACTGATCATTGACCACATCCGGCTCCTGAAGCTCACCCATAATCTCCTCATAACGAATGAGCAGATCTTCTAATTTATCAAACATTTCTTTTCCTCCTGTTATTTGCTATGCCTATTGTACACGCCACTTACCACACGGTCAAGACCTGCCAGATCCTTTTGCGTCGAAACCTGTTCAAAACCTGCCTCTTTCAGCAGATTTTCCACATCTGCACTCTGGTCATGCCCGATCTCCATGATAAGCCAGCCGCCATCTGTCAGATAGTCTGGAACTTCTGCCGCGAGGATCCGGTAAAAATAAAGCCCATCCTCTTTTCCATCCAGCGCCTCATACGGGTCATAGAAACGTACCTCTGCTTCCAGCTCCTCAATCACCTTTGTCGGAATGTAAGGCGGATTCGATGTGATCATGTCAAAAGTTCCTGTGATATTTTCAAACATATCGGTCCGGATCCATTCACCGTCTGCTCCGAGTTTTCGGGCATTTTCCCCAGCCACTTTCAGAGCCTCTTCTGAAATATCTGCTCCCTCTATGAAAATCTGCGGATTTCGAAGCTTCAGACTGATTGGAATACAACCGGAACCGGTACACATATCCAGCAGCCTTATCGGATTTTTCTTTTTCATTAGGCGCAGTCTCTTCTCTGCTTCCTCTACAAGAATTTCCGTATCCTGTCTCGGCACAAGTACATGTTCATTGACCGCAAATTCATATCCCATAAATTCCTGTACCCCGGTCAGATGCTGCACCGGAATCCGGGTTTTTCTGCAGCTCACCAGTTCAAAGAACCGGTCTTCTTCAATTTCCGGCATCTTCCCAAAGCCATCAACATAATACCTGGTCCTTGTCATGCCGGTCACATGCTCCAGCAAGATCCAGGCATCACTCTCCGGCTCCGGGATCCCTGCCGCTTTCAATTCGCCTGTGGCTTTCTGATATGCTTCCTGATAGGTCACAGCTTTTACTCCTCTTCCTTATATCCGAAATTCTCTCTCAAATATGCTTTCCAGTCAAATACCGCTTCTACCGATGCGATACCAACTTTGATCATCTCATCGTCCGGTTCTTTTGTCGTAAGCCCCTGCAGCCAAAGTCCCGGCTTACTTAAGATACACACGATCGGATTCTCACTGCTTCCTGCCCATTTGATCAGCTCATAAGAAATTCCTGCGATCACCGGAAGAAGTGCAATTCTCACAATCACTCTCATCAGCGGAGATTCTACCCTTACAAAAAATAAGAGAACGATTCCCACGATCATGACAAACAGCATGAAGCTGGTTCCGCATCTTTTATGTTCTTTAGAGCTCTTTCTAACATTCTCAACAGTCAGTGGAAGTCCATGTTCAATACAGTTGATACACTTATGCTCCGCGCCATGATAGCGATACAGACGCTTAATATCGTTCATTACTGAAATTCCACCCACATAAGCAACAAAAATCACAATGCGGATGATTCCCTCAATGATAATCCGAACTGTATAGGAAGAAATCCATTTCTTCAGCAGATCTGACAAAAAATACGGAAGTACCATAAAAATACCGATCGCAAGTGCAAAAGATACAACCATCGTCAGCGTCATCAAAAGCTTTTCCATACGCTCCTGCTTCTTTTCTTCGGCTTCGGTCATCTCTTTTTCTTCCTCTTCCTCATAAAAGCTTGCTGACCAGGTCAAAGTCTTCATCCCCAATACCAGAGAATCAACAAAATTAAAGATTCCTCTGACAAAAGGGAGCTTCGTAAGTGCCGTATATTTTCCAACTACACTTTTATATGTATCTGTTGTAACTTCTATCTCTCCGTCAGGCTTTCTTACCGCAACCGCATAACGGTCTTTATTCTTCATCATCACGCCTTCGATGACAGCCTGACCACCAATATTCGAAGATTTCATATTCTGTTATGTCCTTTTTAATTCATCGTATACACAAAATAGGCTGAGATTTCACAATCCCAGCCTGTTGAATTCTCTTATTACTGAATTCCGTATTTCTTGTTAAACTTGTCAACACGACCTCTGGCCTGAGTTGCTTTCTGCTGTCCTGTGTAGAACGGATGACATTTAGAGCAGATTTCTACGTGGATTTCTTTGCTTGTAGAACCTGTTACGAATGTATTCCCACAGTTGCAAGTTACAGTTGCCTGATAGTAATCTGGATGGATTCCTTCTTTCATGATTTTCACCTCTTCTTGTTTTATTCGTTTTACGCGCTTTCACGCGGCTAATATCTTTAAACAGCTATGTTAGCATAACATAGTTTTTTTCTAAATGCAAGTAATTTTCTAAATAAACTTTGTTTTTTTGACCATTTGGACAAATTCTACGTTATTTTTCGTGCGGTCAAACATATTCAGAATGCTGTCTACCGCTTCATCTGACTTCATTCCGTTTAATGCACGGCGCATAATATCTACTGCTTCCTGCTCCTCTTTCGTAAGAAGCAGATCCTCCCTCCGGGTTCCGGATTTCGGGATATCGATTGCCGGAAAGATTCTCTTTTCAGAAAGCTTCCGGTCAAGCACCAGCTCCATGTTACCGGTTCCTTTAAATTCTTCGTAGATGACATCATCCATCTTGCTTCCGGTATCTACAAGTGCGGTTGCGAGGATAGTAAGGCTTCCGCCCTCACGCATATTTCTCGCTGCACCAAAGAAACGTTTCGGCATATGAAGTGCTGCCGGATCAAGACCACCGGACAGGGTTCGTCCGCTCGGTGGAACAACCAGGTTGTATGCTCTTGCCAGACGGGTAATGCTGTCCAGAAGGATCACAACGTCTTTTTTGTGCTCGACCAGACGTTTTGCACGCTCGATTACCATCTCTGACACACGTTTATGATGCTCCGGAAGCTCATCAAATGTCGAATAAATGACTTCCACATTATCCCCTTCAATGGCTTCTTTGATGTCAGTTACTTCTTCCGGACGTTCATCGATCAGAAGGATCAGAAGATGGATCTCCGGATTGTTCTTCCTCATAGAAAGCGCCACCTGCTTTAACAGGGTTGTCTTACCTGCTTTCGGCGGTGATACGATCATGCCTCGCTGTCCCTTACCAATTGGAGAGATCAGATCCATAACACGCATTGCCGTGCTGCTCTTTCCCGCTTCCAGTCTGAGACGTTCATTTGGGAAAATCGGTGTCATATTTTCAAAGTTCATTCTGCGTGCTGCTTCTGCCGGAGACATTCCATTGATCTTGGTCAGATACAGAAGCGCACTGAATTTTTCGGACTGTATCTTTACTCTTGTATTTCCTGTCAGGATATCCCCTGTCTTCAGGCTGAATCTGCGGATCTGCGATGGTGATACATATACATCTTCATCGCCCGGCAGATAGTTCTGGGAACGGATAAATCCGTATCCATCCATGACTTCCAGAATTCCATTCACCGTACGTCCACTGTCAAGCTGTTCAATATCTGCAGTTCCGGCTTTTTCGGATTTTACTTCCTCCTTCGCCTCTTTTATTGAATCTTTGTCATCTTCTTCCAGCATAAGATCGATCAGATCTGCTTTTTTCAACGTTGAAATTCCGCGAAGTCCGCGCGTTTTTGCCACCTCTTTTAACGTAGAAAGAGGCAGGGACTCATATTTTTCTCTCGTCATATGTTCTATATTCCTCCTTTATTCCAATTACTTTTCTTATCCAAAAAAATATTAAACTTTTAACATTGGGAAATCTTGTCTGAACTGACTAATTTGCTTTTGATAAACCCAAGTATACAACATTTTGCACAAAATGGAAAGAAGTTTTTTGATTTGCTTTCATATCAGAAGAATGTTATCATAAAAGAGCAGCAAAACTGTAATCAAAGGAGGACGTATGAAAATGTCAGCAATCGAACAAGCACTTGAAATGCATGAAAAATGGAATGGAAAAATTGAAACTACTGCAAAGTCACACGTAAACTCTCGTGAAGACCTCGCAATCGCATATACACCAGGCGTTGCCGAGCCATGCAAGGTCATTGCAAAGGACCCGGATGCAGCCTACAAATACACGATGAAAGCCAACACGATCGCTGTAGTATCCGACGGTAGTGCCGTTCTCGGACTTGGTAACATCGGAGCCAAAGCCGCCATGCCTGTTATGGAAGGAAAAGCAGTTCTTTTCAAAGAATTCGGCGGAGTCAACGCAGTTCCGATCTGCCTGGATACCCAGGATACAGAAGAGATTATTAAGACCGTTGTCAATATTGCACCTGCTTTCGGCGGAATCAACCTGGAAGATATCTCTGCCCCGCGCTGTTTTGAGATTGAGAGCCGTTTAAAAGAACTTCTTGATATCCCTGTATTCCACGATGACCAGCATGGAACCGCCATCGTCGTTCTGGCAGGTATCATCAACGCCCTTAAAGTAACTGGCAAGAAAAAAGAAAACTGTAAGATCGTTGTAAATGGTGCCGGAAGCGCCGGAGTTGCAATTACAAAGCTTCTTCTTACCTACGGCTTCCCGAAAATCACTATGTGTGATATCAACGGAATCATCTCTGCTGATTCACCGAACCTGAACTGGATGCAGAAAGAAATGACCAAAGTGACCAACCTTGACCATGAGACCGGCACACTTGCTGATGCACTCAAGGGTGCTGATATCTTCGTCGGTGTATCTGCCCCGAACATTGTTTCCCAGGAAATGGTTGCTTCTATGAATAAGGATGCGATCCTTTTCGCAATGGCAAACCCGGTACCGGAGATCATGCCGGATCTTGCAAAAGCTGCAGGCGCAAAAGTTGTCGGAACCGGACGTTCTGACTTCCCGAACCAGGTCAACAACGTTGTCGCTTTCCCTGGTATCTTTAAAGGTGCATTAGAAGGACGTGTGCCACAGATCACCGAAGAGATGAAGCTTGCCACAGCAAAAGCAATCGCTGGACTGGTTCCGGATGAAGAGCTTAACGAGAACAATATTCTTCCGGAAGCTTTTGACCCACGCGTATCACAGATTGTAAGCGAAGCTGTCAAAGCTCTGATTTAATCTTATGAATACAAGGACCCATGATAGCAATCGCCCGCAGGAAATATCCTGCGGGCTTACTTACAAAAAAGAAAATCCCCGGCGCTGGGGAGAACGGCGCTACTATGCACTGGACTACTATCTGAAACAGAATTTCGGTGAGAAACTGTACAAGATTTCTTTAAACGGAGGCTGTTCCTGTCCGAACCGGGACGGAACCTGCGGCACACGCGGTTGTATCTTCTGTAGCGAAGGCGGATCCGGCGATTTTGCCGCTTCTTCTTCTCTTTCTGTTGCCGATCAGCTTGCCTATGGAAAAGACCTTGTCCGCCCCAAATACAACGGGCACAGCTATATCGCCTATTTTCAGGCATATACCAATACCTATGCACCAGTCTGTCATCTGCGCCGGATCTTTACCGAGGCGATTTCTGATCCGGAAGTACGCATTTTATCTATCGCAACCCGTCCGGATTGCCTTTCACCTGAAATCCTTACACTGCTTGCCGAACTAAATGCCATTAAACCGGTCTGGGTAGAGCTTGGACTTCAGACGATCCACGAACGCACTGCCAACTGGATGCGCCGTAGTTATCCACTTCCCGTCTTTGAGCAGGCGGTCCATTCCCTTCATGCGATTGGGGTACAGATCATCACCCACGTAATTTTATTTCTTCCGGGAGAATCTGAAGCAGATATGCTTGCAACCATCCATTATCTGAACACTCTTCCGATTGACGGAATCAAGCTGCAGCTTCTCCACGTTCTGAAGCATACCGATCTGGCAGATCTTTACAGGCAGGAACCTTTTTATATTCCAGATATGAACGCTTATTTTCATCTGCTTGGAAAATGTATCGCTTCGCTCCGTCCGGATATTGTCATTCACCGTCTGACCGGTGACGGACCAAAATCTCTTCTTATCGCACCGCTCTGGACCGGCAATAAACGGTTAGTACTCAATCAGATGCAGCGCTATTTAAAAGAGCAGAATCTCTGGCAGGGGAAAGAATATACTACATTTTAAGGAGGCAGCCCTATGGCAGAAGCATTTACACTTTATAAACTCATCATTCTATACATGCTGGACAAAGTTGATTTTCCTCTGACCAACTCCCAGATTTCTGAATTTGTCCTGGATAAAGGATATACCGATTATTTCAAACTCCAGCAGGCTCTTTCTGAACTTACGGACGGTGGTCTCATCCTGAAAGAATCCACTCACAACCGCACTCTTTTCCATCTGACGGAGGATGGTGCGGAGACGGTTCATCTCTTCCGGGATAAGATTTCAAAATCTATCCAAGATGACATCGACCACTTTTTACAGGCAAAACAGTATGACCTGAAAAATGAAGTTTCCGTCAAAGCAGATTACAAGAAAAATGCGGCGGAAGAATACTCCGTGCGCTGCCAGGTCTTTGAAAATCACGAACCACTGATCGATCTGACACTTTCTGTGCCGACCGAAAAAGAAGCGGCGGCAATCGCACTCAACTGGCAAAAGAAAAATCAGGTTGTCTATGCGTGGTTGATGGCTCAGTTGTTGTGATGGGGGAAAGACAGTTCGCAATTCAGGGTTGTGATCGGGCAAGGATACAAAATAACCCCAACTGATTCCGTTGTGCTAACCATTCCGATGAGCCACTTAGGGCGAAAATCGTGTTCAGCAGAGGCTTCCACGATTTTTGCGTCTCATCTCCATAGCACAACAATCGAATCTGTTGGGGTTATTTTGTATCCTTGCCCGTTTTCTACTGTATTGGTGCGAACCTGGATTTTCGCCCCAGCACAATGTGGGGTTCGTTCGTTTTTTGGTATCGCTGGTTTGTAAGTAAACCAATGTCTCTCCACTACAAATATCAAATCTACATCGTTAATTAGGCACATCTTAACCAGATCATTGAAAATTTATGAATACCAGGTCTGCTCCAAAAGAGCTGAATCCCGGGCGCGGACAGAAAACAAATGGATAAGGATTCCATGTTTGTGCTATGGAGATGAGACACAAAAATTGTGGAAGCCCTTGCTGACACAATTTTCGCCTTAAGTGGCTCATCGGAATGGTCAGCACAAAGGAATCCGCTCCATTTGTTTTCTGTCCGCGCCCGACCACAACCTGCAAAAAAGCAGACCGTCCCATATTCCGATCTGCCTAAATAACCACCACAAAACTGATGAATTTCCTTTCTTCTATTTTCTCCATTCCCACCGTAATTTCTCCGTGGTAACGGTTCACGAGCATCTTCGCATTATAAAGTCCCAGTCCATGCTTTTTCTCATCTTCTTTGGTGGTGAATCCTTTTTCAAAGAAATGACTGATCTCACCAAGTCCGATTCCTTCTACCGGATTCTTTATCGTGAAGATAAGCTTATCATTCTGGGAATCAATTTCAATCAGTACCTGATTTTTTTCTTCGGTACAGGCTTCGTATGCATTGTCGATCAGGGTTCCCACAATCTCAATCAGGTGATGTTCGGAGATTCCGGATACGATTTCTTTATTCCATACCCGGATATCGGTCTGGACATATTCCGGTGCACGGACAATTTTACTGTAGATGAATCCTGCCAGGATTTTATCGCTGATCTTCAGAAGCGGAAGATATTTCCTGCTGTCATCTTCCCGGGCTATTCCAGTGATATAAGCGGACTGCTTTGCTACCAGCTCTTCATAATTGTCGATGGTCAGATGCATATTCAGGATTGCATTCAGATGATTGTCAAATTCATGCTGTTTGGCACGGATTTCTTTGACCAGTTCTTCCAGCGGAATCAGATAGTTCTGATAAAGCCGCAGTTCATTTTCCTTCTGACGTATCAGTACATAATTACTTCGCCAGTCCACAATTCCCCAGATTACAACGATCACCATCAGAACAAACATGATAAACACCCGGTAATCGAAGGTACCGCTGATCAGAAAATCCACGATCAGATAGACTGATACCATAAGTGCCATTACGCAGAAAATACGATATAGAAATTTGCGTACCCAATCAGCCATTTAACAGTCCTCCGATCACCGATTTGTATGTCACACCGATTTCCACCGTATCCGGACAGTTTTTGATCCGGATGATCCGGTTGACGGTATCGTAATATTCAACTTCATTTTTATTGACCGCATACATCCGATGGCACTGTGTAAACATCCCTTTTGGCATCTTAAGCAGCATCTGTCTGAGAGTCACATAAGGGACATCCCAGTTCTCCGTCACGAGATGCAGTCTTGTTCCTCTCGGTATCGCTTCCAGATAACGGATATCCTCGCATTTCAGCTGATAATTGATCCCGTCTTTTTTCACAACAATCACCGGTGGTTTCTCCCTACTCTCTTTTTCCAGCACCTTCTGAACAACCTCTTCCACCTGCTCCCTGCGAAATGGCTTCATAATATACTGGTAACAGTGCAGCTCCCGGTAAGCCTGCATTTCCATATTGCCAATGGCAGTCACCATCACGATCGGGGTAAATGTATATTCAAACCTCTCCCGTATCTCTCTTGTGAACAAAATCCCACCGATATCCTCCCGGTCTTCGCCACTTAGATTTACATCCAAAAGGAAAAGACCATACCGGATTTCCTGATCCAGCAGGTCTTTTGCCTCTTTTAGGGAAGATGCCTTGTGGACGCGGATATCATCCGAATATGCGGTAAGAATCTCTAACAACGCCTGAAGCGAAGCCGGTTCATCTTCCAGGATCAATACCTCCGTCATCTTTTTGTCACCTTTCCTCTCTTTTCTTTTATCTGATTAGCTTTAATCTTCTTTGATCACTTCTTTGGCACTTTTTACAAGTCCTGCAAGTGACTGCAGTTCTGACGGAATAATGATCTTTGTTGCCTTGCCGTCTGCTGCCTTTTCAAATGCTTCCAGACTCTTGATGGTAAGCACTGCCTGATCTGCACCTGCTTCACGGATGAAACGGATACCGTCTGCATTTGCCTGCTGTACTTTAAGGATGGCTTCCGCTTCACCTTCAGCCTCTTTGATCCTCTTTTCTTTTTCTGCTTCTGCCTGGAGGATCGCTGCCTGTTTTTCAGCTTCCGCTTTTAGGATCACAGATTCTTTTTCACCTTCTGCAACAAGGACAGTAGATTTCTTTTCACCTTCTGCACGGAGAATGGCTTCACGTCTTTCACGTTCTGCTTTCATCTGTTTCTCCATTGCATCCTGGATTGCTGCCGGCGGAATGATATTTTTCAGTTCTACACGATTGACTTTGATTCCCCATGGATCCGTTGCCACATCCAGAGATGCGCGCATCTTCGTATTGATCGTCTCTCTTGATGTCAGTGTCTGGTCAAGTTCCAGATCACCGATGATGTTACGAAGAGTGGTCGCTGTCAGATTCTCGATTGCCATGATCGGGTTCGCTACTCCGTAGCAGAACATCTTCGGATCTGTAATCTGGTAGAATACAACGGTATCGATCCGCATGGTTACGTTATCCTTTGTGATAACCGGCTGCGGTGCAAAATCAACTACCTGCTCTTTTAAGTCTACTCTTCTTGCCACACGTTCAATGATCGGCAGTTTAAAATGAAGTCCTACACTCCATGTTGCCTGATATGCACCAAGACGTTCGATAACCAGTGCCTTTGCCTGTGGCACGATCTTGATGCAGGAAGTCAGAAGCAATAATGCGATCACAATAATAATTACTAAAATAATAAGTCCCATCATCTTTTAGTCCTCCTCATATTTTTGTACGATTAACTTTACTCCGGATATGTTGACGACCTTCGCCAGTGTCCCCGGTTCCAGGATCACGTCATCCTGTTCGGATCTTACCGTCCACTCCGTACCATTTACCACTGCCATACCGGTCTGCCCGATGTTATCTACCTTCTGGCTGATCCGGATCGTCTTTCCGATGATTCCTTCATAGTTCGTCTTCAGACGGCGGGTATTGATGAACCGCATTGCAAATGGTCTGGTAAATACAAGCAGTAAAATTGTCACAACAAAAAACGTAACCACCTGTCCGGCAAACGGTACATCCAGAATATTCAGGATCAGTGCCGCCAGCGCACCTCCTGCTCCCCAGATCGTTGTAAGTCCCACCGTTATGATCTCGATCACCAGAAGTACTACCAGAAGAACCAGCCATGCAATTGTGATATAGCTGTCCTGAACTGCTCCCATATTCTTCACTCCTTTCTGCTTACCGTTATGGTAGCAGAGTGTCTGTGGCAAATCAATCCTTTCTGCGTGAATGCAGTGATTTTCTGTGCGAATCTCGTTGTTCCCTTTCGTGTCAGTCCTTTTTACAGTTGACGCATGAGTAGCCGCTTCTTTTTTGCCAACCGGGAATCATCAGGTCACTTTACGCCTCATCCCTGATCCGTTTCATATGCGCTTTGATCGTTTTTTCATAACCGTTGTCACTCGCTTCATAGAACACCGCATCCCGGATCTCATCCGGCAGATACTGCTGTTTTACATAGTGATTCGGATAATCATGCGCATATTTGTAACCGATTCCGTGTCCTAACTTTGCAGAACCTTTATAATGTGCATCCTGCAAATGTACCGGAACGGTTGTCTTATATTTTTTCACATTATCCATCGCCGCAAAGACTGCATTGCATGCCGAATTGCTCTTCGGTGCTGTCGCCACGTAAAGAACCGCTTGCGACAGAATGATCTGTGCCTCCGGCATTCCGATCCGCTCCACCGCCTGCGCTGCGCTGACCGCTACATTCAGTGCCATCGGATCTGCATTTCCCACATCTTCCGATGCACAGATCATGATCCTGCGGGCGATAAATTTGATATCCTCCCCCGCATACAGCATCTTTGCCAGATAATACACCGCCGCATCCGGATCGGAACCGCGCATACTTTTGATAAATGCAGAAATCGTATCGTAATGGTTATCCCCGGTCTTATCATATCGCACAACCCG
Organism: Allocoprococcus comes; assembly: GCF_013300725.1. Lineage (GTDB taxonomy): Bacteria > Bacillota > Clostridia > Lachnospirales > Lachnospiraceae > Allocoprococcus > Allocoprococcus comes_A. Next base: position 16,970 of record NZ_JAAIMM010000011.1, read on the forward strand.
CTTCTGTATACATTCCGATGCAACATCCAGCGTAATATGGATCTGACCGTCCTCACTTTTCGGTGTTGTGAGGATTCCAAGCTCCACTGCATTGAGAGCAGACCGGGCATCTCCGCCGGCAAGGTCCGCAAGGAAATGCAGGGCATCCTCCTCGATCACCGCATGGTAACTTCCCATTCCTTTTTTCTCATCCTGCACCGCTCTTAAGATCAGCGTCTCCACTTCCTCCTGCGACAGCGGACGCAGTTCAAAAATGCTTGATCTGGAAAGAAGCGCTCCATTCACTTCAAAGTACGGATTCTCCGTCGTCGCCCCGATCAGAATGATCGTGCCGTCTTCGACAAACGGAAGCAGATAATCCTGCTGTCCCTTGTTAAAACGGTGAATCTCATCGATGAAAAGGATCGTCCGCTTCTGGTACATCCCTTTCAGCTCTTTTGCTTTGTTCACCACTTCTTCCATATCCTTCTTCCCGGCAACCGTAGCATTAATCTGGGTAAATTCTGCACTTGTAGTATTGGCGATCACCTTTGCAAGCGTCGTCTTTCCGGTTCCCGGAGGACCGTAAAAGATGACGGAGCTTAATTTGTCCGCTTTGATCGCACGGTACAGAAGCTTGTCCTTTCCGATAATGTGCTGCTGTCCAACTACCTCATCCAGAGTCGTTGGACGCAGTCTGGAGGCAAGGGGCGATTCTTTCTCCTTTGTCGTCTCCCGCATATAATCAAATAAATCCATCAAAACCTCTCCTTTAATCCAGCAGCAATTCATCGACTGTCACAAATTCGTATCCTTTTGCCTGCATGATATCAATAATACGAAGTGCCGCCTTCGCCGAAGACAAATAACAGTCATGTAATAAAATAATATCATTTTCCTCCGTTTCCGTCACTACTTTATTGACAATTTCTGTCTCGTTATCCGTATTCCAGTCAAGCGGATCCACATTCCATAGCACCGCAATCATACCGGTATTCTCTTCCATCTCCTTCTTCCAGGCTCCATAGGGCGGCCGCATATATTCCGTCTCTTTTCCGGTGACTGCTTCGATCGCGGCATTAGTCTTTTCCAGTTCGCACTCCGCTGTTTCCTGGGACATTTTGGTGAGATCCACGTGGCTGTAAGTATGATTGCCGATGATATGTCCTTCCTCTGCCTCTCTTGTCAGAAGCTTCGGATACTTCACTGCATTTTCCCCGATTACAAAGAACGTAACCTTCACATTCCGCTCTGCAAGTCCGTCCAGAAGAACAGGCGTACCAGAAGGATGCGGACCGTCATCAAAGGTGAGGGCAATCTTTTGCTTTTCCTGATGCTGCGCATCTGTTCCACCTGTGTCATAGGATGCTTCTACCGTTTCCTCATTCATTTTTATCAATTCGATCCTTCCGTTACTTACCACTCCCCAGCTCACCAGAAGCCATGTAAAACAAAAAAAACTGATTATTCCATAAAACAGCCGGTGCAGCATCCGGACATCCCTCTTTTTCCATTCTACTCTTTTTACTATATGCGTGAGATTCTTTTCCTATGTACTCACATTTATGCTTTCTTGCCTCATGCACTCTCGCGTTATGAAAATATTGGCAAAAATCCTACTTCTTCCAGTTTTCTGTTATAAGATACAAAAACAGAGGATACAAACCAGCTCCTGCTGATTCACATCCCCTGAACCGTCTTTTTTTATTCTTCTGTTAAATACATTCTCTCAGAAATTTTTCTGGATTTTCCCACTTCATTTTAATCTTTGCAGATTCATTCCATCTCTTCTCTACATTGCCTTCTTATAAAGCGCAATAATATCCTTAATCGTAGACTGTCTCGGATTTGCCATGATATTTCCACTCTTCATGGCATCGACAGCCATCAGTTCAATCTTATCTTCCGTTACACCAACATCGGCAAGATGCTGCGGAATGCCAAGATCACGAAGCAGATTTCTTGCTTCATCTACCAGCATTTCCGGTACAAAATCGATCACCGGATCTTTTTCTTTGCTGATATAATTGTAGATCTTCTCATAACGTCCGTGGTCTGCAAGTGCATTATATTCTACGATCGTTGGAAGAAGGATTGCATTTGCCACACCGTGTGCTACATGAAAATAGGCGCTTACCGGATGGCTCATAGCATGGATATTTCCGAGTCTTGCCCAGGCAAATGCGATACCTGCGAACATACTTCCGGAGAGCATGGCTGCTGCCGCCTCTTCATCCTGGCGGTTTGCCACGAATCTGCGCAGATTTGCACCGATCAGTTCCATTGCCTTTTCTGCCATCGCGTCGGAAAATGGAGAAGCGTCTCTTGAAGTATATGCCTCCCATGCATGGATCAGTGCATCTACGCCACATGCTGCGGCTACAGATGCCGGTGAAGTCATGACAAGTTCCGGATCCAGAAGGGCATAGCTCGGGATCAGCTCATAACTGAATACGGTCAGCTTATAGTTTCTTGCTTCGTCCGTAATTACAGAGAATGCGGTCACTTCACTTCCTGTACCTGCCGTTGTCGGGATTGCAATGATTGGAACGATCGGTCCCGGCACCTTATGTGCTCCCTCATAATCTCCGATCTCTCCGCCGTATTTTGCAAGAACACCAACTGCCTTTGCCACATCCATCGGGCTTCCACCGCCGAAAGCTACAATACTGGTTGCTCCTGCCTTTTTGTATGCCTCTGTCGCTTTATTTACCGTTTCTACAGACGGATTGGCTTCTACATCAGTAAATACTTCGATTTCAATACCGGAAGCTTTTACGATCTCTTCCACCTTCTCTACCATCCCGATCTTCTTCAAAACCGGTCCGGAGATCAAAAGCATCTTCCTGGAACCACTTTTCTCAAGAAGCTCCGGAAGTCTTTTTAAACTGCCTTTTCCAAAAATAATATCCTGTGGTACATTGAATGCAAAATCTTTCATCATCTACTACTCCTTTTTCCTTATCGTATACACAAAGAATGTGCCTTGGCACATTCTCGCGCCAAGCGCAGTCACTTGCGACATTATTCCTCTTCGCGCGAGTGCGCATCTCCGGCACACAGTGCCTTTTATTTTATAGGAAGTTCCTATAAAACAAAAAACGAGACCGCACCATTGCAGCCTCGCCCTTGAGTTTCCACTTACACAGAATATACCCTCTGTCATTTCTTTGTCAAGAGAATCTGTGTTTTTATTTTTTCTTTTTCTTCACGTTCTTCTTTACTGTCTTTTTCGCCGGTTTCTTCACACTGTACCCAAACGTTCCCAAAAGCTTACCCAGACTATAATACTGTCCGTGCACATATACGATCGGATCGGTCTTTTCCAGTGCAAATCGTCCTTTCTGATCCATATAGGCATCATCTACATGAACTGCTTTTACCTCGGCAAGGAAAATATGATGCGATCCCGGCGTTTCTTTTTTGACCACCCTGCACTCGATGTTGACCGGGCTTTCCCCGATCAGTGGTGCGCTCACATGCTCTGCCTTTTCCGGAGTCAGATGCAGCTCTTTGAATTTGTCCACATCTCTTCCCGAACGCACACCACAGTAATCCGTCGCATACGCAAGCTTTTCTGTTGTCAGATTGATCACAAATTCACCGGTCTCTTCGATCATATGATAAGAATACCGCTCCGGTCTCACGGAAATGGAAACCATCGGCGGATTGGTGCAGACGGTTCCCGCCCACGCCACGGTAATGATATTTGGATTGCCTTCTTTATCTGCCACGCTGACCATAACTGCCGGCAGCGGATACAGCATATTGCCCGGCTTCCAGATCTGCTTTGCCATCTTTCATCTCTCCCGTATCATCTGTTTATTGTTTCTGCTGCAGGTAAGTGACCAGAACAGGGATCATCTGTTTTTTTCTGGATACGACCCCCTTCAGAAGGATCTTTTCGGTATCACCTGACAGTTCATACGCTTCAAGGACCTGCTCCTTCGCATTCTCGCCACAGCACAGAAGCTCTGTTGATTCCTCCAGGATGTTGGTCATCATCAGGTAAAGCATATGCAGTCCCTGCGTCTTTCTTGCCTCTTCCAGATATGGAATCAGACGTTCTTTTACCTCATCCAGCTCATCCTGATTCATGGAAGTGATCTGTCCGACTCCGAACCTCGTATCTTTCACATTAAATACCTTGAAGTCCTGGAAACAGATCTCTTCTACGGATTTACCACGCAGATTACTTCCCGCATTAAACATCTCTTTTGCATGTTCTTCCATATTGATTCCGGCGATCCGTGCCAGTGCTTCTGCTGCTGCCTGATCAACCATGGTACAGGTTGGTGAACGGAACAGTAAGGTATCCGAAATGATCGCTGAACACAGAAGTCCCGCTATCTGCGGATCTACTTCCACACCGCTTTCCTGATACATCTGGTAAATGATCGTCGCCGTACACCCAACCGGCTGATTGCGGAAGTAGACCGGTCCAATGGTCTCCAGACCACCCAGTCTGTGATGATCAATGATCTCCTGCACCTCTGCCTCTTCAATTCCATTCACAGCCTGTGATTTTTCATTATGATCCACCAGAATTACCTGTTTTTTACGGGAAGTCATAAGTCTTCGTCTGGAGAGGAAACCATAGAACTTTCCTTTATTATCCAGAATTGGGAAATCTCTGTACTTCGTCTTTGACATGACTTCTTTGACCTGTTCTACATAATCTTTCAGATGGAACGTTTCCAGATTGTCACGGCTCATGAAAAATTTGACCGGAATACTCTGGTTGATCAGCCTTGCTGCAGTAAAGGTATCATGTGGTGTCTGAATGATCACAATGTCCCGCTCCTCTGCCATCTTCTTGATCGTCTTGGAGATATTGGCTCCCTGACAGATGACCAGACAGCTTGCATCCATCTCGATCGCGCAGAGCTGGGACTCATAACGGTTTCCGAGAATAACAAGATCATCCTTCTCGATAAAATTCTCCATCATATCTGGACTGGATGCTGCAATGACAACTTTTCCATTCAGGAAATAGCCATGTTCATTCCCGGTGATCAGCATTCCGTCCAGTGTCTTGACGATGTTTCGGTACTGGGTTCTCGCTGTTGCAAGAATATTATTGTCATACACTTCCATATAAGATGTTGCGATATCTCCGATGGTGATCAGCCCTTCCAGCTTCTCCCCTCTTGTCACCGGCAGAGTCTTGATGTTCTCATCCTTCATCCGTGCCCATGCATCTTTAATGGACATGTGACCAGAGACTCCTTCGATCTGACGGATATCCATATCCTTCACCTGCAGATGTACATTGTCCAGAAGTGCCGGCACCTCTGTCTGGAATTTATCCAGAACATAAGCGGTCTCGCCATTGACCTCGCCTGCTCTCTTCGCTATGTATCTCTCTCCTGTGATCTGATTTTTCAGATTTGCATATGCTATTGCTGAACAGATGGAATCCGTATCCGGATTTTTGTGTCCGATCACATACACTTTCTTTGGTTTTTTCTGTTCCATTTTATTACAACTCCATTACTATCTCTTGTGTTACTTACTTTTCAGAATGCCATTTTTTTCGTTGTTCGTCAACCCTTGTACGGATAAAAGACCACTTACACTAAATTTTAAACAATATCTCTACAAGCGCCTTCGGTCTTCCTCCTGCTGCCGCAGTCTTCTTCGCATATACTTTTCCATAGCCGGCTTCCATGATCTTATTCATGATCCGCCGGGCACTTCTGACCTTAATTCCCAGGCACTCTGCCAGCTGATGTGCATCAAAAATATAACTTTTTCTCACATCTGCAATTGCAATGATCTTCAGGATTGATGTTGTACTAAGACCTGTCTTCTCTGAAATTTCCTGTAATTTGGGATCGGAAGAAATAAGCTGGTATTCCAGCTGGATCTCTTTTCCAAGCGGACCATGCTGTGTCTGCTTTGCATCAATCCAGAAAATCTCCTGCTTTTCATTTTTCAGGGAAGAATCCAATGCACGCCTTGCATTCATTTCTGCTTCATTCATGGTTCCTCCGGTTCCAATTCCCACATTCAGGCTGATCTTATTTTCTTCCTGAACCTTTTTTTGCAGGTTCAGAAGTCTCCTCTGATTAAACTCTTCCTGCACAGCTCCCGAGTTTGAAAATACGATATACTCTCTTCTTCCAGATGCAAAAATCGCTCCCTGAATCCCTTTTGTATATTTAATGATTTCTTTTTCAATATCTGCTTTTGCGAGCATACTCGAATAATAATTTTCTTCTCTGCTCTCATAGTCTGTAAGCTGAAAAATTTCAACTGCTGCCTGCGCATACTCCGCTTCCTGGAGTGCGCATTCATTTTTTAATTTTTCCAATGCCACTCTCACCTTCGCCCTGGTCGGCGGCAGATAAATGGCATGATACCCTTTTTCTTTCAGTATCTTATATACCCAGCGCAGTGAAGTCAGTGCCACATTCACTTTTCCTTCATCCAGAAGCTTCATGTGCCACTCCACATACTGTTCTTCTTCTACTCCTGCTTGAAACGGGCAGGAATAGATATTTCTTGCCAGAATATCAAATGCATCCAGCAAATCCTCAATAACCTGTTTTTCTACAATATCAATACTAAATGCATCCAGTTCGATATTACTTTTCTGCATCTGCAGGAAAGCTCCGGCTATACTGACAACCGACTTTTCCACCGAAGCATGCGGCTTGGTAAAATGATAGTTCTGCCCGACAAAACTCTCGACCGCGCGACCGGTAAACAGCACCGCATCACACTCCAGTTCACATCCTTCGATTAGTCTGTCGCTTCGATTGACCTGCTCTTCTTCATAGGAAACTACTTCGACTAAACTGTCAATTTCTTTTATACTCTTCTTAACAATCTCGCAAGATGCTTTTGATCCGATAACTCCAATTTTCACAAAAATATCCCCCATATTGTGATCTTATATTTTAAAAAAGGAATCCCTCAAACGGGATTCCTTTTTATTATAACTCAGAGCCATCAAAAACCACAAGCTTAGAATATTCTTTTTTTAATTCCAGATAGCTTTCTTTTGTCAGTGTCGGTTTGAAATTATCCAGAATATGTTTTGCCTTCTTTGCATCATCATAAAGAAGATCAATGATCGTAAGTGCCATCATCTTTGCCGGAACGATATATGCCAACTCCGGATCTGCAAGACGATAATCTTTGGAATGAAGTCCTCCGATGATTCCTTCTGTCCAGATGTGCATACACGGCATAATCTGGGAAAGATCCCCCAGATCGGTAGAACCTGCTGTCTCATATAATTCTACAAATGAATCTTTTTCTGCCCCTGTATATTCAATCATATTCTCCTTATATAAAGCGGAAAGTTCACGGTTGGTATTCATTGGGAGATAGCCAATCTTATCATCAATCTCAACCTTTCCACCGAGTGAAAGAGCTCCGGCTTTTAATGCACGGTTCACTTTTTTACTTGCATCCAGCATTCCTTCGATTGTAAAAGCACGCACCATAATCTGCATCTTCACAACTGCCGGGACCACGTTGACCAGATCTCCGCCTTCTGTGATGATCGCGCTCACACGAACCTTTTCTTTCTCCTGAAAAGTCTCACGGAGTGCATGGATATTGTTCAGTGCCAGCTCTGCCATATTTAACGCATTGATTCCTTCATGTGGTGCAAAACCTGCATGCGCAGCTTCTCCGATAAATGTTACCGTCTTTGTCACAAAGCCGTTGCAGTCGGTATCAATCGTGCAATGTCTGCCATTTCCAATTTCCATCATGTGACACTGCAATGCCATATCCACATCATCAAAGCCACCGCGTTTTAAATATTCCTGCTTGCCGCCGTAAAAGCTGATCTTATTTTCACGAATCAGGCTGTCACGGTAATCATAATCTACACATTCCTCAGCCGGGATCGCAATAAAATCAACCGCGCCATCCAGTTCTTTCATAACTCCGGATTTCAAAAGACCGATCGCACATCCATACAGATTTGCAAGCTGTGCGTGATGACCGCAGGCATGAACATTCCCCTCCGGTGTGCTGTCCGGATGTTCTTTGCACTGGATACAGTCCAGCTCTCCGATCACGGCAATTCTTGTATCCCCTTTTTTCGGAGTTGAAACCTTGCAGCCGGTATATGCAATTTCTGTTTCCGGCTCTTCCCCAAGCTTCTGAAATGCCTTTATCATTCTCTCAGTCGTCTTAAATTCTTTATAGCCAAGTTCAGGCGTTTTATATACATCATCGCCAAGCTGAATGATCAGATCCCTGTTCGCATCAATCGCGTCCAGACATCTCTTCTTCAGTTCTTCTTTTTCCATCTGTGTCGTCCATCTCCTATTCTGCACCCATCAGTCTTCTCAGCACTTTTGTTACCTTCCAGGTCTCATCTGTATCAAGTGCTTCTTCTACTGTGTGTACATTGATCATTCCGCATCCTAAAATGACACTCTTATATCCATGTCCTGCAAGCACATTCGCATCACTTCCACCACCAATGATCATTTTATTTGCTGTAATTCCTTCTTCTGCCATTGCCTTTACAGTATCCTGAATCAGTTCACAGTCCTCTTCCAGTGACAGAGTTGGATAAGCCATCTCATGCTTCATTTCATAACTGGCTCCCATTTCTTCCGCTGCTTCTTTACAGCATTGTTCCATATGTGCAACCTCTGCTGCCAGCTTTTCCATACTGTGGGAACGGATCTCTGCGGTAAATGTTACTTCATCTGTCACAATATTTGTCGCAGATCCGCCTTCAATATGTCCGATATTGGAAGTGGTCTCATGGTCGATACGTCCGATGTGCATCTTGCTGATTGCCTTTGATGCTACAACGATCGCATTGATTCCTTTTTCCGGTTCGATTCCGGCATGTGCTTTCTTTCCTTTAAAGGTAATCTCAATCGCTTCCATTGCCGGTGCTTTGTATGCGAGCGTTTCTGCTCCTCCTGTTGCATCCACAACAACCAGTTCTTTGCATGGCAGCATAGACATATCCATGTGCTTTGTTCCCATCATACTGATCTCTTCGGAGCAGGTAAATACCAGATAAATATCTCTGTGCGGTACACCGCTTTCAATGATATCTTCTACCGCTTCCATAATTGCTGAAATTCCAGCTTTGTCATCTCCGCCAAGTGTTGTTGTCTTGTCGGTACTGATGATGTTTCCGTTGATCACCGGATTTACATTTCTGCATGGTTCGATCTGATCCATATGTGCAGCAAATCCAAGTGGACGTTCCTCTGTGTTTCCTTTTACAAATGCAACGATATTTCTGCCGTTTCCACCATATGCTTCTCCGGCATTGTCTGACTGGAACGGAATATTCCGCTCACTCAGCCAGTTTTCTATCCAGTCCGCCATCTCTTTTTCCCCTTTAGACGGACTGTAGATTTTGATCATCTCAATAAACCTTTCCTGTAATCTTTCTCTCGATAACATAACTTTTCCTTTCCGGACTTAGTCCTCAAGTTCTTTCTTGTAGATAATCTTTCCTGCAAAAATAGATCCAAATACAGCTACCAGGATAACAACGTATGACGGTGTTCCAGGGAAGAAGGATAAGAATCCGTTTTTCATCAGCCAGTTCATCACAAATGCAATAACTACTGCAACTACACCAAGCTTTGGTCTTGTGATTGCGAACTGTCCGAATACAGCTCCGTAAAGTGCCGGAAGAAGGAAGTTGAGGGCCTGCTTGAATCCTTCTGGCATCATACCGATAATTGCGTTTCCTGCAATTGCTCCGATTGTCAGGATCACAATATTTACAATGATTGATACAGCAATACCGATGGTTGATACAACAGAACCTTTGTCGCTACCCATTTCAACGCCTGCTGCTTCCTGTGCAACAGAAGAACACGGAACACGCATGTTGGATGTATTTCCTGAAAGGAATGTCAGATAAGTTCCCGGGATTCCAAGAATCGGGAAATAGGAAATCGGTTCTACAATATAAAATGCTCCACTTACACTGATCTGTGCGATTGTACCTGCAATGATCGCGGATACCGGTGGCATACATCCGTATACAACTGAGATAACAAGTGCTGGTCCAAAACATGTAATGATACCTAATAACATGGTGATTTTTCCCCATTTGACAATACCAGGTATATAGACTTTGTTGTAGTATTCTTTATTCATATCTTTATCCTCTCATTCCTATTAAAATACAGTGTTCCAGATGTAACCAATAAGCATGCCTGAGAACATGGAAATTGCAAATGCCCATTCTCTGAGCCATCCAATATTCTTTTCTTTTGCAACCTTTGTCAGGATCATCATAAGAATGCATCCTACGATTGTTGCAATCGCCGGTGCTCCGTCAAATGCGAACTGATTTTTTTCATTGAAGAAATTTCCTGATGCGAGGTTTGCAAATGCACCAAGCATAGCTCCTGCTGAAATGATCGGAACCATTTTTGAATTTCCTTTTGACATCAGATGATTTACTTTATCCATCTTGTCCGTGAAAAGCAGTGTGAAGATCAGCCATCCAAGTGATCCGCAGATCATGGTCCATACACCACATGCGAACGCAACCGGTGTCAGATTCTCCAGTGTTGCTCCCATTGCCTGGGCACCAAATCCTGCTGCCATTGCTTCATAGTTAACAGATCCGATAAAAGAAAGTCTCATCCATGAAACAGGTGCTCCCATTGATACGATCAGAGAGATCATTGTTACCAGGATTACGATAGATGGACCGATTGAAGAAATGGCACTACTCTTAATTGCCATATTGATCTTTTCCTGTTCAATTCCAATCTCTTTTGCTGCTTTGAGCGACTTTCTGAAGAACAGTACGGACTGAAAAACTACGATTCCTACTGCTATTGCGGCACTCACCCACATCAGAGGGCTGTTTGCCAGTTCCAGATAATTCACATTTCCCTTCATTTTAATTACTCCTTTACCTTTTAGTTTGGGACATCGTCTTTAATATGTCCTTATATTGGTAATATACAATTTATTTTTTCTTTTGTCAACTTTTTTCACGATTTTTACCATTCAAAATATACACAAATTTTTACCACAATTTTCGTACATAATAACGATTTTTTCTCATTAAGAGTGCATCACCCACTTATCGATTTGGAATCTATACTTTTTATCTATATAAAAATGTGTTATACTAATAATATTATTGAGCATACGTTCAGAAAAATAAACTAACAGAGGTGTTAAGATGGAAAACGAAAAATTACAGGAACAGACAGAAAGCATGGCAGACTACGAAGCACATTTCGATGATGCCAATCCATGGAATGTGGTCGCACGTTATCAGGAAGAAGGAACCAATCTTCACGTAAAAGTAGAAGGAATCGTAAATGGCGGCGTGATCGCCATGGTCGAAGGACTCCGCGGATTCATCCCGGCATCCCGCCTTTCTCTTTCTTATATCGAAGATCTGGAAACCTATCTTCTGAAAGAAATTGATGTCCGTGTCATCGAGGCAAACCAGGCAAAAGGACGCCTGATCTTATCTGCACGTGAGATTTTAAGAGAACAGAAAAAAGAAGAAGATGCAAAAAAACTTGCATCTGTACAGGTTGGAAGTGTTGTAAAAGGTACTGTTGAATCTCTTCAGTCCTACGGCGCTTTTGTACGTCTTGAGAACGGTCTTTCCGGCCTGGTTCACATTTCCCAGATCAGTACCCAGAGAATCAAATCAGCAGACCAGGTACTTCATGTCGGGGATGAAGTGGATGTCAAAGTCATCGGTATCAAAGATGGCAAGATCAGCCTCAGTATCAAGGCTCTTGCAGAAGATGCTGAAAAAGAACAGGAAGAAGAGCTGGAACACGTAGAAATTCCAAAAGCAGAAGCAATCGGAACCAGCCTTGGGGATCTGTTTAAAAATATCAAGCTCTAAAATTGACAATTTTATCAGCAGGGCATTTGGCTCATCGTATATACAAAAAAGGGAAGTTTGCATCTGACAGGCTTCCCTTTAAGTAGCTTTCGATTCTTTATCCTATCTACTTAAGGGGAAATCCGTTCAGACACAAACTTCCCTTTTGCTCTTCTATTTTTCCAGTGCTTCCAGATCCTGCATCCAGACTGCCACGCACGCATCGCTTGGCATTCTCCAGTCTCCCCTTGGAGAAAGTGCTACTGTACCGATCTTTGGGCCATCCGGCAGACAGGAACGCTTAAACTGCTGTGCAAAAAATCTCCGGTAAAATGTCTTCAGCCATTTCATGATTGTCTCACTGTCATAGGTTCCTTCAAAAGCAAGCTTTGCAAGACGGTAGATCTTCGACGGTTCAAATCCAAACCGAAGAACATAATACAGATAAAAATCATGCAGCTCATACGGACCTACAAGGTCTTCCGTCTTCTGCGCGATCTCGCCATCCTTTGGTGGAAGAAGTTCCGGACTTACCGGTGTATCAAGCACATCCAGAAGTACCGCTTTCAGTTCCTGATCCTCACAGGTATCAGCATAATACTGTACCAGATGGCGTACCAGCGTCTTCGGAACGGATGCATTGACTCCATACATGGACATATGATCACCATTATAAGTCGCCCACCCAAGAGCCAGCTCCGACATATCTCCGGTTCCGATGACCATGCCCCATTCCTGGTTAGCAATATCCATCAGCACCTGGGTACGCTCTCTTGCCTGTGAATTCTCATAGGTCACATCATGCACCGCTTCATCGTGTCCGATATCGTGAAAATGCACATGGACTGCATCCGCGATCGGCACCTCTTTTAAAGTGGCTCCCAGTTTTTTTGACATCAGACAGGCATTCTGATAGGTTCTGTCTGTCGTACCAAAACAAGGCATCGTTACCGCAATGATATCCTTTCGGTCTTTCCCTGCCATGTCAAATGCTTTTGCAGTCACAAGCAGTGCCAGTGTAGAATCCAAACCACCTGAAATTCCGACTACCGCTGTTCTCGAATGAGTATGCACCAGACGTTTTTTCAATCCCATTGCCTGGATCATCAGAATCTCTTCACAGCGTTTTTCCCGCTCTGCCATATTCTGCGGAACAAAAGGTGTCTGTGCAAAATCTCTGGTAAGCTCAGTTTCTTCCATACTGATATGAAATACTACTTTTGGAAGCCGCCGTTCTTCAGTTGTCTGGAAAGTTGTATTTTTTCTCCGTTCACTTAAAAGACGGAAAATGTCAATCTCGCTGACGATCATCTCGTTGGCAAACCGCTTTGCTTCTTTCAGGATCGTCCCGTTCTCTGCAATAATATTATGCCCACCAAATACCACATCTGTCGTAGACTCTCCGTCCCCGGCATTTGCATAGACATAACCTGCAATCAGTCTTGCAGACTGTCCCTTGATCAGTTCTTCCCGGTAACTATCCTTTCCGATCGTTTCATCACTTGCTGAACAGTTGACCAGGATGACCGCACCTTCTCTTGCCGCCTCAATGCTCGGTGGGACTGGTGACCAGACATCCTCACAGATCTCTGCCGATACGACCAGCTCATCCATCTCTGCCGCCTGATACAGGATCTGCGGTCCAAACAGGATTTCTTCCCCTTCATAGGAAATCAGTCTTGCTTTTTTCGGCCCCTGACGGAACTGGCGCATCTCATAAAATTCTCCATAATTCGGAAGGAAAGTCTTGGTCGTAAAACCAAGAATCTTTCCATCATTTAATGCTGCCGCAACATTATACAGTTCTCCGTCCACAGCAAGCGGAAGTCCGACAAATACCAGTGCCTCTGTATGTCTTGTCTCTTCTGCAATTTTCGCAAGCGCTTTTCGCACCTCTTTTAACAGTATATCCTGCGTAAAAAGATCGCTGCAGGTATACCCGGTCAGGCAAAGCTCCGGAAATACAATGATCTTTGCACCTGCCTTCTCAGCTTCTTTCATACGTTTGCAGATTTCCTCACAGTTGTGCCAGACATCCGCCACACGGATATCAACTGTGACCGCTGCAACCTTGATAAATCCCTGTCTCATATGTTGTTTACCTCATTATCTTTTTGCCTGTTTTAAAATCTGTTTCAGTTCTTCTACACTAAATGTATACGCCGTATTACAGAAATGGCATTTTACTTCTACTTCTTTTCCGTCATCGATCATTTCCTGGATATCTTTCTTTCCAATGCTGATGATGGCTTTCTCGATTCTCTCATGTGAACAATTACATTTAAACTGTGTATCCATTGTATCTGTAAATTCCACATTCAGACCATCCAGTACCTGCTCCAACATCTGCTCCGGTGTATGTCCGTTATCCAGCATACTGGTAACGGAAGAGATCTTCTTGATATTCTCTTCCAGCTTATCCAGCACCTCATCCGATACAAACGGCATTACCTGCACGATAAATCCACCTGCACAGTGTACAGTGTTGTCCTTATTCATCAATACTCCAAGACCCACGGAAGACGGAACCTGTTCGCTGGTTGCAAAATAATACGTCAGATCTTCTGCGATCTCGCTTGTCTGCAGGATAGTCTGTCCTACATATGGTTCTTTCAGTCCCATATCTTTAATAACATTTAAAAGACCGATTCCAACAGCTCCTCCAACATCCAGCTTGCCATTCTTAGGCGGCATCATTGCTTCCGGATGATCGACGTATCCTTTCACATCACCTTTTGCATCTGCAGTCACCGTAATTCCGCCAAGTGGTCCATCACCTTTGATCTGGAGCGTCAGCACATCTGTCTCATTCTTCATCATGCCTCCCATCATTGCCCCTGCTGTCAGAAGTCTTCCAAGTGCCGCTGTCGCTACCGGACTTGTGTCATGTCTCTTCCTTGCCTCTTCCACCAGATTGCCTGTTGTTGCGGCAAATGCACGGATCTGCCCGTCTCCTGCAGTTGCTCTTACAATATAATCTTTCATATAATAATTCTCTCCTGTTCTATTTTCCCTGTTCTCTTGCGATCACATAAATGCGCTCGCTTGTATCCGTCGGCGCATTCTTTGAAAATGCATCGTATGCTGTCACAAATTCCAACCCCGACTTTCGGATCAGTTTCTTCATCTCCTCCAGCGTATACGCTCTCTGATAATGCGTCTCCTCATATTTGCGATAAAGCCCACTGTCCTTATCTGTTTCAATAAAAAGACTCAGATCATATTCATTGATCTTCTCATCTTCGTAATAATAGTTGTCCCAGATAAAACTGCATTCCTCCCGGTTCTCCGCAATTGTGCGGTCTCCAAGAATCTCTTCATACTTGTAGCGTGTATTAAAATCAAAAATAAAAACACCTTTCGGATCCAGATAATTGTTGACCAGGCGGAATACTTCCTGAAGTTCTTCCGGCTCCGTAATATAATTGACTGAATCGCAGACACTGATGACAGCTCTAACCGTACCATACAGTTCGAACTCTCTCATATCCTGCAGAAGATACAGAATATCATGACCAGATCTGTCACGTTTCTCCATTGCGATCTCCAGCATCTCTTCCGCATTATCCGCACCAATCATATCATATCCTGCCTCTGCAAGCAATTCTGTCATATTCCCGGTACCACACCCCAGATCCAGTACCAGTCCATCCATAACACCGTATTCTCTCATAAGACCGGTGAGATATTCGCACCATTCTTCATAAGGAATATTATCCATGAAGGTATCATATACACGTGCAAAACTTGTATACGCTTCCATATTCTGCTGTTCCTCTCTTTCGATTCGCCACCAGTGTCCAATAGCCGGCACTGACCGATGTCCGCGGTATACTCCGCTGCGTATCCTGACATCCAGATTATTCTATAGTATAACACAGGATTTTCTCATAGAAAAGTCATATTATGATGAGAACTTTATCCCTTTCGGAATTTTCTTTTTCAGGCGCAAAAAGAACCAGGGAAAATTCCCTGATTCTCTTCGAATTTTTTAGAATCCCAGTTCTTCATTCACCAGAATCACCTTTATTCTGTCTGGAACATGGCTGAATCTCGTAATCAGTGTCTGACAGCAGATACTTTTCGGAGATTTACAGTTGGAACAGACACCTGTCTTCGCACACGGAAGTCCTTCAAAACGCTGTCCGTTGATCGGAGCTGCCACATACTTTGCCCGGGTATATGCATCCTCTGCACTTCTTACGATTTTGTTCATGCCAACGATCATCAGAACATTTTCCGGTCCGTAAGAAATAGCTGCCACACGGTTTGCATTTCCATCTATGTTGACCAGTATGCCATCTTCCGAGATTGCATTGCAGCTTGCCAGAAAATAATCACAGTTAAATGCCTGATGCATCATCTCTGCTTTTTCCTCCGGTGTCGCACACAGATCTCTGTCAAGCACTTTATAATTTCCTTTATGAAGTGCTTCCGGAAGACCAATTGCCTTAATGCTCATAGACCCTCCCCAGCTGATGCTGCTTCCTTCCGGAATCAGCTCCAGCGCAAGGGCAAGTGCCTCTTCTTTGGTCTGTACATAATGTCCCTCCATCTGACGGGACTTCAGATTCTTTATTACCTGCTCTGCGAGCAGATCATTTCGCTTTGTGACGAATTTATCCATTATTCAACCACCTGGATCCATCCTTCCGGTGCTTCGATGTGTCCCATCTGAATTCCGGTAAGTGTTTCATATAATTTCTTGATAACAGGTCCCATCTCATCCATTCCGCTTGGGAAGCAGATTTCTTTACCATGATCTACAATCTTTCCAACCGGTGAGATAACTGCTGCTGTTCCGCAAAGTCCGCATTCTGCAAAGTCTTTTACTTCATCAAGATATACTTCTCTTTCTTCTGTCTCAAGTCCAAGATAATGTTCTGCTACATAAAGAATAGAACGTCTTGTAATAGATGGAAGGATACTGTTTGACTTCGGAGTAACCACTTTACCATCTTTTGTGACGAAGATGAAGTTTGCTCCACCTGTCTCTTCTACTTTTGTTCTTGTTGCTGCATCCAGATACATATTCTCTGCATAGCCTTCTTCATGTGCTGTTACAATTGCATGCAAACTCATTGCATAGTTAAGACCAGCTTTGATATGTCCTGTTCCATGCGGTGCCGCACGGTCAAAGTCTGAAACTTTAATTGTGATCGGCTTTGCGCCGCCCTTGAAATATGGCCCTACTGGTGTTACAAATGCACGGAACTGATATTCGTCAGCTGGTTTAACTCCGATAACCGGATTGCTTCCGAACATATATGGACGAATATAAAGGGACGCTCCTGATCCGTAAGGTGGTACATAAGCCGCATTGGCTTTTACTACCTGTACGATCGCATCTACAAAACGGTCTTCCGGAAATACCGGCATCTCAAGTCTTCTTGCGGAATCAGCAAATCTCTTTGCGTTCATATCCGGGCGGAATACAACGATACGTCCGTCTTCTGTTGTGTATGCCTTCATACCTTCAAATACTGACTGGGAATACTGCAGAACACCTGCACACTCATTCAGTACAATGTTGGCATCTTCTGTCAGGCATCCATCGTCCCACTTTCCATCTTTGTAATTTGAAACATATCTCTTTTCGGTCGGGATATAACCAAATCCTATACTTGACCAGTCAATCTGTTTCTTTTCCATTGTAATTCCTCCATTCCCTTGTTGCTTCTTACAGTAACATATATCTAAATTATAAATTTTGCTTCCCGTATTTTGAATCCTACGGATTACATATCGCTATTATAGTACTTCTGTTTTTCAAATTCAAGAGTGCACTCTGTTTTTTTTGATTTTTTTATCTTTTTGGCATTGTGATTGCTTCAATCCCCACACTTCCACCTCTTACAACTTCAATTGAATTGAATTCAGAACGTAAAAACTGGATGATCGCTGTATTTTTATGTGCCGTGTGTACAAACTCAAGAAGCACACTGTCTTTTCCATAATCACGTACCTTTGCCTGATAAGTCTGCGCGATCTGGAAAAGCTCTGTCTTATCTTCCGGTGTACAGTTTTTTACTTTGATAAACATCAGCTCCTGCATAACAACAGATACTTCTGTAAAATCAATGACTTTGATTACTTCAACCATACGGTTCAGCTGCTTTTTAATCTGTTCATAAGTCTCTTCATCACTGTTCGTCTCAATCGTCATTCTGGAGATAGTCGGATCTTCTGTTGTACCTACCGTCAGACTCTCCAGATTATAGGATTTACCGGAAAAGAGTCCGGAAATCTTGGAAAGTACACCAACCTGATTTTCCACATATAAGGAAATCCATCTTTTTTTCATTGTATTATCCATCTTCATCTCTCCTCTCCATTAATCCATCAAAAGATCTTCCAGGGTTCCGCCCGGACGTACCATCGGATAAACCTGCACTTCCGGATCCAGCATGAATTCGATCAGAGTCGGCACCTTCAGTGCACGGTTTGCTTTTGCCTGTTCAAATGCTGCCTTCATCTCGGATTTTTCGGTTACACGGATTCCCTTTGCCCCATAGCTTTCTGCAAGTTTTACAAAATCCGGTGTATATTTCGGTGGATGCTCTTCTCCACGTCTTGTCGCTGCGCCTGCACGAAGATCCGTCATAGAATAGCGTTTTCCATAGAAAAGTTTCTGCCACTGGCGAACCATTCCAAGATAGGTATTGTTAAATACACAGAGGATCAAAGGAAGTTCTTCCAGCACTGCCGTTGCAAATTCCTGAATATTCATCTGCATACCGCCATCACCGGAAATTGCAATTACCGTACTGTCCGGATTGCCGATCTGCGCTCCGACTGCTCCCGGGAATCCATATCCCATGGTTCCAAGTCCGCCGGACATATAAAGTCTGGTCTTTTCATTCACTTCCAGATACTGGGATGTGAACATCTGATGCTGTCCTACATCTGTCACAACAATCTTGTCATCATCTTTAAACACTTCATTGATCGTCTCCAGAATATCCTGTGCCTGCATCTGGTCTCCCTTTGGTTTCATCCTAAGCGGATGCTCCTCTTTCCAGCCTTCGATCTGTTCCATCCAGCTTTCTTTTTTCTCTATTGGTTCTACATATTCCAATAATTTTTCAATGGCTTCTTTTGCATCCGCAACGATCGGGATATCTACCTGAATATTACGTGAGATGGAGGAAGTATCAATGTCGATATGTACGATCGTAGCCTTCGGTGCAAATGCATGCAGTTTTCCAGTGATACGGTCATTAAATCTGGTCCCGATCGAGAACAGCAGGTCACATTCTTCCACTGCCATATTGGATGCATATGCACCATGCATCCCCAGATTACCGATAAAAAGCGGATGTGTTGTCGGAATCGCTCCACGTCCCATGATCGTTGTTACAACCGGGATCTGGGTACGTTCTACAAGTTCTGTAAACGCCTTATTAGCTCCTGCAATATTGACACCGCCACCGGCAAGGAACAGAGGCTTCTTTGCTTTTCCAAGCATCTTGACTGCCCTCTTAAGCTGTCCGATATGAACGCCGGTACTCGGCTTATATCCGCGGATATTGACTGTCTCCGGATAATTCGGGTTTCCAAGCTCTGCCATTACATCTTTCGGGAGATCCACAAGAACCGGTCCTGGACGTCCGCTGCGCGCAATATAGAATGCCTCTTTGATGATTCTTCCCAGATCTTCTCTCTTTCTTACTGTCACGCCGTATTTTGTGATACTTCTTGTAATACCTACAATATCAACTTCCTGAAATGCATCATTTCCGATCAGATGTCTCGCAACCTGTCCGGTAAAACATACCAGCGGTACACTGTCATAATTTGCCGTTGCAATTCCTGTCACCAGATTGGTTGCACCCGGTCCGCTTGTCACCAGACATACCCCGACTTTTCCTGTTGATCTGGCGTAAGCGTCTGCCGCATGGACAAGTGCCTGTTCATGACGCGGAAGTACAACTTTTGTGTAATCCTGTTTGTAAATTTCATCACTGATATCAATCGTACAGGCTCCCGGATATCCAAAAAGGATATCTACACCCTCTTCTTTTAATGCTTTTACAAGTAATTTATTCCCTGATATTTTTTTCATAAATCTACCTCCATGAATTTTCTATACAGATGATCGCCAAATTTTTATCATAGTCATATAGAATAACAAACGCCCTAAACGGCTGACCGTTCAGGGCGAATATAAAATCCGTGTTACCACCTGTCTTCAGAGAAGCTGCTTCTCTGCTCTCACGCAAGTACAGAACCATAGAAATGTTCGATACTATTCCCCTGTAACGTAGGGCTTACGTCGAAGTCTACTTGAGAAATCCCCGTTCGGTCCGCTGCTCAAAGGCTACTTCTACAATCCCTTCATGAAGGCTTACACCATCCGCCTTCTCTCTTTGCTTCCGAAGATTATATACTCCTCCTTGTCATAGCATTTCTTCTATTGTCTCATCGATTACATTTATTATAATGAGTGGTCTATTGATTTGTCAATGATACATTTCGCAAATTTTATTGATCTATTTTATTCTTTCATATTTTGCAAATACATACTCAAGATCGAAATATGTCTGTTCATCCGTCTCAGCTGTTTTTTGCCAATCCGGATCCTTGTCCAGATCCGGGAACCAGGTATCTGCCTCATATACATGATCTGTCCGCGTAACATACGCTGTATTACAGTACGGAAGCATAGCACGGTAAATACTTTCTCCGCCGATCACAAAGACTTCTCCTTCATGCTTTTTACATTCCTGCATTGCCTCTTCCACGCTGTGTACCACGATCGCATCCTTCACCTGATAATCCGGGTTGTGGGAAATCACAATATTAACCCTGTTGGCAAGCGGACGTCCCTGCGGAAAGCTTTCCAGTGTCTTTCTTCCCATCACGACAATATTTCCTTCTGTCATCTGACGGAAGTATTTCATATCTGCCGGGATTCGTACAAGCAGACTGTTATTCTTTCCTATTGCCCAGTTTTTATCTGCATTTACAATAATGTTCATCGTATCTGTCTCCTTTTCTAAACCGCGATCGGAATATTTTTGACCTGCGGTCCTGTCACATAGTTGTCTAATCTTACGTCATCCGGTGTGAACTGATAGAAATCTTTCACTTCCGGATTCAGCCAGAATTCCGGTGCCGGGTGCGCCTCTCTTGAAATCAGTTCTTCGATCAGCGGAATATGCCTGTCGTAAATATGTGCATCTGCGATCACATGTACAAATTCACCCACCTGCATATCGCATACCTGTGCGAGCATATGAAGCAGCACAGCATACTGGCATACATTCCAGTTATTTGCTGCCAACACATCCTGGGAACGCTGGTTCAGGATTCCGTTCAGTGTCAGCTTGTCACTGCCTTTTTCTTTTGTCACATTGAACGTCATGCTGTATGCACACGGATACAGATTCATCTCATGAAGATCCTGATGTACATAGATATTCGTCATGATCCGGCGGCTGTAAGGATTATTCTTCAGGTCATAGATCACACGGTCTACCTGATCCATCATTCCTTCTTTATAAACATGCTTTACGCCCATCTGATAGCCGTATGCCTTCCCGATCGATCCATCTTCATCTGCCCAGCTGTCCCAGATGTGACTGTTCAGATCGTGGATATTATTGGATTTTTTCTGCCAGATCCACAAAAGCTCGTCCATACAGCTTTTGATCCCGGTTCTTCTGAGTGTCAGTGCCGGGAATTCTTTTCGCAGATCATACCGGTTCACCACACCAAATTTTTTTACAGTATACGCCGGAGTCCCGTCTTCCCATCTCGGACGTACCTTTTCTCCTTCTGTGCTGGTTCCATTATCAATGATGTCCCTGCACATCTCTATAAAAACTTTGTCTGCATAACTCATGCCTGATTGCTCCTTTTTCAATGCTGTGCCTTTTAATATTCTCTGATAATGCTGCTGATCTCACTTACGATCGGCATTTCTTTTAATTCCTCCAGCGCATCCTGAAGATGGTATTCCTTGACTGCGGATGTTCCGATGACAAGTTCTGCCTTTGCCGCTTTTGCCTGTTCCTGGATCACACGTTCGATACTTACCTTGTGATCTCCGAATACTTTCGCGATTGCTGCCAGTACTCCCGGTTCATTACTTACCTGCATACGGATAAAGAAACGATTCTTGACGTCCGCAAATTCCTTGATCGGAAGCTCTTTGTATGCGCTCCATCCGATTCTTCCGGTACAGTTCCATACAATATTTCTTGCAACATCCATCACATCTCCGAGAACTGCACTTGCGGTCGGCAGTTCTCCTGCTCCTCTTCCATAGAACATGGTATCCCCAACTGCATCTCCATGCACAAATACAGCATTAAAAGAATCTCTTACGGTAGCGAGCGGATGTTTCTTATCGATCATCATCGGATAAACACCTGCTTCAATTCCATCAGATGTATTTCTCGCAATACCGATCAGTTTGATCACATTTCCCATCTCTTTTGCGTAATTTACATCTGCTGCTGTGATCTTTGTGATTCCCTCCGTATAGACATCCGAAAATTTCACCTGCGAATGGAATGCTGACGTAGCCATGATCGCCACCTTACGTCCTGCATCCAGACCTTCCACATCCGCCGTTGGATCCGCTTCTGCATACCCCAGCTCTGTCGCCTTTGCAAGTGCTTCTGTAAAATCCATTCCATCCTCAAACATTTTTGTCAGGATATAGTTGGTCGTTCCGTTGACAATTCCCATGATCTCATCGATCCGGTTGCCTTCCAGGCACTGCTTAAGCGGACGGATGATCGGGATTCCTCCTGCTACCGCTGCCTCAAACAGGAAATCTGCGCCGCCTTCTTTCGCAGCATCATAGAGTTCCTTTCCATATTCTGCGATCAGATCCTTATTTGCACTTACCACATTTTTCCCTGCTTTCAGTGCTTCTGTGATCATCGTTTTCGCTGGCTCAATTCCGCCCATCACTTCGATCACGATCTGTATCTCATCATCTTCTATAATCTCTTTCCACTGATCTGTCAGCAGATTCTGATCTACACCCTGTCTTACTTTTTTCATATTGTATACCAGGATTTTCTTTATTTCAAGAGCGGCGCCGGTCTTCTGCTGCATCTCTTCACTGCGGCGTCCAATCAATTTATAAACACCTGTTCCGACTGTTCCAAGTCCAAGTAATCCTACTTTGATCGTCTTTGTATCTGTCATATCTTCGCGTCCTCCTAATCTCTATAGTAAATCCATTTTATTCTAGCACTTTTTTGTGAATATTCAAAGAACTTTCTTGACATCTTTTGAGGACGTGATAACATTATAAATGTATGATTCTATGTATTTAAGTACGTGAATGTTAAACATAAGTTTTAACATTTACATCATTTAATA
This sequence comes from Allocoprococcus comes, assembly GCF_013300725.1. GTDB lineage: Bacteria > Bacillota > Clostridia > Lachnospirales > Lachnospiraceae > Allocoprococcus > Allocoprococcus comes_A. Next base: position 40,113 of record NZ_JAAIMM010000011.1, read on the forward strand.
AGGGAGTAGATACATATTAAAAAACCAAAGAGGAGAGATAAATCATGCAGTGCCCGATTTGTAAAAAGGATCTTGAGATCAAGAACAAAAAAGTAGGCGAAAATGAAGCCGGTGAAGCAATCTACAATGAATTCGCAATCTGCCGCGACTGTAAAAAGCAGTGGAATTTAGATAAACAGCGTGAAAAGAAGAAAAAGCTTGCAAAAGAAGCATTGGCTGAAAAAACAGTTGAATCCGGTAAGGCTGCCGAAAAGCCACACAAAAAGCGCCCGGCTGCCGAAGGAGAAAGAACTTCTGCCGAACGTCCAGCCCAGCCAAAGAAAAAACGTCGGGTATCTCCGGAAAACGCCGAAACGCGGACCGCTTCTTCTGCTAATCCGGAAGTACCGGCTCATCCGAAGAAAAAACGTCCGAACCCGGCTACTGAAGGAGAAAGACCGGCAAGAAAACCTCGTCCGAAGACAGAAGGTTCTTCCGAAGGACAGCCATCCAGACCGCATCCAAAGAAACGCCCTGTTACTTCAGACCGTCCGCTTCTCAAATATGCAGAAGGTCAGGAAGAAAGCCGGGAAGAAGTTCGTCCACGTCCGAAAAAGAAACGTCCGGAAGAAGCCAAACCGGTACATGCAATTGACAATTCCAGCACACGTATCATTTCTGATGAAAAGGATGAACTTAAAATTACAGCACCTGATCTTTCCACTCCAGAGGAGGAAAAAGAACAGACCTATTCTAATATTCCACCAAAGCATGTCCGTGAAAAACGTGAACAGGAGATGCGTGAGAACTATCAGAATATGTTAGACGAAGAAGATGATGATGAAAGACATTTTCCTGTTGTCCTTGTTGTAATCCTTATCTTCCTGATCATCGCAGCTGCTGCATTTGCAGGATACTGGTTCTTCCTGAAATAAAAAAGAATAGTTATGATGAAAGACTGGCTCGATGCCAGTCTTTTTTACGTTAGTAATGAGCCAGGGTTTCGTGTGAGCACGAACCCCTGGCGAACGTACACCATCTCGCTTAGCAGCTCGATGATGTACATTCGCCAAATACAGATTTTCACACCTATGCAGATCCTTGTGCAAGCACAAATCTGCATAGGTGTGAAAATCTGTATTTGGCTCATTGTATGCACAAAAAAGAACCACACGCAACATGTAGTTCTTAATTCAAGAGCGACAGACGGGACTCGAACCCGCGACCTCCACCTTGGCAAGGTGGCGTACTACCAACTGTACTACTATCGCATTCAGTATTTGTTGTTCATCAGAACAATAAATACTATACAATATATCTATCAATTGGTCAAGTATATTTTCATTTTTATGTGTCGGACTTTTTCATTCATCTTCATATATTATTCTGTTAAAATTATTTTTTGTCTGATTAACAGAAAACTTATTGAATCTTCGTAAAAAGTAGAACAAAATTTCTTCATTTTTTCGTTGACAATTCCTTCTTTGTACGGTATAGTAAATATTGTTCTGATGAACACAACTTAACAAATGCGATAGTAGTACAGTTGGTAGTACGCCACCTTGCCAAGGTGGAGGTCGCGGGTTCGAGTCCCGTCTGTCGCTCTTTGTGAGACTTATGAAAATCATAAGTCTCTTTTTTCATTCATGTAAATTTCTGATTAAACTTTTAATTAAACCAAAAGACTCCATTTGTCAGAGTTGTGCCCGATACACGAAAAGGGATCATCTTTCACTTTTTGTAAAAGCCTGATCCCTTCTTTTCATTTATTCTAACCTTATAGATCTTCTCTTCTATTTTGCCAGCCAGTCCATTGCAATCTTCGCATACATGGCTGCGCCAAGCGGTAATGCTTTTTCATTAAACAGAATCTTCGGATTATGCTGTCCTTTCCATTTACTCTGATCTTCCACTCCGGCTCCGATAACAAAATAACTTGCCGGTACTTTTGCTGAAATCACTGCAAAGTCTTCGGATCCCATGACATGGAATCCACCGTTAATCGTTGTTCCCGGATTCTCAAGAGACTCAACACTTTTAATATAATCTGCATTCAGTTCTTCATTGCAAGTCACACTCGGAACATTGCTGAGTTCTTCAATTTCACAAGTAGTACGATAAGCTGCTGCAACAGCCGGAACAATTTCATTGATCCTCCGGATCAGCATCGTCCTTACTTCTTCATTAAATGTCCTTAGTGTTCCCTGAAGCACGCAGCGCTCCGGAATTACATTTGCTGCATTGCCAGCTGTAAACTGTCCAATCGTAAGTGCTGCCTCTGCTGATGGTGGACATTCCCTGGCGATCAGTGCCTGAAGAGCATGATAAACTTCTACACCAGCGTTGATCGGATCAATACAGCCCTCCGGTGCAGAACCGTGTCCGCCACGTCCTGTAAGGGTGATTTTAAAGCCATATACAGACGCCATGGCTTCCACACCATATCCAATCGTTCCATATGGAATTGCCGCAAATACATGCGCTGCAAAGGCAGCATCTACATGCGGATTCTCCAGGACTCCTGCTTCCACTGCTGCTTTCGCTCCGCGGAAAGTTTCCTCACCTGGCTGGAACAATAATTTGACTACGCCCGGCAGTTCTTCTTCATGTGCCTTTAAAATTTTTGCCGCTCCAAGAAGGATCGTAGCGTGCAGATCGTGTCCACATCCATGCATGCATCCGTTCTTTGATGCAAATTCAAGTCCCGTTTCCTCTTCTACCGGAAGCGCGTCCATATCACTTCTAAGAAGAAAACATTTATCCCCTTTTCCGATCTGTGCGATAATCACTGAACCCTCAGGAAATACCTTGTATTCTACATTCATCTCATCCAGACGTTTACTGATATATTCCACAGTCTTTGGAAGCTCCAGATCCGTCTCCGGAATCTGATGAAGATCCCTTCTCCATTTCACAAGCAGATCATTGATCTCATTCGATTCTTCTAAAATTTTATGTGCCATATATCCCATCCTCCTTTTATTTCAACTACCTTTATTATAGAATTTCGTTATAAAAAAAGAAATGAACATTTCTTCACTTTAACAGGCAATTCTGTCTTATGTGAAAAAATGTTCATTTTAAAAAATTGAATTATAAAATTTATTCAACGTCCTCTGTCTGCTCTTCCAGCTCCAGTCCAAGCTCTTCCAGCTGCTTCGGATCAACTCTCTCCGGTGCTTCTGTCATCAGGTCAGATGCATCTTTTACCTTCGGGAATGCGATCACATCACGGATGCTGTCCTGTTTTGCCATCAGCATAACCAGACGGTCAAGACCGTAAGCAAGTCCTGCGTGTGGCGGCACACCATATTTGAATGCATTCAGAAGGAATCCGAACTGTTCCTGTGCCTGTTCTGGTGTAAATCCAAGGACTTCAAACATCTTGCTCTGGATCTCCTGATTGAAGATACGGACACTTCCGCCTCCGATCTCGTTACCATTCAGAACGATGTCATATGCTTTTGCACGGACTCTTCCCGGATCACTGTCGATGTACTGAAGGTCTTCTTCCATCGGCATGGTAAACGGATGATGCATTGCTGTGAAACGGTTCTGTTCATCACTCCACTCAAGAAGCGGGAATTCTGTGATCCACAGGAATTTGTATTCATTCTTATCAAGGAGTTCCATCTGACGGGCCAGCTCCAGTCTGAGTGCACCAAGAACATCCCATACAACTTTATTCTTATCTGCCGCAAAGAGAAGAAGGTCTCCGTTCTCTCCGTCCATCGCCTTAATAAGTGCTGCATTCTCTTCTTCTGTCATAAATTTTGAGAAAGAAGATTTGACCGTTCCGTCTTCATGGATTGCAATATAAGCAAGTCCCTTTGCTCCATAACCTTTTGCAAAATCAACCAGCTTGTCGATCTTCTTTCTGGCCATGCCGCCCTGTCCTTTTGCGTTGATACCACGGACAGTTCCACCTGCTTCGATTGCATTCTTAAATACAACAAATTCACTGTCTTTTACAGTTTCTGTCACATTAACCAGCTCCATACCGAAACGGATATCCGGTTTGTCAGAACCGAATCTGTCCATTGCTTCCTGCCAGGTCATCCTCTGGATCGGGAGCTGCACATCGATATCCAGTATTTCTTTGAACAGATGTGCAAGCAGTCTCTCATTGATATCAATGACATCATCAACATCTACAAAAGAAAGTTCCATATCCATCTGTGTAAATTCCGGCTGACGGTCTGCACGAAGGTCTTCATCACGGAAACATTTTACGATCTGGAAATAGCGGTCATATCCGGAGCACATCAGCAGCTGTTTGAAAATCTGCGGTGACTGCGGAAGTGCATAGAAACTTCCCGGATGAATACGGCTCGGTACAAGGTAATCTCTTGCTCCTTCCGGAGTACTCTTGATCAGGAACGGTGTCTCGATCTCAAGGAATCCTTCTTTTGCCATGAACTGACGTGCGAGAGTAGCCACACGGCTTCTCATCATCAGGTTTCTCTGGATGTCCGGTCTTCTAAGATCGAGGAAACGGTATTTCAGACGTACTTCCTCTTTTGTCTTGGAATTCTCTTCGATTGGGAACGGAGGTGTCTCAGATTCAGATAAGATTCTGAGTTCTTCCGGTTTGATCTCAATCGCACCTGTTGCAAGATTTTCATTAACTGCACCGGAACGTTTTTCAACAGTTCCCACGATTGCTACAACAAACTCACTTCTCAGCTTTGCTGCCTTCTCAAGAAGCGCTTTATCTGTACTTCCTTCTTCAAAAACAACCTGGATCAGTCCGGAACGGTCACGTACATCTACAAAAACCAGTCCACCTTTATTTCTGTTCTTCTGTACCCATCCCATGATGGTTACTTTTTCACCGATGTTTGCCTCTGAAAGCTCTGCACACCGGTGTGTTCTTTTCAGTCCTGTCATTGACTCTGCCATTCTAATTTATCCTCCTGCGTTTCTCTTTCCTTATAAATCCATAACGGAATCTTTGTAGCAGTCTGTGATATCTTCATATCCTTCTGCGATCAGCTGATCCTTCTGGAATTTCTTGTTCTTCTTCATATTGACCACCAGAACCTGTTTCCCGGCTGCGCGGTCAGCTTTTGCCATCTCAAGTACTTTGAGGATGCCTTCCTTGTGCATATTCTTTTCAAGAAGATATGCTTTTTTCTGGCGCTTGGAAGGAATCTCATATCCATTTTCCAGAAGCAGCATGACAATACGCTCAAATCCGATTGAGAATCCACATGCCGGTGTGTCCTGCCCTGTGAATTTACCGATCATCTTATCGTAACGTCCGCCACCTGCAACAGAGCCGCCGAATTCATCCATCGTTACTTCAAAAATGGTTCCTGTATAGTAAGATTGTCCACGTACCAGCGTCGGATCAAATTTTACTTTGAAATCTGCCTCTTTTGCACTTTCTACGCTGGAAATGATCATTTCCATGCTGTCAGCTGTCTTCTCATCAAGGAATCCTGCCAGCTTTTCTTTGCAGAAACGGATTCCGTCAACATCCGGGCTGATCTCATCAAAGAGTCCAAGATAAGTATCTACATTTTCTTTTGTATAACCCATCTCAACCAGTTCTTCGCCTACACCTTCTTTGCCGATCTTATCCATCTTATCAAGGATGATAAATACTTCGTCGAAATCTTCTTCCTTAAATCCACTGAATGCAGCCATCGCCTTTAAGATATTACGGTCATTGATACATACCGTAAAATTGTGGAAGTCCATCTTTCCAAGCATGGTCGTGGTTGCAAGGATCAGTTCGATCTCTGCAAGATTACCCGGCTCACCTAAAATATCGATATCGCACTGCATGAACTGACGGAAACGTCCTCTCTGTGGACGGTCTGCTCTCCATACATTGCCAATCTGAAGTGCCTTAAACGGTGACGGCAGTTCATTTGCATGATTTGCATAGTATCTTGCAAGCGGAACTGTCAGGTCATAACGAAGTCCTCCGTCTACCAGATCGATCTCTTCTTTTGCCTCAGCAATTTTCAGTTTTTCCCCTCTCTTCAGAATCTTGAAGATCAGTTTTTCATTGTCACCGCCCTGTTTGCTGCACAGGTTCTCAATGTGTTCCACACACGGTGTCTCTATGGAAGTAAATCCAAATGTCTTATAGGTATCCTTGATCATCTGGATCACATAATCTCTGATTTCCATTTCTTTCGGGAGCATGTCTTTCATGCCGGTAACCGGTTTTTTCTTTAATGCCATAACCATTCTCCTTTTCGCTCTATCATCTCATCGATACGGGAAATATATTCTCCCACATCCCTGACATTTTCTATTCTTATCAGATTCGTCATCCGCCCGTTTTTACTTCCAGGCGCCGGAATCTCATACGGAAGCACCACCTTAGTCGATGCGCCTGCACCGGCAGCAACGATGGACTGCTTTTCCTCCATAATCAGTATATTGTAAATTCCCGCTTTGTCAACCTTTGCGTAACCTACATTTTCAAAATTTCCTGCAATATTCTTCTGTCTGTAGAGATAATACGGATAAAGCCCCATCTCACCGGCCGCCTTACGTGCCATATCGATCATCTCTTCCAGCTCTCTTGCCATCTGTTTGTAATTCTGTTTTTCTGCGCTTGCAGCCCGTTCGCGTGTCAGTCTCGAACCATGTTTCATTGCAAGTGCATGGACCGTCAAACTGTCCGGTGCAAGCTCTTTGATCTGGCGAAGAGTATCTTCCATCTCCTCCGGATGTTCTCCCGGAAGCCCTGCGATCAGATCCATATTGATATTGTCAAATCCCAGTTCTCTTGCCAGATGGAAAATGCGGACTACATCCTCCACTGTGTGACGTCTTCCGATCACATCCAGTGTCTTCTGCTGCATGGTCTGCGGATTGATAGAAATTCTGCCAACTCCATGCTTTCGGATCACTCGCAGCTTGTCCTCAGTAATGCTGTCCGGTCTTCCGGCTTCAATCGTATATTCTTTCAGATGTTCAAAAGAAAAATGTTCTTCCAGAAAACTCAAAACCCGGTCCATCTGCTGTGCACCCAGGGTTGTCGGCGTACCGCCTCCCATATAAATCGCATTAAGATGCTTTTCTTTTGAAACCTCCGCAATAAATGCAAGCTCTTTTAAAAGTGCATCTACATATTCATCCATCCGGTCCTGCCATTTTGCAACCGGATAAGAAGTAAAGGAGCAGTAACTGCAGGTTGTCGGGCAGAACGGAATTCCGATATAAAGGCTATATCCATTTTCATAATCCAGCTTGTCAAGCTGGGCTTTTTCCCGCTTTGCGATCTCAATACCAAGCCTTGCTTTCTTCATGCTTACCACATAGGTATCATGCATATACCGTATGATTTCTTCCTCAGAAGAACCTTCCTCCAGTCTTTCCATGATCATCTTTGTGGGGCGGACACCTGTCATATTCCCCCATGCATGTTCTTCTCCGGTCTTTTTGACCAGGGTCTGATATAATTTTTTATTGATATAACGCTTTTGTTCTCTTTTTTCGCTGATGTCTGCGATTTCAGCCTCCCTGCAACGAAAAAAGGTCCACCGGACCTTTTTATCACATGCCTGCTCTTCCAGATCCGGTTCCTCTTCTGCGGTCATCTCGATCAGAAGTTCCTGCTCTGGATCTACCTTCTGGCTGATCTCGGCATCAGGAAGAAATGACTTTACGATATGATACATGTCGTAGGTGAAACGTTCATTTTTACAGCTGATCCGAATCATTTTTCTGCTCCTCTACACATACGGGTTGTTCACTTTTTCGTTGCCAATCGTTGTTGCGCCCATATGTCCCGGGAATACCTTTGTTTCATCCGGAAGCAGGAACAGCTTTTCCTTGATCGAACGAATCAGTGCAGAAGTGCTGCTGGTTGCAAAATCACTTCTTCCGACTGAACAACAGAACAATGTATCTCCACTGAAAAGTACTCCCTCTTTTTCTACATAGTAGCATACGCCGCCCTGGGTATGTCCCGGTGTATGGATCACCCGGAAATCTTCTCCGATCAGATGAAGCACATCTCCATCATGGATCACTTCTCCACCCGGGTAGCTGTAGCCATTTGTATATACCGTTGACTCATTCATAGACGGTGTGTGAAGAAGCTCCAGATCGGATTCTTCTACATAAACCGGCATTTTCCCATACCGGTCGATCACTTTATCGATTCCCATGATATGATCAAAATGCGCATGAGTCAGAAGAATTGCCTTAATTACAAGCTCTTCCTCTTCGATATAACCGATCATCGCTTTTGACAGGTTTGCCGGATCAACGATCACGGTCTCTTTTGTTTCTTCATTGGTAACAATGTAACAATTGGTACTGATAATTCCTGTTACAAATTTTTCGATTTTCATTTCTTTTTACCCCACTGCTCGTTCTATATCCAGCACGCCGACGATCTGCCGGAGCTTTCCGATCACTTTTCCAAGCTCCTCTCTTCCCCGGACAATAAATCCGGCTTCGATTGTTGCTGTTCCCTGTTTGCTGGTTCTTACATTCATAGACTTCACATCAATATTCATCTCCGTGAACACCTTGGACATATCCATCAGAAGTCCCTGCCTGTCATTTGCATACATCTTGATCTCAGCCAGATAGCTTCCGGTATCTGTACCTTCCTCCGGTTTTTCCCATTCTGCCGGGATCAGACGCGCTCTTTCCGCTTCTGACAGATGAATGATATTGACACAGTCCGTCCGGTGGATCGACATTCCGCGTCCACGGGTGATAAAGCCAACGATCTCATCTCCCGGCACCGGATTGCAGCATCTGGAAAAACGCACTGCCATATCGTCGATTCCCTTGACCACAATACCACTCTTGGATCTGGTGATATGCACCTTGTTCTTTGCCGCTTCCGCAACCTTTTCCAGAACACTTTCGTCGGTCAGTTCTTTTCGGTGATCCTTACTGTATTCTTCCGCAAGACGGTTGACAATCTGCCCTTCCTTCAATCCACCATGCCCAAGTGCTGCAAGGATCGAATCCCAGTCCTTAAAGCCGTACTTTTCCTGCACGATCTGCATATATTTCGGTTTCATCAGATCCGAGAGTACAAATCCTTTTGCCTTACAGTAAATGGCGAGCATTTCCTTACCACGTACAATATTTTCTTCTTTGAATTCTTTCTTAAACCACTGGTTGATCTTGTTCTTCGCCTGGGTACTCTTGACGATACTCAGCCAGTCACGGCTCGGTCCTTTGGAGTTCTGCGAAGTCAGGATCTCGATTCGATCCCCGTTCTGGATCTTGTAATCGATATTGACCAGCTTGCCATTGACTCTGGCACCTACCATCTTGTTGCCGACTGCAGTATGGATCGCATAGGCAAAGTCAACCGGCGTAGAACCGTTCGGCAAATTCTTGACATCTCCGTTCGGTGTAAAACAGTATACATCCTCTGCAAAAAGATCCAGATCTCCTTTCAGAAGATTCAGAAATTCCCGGTTGTCTGACATGTCTCGCTGCCATTCCAGGATCTGACGAAGCCAGCTCAGTTTCTCTTCTTCCTTCGCTTCAACGCTCTTCTTTCCATCCTCGGACTCTTTATATTTCCAATGTGCCGCAATACCGTATTCAGCAGTTTTATGCATCTCTTTTGTACGGATCTGGATCTCAAACGGCTGACCGATCGAGCTCATCAGAGTTGTATGCAGAGACTGGTACATATTTGCCTTCGGCATTGCGATATAGTCTTTAAAGCGTCCCGGTACCGGTGTATACATCTCATGGATAACTCCAAGCGCCGCATAACAGTCTTTTACAGAATCTACGATAATACGGACTGCAAACAGATCATAGATCTGATCCACCGTCTTATCCTGGTTCACCATCTTTTTGTAAATACTGAAAAAATGCTTCACGCGTCCGTTCACTTCTGCATCAATGTTCGCATTCTTCATATGTGTGGAAACCTCATCCACAATCTGCTGGACAAATTCTTCCCTTTCCGTCTTCCTTGCATTGATCTGCCTTACCAGATCGTTAAAGACCTCCGGCTGGGAATATTTGAGTGCCAGATCATCCAGCTCTGTCTTGATCTTGGAAATACCAAGCCGCTGTGCGATCGGAGCATAGATATCCATGGTTTCTTTTGCTTTTTCCAGCTGCTTCTCCGGTCGCATATACTGCAGGGTACGCATATTGTGCAGACGGTCGGCAAGCTTGATGATGATAACACGGATGTCCTTTGCCATCGCAAGGAACATCTTACGAAGATTCTCAGCCTGCACCTCCAGCTTATCTGCTGAATAGGAAAGCTGTCCCAGCTTTGTGACACCGTCTACCAGAAGCGCCACCTCATCTCCGAATTCCTGACGGATCTCTTCGTCCGTCATCACCGTGTCTTCAACCACATCATGAAGGATGCCGGCAACGATCGTCTCTTTGTCCATCTCCAGCTGTGCCAGAATGATTCCAACCCACAGAGGATGGATAATATACTGCTCTCCGGATTTCCGTGTCTGCCCTTTGTGTGCATCTCTTGCAATGTGATATGCTTTTTCGATCATAGAGACGTCCGCCGAAGGATGGTACTTTCTGACTCGCTCGATCAGACTTTTATAGAGCAGTTCCGGATTCTGATAATCTTCCACATCCTTTACCGCATGACCATCTACGATCTCCAGTTTTTTATGTGTTGGTTCGATCAGCATCTCCTGCTGGATTCCGATATCATCTGCCATAGCCTTCCCTTCCTTCTCATTAGTTTCCCGGATACTGGATCACCGAGTCTACTTTGTATCCTTTCAGTCTTTCCCGTCCTTTTAAGCCCATCAGTTCGATCAGGCAGAGAACTTCTACAACCTCACCGCCAAGTCCTTCGATCAGTTTGATCATCGCTTCTGCCGTACCGCCTGTTGCCATCAGGTCGTCTACGATCACAACCTTGTCTCCCGGTTTGATCGAACGCTTGTGGATCTCGATCTCTGCACTTCCATATTCCAGATCATACTTGATCGATGCTGTCTCGCAAGGAAGCTTTCCTTTTTTACGGATCGGCACAAATGCCTTATGCAGATTATATGCAATCGGCATTCCGAAAATAAATCCTCTGGACTCCGGCCCGATCACGATATTGAAATCCACACCGTCAAGCTTATCCTGCAGTTCCTGAATGGAAAGCTGAAGTCCCTCCGGATCTTCGAGAATGCTGGTTACATCTCTGAAAATAATTCCTTTTTCCGGATAATCCGGAATGCTGACAACATATTCTTCAAGTTTTTTCATCTTTCTTCTCCACCTTACCTACAAATATATACAATATCTATTAGTATAGCATAAAATTGCTGTTTTTCAAATTATTTATAATTTTGGATCACAATCTGTGGTGTACGGACTCCCTGATACTCATTGATATCCGGATAATAGGTAAATGCCATAACAATTCCATGCCCGTGTCCGCGCAGCAGACACTCACAGGCAATATCTCCAAATTTTTCACGCACATATTCCACAAAGGTATTCACATCTCCAAAATATATGGCATCCATCCTTGTACCGTGAAGATCCTTCACCTGCAGCTTCAGCACATTTTTATTCTTACCAAGGATTCTCGCACTTTCCACCTGTACCTGTCTTTCCGCAAAGACCGGACGTGCATTTCCTTTGCCAAACGGTTCCAGAACCGCAAGCTCTCCGATAAATTTTTCATTGACACATTCAAACGGGAGCTGCATATCTATGGCAATCTTTTCATTCAGATCCTCTGGTGTGATCCCGGATTTTTCGTTGATCTCCTTACGGAACTGTTCCAGATTCTCCTCTGGCATGGAAAGACCTGCCGCCATCTTATGCCCGCCGAATTTTGACAACAGATGCTTTACACGGTTCAGTCCTTCATACATGTGCCATGTCTCGATCGATCTTCCTGAGCCCTTTAAACCTTCCGCACCCTTCGTCAGCACAAAGACCGGACGGTAATATTTTTCCCGGATCCTTCCTGCCACGATCCCGGCAAGGCTTTCATGACATTCCGGCAGGTAGACCACCAGCACGTCTGCATCCTTAAGTTCACTGTTCTCCACCTGGATAAACGCCTCTTCTACCGCCTGCGCCGTCATATCCTTCCGGCTGTCATTGAGTGCTTTCAGATCACCTGCCAGCAGATCCGCCTCCGCCACTTTCTTTGCCTCCAGAAGCTCCAGGGCACGCTTTGCCGTATCCAGTCTTCCACTGGCATTCATACACGGACCGATCACAAATCCAATGTGATACGGAGACAACTTATCTACATTCACACCAGTACATCCCATCAACGCCTTCAGGCCCAGATTCTCCGTCCGTTTCAGCATATCCAGTCCCTGTTTTACGAAAATACGGTTTTCGTCCACCAGATCCATAACATCACCGATCGTTGCGATCGCCACATTTTCCATCAGATAATCTACATCTTCCGCATCCTTTCCCATAGCTTCCATCAGAGCCTCCACCAGCTTGTAAGCAACCGCAGCCCCGCACAGACCTTTGAACGGATAAGTACAGTCCTCCTGCTTCGGATCCACAACCGCATCTGCCTCCGGCAGAATATATCTTCGTTCCCCACCAATTTCCGTATATGGGACCTCATGATGATCCGTCACCACAACTGTCATTCCCATACTTTTTGCATAGGCGATCTCCTCTGCTGCCGCAATCCCGTTATCACAGGTAATGATCGTATCCACGTCGGCCTCCAGCGCCCGGTCGATCAGATTCCGGTTCAGGCCATACCCGTCCTTCATACGATCCGGAATGTCACTGTCCACATCAGCTCCGAGCATCCGGAATCCCTCCAGAAGAATATAGGTCGACTGGATTCCATCAATATCATAGTCTCCGATGATCCTGATTTTTACATTTTCTTTTATCTTTTCTCCAAGAACCGCTACTGCCTTGTCCATATCCTTCATCAGCATTCCATCGTACAGATCGGCGATCGTACCGTTTAAATATTTCTCGATCGCATCATCCCCGATCACATCCCGGTTTCTTATCAAAGAAGCCACTCGCGGACTGATATGGAATTTTTCACTGATATGCTGAAAATCCGCTCCTTTTCTCAGAAGTACCCAGTTCTCCATCTTCTCTTTTCCTTTCTTTGGTAGTCAGATAATACAAAGATGCCGGAGGATTCTCCCCCGACACCTCATTTTCTGTCAGTTATTTCTTTTTCGCTGCTTTTTTGCCGCTGATTTTTGTTTTCATTACATACCATAATGCACCTGTGATACATACAGATGAATATCCACCACCTGCAATACCAACCATAAGCGGTGCAGCAAATTCTTTGATCGAACTTACGCCCAGAATATACAGAACAGCTACCATAACAAATGTGGTAAATGTAGTATAAATACTTCTTGTCAGTGTGTAAGTGATACTTCTGTTGACAACATCCTTCAGATCATCATTTCTCTTCATCGTGCGAAGTTCTTCACGGATACGGTCAAAAATAACGATCGTTGCGTTGATAGAATATCCGAGGATTGTCAGCATACATGCGATAAATGTATTACCTACAGAAGTTCTTGCAACCGCATAGAATGTAAGGACAAATAAAAGGTCATGCAAAAGTGCAAGAACCGCACTGGATCCAAAACGTACATCTTTGAACCGGAACCAGATATAGATCAGCATACAGATTGCAGAAATAATAACTGCAACGATCGCATCCTGCCTCATTTCAGAACTTACAGTAGAACTGATATTCTCAGCCGTGATCGTAGATGCATCTACGCCGAAGTTCTCTGCAAGTGCATTGTTCAGCGCCTCTCTTTCATCCAGACTCAGTGTCTGTGTCTTGATGATGATCTGGTTGCTGTCTTTTACTTTCTGTGCCTGTACATTGTGATCGCCGGTTGTCTCTTCTACAACCGGAACAATCTTGGAATCAATCTCTTTGATCGAATAATCTTTGTCAAATGTTACAGTTGTTGAAGTACCACCTTTGAATTCCAGGCTGTAATTTAACGCACCGTTTCCTTTGGAAGACTGAACTCCCATCGTGATCAGACCAGCTGCGATCACAGCAATGGAAATCACAAAGAAGATTGCTTTCTTTCCAAGGAAATCGATCACCTTTCTCTCTTTTTTGAACTTCTTTGCGTAGAACTTTACATCACGAAGCCCGATTGCGTACAGAGAGAAAATGATCACTCTTGTGATGACAAGAGCAGTAAACATAGATACTACGATACCAAGCGCCAGTGTCTGTGCAAATCCTTTTACAGAACCGGATCCCTTGAACCACAATACAGCTGCGGCGATCAGAGTTGTCACGTTACCGTCAACGATCGCAGACATCGCTTTGTGGAAACCATTCTTCAGGGAAGTCTTGACGCTGATACCGGCTGTCACTTCCTCACGCACACGTGCAAAAATGATAACATTGGCATCCACCGCCATACCGATTCCAAGAATAATACCTGCAATACCCGGGAGGGTAAGCGTGATATTGAATGCATTTAAAAGGATAAGAACCAGCCCTGTATAAATCAGAAGTGCAAGCCCTGCCGCAAGACCCGGAATCAGGTAAACAATACACATAAATACAAAGATGATCGCAAGTCCGATCGCACCGGCCATTAAACTTGTTCTGATAGCATCTTCACCAAGCTGTGCCGCTACAACATTGGAACGGAGTTCTTCCAGTTCCAGCGAAAGACCACCTATTCGGATGGTAGAAGCAAGATTGTCTGCCGCTTCATAGCTCTCCATACCGGTAATAACGGCTTCTCCGCCTTCGATCGCCTGATTAACTCTTGGTGAACTGATTGTCTGTCCATCATAAATAATGGAAATCTGTTTTCCTACATTTGCTGCTGTTGCTTCTGCAAATTTGGTTGTTCCTTCTTTTGTAAGTTGCAGAGCTACAACATATTCTTTGTTCTTAGTCGTAGAGTTCTCCTGTGTCTGAGCCTCTGCATTTTTAACATCTGTTCCTTCAAGAACGGTATTGCCATCTGCATCCTGAAATACCAGTGATCCTGGTTTGCCAAGTTCTTCCAGAACTTTATTGGCATCAGATACACCCGGGATCTCGATGTTGATCCGGTCATCCCCTTCCTGATATACACTTGCTTCTGTACTGTACTGCTCTACACGCTTCTGCAGCTTGTAGATCGTATCCTTCATATCTTCTGCTGAAGGATTCTTGTCTTTCGTCTGATAGGTAATGCTGACACCACCGGCAAGGTCAAGACCAAGATTGATATTTCTTGCGGAACCTGTGTGGGAGGAACCAAATCCCTGCCAGCAGGTAAATCCAAGAAGTCCTAAAAGTGCAGCAATCAGAACAAGGCTTACTATTCCTTTACTCTTCTTCATGTCCAAGTCCCTTTCTTAGTTTTCGTCTGCCATTGCAGCCTTTATCATAATCGCGCATTCCACGCGCTTACGTTCCATCTCACAGCCCAGATCATAAGAATCATTTAATCCGTCTGCATACTTGTATGCGTTTGCCATACATCCACCACTGCAGTAGAATCTTGCAAAACATTTCTTGCATTTTTCTTTGGTATATACGTTACAGCAACGGAACTCATCTGCGATCTCCGGTCTTGTAATCCCTTCGTTTACATTTCCCATCAGGAAATCTTCATCACCTACAAACTGATGACACGGATAGAAATCTCCCCATGGTGTAACAGCAAGGTATTCGGTTCCCGAGCCACATCCGGACAGACGTTTGTACAGACAAGGTCCTCCTTCCAGGTCGATCATAAAGTGGAAGAAATTGAATCCTTCTCCCTTTTTATCTTTCTCGATAATATATCTTGCAAGCTTGTCATACTCATCAAAGATCTGCGGAAGATCTTCTTCCCGGATTGCATACGGATCAGATTCATCCCCGACAACCGGTTCGATCGACATCTGCTTGAAGCCAAGCTCTGCAAAATGCTTTACATCCTCTGAAAAATCCAGATTGTTTCTGGTAAATGTTCCACGGATATAGTAGCGCTCCTGATTACGTGAATCTGCAAGCTTCTGGAACTTCGGAACGATCAGATCATAGCTTCCTTTTCCATTTCTGAAAGGACGCATTCTGTCATTTACTTCCTTACGTCCGTCAAGACTGATGACCACGTTATCCATCTCTTTATTGATAAACTCCTGAATCTCATCATTCAGAAGCACTCCGTTCGTAGTTACTGTAAAGCGGAAGTGCTTGTCATGAAGCTTCTCCTGCTCTCTTCCGTATGCCACCAGGTCTTTTACAACCTGCCAGTTCATAAGCGGCTCCCCGCCAAAGAAATCAACTTCCAGATTCCTTCTTGTTCCGGAATTGGCGATCAGAAAATCCAGGGCTTTCTTACCAACTTCATAAGTCATAAGCGCCCTTCTTCCGTGATACTCTCCTTCTTCTGCGAAACAGTATTTGCAGGCAAGATTGCAGTCGTGTGCGATATGCAGGCAGAGTGCCTTCACAACTGTCTTACGCTTGATAACCTCCCCGATAAAAGGTTCATATGTATCAACAACAAAAAGCTGTCCATTCTCTGTCAGCTCTGTCACATCATCCAATATATCTCTGAGTTCTTCTTCGGAATATTTCCCTTCCAGCTCATCTTTCAGCTGGTTCCATGTACTTTCTTCTTTCAGTGTCTGCACTGTCTGATTCTCGTTCATACGGTTCAGACATGCAATAACCTCGTACCCCGGCTCGTCCACTACATGAACGCATCCGCTGTTGACATCAAGTACAATATTATATCCATTGTTCTGGTACTGATGAATCACAACCGGTACCCCTTTCTATCCTTATTTTTCAAATTTTTCCTCATACGTCAAATGACAGCGGCTTTAAAGCCGCTGCCTGCTTGTCATACTTATTCACTGCACTTACAAATATCTCTTATTTGCTGTGTTCGCAAGTCTGATTTCCTACTGTACAAGAAGTCTTGCATGCTGACTGACAGGATGTCTGGCATTCTCCGCATCCGCCCTTCTTTACTGTATTGTTCAGAGTCTGTGTATTCAATGTTTTAATGTGTTTCATTGTAAGATCCTCCTTCTTTGCTCATTATGTGATACAGTATAGCACATGTCCCTTGATACCGTCAACGCAAAAATTACATCTCCGCCCCTTCAGGACACCATACCACCGAGCATTCCGCCTGCCCCACAGAGGATCCAGGCGATCATCATCTGCATTCCACCCTGCACGCTCCGGTAGATCCCTGCTGAAATTGCAAACAGTAGCAGAAAATAGAGCATTCCAAGCATAAATCCTCGCAGGAATTTCCTTGTCTTCCCCATTTTTCCCATGACAAATCCACCGGCAAATGTGGAAATTATGTAAACCGCAAGGATCCCGATCCGGACGGTTTTCTCGCTTAAGTCAAACTTATACAGCCCAAAGGACAGTCCGAGCAGCATCAGCATCGTAAGAAAGTAAGAAAGTATCAGTGCTTTCACAAGTCTTGTAAAATGGATATTTTCAAACAGCTTTTTTTCCATAAGAACCCCTCCCGTCCTTTTATACTATGAGAGATTCTTATGAAATATTCCTTTACTGTTCCATCTGTCGTCCCAGAAATCCTGCTGCGCAAAGTGCCATCTTCTGTTCCAGCTCACCGGGTTTTTTCCTGCCGTCCTTTGCCAGAATCACGACAGAACCGATCGCATCTCCGGCGCAGATGATCGGACTTACCACCTGCCATTTCAGTTCTGCATTCTGTCCCGACACGATGACCGTGAACTTCCGCTCCATAGAGGATGCCAGAAACTGCTCCCTTCTTGCGATCACTTCCGCAAGTTGTCTTGTGATCAGCTGCTCCTGAAATTCTTTCTTCCCCGGTCCTGCTGCTGCGATCACCTGATCTGTATCCGTGATACACACCAGATATCCAAGCGTCTGCGCCAGACTTTCTGCATATTGGTCTGCAAAATTTCCCATTTCCCCAAGCGGTGAGTATTTTTTTAGAATGATTTCTCCTTCCCGGTCGGTGAAAATTTCAAGTGCATCACCCTCACGGATACGGAGCGTGCGCCTGATTTCCTTCGGAACGACAATTCTGCCAAGATCATCGATCCGGCGGACAATTCCTGTAGCTTTCATATTGATTCTATTCCTCCTGTGTTCCACATGTTTTCCATATTTTATTCGATATGGGTAGTATGTGGAAAAACGCAGAATTTTATTACTCCGTATCCCTGAAATCTTTATTTATAATATCTTTCTTCGATCATATCCAGAAAATCCTGGTTTAAATAGTCTTCCATCTTTTTAAATGTTTCTTCGTTGCGAATCAGTCTTCCCGGCTCCTGATATTCTACCCACGCCATTGCACACCATGTAATTCCCCTGAGACACGTGATCGGAATAAAAATGTTCAGACGTTCTTCGATTCCACTCACATCAAATCTTCCATTTACCGCCTGGATATATTTTCTTGTAAAATCAGTCATCTCTTCTTCTGTCAGAATCACATCTGTTTTCCAGAAGGTTGTCGTCGGTGCAAGAAAATGCCCCAGATCCTGAACCGGATCCCCATAAAGCGGCTTTTCCCAGTCAATCAGATAATTTTCTTTTCCTGCACCATTCATCAGAAAATTTCCGGAATTCAGTTCTGTGTTAATACAGCATCTGTATCCATCATAATCCCGTATCGCATTGATCTTCTCCTGTCCCAGTTCCAGAAGACGCCGAATCTGTACCTTTTTCTTTTCTTCTCCCAGATCAGAGTTGTAGTATGTCTGCACCATCTGATTGCATTCATCCAGAATCGCCTGCAGCGGATTCGCCGGCGATATCAGTCCATCCGTATCATTCACCGGAACACTGTGGATATCCGCAAGACATTCTGCCGCTTCCATCAGATTCTTCCTGTAATCCAGTGCACTTCCTTCCAGAAATTCCATAACCATTACTCCATATGGCAATTCCTTCTTACTTCCATCTACAAAAACCGGCACCGGTGTCCGCCCGGAATCCTTCAGAAGCTCCAATGCATGATATTCGTATTCAATCTGCTTTTCCAGATGCATCTGACTTCCCGTATTAACACGAAGTACCAGTTTCTTCCCAGTCAGCGGATGCACAAACCAGTAATTGATGTTATATTCTCCCTGCGCAAGTGGCTGATAGGCGATCTGCACTTTCTTCTGCTGCTCTTTTCCGATCCCGATTCCTTCCAGATACTGCGCTGTCTGTACATATTCTTTTAATCCCTGAATTCTTTCCATCTTATTCTCCCAGCCTTCCCCACTGTTTATCTTTTTCGCTCATTCTGTATGGCACATCAAGCTCTGGCCATGCAATATGGATTGTCGGATCATCCCAGGCAATCCCTCCTTCATCATCTGGATGATAAAAATCCGTACATTTATAACAGAAGTCTGCCTGCTCACTCAAAACCAGGAATCCATGTGCAAATCCCTCCGGAATGTAAAACTGCTTTTTATTTTCTTCCGACAGCACGATCCCATACCATTTTCCATAAGTAGCACTTCCCGTTCTGATATCCACTGCCACGTCAAACACAGTTCCCCGTATTACGCGTATCAGCTTTCCCTGCGGATATTTCTTCTGATAATGAAGACCCCTCAGTACTGCTTTTCCGGAAGAGGACTGGTTATCCTGTACAAAGTTCATCGTAAATCCGGCTTCTTCCATGTCCTTCTGATTATAAGTTTCCATAAAGTATCCCCGCAGATCGCCATGCACTGCCGGCTCAATCACACAGAGTCCTTCTATTCCACCTACATTTTTTTCTACTTTTATCTGTCCCATTTTCCTTTTATCCTTTTCTCTCTGCAAGAACTTCCTGCAAATATCTCTCCAGCGCATTCTTCCAGACCGGCAGTGGCTGAAATCCTTCTTCACAAATCCTTTTTCTGTCAAGTCTGCTGTTAAACGGTCTTGCCGCTTTTGAAATTCCGTATTCTGCTGTCGTAACCGGAATCACTTTTACATCTGCATATTCTTTTTCACCAAGCTTCACAGCCTGTGCGAAGATTTCTTTTGCAAAATCATACCAACTGACATATTTTCCTTCATTAGTCACATGATAGATCCCATATCGCTTTGTCACCGACAGATCTGCAAGAAATTTTGCAAGATCTGCTGTGTAAGTCGGCGTTCCAATCTGATCACATACCACTCGAAGTTCCTTCCGTCTTTTCCCCAGCTCCAGCATGGTCTTCACAAAATTATTCCCGTTTTTCCCGAATACCCAGGCAATCCGCACAATAAAATACTCTTTCAGTTCTGCTTTCACTGCCTGTTCACCCTGTAATTTCGTTTCACCGTATCGGTTCAGCGGCGAAAACTCCTCACAATCCGGTTCCCACGGTCTGCTCCCCTGTCCACCAAACACATAGTCTGTACTGATATAAACCATTTTAGCATGAATTTTCTGGCAGGCGGATGCAAGATTTGCTGTGCCCTTTCCATTAACTTCCCATACTTTTTCATAGTTTTCCGGCTCTTCTGCCGCATCCACCGCCGTCCACGCCGCACAGTGGATCACAATATCCGGTTTGAGCCTTTCCAGAACTGCCATAACACCCCCCGCATCCGTGATATCCATCTGCACATAGCGCTCTGAAACTTCTCTTTTTTTCGTACCGCTTCCAATCACTTCATAACCCCGGCTGTCCAATTCACGCATAACATCCTTCCCCAACTGTCCGGCGGCACCTGTTACCAAAAACTTTAGCATTTTATTTTCATTTCCTTTTCTACAATAGGTTCCCACCATTCCCGGTGCTTCAGATACCATTCGATAGTTCTCTTAATGCCATCTGCAAAAGAAGTCTCCGGGATCCAGCCAAGTTCTCTATGAATCTTTGTAGGATCGATTGCATATCTCCTATCATGCCCTTTCCGGTCCTCTACATAAGTGATCAGATCTTCCGATTTTCCAAGTTCTTTACATATCAGCTTCACAATATCGATGTTTTTCATTTCGTTGTGACCGCCGACATTGTAAATTTCCCCTTCTTTCCCCTGACGTAGGATCAGATCGATTGCCCGGCAGTGATCCTTTACATAAAGCCAGTCGCGCACATTTTTTCCATCACCATAAACCGGAAGCGGCTGGTCATGAAGTGCTTCAACGATCATGAGCGGAATCAGCTTTTCCGGCAGATGATAGGGTCCATAATTGTTAGAACAGCGACTGATCGTCACCGGAAGTCCATACGTTCTGTGATAGGACTGTACCAGAAGATCTGCCGCTGCCTTGGATGCACTGTACGGACTGCTCGTATGGATCGGTGTCTCTTCTGTAAAAAACAGATCCGGCCGTTCAAGCGGAAGATCCCCATACACCTCATCCGTAGAAACCTGATGATAACGCCGGATTCCATATTTCCGGCACGCATCCATCAGAACTGCTGTTCCTTTTATATTGGTATCCAGAAAGACTTCCGGATCTTCGATCGACCGGTCTACATGACTTTCTGCTGCAAAGTTAACCACGATATCCGGCTGCTCTTCCTCAAATAACCGGTACACTGCCACCCGGTCTGTCACCGATGCTTTCACAAACCGAAAGAGTGGATTTTTCATCGCCTGTTCCAGTGTTGACAAATGTCCTGCATAAGTCAGTGCATCCAGACAGATGATCCGATCCCCGGGATACTTTTCCATCATATAATAAATAAAGTTGCTGCCAATAAATCCGGCGCCGCCGGTAACAATGATTTTCATAAACTCTCTCCCCTGTCTAAAACAGATTCTCTCTGAACTTTCCTTCTGCTACGTCATGCAAATATTGTCCATACTGATTCTGTCTGTATTTTTCACAGACTTCCAGCAGTGCGTTTCTGGAAATCCAGCCATTCAGATAGGCAATTTCTTCCAGACATCCAATTTTCCGGTGCTGATGAGTCTCTACCGTCTTCACAAAATTAGTCGCATCTGTCAGACTCTCATGGGTGCCCGCATCCAGCCAGGTAAAGCCCTGACCCAGAAGCTCTACCCGAAGTCTTCCCTGCTCCAGATAGATCCGGTTAAGATCCGTGATCTCCAGCTCCCCACGTCTGCTTGGCTTTAACTGTCCTGCATAATCGCTCACCCGGTTATCATAAAAATACAGACCTGTCACACAGTAATTACTTTTCGGATGTTCGGGTTTTTCCTCAATGGAAACCGCCTTGCCCTTTTCATCAAATTCCACGATACCAAACCGTTCCGGATCATCCACATAATATCCAAATATGGTTGCACCGTCTCCTCTCTCCGCTGCTTTTACCGCTTCTAAAAGGCGTTTCTTAAGCCCATGCCCGGCAAACAGATTATCCCCCAGGATCATTGCCGCCGCATCATTGCCAATAAATTTTTTTCCTATTATGAACGCCTGCGCAAGACCTTCCGGTCTTTCCTGCACCGCATAGGTTAATTCGATGCCGAACTGATACCCGTCCCCGAAAAGTTCTTCAAATCTCGGTGTATCCTGTGGTGTACTGATGATCAGGATCTCCCGGATCCCCGCACTCATAAGAACCGACAACGGATAGTAGATCATCGGCTTATCATACACAGGTAAAAGCTGCTTGGATGTCACCATCGTAAGTGGATAGAGACGGGTTCCTGATCCGCCTGCCAAAATAATTCCCTTCATTTTCATATCCCCATTTTTCATTTTTATCCTTTTATTCTACCACGAAACAGCAGTTAGTTTAATAAAATCTCTCAATTATACCTATAGATTTTATCTATTCCGTTTTTATATATAGATTAAAACAATTATGAAATTTTTGTGAAAACTGTTACAATGTAATCGTAACCTAATTTTGAGAGTAAGGAGGAAAAATGAAAAGAAAATTATTACCAGTATTTCTGTCTTTCGCATTACTTGCGAACGGCTCTCTGACAGCTTTTGCCGCTGATCCGGTTGCTGATGCCGTTACAGAAAGTGATGTGCAGACTACTGTTTCAGAAAATCAAGAAAACCAGGAAGAAGTAACAGTTCCTGAAGGGGAAACTTCTGAAGAAGAAGCTTCGGATGAAGCTGATGATTCTAAAGAAACTTCGGATGTTATTACTGATATCGCTGGTCGCTACACAGAACTTGGCACAGATGGTAATCCTATAGACGGATCAAAAGCCATCGAAAATGCAAAAGCCGGCTCTGGTGTTATCGTAGATGTACGCACACCTGAAAACTACAACAAGGGACATATTGAAGGTTCTATTTCTGCACCAGTATTTACTTCAGATGGTGTTGTTAAGCGTTCCGATGAACCTACCGCTGTAGCTTTCACAGAAACTGTAACCGGAAATTCCGTTCTTGAAGGAAAAGAAATCTATGTTCTCTGCAACAGTGGAAACGCAGGTGCAAAAGCTGCTACCGTTTTATTAAACGCTGCAGGATATTCTCTTGACAACATTCACACTATTACTTACGGAGCAACAGGCCTTGAAGTACGCTACGCTTTCCTTGGAACAAACAACGCTGTAACCGGTGCTGAAGCCGTAGCTGCTGTTGATTCATCTGATGTAGTAATCATCGATGTTCGTACAACAGAAAACTATGCAAAGGGACATCTGAAGAATTCTATTTCTCTTCCTTTGTTCTATATTGATGAAAAAGGTGAGCCGGCAATTGCAGAAACTAATAAGGATTCTTATGCCGTTTCTTTCGCTGACTATGTAAAAGCCAACATTTCCACTTTCACAGGCAAAAAAGTATACGTTCTCTGCAACAGTGGTTCAAGAGGTGCAAGAGCCGCTACTGCTTTACTTGCAGACAACGGTGTTGACAAAAACACGATCTATACCATCACCGGTGGTGCGAAAGATGAAACTGTAAAAAATGCTTTCGTAACTGTAGATGGTTACAAATTTGTATCCGGAAACGATGCTATTACAGCTGCAAAAGAAGGAACTGCATATGTCATTGATGTGCGTTCTACAAAAGCACAGGCTAAAACAGGCACTCTGAAAGGATCCATTTCACAGTCTCTGTTTGACGCCGACAACAAACTTGACACAGCTGAGGCTGAAGCACTTGAAAAAGCTTTCAAAGAAGAAATTCCTTCCAAAATAACAGAAGACAAACCAATCTACATCATCTGCAACAGTGGTGCAAGAGGGGCTCAGAAAGCAACCAAACTTCTTGGAGAACTTGGCTATAACACAAGCACTAAGGAAGATGGAAAAGTATACACTATCACAAACGGTGCAAAAGGCCTGGAACTCCTGTACGCAATGTCAGGAACAGATGGAAATGCTGTAGACGGAAAAACAGCTGTTGCTGCTGTTGGAAAAGACGATGTAGCAATCCTTGATGTTCGTGCAACAGGCAACTATGGTGCCGGACATTTGAAAGGTTCTATCTCAACACCAGTATTTAATGCTGATGGTGTTGCAAAAACTACAGATGACCAGCTTTCCAAAGATTTCACAAAATACGTAACAGACAACAAAGCCACTCTTGAGAAAAAAGATCTCTATCTTCTCTGTAACAGTGGTGCAAGTGGTGCAAGAGCTGCTACTGCTTTATTAAAAGCTGCCGGATATGATCTTGCAAAAGTTCATACCATCACTGGTGGTGCAAAAAATGAAGATGTAAAAGCTGCTTCCATTTATGTATCTGATACTCATGTGATCAACAAAATGTCTGATACAAAGAATTACCTGATCCTTGATGTACGTTCTACAGAATCTTACACCAAAGGACACTTAAAGGGATCCCTTTCCCTTCCACTTTTCGACAAAGACAACAACCTTCCGGATGATCTTGCAAAAGCATTTACAGAATATGTAGCTGCTCACAAAGCAGATTTTGAAGGAAAAACAATTTATGTTCTTTGCAACAGTGGTGCAAGAGGTGCTGCAAAAGCAACTCAGCTTCTCAAAGAAGCCGGAATCACAAATGTATTCACCATCGAAAATGGTGCAAAGAGTGAAGTGATCAAGAAACATTTTGTAACAGATCCTGTTGTTGATCCTGATACAAAGAAAGACAACAATAGCAAAGGTAACGGTAATAGCCAGAATACAAATAAGACCGCTACTGCTGCTACAACAAAGACAGGAGATACCGCTCCTATCGCTGCACTTGCAGTTGCAATGCTCGCTGCTCTTGGCGCAATCGTTGCATTCGGTAAGAAAAAAATTGTAAAATAATAATTATTCCCAAAAAGGTTACAAAATCGGGACGCTGACTAAATTGCCAACGTCCCGATTTTTCAAATTCATTCATATTCATACGATGTTCAGATCTCGTTGATCTGCTTCTCTTTATTTCTCCAGATCTCCTTCCACACACCATCTGTAGAAAGATTCGTCATAGTTCTCTGAATTTTCAAAGCCACACATTTCCATTACAAGTTGCATATAAGCTGAACGGATTCCTCCGGTACAGTAAGTAATAATATGATCCTCTTTTGAAAGTCCTGCATCTTCAAACATCTTTGTCAGATCTTCATTACTCTTTAATGTACTGTCACTGTTAAACAAATCCGTATAACGGATCTGGATTGCCCCCGGAAGATGTCCCCCATTTGCCTCCCCATACATTGTCTTTCCATTGTATTCTTTATCTGTACGGGTATCTACGATTTTACAGTCGTCATAAATTTCCTTCAACTCATCCGTATTGATCACATGGGTTTCATCAATAGAATCAATTTCTACCGATACCGGTTTTGGCTCTGCTGCTCCTTTGACAGTCTCAACTCCTGCTGCTTTCAGTGCTTTGATCCCGCCATCTACGATTTTTACATCCTCATAGCCTGCCGCAATCAGCTCCCATGCAATCCTGCCATCTTCTCCCCAGCCTTTCTCCGCATTTGAAAAAAGCACGATTTCCTTATCTTTTGCCAGCCCAAGCTCTCCTAATCTTTCGCTCAAGCGCTTTGTATCAAGGATACATCCCCAGTTTGCATCTCCCGCTTCCCCGTCTTCACAGGTTGCCAGATACTGCCATGTCGTTGCCACTGCACCTTTTACAGTACCTTTTTTCGCCTCATCTTCACCTCTTGCATCCACTACGATGATATCGTCCAGATTTTCTTTCACATAGTCGGCGGTTACTACATACTTTCCTTCAAATGGTTCACTGCTGTCTGATGCCGAATTCTTTGCACCACATCCTGAAAGTGATGAAATCACAAGAATTCCTGCAAGAAATAATGCTGTTCTTTTCATAATCTTTTCTCCTCGTCTAATCTTCTTTCTTCTAACTATAACATATCTGCAATCTATTCACTAATTGATTGTCCTTATCCCGGATTAAGTATATTTATCTTTTCTATAAATCACTTTTTCAGCAGACGCATGATTTTTCTCATCGGTTCTGTTATTTTCCAGCTGGTTGAATTTGCATATGTCTGGATCATTTCATCCTGCTCCCTGATCTTATCCTCATATTTCTTAAGCTGCCCTGTTTTCTGTTCCATCCGTCTGCCAAGTTCATCCAGCTGTTCTTCATAATGCGCGGCCTGCCTTCGCTGTCCTTCTATATATTCCTGCTGCTGTTCAATCGCTGCATTTTGTTTTTCAAGCTGTTCTTTCTGCTGCCCAATATACTCATCTTTCTGTCTGAGAATATCTTTATAATACGCCAGTTGCTGGCTTCCTTCTTCAATTTCGCTTATCAGCCATGGTGTCTTATACATATGTTCCCCGTTCCACTGATACAGATCAAAAATATCCAGATGAAAATGCTCTCTTAAAGTCTCCATTGCATTTGCTTCTCTCATAGTCTGCCCCAGCATTTCCATCCCTGCTGCTTTCAGTCCCGGTACTTCCTCTATACATTTCATCAACCAGAATGCTTTTTCAAATTCCAGCTGTAAATGTGATACAGAATCCGGATTTCGGAAATCTTCCCGGAAAAACTGACAAAATTTTTCATCCGTCATCGATTCAACACAATTTTTCCGGATCATGACAGATTCATTAAATGCGCGGACTGAATTTTCTCTTGTTGACATACTGATCTGTTTCTTTCCTTTTATATCCCATTGAAAACGGATCAGTCTTTCTTCCAGAACCGTGATCTCTGCTTCACTTACAATCCGAAGCCACAGATCATAATCTGCCAGCTGACGATACAAAAGATTGAAATATCCGATCTTATCCAATACAGATTTTCTGACCAGAGCAGAGGGATGACAAAGAAAATTTCCAGATTGCAGAAGCATATGCAGATATTCTTTCCGTGTCGAACACTTCCTGTCAAAAAGCTCTGCCATATCCCTGCATTCTTCCGACAGATCATTGCCACTTTCATCAACCAGATATACTCTCGTAAAACACGCACCGAGCATCCGATTCTCTTCCATAACCGCCACCTGCTTTTCCAGCTTGTCCGGCAGCCATGCATCATCGCTATTCATAAATGCCACGTAATCTCCATGGCAGTAATCAAGCCCCTTATTTGCCGCATAACAGTAAAATGAATTCCGATCCAGTTTAAAATATCTGATCCGTGGATCCTGATAGCTTTTTATCAGTTCTTCTGTTCCATCGGTCGATCCGTCATCTACGATGACAAATTCGAAATCAGGGTACGTCTGACAAAGGACGCTGTCAACCGCCTGTTTCAGGCAAAACCTCCGGTTATAAGTACACATCAAAACACTAACCATTATTCTACATCTCCAACAACAGCCCATCTCCAGAATGACTGATCATAATTGTATGTATGTTCAAATCCACACATTTCCATTACCAGCTGTGTATATGCCGAACGGATTCCTCCTGTACAATAAGTGACGATCTCATCATCTTTAGACAGTCCGGCATCCTCAAACATTTTTGTCAGTTCTTCATTGGATTTCAGATATCCTGCATCATCGAACAGATCTGTGTACCGGATATGAATTGCTCCCGGAAGGTGTCCTCCCTTTGCTTCATCATACAGAATTGCTCCATCATATTCTTCATCGGTACGCACATCCACAATTTTGTACTCGTCATAATTCTTCTGTAATTCTTCGGTTGTCATCACATGGGAATAATCAATTTCATCGATTTTTACTTCTGCCGGTTCCGGCTTGGATGCAAGAAACTGTGTCTTAATTCCACTATCTTTCAACGCCTTCCATCCGCCATCTACCATCTTCACATCTTCATATCCGACCGCTCGGAGTTCCCAGAGAAGTCTCGCATCATCTCCCCATCCGTCTAAGGTCTCACCGATCAGAATAATTTCTTTATCCTTTGTAATTCCAAGATTGCCAAGAGTCTCTTCCAGCTGTGCAGGCTCCTGTATGCACCCCCATTTCTCATCTCCCTGTTTTCCTTCTGTAATACTCCAGTCCTGCCATACCGTCGCAATTGCACCTTTTACAGTTCCAAGGATTGCCTTTTTTTCTCCTCTTCCATCTACAAACAACGTATTTTCATCTCCAACCTTGCTGATTGCATACTCCGGCTCAATGATCCACTCTCCCACAAAATGATTTTCATCAGCTTTCTCTGCCGTACTTTCTGTCTTCTGTTTCTGTCCACATCCTGTCAGACCAATCGCTGCAACAAGTAATACACTGCATAACCACTTTGCTCTTTTTCTCATTTCCTTTTTCCTCCTTTAATCATCACCGTAATAGTAATCTTCCTCATAGTAATCCGGTGGTGCTTCTGTATCCGGCTGCTGCGGTTCTGTCACCGTCAGTGAACCAGTGCTACTGTCTTCGGATGTACCACCAGAATCCGTTCCTGTATTTCCATCTTCCGTTACTTTTATATTTGTTTCTGTATGATTTGTTTCCTCAGATGTCTTATCTTCCGATTTTTCATCCTCTTTTTCAGTTTCGTCTGCTTCCTCATATTTTCCACTGGAAAGCGCATCGTTTATTTCATCATCAATTCCTTTTACCGTCCCGGATACCTGATAATCTGTATCTCCAAACAGGAACTGATGTACCTCGGCAACATTGGATGCCAGTGTATCTGCAATTTCTGTACTTCCCACTCCAGAAAGCATTTTGGAATATCTTACATTTGGAAATCCAAGTGTTTCACCTACTTTATATTTTTGAAAATCTTTCGCATAATTCAGAATTTCAGTAAAAGAAAAATTGGTTGCAATCTGTGGAAAAACACTGTCAGCAATCTTATTGATCGTCGTCAGATCCATCTGCTGCAGCTTCTGCATAATATTCAGAAGGACGATTCTCTGACGCACTGTACGCTGCGCATCTCCGCCATCTGTATAACGAATTCTCGCATACGAAACCGCCTGTACTCCATCCAGATGATAGGTTCCTCCGACCTCCGGTTCAATCTTCTTATAACTTTTTCCGGTTACTTCAGAAGTCTCTACACAATAGTTGTTCATATGGACTACTTCTGCATCAGTCAGTTCCAAATCCATTCCTCCCACCGCATCAATCACATCGACTAAAGCATTAAAATTCACAGATACATATTTCTCAATATTCATATCCATATTCTCATTCAGAAGTGCAACACCCCCGTCCGGCCCGAAATAGGAATAGGCAGCATTCGCCTTATTATAGCTTCCATCTTTCAGCCGCATAAAAGTATCACGATACACCGATACCATCTTCACCTCATAAGTTTCCTGATTCAGACTTACAATCATGATCGTATCACTGCGGTTTCCTTTATCCAGTGAACCGTCCCTAGAATCCAGTCCGAATACTGCCACATTCAGGTATCCACTCTTATGTTCCACCTCTTCTGTAATCGATTCCTTCAGTGTTTCTTTTTTTACTTCGATTTTCTGGATTTTGTTCACTTTGCTGGCAGCATAACCAAATACGGCACCTGCCATCCCCAGAACAAGAATCAGCATCATGCAAATGATCCCAATAATCTTTTTCTTCCACGACCATCCTGCTATTTTTTTAAGCATCCTCATCACTCCTTTCTATCCAGTAATTGCGATTCAATGTCAGTTTCATGATGAGACTTTCCGGTAATCGTCCGTAATGTTTTCCCATCTGGTAGCCCAGATATTTGCACCCGCTTTCCACAAACAGCTGCATAATCTGCAAATATTTTCTTTCTTTTAATAGCTTTTTCACAAGTGTGCAAATCAGGTGCATGCCTTCTTTTTCTGACTTTACTTTTCCAAATATTTCCGGATGACATGCCTGCGATACCCCCTGATCAAAATTTCTCCTTATCAGCTCTCTGTAAGTATACTCATGAGAATGTATCACCCGTGCATCTGCTTTATAAATAATCTTCCATCCACTTCGGACTGCTCCTGCCGCAAAGATCAGATCTTCATTGAAGATGACCGGATATGGAAATCCTCCCAGCTCCAGATAGGTTTCTTTCCGGTAAGCAGCGCACACATTGGAGCAAAAATAAGTTTTTATTCCAAGCTCTGGCAGATCCTTCTGCGATTTCATCCGGCTTCTGTTCGGATAATTAAATGTTCTTGTATATCGTTCCAGCAGAGGGCTTTTCTTCTCCGGTATCTGTCTGGCATAAGCTGCCACAGCATCCGGATGTTCCTTTAATGCTTCTGAAAGCTTTTCCAAAAGAAACAGATCTGCCGGAACTGCATCCTGGGTCATCATAACCACAATATCTGCATCCGACATCCGAATCCCCAGATCTCTGGTTCTTCCATGATCAAATTCTTTTTCCAGAATCGGAATCTCTGTAACGGAAACCCTGTCTTTACAAACCGAAACATCCAGCTTTATCCCATCTCTGGTATGCAGCAGAATAATTTGTTCTGGAAGATATGTCTGTCTGCTAAGTCCATATAATACTTTATGTAGTTTTTCTGTCGGTCTGTAGACCGGTATGATCACATCTATCTTCATCTTCCGTTAAAAAACCCTTTAAAAAATGTCAGAACCAATATTTTCAAATCAAGTCCCATTGTCCAGTTTTCAATATAGTAAAGATCATATTCGATCCGCTTCTCAATGGAAGTGTCTCCACGGTATCCATTAATCTGCGCCCAGCCAGTCATTCCCGGACGCACCTGATGTTTTACCATATAACGTGGAATTTCATCCCGGAACTTTTGCACAAACTGTGGCCTTTCCGGTCTTGGCCCTACCAGACTCATCTCTCCTTTCAGCACATTAAAAAGCTGCGGCAGTTCATCAATACTCGTCCTGCGGATCAGCTTTCCAACCGGTGTAACCCTCGGATCATTCCTGGTAGACCATTCTGTTTTTTCCTCTTCTTCATCCTGCATGATCATAGACCGAAATTTGTACATATAAAACACCTGATTATGCAGTCCAACTCTTTCCTGCCGGTAGATCACACTTCCTTCCTCTGTAAAGGCAACCACCATCGCAGTAAGCAGCATGACCGGTGAAAAAAGGATGATTGCAACCATTGCTCCAATCAGATCGACTGCCCTCTTTGCCGCTCTGTTTCGCATGATATTCAGCGGAACTCTGCGGACATGGATCACCGGAATCCCCTGCACATCCTCAATATAAGGTCTGGTAGAAATCACCTTTCCAAAATCAGGAATCATTTTCGTGTGCACCCCTGCCTTCTCACAGACATCCACAATCCGCTCCAGTTTCCCATAATCCTCTGCACGAAGCGCGATCACAACCTCATCCAGTTCATTCTCCTCCAGTATTCTTTCCAGTTTCTCTTCATCTTTCAGATGGGCAAACACATGATATCCCCACTTTGGATTCTGTCTTAGTTTGTCCATATACTTTTCTGCCGCCTGACTCTCTCCGATCATAAGAATATGTTTCTGATTCCGTCCCTGCTTTCGCATTTTCCACAAGATTGTGCGAATCAGATATCTAGAAGCAAATTCCAGCGAGATGTTTATAAAAAAGAAAATACACAGCATCTGTCTTGAAAAATGCTCCTGCTTTATAAAATAAAGTACCACGATAAAGATCATAAATCCAATTCCATTGGCACGGATGATATCCCACAGCTCCTTACGGTAACTTTTTACCCTCCTCGGCATATAAAGCTGAAAAATACTATACAAAAGCAGATATCCAGGAATTATAAAAAACAGAGCTGAAAAATACGTTTTCGCCGGCAGGATTCCTGCATCCTGCACAAAAATCACGCTCCTGAATCTCAGATACCATGAGAAAAGATATGCGGCAGCAATAATTCCTGCATCCACACATACCTGCGCTTTATTTAACATTCGCTGATTGTTCTTTATCAAAATACCACCATCTTTTCTCTATCCATCTTCTTTTTCACGCAAAGAATAATCACACTTCACCAGCGTAAGATTGGGATTGTACATCGGATCTCCTTTTTCCATGATTTCAGACCAGGTCCGGCGTACATAATTAATCTCACACTGATATCTTCTGATCTTTTCCTCATTATCCTCTGCACCTCTCGATCTGGATTCATAATGATACAGTTCTACATAAGGGTCATATACTACAAGATATCCACATCTGCGTACCTTCAGACAGAAATCAATATCATTGAACGCCACTGCAAGCCGCTCCTCAAATCCACCCACTTCTTCATATACGGAACGTTTTACCATCATACATGCTGCTGTCACCGCTGACAGATCCTGCTGGGTACTTGCTTTGTGCAGATACCCGGAATAACCTTTTGGAAGTCCCCGGAACATATTACCGGCAATTCCCCTAATCCCAACAACGACTCCTGCATGCTGTACCTGACCACCCGGATAATAAAGCTTTGCTCCGACAATCCCGACTTCCTTTCTCTGGCAGTTCGCAAGCATTTCTTCCAGCCAGTCCTTTCCGATCACTTCCGTATCATTATTCAGAAGTACCAGATATTCTCCACTGGTCTGTCTTACTGCGAAATTATTGATTGCCGAATAATTAAATGGGCCCTCCCATCTCAGGATTCGAATATGGTCCGATTTTATTTTATCATAGTAAGCAAATGTTTCTGTCTTTTCACTGTTATTTTCAATAATCGTAATCTCATAATTCTTATAAGTCGATCCGGAAATGGACTGCAGGCATTTCTCCAAATCTTTTACATGATCTTTATTTGGAATCAGAATGGAAATCATCGGATTTCCCTGCACCTTATACTGGACACGATAAAACCCTCTGTCCAGTTCCGGCAAAACTTCTGCCTGTTCACCGCATCTCGTAAGATGGGCTTCTATGGCACGCTGTCCAGCCTCAAATGCATAAGCTTTACTGATCGGATTGTCCGCAGTAGAAACCTGATGTACCCTCCAATGATAAAGAATCCGCGGCACATGCGCCGTTATCGTTTTTTCCACACACCTGAAAACCAGATCGTAATCCTGCGCTCCGTCAAATTCACTTCTTAGTCCACCAACTTCTTCGATCAAACTTTTTCTTATCACACAAAAATGACAGATATAATTATTTGCCCGCAACAGATCCAGATTGAAATCCGGTTTAAAATGCGGCTGAAAATGTTTTTTCAGATCTGCTGTCACTTTGTCCTCATCGGAATAAAGAAGTCCGGTCTCCGGATATTCATTCAGTTTCTTTACCATCTCATACAATGCATCTGGCGCAAGCAGATCATCCTGATCCAGAAAACCAATATAGGTTCCGGCAACTTCCTTTATCGCTGCATTTGTATTTTCAGAAATTCCTCTGTTTTCACGCATTCCGATCAGACGGACAGTTTTTCCTTTAAACACATCCTCTTCGAGAATTTCTTCTATTCTACGTCTCTCTTCATCCGGAACAGCCATACAGAGTTCCCAGTTTTTATAAGTCTGCCGGCATACCGACAAAAGCATCTGTCTCAAAAACTCTTCCGGTGCCTGATATACCGGAACGACAATACTGATCAGAGGTGCATACGAAAACGCTTCCTGTCTTTGTCTTTCCAGTTCTTCTTTTGTCCGCCTGTGATTCTGATACCATTTTTCATAATCAATCTTATGAAAACGGATCCTTTCTTTTAAACGTATCAGAAACTCTTTTGGTCCAAAATACCGAAGATATACCAGTCCTTTTTTTACCCGATACAGAGACATTTTATTGAACATCTCCTATCTCCTCTCCACTTTTGCCAGATGATTCAGTCCAAAGTCATTATGATCCAGTGTCAGATTCGGACTGTAATACGGATCTCCTTTTTCCAGAAGTTCTTTCCACCTAGTTTGAAACAATTTAATTTCTCTGTTAAAACGTTCTATTTTCTCTTCTGTGTCTTCATATCCTCTTGACTTTGACTCATAATGGATCAGTTCTGCATATGGATCATATACGATCAGATATCCCGCTTTCCGTATTTTCAGGCACAGATCTACATCATTAAATGCCACCGCAAACTTCGGATCAAATCCTCCGACTTCTTCATACACCCGTTTTTTTATCATCATACAGGCTGCGGTCACTGCACTCAGATCATGGATCACCTGCGCCCTCGCAAAATATCCCGGCGAATCTCCGTCCATTCCAAGGAATGCATGTCCTGCCACTCCTCCAAGCCCAATGATCACCCCTCCATGCTGAAGCGTTCCATCTTCATAATACATTCTCGCCCCGACAGCACCTACATCTTCCCGCATACAATAGCTCAGCATTTCTTTAATACAGTCACTGCCGATCATTTCTGTATCGTTGTTCAGGAACAGCAGATATTCTCCGGCCGCATGATCAATTCCATACTGATTGATCTCCGGATAATTGAATCCTTCTCCTTTCCAGTACAGAACCTTAACTTTGGGATACTCATGCATGATTCTTCTGTAATCTTTAAACGTTTTCTTTTTCTGGCTGTTATTTTCTACAACAAGAATTTCTATATTCTCATAAGTATTTCTTTCCCGGATCGATCGCAGACATTTGATCAGATCATCCGTGTGATCTTTATTCGGAATAATGACCGATACCTTAGGTGTTTGCTTCACCGGATATTTTGTCCGGTACATTCCCGGATACTTCGTTGGAATGACTTCTGCTTCAATTCCCATTCTTCTGTAATGCGCTCTTACCGCTTTTGCACCTGCATCCACAATATAGGATTTATTCTCTGCACTGTCAGCTGTAGATCCCTCGCATGCCCTCCAGTGATAAAGTACTCTCGGTATATGCCGGATCTTATCGGTATTTTCAACACACCGGAGCACAAAATCATAGTCTTGTGCACCATCGTACTCACCATCAAGCTTTCCTGCCGCCTGATATAACTCCTTTTTTACGACTACCAGGTGACAGAAATAATTTGTTGTACAAAGCATATCCAAATTAAAATCCGATTTGAAATGAGGGAAGAAATACTCTTCTCCATCCATCGTAATCTTATCTTCATCCGTATAAATAAGCTCTGTATCCGGATATTCATTCACTTCAGCCACACACTCATACAATGCATCCGGTGTCAGCAGGTCATCATGATCCATAAATGCAATGTAATCCCCCGTTGCCATATCCAGTGCCACATTTGTATTGTCTGAAATATGCAGCTGTTTTTTATTATTCTTCACTTGGATCCGGCTATCCTTCTTTGTATACTCTTTCAGAATTTCTGCAATAGGTGAATCTTCCCCACTTCCATCTGAGAGGCAGAGTTCCCAGTTCTGATAGGATTGTCTTCTTACAGAATCCAGCATTTCCCGCAGATATCTTTCCGGTGTCCGGTAAAGAGGAACAACAATCGAAATCTTCGGCATCCGGGTAAATTGCTTTCTCTTCTGCCGGTACAGTCTGATCCTGGACGGCTCATGTCTTCGCAGCCATTCTTCATACTCTGTACCGTTTTTCCCACTCAATTTGTCACCCGCCCTGATAAACGCTGCACGGATTCCAAACTGACGATAATAGATTCTGACTTTGCGAAAATCATCCAGCATTTTCTGACGTCGCAGTTTTCTTTTGAGATTCATGATCTCTTCCGCATTTTTCTCTTCTTCTTCAAAGCATACTTCCAGTTTTCGCGGAATACCTTCCTCATAAAATGCCTTAAACCCGGCAATCTCTTCCTTTTTACATTCCGGATACTCTCGCAGCACATCCAGACGCCGGATTTTTTCTTCTTTCATCTCCAGTTCATTCTGATTCTCATCCAGAAACCGAATCGATGCATTTTTCCTGCTATAATACCATCCCTCGACTGAAAATCCTTTTTCTTCAGTATTCACCTTATCTATGCTGTTTGCCAGCCATTTCTCCAGGTTCTTCAATTCACTGACTGCAAAGGTCTTCATCAATTCTTCTTTTCCACAATACGACTGCAATACTTCCAGTCTGGACGCTTCTCTCCAGTCTTTCGGAAGATGTATCCAAAGAAAAAACTGTTTGGTTATAAGTCTTTTTCTTATCTTACGGAACTTCAACGGATGAAGACGGATTCCATCCGTTGTATAAAATAGTTTCTTTCCATCCAGCCGGATTTCAATCCGGTTTCCATCTGGTCTGTTATCCAGAAAATATCCCGTAATAAGTAATCTGTCTTTTTCTTTTACATGAAACCGACATGTTGCGATATAAAAAGCATTTTCCATTTTTCAAGTCCTCTCACTTCCACACTATCTGGAAAATAACCAGTTCAAAAACTGAAAGAAAACACAGATATACAATACTAACAGCAGAAATACGCAAAATGTTTCTATATCAAACCGATATGTAACCGTCTTTAAAATTAAAGTTCCTTCACTTTCTTCACTATTTATTTTCAAATTTGTTCCTTCCTCTGATGTCTTTTCCGTATAAAGTGCAATAGAATCTTTTTCAAATACTACTTTATACGCCTTCCCTCTGCATCTGCTTACCGTATCAAACGAAAATTCATTGAATTTGCCCGTTTTTATATCTCTCACCTTCTTCACAGATTCCGCAACCGTTTCTCCATTTTCACAATCCTGAAGATAAATTCGGATCTCTGTTTCTGGATCTTCCTGCAAATTCTGGCATTTCACCTGGATTCCATCCAGTGTCTCCTCCTCACAGACAAATTCCTGCGATATCTGATCCTGCGACACATCCATCATGACATACTGGTCATTTTCTATCATCCGGTCATAAATCGCATGCGTCTTATGAACATGTCCATAAACAAATGCAAGCAGAATCAGCACAATAACTGCTGCCAACTTTTTTACTTTTCTCATTTTTCCCTCTTATTCTGCTTCCTGATATTCTCTGCACAACTCATCTGCATCCCCGATACTACGAACTCTTCCATGTTCCAGCCATACAATCCGGCTGCACAGATTTCTCACCTGCTCCATATTATGCGAAACAAACAAAATCGTAGCTCCATTCTCCTTCATCCGGTTAATTCTTGCTTCACATTTCTGCTGAAAATGGAAATCGCCTACCGATAATACTTCATCCACGATCAGAATATCCGGCTGTCCGATTGTTGCTACCGCAAACGCGAGACGCGAAAACATTCCCGATGAAAAATTTTTCACCGGTACATCCATAAACTGGTCCAGTTCTGAAAACTCTACAATCTCTTCATAGTGCTCCTCCAGATATTCCCTGGTATATCCAAGCAGCGTCCCGTTCAGAAATACGTTCTCCTTCGCAGTCAGGTCAAAATCAAATCCTGCTCCCAGTTCGATCAGCGGCGCGATCACACCGGAAGTCTTAACGCTGCCACAGGTTGGTTTCATGACACCGGCAATGATTTTCAACATCGTACTTTTTCCACTTCCGTTTACACCGATCAGTCCCAGTGTTTCTCCTTTATAGACTTCAAACGACACATCCTGCAGTGCCCAGAAATCCTGATAGGTAATCTTTTTCTTTACTCTCTGTATAAAATATTCCTTAAATCCATCAAATTTCTCTGATGCCAGACTGAATTTGATGGAAACATCTTCTACTTTTACAATTACTTTTTTCTCCATCCTTACTCCTACAAATCAAAGATAAAACCATCCTGATGCTTATAAAAAACCCAGCATCCCACTCCAAGACACAGTACAGCTTCTGCTGCTGTCACCAGAAGCATCACCAGACCTGGAAGTCTGCCATAGATCACAACATTCCGGAACATGATCAGAATACTGGTCAGAGGGTTTATCATTACCAGATGGTATAACCATTCCGGCAGAATCGACATTGGATAGATAACCGGTGTCAGATACATCAGCACTGCCATCAGCACCGAATACAAGTGCAGAACATCCCTGTATTTCACCGCAATCGTCGCCAGAATCAGTCCAATCCCCAGAGCCAGAACCACCAGCAAAAAAAGTGGCACAACTGAAAGAAGCATTGTCCAGTGAAGCTCCGCACGCATACCGATCATAATCAGAAATAACGCTGCACAGGATGCCATCAGATTGATCAGACTGGAACACACCCTTGACATCACGAATACATATTTCGGTACATACACCTTCTTTATCAGAGATGCACTCCCGATAATTGCTGACATTGCATTTGTCGTAGCGTCATTGAAAAAGTTAAAAATAACCTGCCCACATAACAAATACAACGGAAAATTCTCTATATCAAATTTAAACAGATTTGAGAAAACGATGGATAAAACCGTCATCATAAGAAGTGGATTCAGCAGTGTCCATAAAACCCCCAGTATGGAACGCCGGTATTTCACCTTCACGTCTCTTGAAACCAGTTCTTTTAAAAACGGCTTAAATTTGACAAAATTTTGAATATAAACTGACATATTTTCTTCCCCTTTAAATTATAATTATATTATTTTTTCAGTCTTTATTCAATCAAATCGCTTACACTTATCATTGATTTTCTCTATTTCTTTTATTGATTTTACGAATAAGTAAAAGAGTCTGCATAAAGCAGACTCCCTAACGGACATCCTTATATAATTTTGCAATCTCTTCTGCCGGAACACCATCCCGGTACATGGCTCTCAGCCGGTTCATAAGCCACATTACTTTCAGCTTTTCGATTGTATTTCCGCCGAATCTTCTGTCTGAAGTATAAATCCTGTGTCTTGCCATCCCAAGCGGAATCCCTTTTTCTTTGAGGGTCAGTGAAAACTGATAATCCTCCAGAATCGGCATCTCCGGAAATTTTCCCACTTCAAAAAACAACTTCCGGTCAATGAAAATCCCCTGGTCTCCAAACATTACTTTTCTGTCTTTAATCCTGTGATTGGAGATCACCCTGCAGGTGAACATAAAAAAGTTATATGAATGAAATGCAATTCCAAAACACCCTGCCCGGTATTTTTTCATTACAGTCTCAATCTCTTCTAATGCTGTAGGTGGAACTTCACTGTCGCAGTGCAGGAAAAAAAGTACATCTCCACTGCTTTCTTCCGCTCCCATGTTCATCTGCTTTGCCCTTCCTTTCGGGGACTGAATCACCGGATACCGGTCCTTCAAAAGTGCCAGTGTTCCATCCGTGCTTCCCCCGTCTACAAACAGAATCTCACATCTTTCATTCAGCGGCTCCAGTGTCTCCATCAGCCTTTCAATTGTCGATTCTTCATTGTATGTTGGTATAATAATTGATATTTTCATCTCTACTTCACGGTTTCAATTTCTACGTTCATCCAGGTATCATACAGATTTCTCCGGAACTCGTCCTCATCTCTGATCACCGGGATCTTGAGGGTGCAGTTCTTTTTCGCTTCATCCTCTGCCAGAATCATTCTTCCCTTTGTAAGCTTTTCTGTTGACAGCTGCATGTCTACTATCTGTGTCTCAAAAAGTTCCGGATGCATCATGTAAGCCGCAGCGATCGCATCCCAGTTATAATATCCGGGAATTCCATATTCATCCCAGTTATTGTCAAACCAGTAATCCGTCTCATTCTTGATCAGCCTTACAACTCCCTTACTCAGATCCGAAAGTTCTCTTTCATACTCTTCTCTTGTAAAAAGTACCTTCAGGCAATTATTACCCGTAATAACCGCAACATCCGTTCCACTGGTAAGTGTCGTATAAGTTGCCAGCGGATCACAGGAGAAATTAAGTTCATCCATTTCCCGCTTTGCAAAGATCAGCGGTTCTGTTGTTCCTCCCATCAATACGATACTCTTCACCTGATGAAAAAACTCAGAATTGTGTTTCCAGGCTCCATAAAGATTTGTCACGGAACCCGTCACCAGAATTTCCAGCTCCCCGGCATATTTTTCTGCCATCTCGGCAAGATAATGTGCCGCTTCACTTTCGGTTTCTCCAGATGTTGCTCCACCTTTGTAAACGCGCAACTCGTCATGCCCGATTTTCTTTACAAACTTCTTTGTATTTTCGTAAACCTTCTCCAGTGTATTGTTCCCATAAGTTGTCGTCACTCCCAGGACCTCTGCTTCCGGATCCCCCAGAAGATACAGAAGTGCCAGTCCATCATCTACATCACACCCGTTAATTCCAAACGTACAGTCACAATCATGAATTATTTTTCGCATACCATTCTCCTTTTATCACTTCTGAAACAAAATCCCCTGTCTTTCATCAATTTTGATGCCAACCAGTTCTCCTGTTTTTACCCCCAGTTTCATCCAGTCACGGTGAAGCATCCATACTGTCAGCTTTCCATCTGCATACTTCAACAGGATTTCTGCTGTTTCCCCCTCAAACATAACTTCTTCAATCTGATACATTCTTTCCGTCTCATCTACGGTCAGCGTGATCGCCGATGGTCTGACCATCAGTTCATACTCTCCTTCCGCTTTCTGCGTCTCAAATGAAACTGCCCGGCTTACGAATCTGCCATTCTCCACTTTTCCAAAAATATAATTTGTCTGTCCCATATAATCTGCCACCGCTCTGGACTCTGGATGGTAGAACATCCTCTCCGGCTTATCATACTGAAGCACTTCTCCAGCTTTCATCAGAGCGATCCGGTCAGACACCTTCATCGCTTCTTCTTTATCATGCGTGACCATAACGACCGTAAGCCCCATCTCATGATGCAGCTTTCTTACCAGATCTGCCATCTCGCACCGCAGATTCTCATCCAGGCTTGAAAATGGTTCATCAAGAAGAAGAATTTTCGGATCTGCCGCAAGCGCTCTTGCCAGCGCGACCCTCTGACGCTGTCCACCGGACATTTCCCGGATCTTACGCTTCTCAAATCCTTCCAGCTGAACAGCTTTTAACAGTTCTCCTACCCGCGCCTGCTTATCTTTTTTCGGGATTTTTTTCAGATCCATCGAAAAGCTGATATTCTGTTCTACCGTCATATGCGGAAACAGTCTGAGATCCTGAAAAACAATCACGGTTCCTCTTTTTTCCGGTGCAAGATTTGTAATCGATGTGTCATCGATCCGGATATCCCCTTCCTGCGTTTCAAGAAGACCTGCAATGCTTTTTAACAGTGTTGTCTTTCCGCAGCCTGAGGCGCCAAGAAGCGAAACAAATTCTCCCGTTCTAATCTCCAGATTTATATTCTTCAGTATTCTTGTCTTTTGTAAATCTACACAAAGTTCTTTAATTGTAAGACTCATGTGCTCCTCCTGCCTAATAATATTCTACTTCCTGTGCCTTTGTAAAACATCCCACGATCCATTCTAGTATTCCAAACACCAGAAGCATGATCACCAGGAATATCACACTGTAAATGCTGGCAAAATTACGTTCTCCGCTTCCGAGATATGGAACCATGACGATCGCAAATGTTTTGACATTTCCCCCGCCGATCATCAACGTCAAGAAATACTGACTGAACGAAACAACAAATGCCATCGAAAACGCAGAAAGCATGACCGGAAACAGATTCGGAAGTGTCACTTTAAAAAACGCCTGAAGCGCACCAGCCCCCAGAACTCTTGCCTGCTCCTCCAGCTTTACCCCCATTGCTCTTGTTCCATCCTGCATCAGCGTAACTGCATACGGAAGAGAACAGATCAGATGGACAATAATGACTCCCTGAACGGTTCCGCTTAATCCACATTTGATAAAGGTAATCTGAACCCCCATCGCAAACACGGTTCCCGGAACAAGAAACGGAAGCATCGACATAAATGAAAACAGCCGCTTTCCAAAAAAGTCATAGCATTCCAGCGCCCTCGCCGTCATTGTTCCGATCACAACCGACAGGAACGCGACCGAAGCCGATATGAAAAGACTGGACATACAAAGTCGCACAAGCTGCTGCCTGTTTCTCAGTATTCCATTCACCGCTCTCATCGAAAATTTCTGCGGGATAAGTGACGGCCATGCCCATCTCTCTGTCCCTACCCAGACAAGGATCGTAAGAATTGGTACAATCACCAGGAAAATAAAAATGCCTATGATCAGGCCTTCCCAGATGTTCTTTTTTCTTTTCATCTTCCTGTTCCTCCTAACCTGCCAGCTTCTTCGTGCTCCGGCGAAGTAATATGTAATATAAAACTGCTGCAATCAGAGAGATCACGATCAGGATTCCATTGATCGCCATCGCATACGGTCGCGCCCGCAGATCAGGCTTGGTATATTCCAGATAAGCCAGAACCGGCAGCGCCTTTGGTGTCGTTGCTCCAAGTATGAACGGCAGCTCATATGCTCCAAGTGCAAATACAAAGATGATCAGGAAACCACTGAGCACTGTATTCATACATAAAGGAAGCGTTACTTTCATGAAAGCCTGAAGTTTATTCGCTCCAAGATTGGTCGCTGCTTCTCCAAGACTGCCATTGATATTCGCCATCAGAGCAATCACAAAATAGATTATGAATGGAATTTCCTTCCACAGATAGGCAAGAATTACGCCAAGTCCATATCTGTCATAGATCAGCATCGGAAACTGCTGCTGATCCGTAATCAATCCTGCATTTGCAAGGATTCTCGCAAGGATTCCATTTTGCGAAAGAATGTTTACAATAAAGAGTGCCACAACAACATGGGGAACAATGATCGGAATCTGAACGATCCGCATAATAATTCCGCGCACTTTTCCGGCACTCACCAGAACTGCACACAGAAATGTTCCTGTTACTGTGGCAAGAAAAGCCGACATAAATGCAATGTACAGACTATATTTTAATGACTGCAAAAGATCCGGTCTTGTCAGTACCTCCTTATAATATTTCAGCGTCGGTTCCGTTAACCCAAAAGCTGGAATCACCCCTAAACTTTGGATGATTCCAGTTCCCAGACCAATAATAAAAACTACGCCTAATATAAGTTGCGGCACCAACAGTATATAAGGTGTCATTTTTTTCTTCATTTTATTTTCCTACTACTTCCTCTGCCCAGATCTCTTCGATGATCGGTACAAGTGCGGAAGGCATTTCCGGAAGACGTTTTGATAAAAGTTCATCCTGAGGGATTACACCCTTACCAATCTCAACCTTATCAAATGCTTCTTTCTGTGTATCGTTTAATTTGTTGTAATCTACAACCGGAATAGTACGGATCTCAGCAAAACGGTCTGCCTGTACTTCCGGATCAAGCATCTCATTGATTGCTACCTGTGCTCCTGCTACATTTCCTGAGTTTGCTGCAATTGCAATGTAGTTTGTATTTCCAATTGTTCCTTTATCGAACTGGAAAGACTGAGATGTCTCTGTGTAAGTACCATTTTCAATGTTGGTAGCTGTTGAGTATGCACCATAAGAGATATCCATCACAACTTCTCCATCAGAGTACATATTGGTCAGTGCTGTAGAATCCTTCGGGAAAGTCTTTCCTTCGTTCCACAGGTATGGATTCAGTTCACGAAGATATTCAAGAGCCGGCTCAATTGCTGCTTTTACAGTTTCTTTGTCAGCTTCCATATCCATAAACTGTTCGTATCCGCAAATATCATAAATCACATTACGAACAAATGCACTTCCTGTAAAATCAGGTAATTCCGGATAAGTTACTTTTCCTTTGTTTGCTTTGCAGAATTCCATGAATTCATCTGTGTTTGTCGGAAGATCCGGTGTCACTGCTGTATCTGCGATCATAACAAGCTGTGCTTTTCCGTACGGAGCTTCATAGCCTTCAATCGGGAAGCAGAAATCTGCATTTGTCTCTTCATCATCTGTATCAATATAAGACTGGAAGTTCGGAAGTTCTTCT
Source organism: Allocoprococcus comes (assembly GCF_013300725.1). Taxonomy (GTDB): domain Bacteria; phylum Bacillota; class Clostridia; order Lachnospirales; family Lachnospiraceae; genus Allocoprococcus; species Allocoprococcus comes_A. The sequence continues at coordinate 83,798 of NZ_JAAIMM010000011.1, forward strand.
GCGAACGGTCCGTAAAGCATATTGTTTTCTTTACAGGTCTTGAAGTTTTCTCCGTTGATCCAGATCATATCGATATCGCCATCTTTTTTATCTGCTGAAATTTCACCGGAAAGCTGACTTAAAATTGCGTCAATGTCCATCGGTACACGTTCCAGTGTGATGTCATATTTTTCTTTCAGACGTGGTGCATAGTAGTTGTCAAGCCAGTCATTTAAACTGTCATCTCCGCCCCATCCGTAGAATGTAACGGTTGTACCCTTGGCTGCATCCACCATTTCATCGAAGCTCATATCTTCTACGGTTTCGGTTGTCTGCTTGGTTTCTTTGTTGTCTGCTTTTTCTGTCTTTGCGCTGTTTCCACATGCCGTTAAGGAAAACGCCATCACAGTACTTAAAAGCAGAGCTGCAATTCTCTTTTTCATTAAAATTTTCCTCCTTCATTTTCTCCGTCTTTCATTATAACAAATTATTAACAAAAAGCACGCTGTTTTTCATTCCTGCTTTGTTGTTACCCCTCAACACTTCGTTTAGTTATTGTAATTTTCTATATACTTATAGAATTTTTCTACCGATGATTCCATTGCTCTGTCCTTCAGCGTAAGAAGACCGATTTCCCAGATCATATCATCTTCTGCAAAAGGAATCATGACCAGCCCCTCTGTATTCATATCTTCATGGACAAAGTCAATCGTCACAGAAATCCCTCTCTTCAGCCGGCACATTTTATAGCAGAGATCAAATCCATTTGTCTCAAATACAATATCCGGTTCAAATCCCCGGTTCCAGCATCTGCTCTGAATAAACTCATTGAGTTTAAAACTGCTGTTTTCAAGATAAAGAGGCTCGCCTTCCAGATCCAGAATAGTTGCTTCTCTTTTTTTCGCCAGAGAATGTTCTTCATAGACCAGAAGCCCCAGACTGCATTTTTTTAAACTTTTCATATCAAAACAATCTCCTGCAAATGGTCCGATCGACAATGCCACATTCCCTTCTTTGTCAAGCAGCATTTTCTCTACGATCCGATCCGGATATTCCATATAAGAAAATGTCACATTCGGATATTTCTTCTGAAATTCCAGAATACAGTCTGGCGTCAGGTAACGCAGGATATCATAGGCAACCAGAAGTTCTACTGTTCCTTCCTCACTCGCACGTATCATATCAATTTCTTTTTTCAATTTGTCATATTCGCTAAGAACCGTATTCGCATAATCATACAGCCTCTGTCCGCTCTCTGTCAGTTCTATCCCGGAGGCAACCCTGTCAAGCAACGTACATTCCAGTTCATTTTCCAGATTTTTCAGTACACGGCTGAGTCCCTGTGGTGACATAAAAAGCTCTTTTGAAGCCCTCGCAAGACTTCCTCTTTGACAAATCATCCGAAATTCCTCTAATTCTTTAATCGTCATTCTTTTCCCACGACTCCCCTATTTAAATTTACATTTTGCCCGATTCAAAATAGGTGTCTTCCCAAGAGGTACCTTTTCATCGATTCCCATAATAAGCGGTAGCAAATGCTTTGCATCTTCATATCCTCTCCTTCTGAAACTACAGATGCACGAAGCGCAATATGTATAAAGTTCCGGCTCCCTCGATGCCTTTACACGGTCTGTCAGTGCCTGTGCCACATCCGCTTCTTTTCCAGCTGCGCATCCACCAAGCCCGCAACACTGCACATCTCTGAATGCATCTTCTACCTTTCCGACAAGGAATGGCTTCATATCATATTCAAACTTTCTGTCTTTTCGGTCCGGACATGGATAATACATTGGAATCCTTTCTTTTTGATAAATATTTCCAATTTTAAGCTCTGCCATTTTTTCGTAAACACTGATAATCTCCGCATCCAGTCGTCCTTTTAAAAAATAATAGCAGTTCGGACATGCCATGATCACCTGTTCTACTCCTGACTCTTTTAATTTCCAGTTGATTCGCTCAATGATCCCCGCTGCCTCTGAAACAAGTCCCAGTTCTTCAATCGGTTTCCCACAACAGTCATATACAACTCCCACATCATATTTTGCGAATTCTTCCACCAACTTATCTGTCGTTTTCGGAAAAAAAGACGGAAAATTACATCCCGTAAAAAAAACTGCTTTCTTTTTTGAATGGCGGTAATTTGCAAATTTGTACGGATTCTTTTCTAAGAGCAGTCCGTCATATGAATTATCAAGAAGCTTCCCACCTCCGTCTTCAACCAATTTTCTCCGACTGGCAAGTGCAATCTCTTTTCCATCAATTCCTTTTGGACAGACACACCCGCAGGTTCCACACAGGAAACAATGATATGCCAGCTCCGGTTTTTCTTTTAATACCGGCAGATCAATTCCATATTTTTCCAGAAACAGACAACTTCTGGTACATTTTCCACAATGGATACATGCATCCAAATCCCACTTATTCATAATTTTTATCCAGCTTTCCTTTCAGTCCCAGTTCCAGATAATCAATCGTAATTGGACAGTTACAAATTGCTCCCTTTTCAATATCCTCATACAGGTGGAACAAATCTCCCTTATCATCCACATCATAATACATCTGACCTACCGCCGTAGAGAGCTTCTCATTTCTCATGTGCTGTAAGGTATCATAAATAACTGTATTCGTTCCGTATCGTTCAATTTTCCATATAGAATCATATTCTTTTTTCATTCCGATCAGATAGTACCCTCCATCAAATGTAGGATGAATCACAATATCTTTTCCCCCAAGATTATCAAATGCATTTTTCAGTGTTTCCGGATGAATCTGCGGAATATCTGTCCCGATCAGAATTACTTTCTCATACCCCATTCTCAGTACGATTCCAATCGCATTCTTCATCCTTTCACCAAGATCATCACCAAATTGTGGAAGACATACTGTCTCATCATCAAGAATTTGCTGTAGCAGCTTCTTTTCATCCTTTGGTGTAAAAAACACGAAAATATCCGCATCCACCTGCTTTGCTTTTTCATATATATCCTTTACAAAGCAGGCATGTAGACGCGCACACTCTTCCCCAGTTAGAAAAGGCATCAGCCTGGTCTTTGTCTGTCCTGGTATCGGCACCCTCGTAAATAAAATAAGTGCATCCTTCATCTATAATATTTCCTCCAACATTTCAATCACACTCTCCACTACTTTAGGACAAAAATCCAGCATTCTGCCACTCGAAAGTGCTTCTTCAAGCTGTTCCGGAAGCGATACATCATAGCCTAATAACTCTTTGCAACTGTTTGTTGCAAACTTTTCCAGAAACAATGCTCTAAATTCTGCATATTTGTTCATCATTTCTTCTTTTTGCCGAAGCAGAGTATTCACATCCCAGTGTCCATATTTTAATCCAACAGCCATGATTGCTCCGGTAAATGCACCGCATGTATCCCCATGCATCATTCCACCTCCAAAACAAGCCGAGGCTTTATTCGCCATCTCTTCCGTAATCCCAAGTCTCTCTGCGAAATAAGACAGAACGACCTGAGAACAATCATATCCTTTTATAAATTTTTCCCGAATCATACTTTCTTCTATCATTTTTCTCTCTCCTTTGTCATCTTACATCACTTTTTCATTCTAACATCAAACCAGTCCTATTTCTATAGATTGTCTTATCGTATTTTACTATAATTTGCTTGTCTTATTTATAAGTCAAATAATTCGTGCCTTTTACAAAAAAACCCCTCATCTGCAGTTTCCCGCAAATGAAGGATTTCTTTTACTTTATTCAATTCTTACAGTAATCCACCGATTGATAAGAATAACGGTGCAAATACAAGTGAAACGATTGTCATAAGTTTGATCAGGATGTTGATAGACGGTCCTGATGTATCCTTGAACGGATCACCTACTGTATCACCAACAACTGCTGCTTTGTGAGCTTCGCTTCCTTTTCCGCCATGATGTCCTGTTTCGATGTATTTCTTAGCATTATCCCATGCTCCACCTGCGTTTGACATGAAGATTGCCATAAGTACACCTGTAACAAGTGCTCCGGAAAGCAATCCACCGAGGGATTCCACGCCAAGAACGATACCAACGATCAGCGGTACTACGACTGCCATCACACCCGGAAGCAGCATTTCGTGAAGAGCTGCTGTGGTAGAGATCGCAACGCATGATGTATAATCCGGTTTTTCTTCACCTTTCATGATGCCCGGTTTTTCACGGAACTGGCGTCTTACTTCTTCGATCATCTTGTATGCAGCCTTTGATACAGACTCCATAGTAAATGCGGAGAAGAGGAATGTAAGCATACCACCGATAAAGATACCGATGATTACTCTGTAGTCAAGAAGGTTGATTGCTTCAAGACCAACTGCCTGTGCATAAGATACGAAAAGTGCAAGTGCAGTAAGGGCTGCTGATCCGATCGCGAATCCTTTACCCATAGCTGCAGTTGTGTTTCCTACTGAATCAAGCTTATCTGTGATTTCACGAACAGATTCATCCAGTCCTGACATTTCTGCGATACCACCTGCATTGTCTGCAATCGGTCCGTATGCATCAACGGCAACTGTGATACCTGTTGTAGAAAGCATACCTACTGCTGCAAGTGCGATTCCGTAAAGTCCTGCAACTGAGTAAGATACAAAGATACCTACACAGATCAGGAGAAGCGGGATTGCTGTAGATTTCATTCCTACTGCAAGACCACTGATGATTGTAGTAGCTGCGCCAGTCTCTGACTGTTCTCCGATTCCCTGAACCGGTTTGTAGTCTGCTGATGTGTAGTACTCTGTGATGTTACCGATGATGACACCAACAACCAGACCTGCGATAACGGCAATTGCTGCACTCATCTTTCCGAAGAGTACGTTACTCAGTACAAGTGCTACAACAATAACTACGATAGAAGCTGCATAGCTTCCCTTTGTAAGAGCTTTCTGCGGATTCGAATTCTCATCACCTTTTACAAAGAAGGTTCCGATGATAGAAGCGATCAGACCACATCCTGCGATCGCAAGCGGATAAAGAACTCCGGATACAGCTCCTGCTGCTGCTCCAAGAGTCAGTGCTGATACAAGTGAACCAACATAAGATTCAAAAAGGTCAGCTCCCATACCTGCAACGTCACCTACGTTATCACCTACATTGTCAGCGATAACTGCCGGGTTACGCGGATCATCTTCCGGGATACCTGCTTCTACTTTACCAACAAGGTCTGCACCAACGTCTGCTGCTTTGGTGTAGATACCACCACCAACGCGGGCGAAAAGTGCGATTGAAGATGCACCAAGACTGAATCCTGAAAGCACATCTACGTTCTTTGTAACGATGTACACAAGGCTTACGCCAAGTGCTCCAAGACCTGCTACGCACATTCCCATAACGGCCCCGCCAGAAAAAGCAATTGATAATGCTTTATTCATTCCGCTTTCTTTTGCTGCGTTAGCAGTTCTTACGTTCGCTTTTGTAGCGACTGTCATACCACAATATCCTGCAACTGTTGAGAAAAGTGCTCCAATTACAAAGCATACTGCTGTTACCCAGCTGATACCAAATCCGATCAGTACGAAAAGTACGACTACGAAAATGACCAGAATCTTGTATTCAGCCATAAGGAAAGCTCTTGCGCCTTCCGCGATTGCTCCTGCAATCTCCTTCATGCGGTCCGTACCTGCATCCTGTTTTCCTACTTTGCCAGCAAGGTATGCTGCAAACAGTAAGGCAATAACAGCTGCAACCGGAACCAGATACATATAAGTATTCATTTCTTGTTCCTCCCTGAATTATTGTACCTTTAAAGACAATAGCATAAATGGAACAAGAATGCAAAACAATTTTTTAAATTATCGATAAGCTTTATTTATTTTATCTATAAAAAAGAAAACTATTTCAATAATTTCATATATTCTGCCTTGCGAATTCTTTTCTGCTGATACATTTCAGCATCCGCCTTCTGCAAAATTCCCTCCAGACGGATACTCTTTGTTCCTTCAGCTATCTCTACACAACCATAACTGAATCCAGATGGACATACACCTTCCCAATCTGTTTCAAAAAGCTGCTGTATCGCCAGCATCTTTTTTTCCGCAACTTCTTTAGAACATTTTTCAAATAATATACAAAATTCATCTCCACCGATTCTGGCAAATATATCCCCTTCACGGATATTTCCCCTGATCAGATCTGCAAACCGCTTCAAATACTGGTCACCTTTTGCATGACCAAACTGATCATTGATATATTTCAAATGATCCAGGTCACAATAGCAAAGCACCATTTTATCTGAGCGTTTCAACATCTCACCAGCCTTTTCTCTGAAATAGAAACGGTTACCTATTCCTGTCAGGATGTCTGTATACGCCTGGTCTTCCAGTTTCTCTTCTCTCTTCTTTTCTTCAGTTACCTCACGGATAATGTGGACATACGCTCTCTGTCCCTGCCACAGCATTCATCCGGTTGTAATCCGATAGTCTCTCTCATGCAAATCCTTTGCTTCCCAAATACGGTCAATAGTTTCAGACACTTTCTGACATTCCTGCTCTTTTTCCATTGCCACACACATCTCATAAAGTTCCTTCTCCTGATGTCTGTCGTACTCGGTATGATTACAATATAAGATCTCATGTGTATCTGCACTCAGCACCATTATCTTCTCTTCACTAAAACAAATCAGTTCCATCAACAATTCATTATAGCTTTCCAACATGGTTACACGTGCTTTTTCCTTTTCAGTCTCTTCTTTCAGCCGCATCTCCCGTTCCCGAAGCTGTTCAGTCATTGTATTGAATGCATCCGAAAATTCCCCAAGATAAGAGACTGTCTGCGAATAATCCCCATTTGCGACCTGCTTTGCCTGCCATGTTAAATGATTCAGATTCGCATGCAAATTTTTCAGATTCTCACAAAGGAAATTATCTCTTCCTGGATAAAATCCGGATAAAATCCCCTTTGAAAGTGCTGCCGAATACTCCTTCATTTCCCTGACTGCCTTATCCAGATACCGGAATCCCTTCCCCAGCTTCTGAAACTGTGGTTCCAACTGACTGATGTCTAATTTTTCAGGTGAAGGATCGTACAGGATACTACGCAGGTATTCAAATAAAAGTTCACAATTCTTGTCTTCCATCGCATTTCTCTGCCTTTTATTTTCCTTCTGAATCTACACGAAATCTGCACACTCTGTCTCCGGTTGCCCAACAGTCTACTTCAACAGCTGTAAACAACGTGCCCGTATACTCTGTCAGTATCCCCGAAATAAACCCTTCATCGTAATTACACACAGTCTCGCCCAGCACCGGAAGCCCGGAGCAGTCTGCATCTTCCGACACTGTAAGTATAATTCTTCCTCTTTCCAGATCCAGTTCTTCAATTCGCATTACACCAATCTTCATCTCTTGCAGTTTCTGCTGCAGCTGCGCTACAAATGCATTAAATTCAAGGCCTGTATCAAGTATTTTTCTCGCAAAAAAAGTTCCTGCTTTAAATCCTGCCTTTCGAAACAGTTCAATCTGAACATCCTTTCCATAAGTATCTGACAGAATTTCTTTCAAAGAATACTCCAGCATACGATATACAAATACCGGAACATCTTCACCTAAATTTCCTCGTCCCGAACAATTATATCCCAGATAATCCTCTAATGTAATCTTTGGTCGATTCGCCAGGAAAATGTTTTCTTCTTCCATTCTGCCTCCCCCTCTCTGTTGCGTTTTCACCAACTCATACTGCGTTTAGTATACCATTATGCCTTGTTACATTCAAGGAAATCCCGGCAGGCTTTTCATTCCTTGTAACATTCCTTTTTTCTCTGATCCATGATACACTGGATTCATCATAAAACAAACGAATTCAGTGATAAGGAGATTATAAAATATGAAAGTTGTAGTTGCAATTGATTCATTTAAAGGAAGTCTCACTTCGATCGAAGCCGGAATGGCTGCAAAGGAAGGAATCTTAAAAGCACACCCGGATGCAGATGTAATCGTAAAACCACTTGCAGACGGAGGCGAAGGCACCACAGATGCCTTGATTGCAGGACTTGGTGGGGAGCGCATTGACCTTACAGTTACCGGTCCTTTTGGCACTCCGGTAAATGCACATTATGGATATCTGGCAGAGAAAAATACTGCTATCATTGAAATGGCCGCCGCTGCCGGGATTATCCTGGTAAAAGAATCTGAAAAAAATCCACTCACAGCAACCACTTACGGTGTCGGTGAAATGATCGCAGATGCAATGGAACGCGGCATTCGTAATTTCATTATCGGAATTGGCGGAAGTGCCACCAACGACGGTGGTATCGGGATGCTAAAAGCACTGGGATATCAATTTTCTGATGAAAACGGACAGGATGCCGGTGAAGGCGGACAGGCGCTTAATCGGGTAGCTTCCATTGTAACAGACAAGGCTAACCCGCTTCTCAAAGAATGCAGTTTTCGGATTGCCTGTGATGTAACCAATCCACTTTGTGGAAAGAACGGAGCAACCTATATTTATGGTCCGCAAAAGGGAGTCACACCGGAAATGGCTGAAGGACTGGATCAGGCAATGAATCATTATGCTTCTGTTACTTCTAAGTTTCTTCATAATGATTATGCATCCGCAGAAGGTGCAGGTGCTGCCGGTGGTCTTGGATTTGCTTTTCTAAGCTATTTAAATGCTACACTGACTCCGGGAATCGATCTGATCCTTAACGCGGTTGAACTGGAAAAAGAATTAAAAGATGCGGATATCACTGTTACCGGCGAGGGGCGTCTTGATCACCAGACCGCCATGGGAAAAGCCCCTGTCGGTGTAGCAAAACTTGCCAAAAAATACGGTTCCAAAGTCGTTGCTTTTGCCGGAAGCGTCACTCCGGAAGCAACTGTCTGCAACGTGGTCGGAATCGATGCATTTTTCCCGATCGTCCGTGGAATCACAACACTTGCCGAAGCAATGGATCCGAGAAATGCAAAAGCAAATATGTCGGCAACTGTGGAACAGGTATTCCGTCTGTTATAAATTTAGTATTATCAACAAATTTCTTCACAAGAATACGGTGCAATACAAGCCGAATCACATTTATCTGAAATGTGGTCTGAATCCTCGTGCTTTCAAAGATGCGGTACTTCTGTACCTTGCCTTGCGGTTATAATATATTTTTTGCCTCGTCCATTCTCCGGAAAAATTCGCTGTAAAATTCTTCCGTCTGATACGGAGTAAGGTAAAATCTCTTCAATACATCCATGCTGACCGCCTTCGCACTCTCCGGATGTGCTGCAATGTATTCCTGTAACTGAATCAGTAATCCATGCCATCCGGTAATATACGCTTCGTAATTCTTCAGGTTCGGCGTATCCAGCCATTTTTTGACCTTTACTTTCGTCCGGTTCTCTTTCTGACATTCATGTACCTGAAGAAAATAGCGCAAACCATTTTCTTCATAATATCTTCCAAGCGGGAAAAGCCGGCAGATTCCCGGACGAAACGGATGAATACTGCATCTTCCTTCTCTGGTCAGAAAACCGCATCCCTCTTCTTCTCCTGTCATCTTCAGATTCGGCAGGATGATTCCGTCCACTACATTCAGCTCAATCTTTCCTGCAAGCAGAGTTTCAAAAGCCGCTCCTGTTCCCCTGCTGATCCGGACAATATCCAGCGGATCCAGCACGATCGAGCTTCCCATCCCCGTACAACAGGCGTGGCAGCCCTCACAATCGCCACAGTCCGCTTTTACCAGATCATTGCCGGTATATAATTTTCCATCTGAAATTTCTTCCATTGTCACCTGTCTTTTCATATCAATCTCCTTTCCTATACTCCTTCCAGTGTAAATGGTGGAATAAAGCTCTCCTTTGCCGTATCCCCTTCCTGTACAAATGCCTGTGTCACACCAAGCGAGATCGCATAATCCACCAGTTTCTCATAAGCATACTCCGGCACCTTCCGGTTCAGTTCCGGATATTTTTCTGAATCCAGACTCGCAAGCGGCGTGTACTGGCTCATCAGACTCATATAAATCCGGTTTCCATAAGTCTCATATAAATATTTTACCACTCTCTTACCATCCGCAAGGCATCCCGGTAAAAGCAGATGCCGCACGATCACGCCACGCTTCATCATCCCACGCTCATCAAATGCCGGCTTCCCTGCCTGTCTTACCATCTCAGCAAGAGCCGCCTTCGCAACCTCCGGATAATCCTCCGCCATCGAATATTTTTTCGCATGATCTATATTTAAATATTTGAAATCCGGCAGGTAAATATCCACCAGACCATCCAGCATTTTCAAAGTTTCCACTCTCTCGTAACCGCCCGTATTATATACAACCGGCAAATACATCCCCTGATCCTTCGCACTCTGAAGCGCCCGGATGATCTGCGGCACAAAATGCGTCGGCGTCACAAGATTGATATTATTTGCACCTTTCCCCTGAAGTTCCAGAAGAATCTCCGCCAGCCGCTCCTCCGTGATCACCTTGCCAACCTTACTTCCCGCAATCTCATGGTTCTGACAGAACACACATCTTAAAGTACATCCTGTAAAAAAGACCGTCCCCGATCCTTTCTCCCCTGAAATACAAGGCTCCTCCCACATATGAAGCGCCGCTCTCGCCGCCCGGATCTCACTCGTCTCACCGCAAAACCCAATCTTCCCATTCTCCCTGTCCGCCATACACATCCGCGGACATAATGTACAGCCACTCATACTATCGCTTAACCTCTCATCTATCCCTGACTTATTCCTATCAGTATACCGCACTTTTTGAAAAATAGCCACCTAAGTTTTCCTCTGCCAGAGATTGAAAATTCTTTCCCCATCTGCTACAATAAAGTGCAGACAGGCATTTTGCCTCAAGTTTGGAGGAATATACAATGAGTAAAATTGATGAAGTAAGAAGCGCTATGGTCGCAGCCATGAAAGCAAAAGATAAGGACACAAAAGAGACATTATCCGCTCTTCTTGCAGCCCTTAAGAACAAAGCCATCGACAAACGTGCCGATCTTACCGAAGAAGAAGAAGTTCAGGTTATCTTAAAAGAGATCAAACAGACAAAAGAAACTCTGGAGATGACTCCTGCTGATCGTACAGACATCATTGAAGAATGTGAGAAACGTATCGCTGTTCTTGAACAGTATGCTCCGAAGATGATGGACGAAGCTGAGATCAAAGAAGTAATCGCAGGTGTCCTTTCCGGTCTTGGAATTGATGCTCCGACACCAAAGGATAAAGGACGTATCATGAAAGAACTGATGCCGAAAGTAAAAGGAAAAGCTGACGGAAAGCTTGTGAATGATATTCTCACAGGACTGATGGCTTAATAGCAGATATTATGAATGCAGGGTTCCGGACTGGTTCCCTGCATTTATATATAGTCGAATATACTCTGTATTGCGTCTGTCACGTTAATCACATCTGCTATTTTTACACGATCTATTTTTTTATATCCCCTGACTCTCAAATCTAACATTTTCATCTGCTCACATAGGATATAACCTTTTTGATCTTCCGTCTCAACATAAATATGAAGTGGGCTTTGTTCACTTTCGCTTGCCATTGGACACCCAATTATTTCTCCCGACTGATTAAAAAAATTTTTACTCGCCACAAATACAGGAGCTTTAATTTTTTCTATCTTTAAAATATCCCCTTGCTGTATCACTACCTTTTACCATACCTCTCTTCCTTTAGGTTTATCCCAGTCATACTCTCCATCAAGGTTTAATTTACCTCCAAATTTTTCAGCTCTTTCTTCCAGTGTCTGATGTCTGAATGTCTTAACAAGCATAATCATACCATCTGATACTTTCACTTCCAGCATATCATTTATTTCTACATTCGCTGCCTGTAAAATATCTTTTGAAAGCCTGATTCCCTGACTATTCCCCCATGCTTTTACCTGTGTCTTCATATAATTCACCTCCAAGAAATGTATATACTAAGTATATACATTTCTAAAAAAATAATCAAATATTTTTTCTCCCGACCACACTCTTCCTCAAAATATGTTATAATTCATAAGCATCAGTTTTTTACTGAACCACAACAATTAAAAGGGGATTTACTTAATATGAATAAAAAAGAAGTCACTGAAATCAAAAAACAGTTCACCCCATCCAACTGTGCGATCACCCGTATCTGCGGATGCTATGTAGATGGTGAAAAAGAGAAAAAAATGGAAATGAAGGATGCTTTCCTTTCTCTCCCGGAAGAGGAAATGTTCAAATATTTTGACATTTTCAGAAAATCCTTATCCGGTACGATTGGGAAAAATCTTCTGAATATGGAATTTCCTCTGGAAACCGAATCAGAAGGTGGTACACAGGAATTTCTTCTCAAATTAAGAAACAGCCGGCTTACTGACGACGCTCTTCTGGAAGAATTCTATAATCGTGTCATCGATTCCTATGATTATGCCGAAAACTATCTGATCCTGCTCGTCCATGCTGCCTACGATATTCCTGGAAAATCAACGGACGGAAGTGAAATGTTCGATGCATCCGATGAAGTCTATGATTACATCATGTGTACCTTCTGTCCGGTCAAGCTTTCCAAGCCAGGACTCAGTTATCATGCAGAAGAGAACAGCTTCCATGAGCGTATCCGTGACTGGATCGTAGAGATGCCGGATGCCGGTTTCCTCTTCCCTGCTTTTAATGACCGCAGCACCGATATTCACAATCTGCTTTATTATTCAAAAAATGCAGAGAATCTCGGAAACGGTCTGACCGATCTGCTTCTTGGATGTGTTCCGCCACTCACCGCCGGAGATCAGAAAGAAACTTTCCGTACACTGATCGAAGAAACGCTCGGTGATGACTGCGACTACGATACCGTCAAAAACATCCATGAAAATTTAAATGAAATGATCGAACAGAATTCTGAAAATCCGGAGCCACTCGCCCTCGACAAAGCAGAAGTCAAATATCTTCTTGCAAAAAGTGGTGTCGAAGAAGAAAAACTGGAAACCTTTGATGAGCAGTATGACTCCGCTGCCGGAGAGCATGGTACACTCCTTGCTTCCAATATCGCAAGCCTTAAAAAATTCGAGATCAAAACTCCGGATATCACCATTCAGGTAAACCCGGAATGTGCTGATCTTGTAGAAACACGTATTATCGATGGTCAGAAATGCCTGGTCATTGTCGTTGACGACCGCGTTGAGATCAACGGAATTAGTGCAAAAACCGCAGTATCCAACGGACTTCCAAAGTCTTCCATCCCTGATGCATCTGATGAATCCGAAAGAGATACATCTGAAAATGAAATGAATGTTCCATTCTAAATAACTTACATATTATTACGAAAGACATTTTTATTGAATGTCTTTCGTAATATTTTCTTATTTCTTTTCAGCTTTACAATGTATACGAAAAATGCAGATAATCCTATCGACTACCTGCATTTTCCTATACGCAATTTTCTATTTTCACTTACACCGTTTCCCGGCTCTTTTTCACCTTTCTCTTAGATCACAGTTCCTCCACCGGTCGCCACAACTCCAATTCTCAGAATTGCCTTCACAAAACTCCACATTCCATTGATTACTGCAGAATTCAGCAGACTGATCGGCACATCCAGAATTCCTGTTCCAAGTAACAGAAGCAGGATCCACATACTATACGGCCGGATCTTCCAGTAAAACTCTGCTACCCTCGGAAAGATCTCAGCAAGAATATTCGATCCGTCAAGGGGCGGAATCGGAATCAGATTGAATACACCAAGTCCAATATTCAGCACTGCTCCATAATAAGTAAGCACATAAAGATAATTCAGAATTAACCCACTCGATCCGTACTTATACAAAAGCCCGTGCAGAATCATACAGACAAACGCAAGCAGGAAATTCATGACTACTCCCGCTGCTGCCACGAGAATCGTATCTCTTTTTTTATTCTTATAATTCCTGGTGTTGATCCTTACCGGCTTCGCCCATCCCACATGAAATACAAGCAGACAAAGGGTTCCCCACACATCCAGATGCTTAAATGGATTCAGTGTCAGTCTTCCGTCATATTTTGGTGTCATATCCCCAAGTTTATATGACACATATCCATGTGCAAATTCATGCAGCGAAACTGCAAGCAATGTAGCAGGCGCAACGTAGATCAGAGTCTGGAAAAACTGATACATTGCCCTGGCAAGTCCTATATTCTGAAACAGCATAACATCCTCCAAATTTTCTTAATAACGTCCATTATAATCCCATGCGAAATTGGATTCAAGAAAAATTATGTAAATTTTTTCTAAAGATTATACAGAAAAAGTCATTATCCCATCCATAGATAATGACTTTTTTATACCATTTATTTTGCTTTTTTATTCTGTCTGTCCATGTAGATCTTTCTCCCCATAAAAATCAGTGCCGACAGAGCAAACAGGATCAGTAGTCCTGTCACCAGAAGCTTCGCTCCTCCTGTCAGCATTCCTCCAACATAAGAATATACAATCGTTGCCGGAAGCTGTCCTACACCAGTTGCCACAAAAAAAGATATAAACGACATCGAAGTAAGTCCTGCTGCATAACTTACAATATCAAACGAAACAAACGGAAGCAAACGACAGATCAGAACTGTATTCTTTCCATATTTTTCAAAAAATGTATCTATCTGCTGCATTCCAGCTTTACTCGTAAGCTTTTCTGCCACATCACGTCCAAGTATTCTTGCAATGAAAAAGCATACCGCTGCTCCTGCCATCGCACTGCTCCATGACAGAATAGCTCCCTGCCACCATCCAAAAAGATTCGCATTTGCAAATGTAATCAGAAATGCCGGAAGTGGCGCTGCAATCGACTGAAAAATCATAAGCAAAAATGAAATCAATGCCGCATATGCCCCATAAGATGCTACAAAGTCTCTGACCACTGTAAAGTCTCCATTAGCAAACATCTTAAATACCTGATTCATCACATGTTTTACGGACGGAAATACATAATAACTTCCGATTGACACAATAATCAAAATGATCACTACTATTTTCCCCACCCAATTATTTTTCTTTTTTTCCATACTTTTTACTCCTTATTCCTTATTTTCTTCCAGATCATCTTTCAGGTAACGCTTTTTCAGGATCGTCCCGATTATCGTGACTACAACTGCCAGCACTACTGCTGTTCCAATATAAAACAACCTATTCTCCTTATCCGCAAGGCCTGCTGTACCAACCGTATACATCGCTG
Organism: Allocoprococcus comes; assembly: GCF_013300725.1. GTDB lineage: Bacteria > Bacillota > Clostridia > Lachnospirales > Lachnospiraceae > Allocoprococcus > Allocoprococcus comes_A. The sequence goes on from NZ_JAAIMM010000011.1 coordinate 98,886, forward strand.
TACCAGGTAGCATAAATATCAACGAACCAATTGCATACGTACTAAAACGGATATCTGTAATACCATACGCAAAATTCTGCAGATTAAATGGAAATATCGGAACCAGACGTGTAATCATAAGAACAAATAATTCATTACAGCCAGTATCGTCAAACAACCATTTTTTCAAGATACGGTTCTTTGCAACCACTGGTCCAATACTGTCTTTCAAGAAAAAACGTCCTGCAATAAATGCAAGAACCGCCCCGATCGTTGTTGACAGAGAACAACAAATCGTACCGATTACTGGTCCAAAGAGAAGTCCTGCCAGTATCGCAAACGTCACTCCCGGAAGCGCAAGCACCACACACCCAACAACTGTCAATACCATATACAATAGAATTGCCAGAGGAAGATTATTCTGCACTATCCGCTTCATAAATTCAAGATTTTCTGAAGTACTTATGTAAGAAGACCAGCCAAAAATATGATTCAGGATCACAATCAAAAGGATGATTCCCCCAAACATCCATAGCTTCTTGTTTTTCATCTCTTTTTCCTTTTCCCCTTTTTGAATTTTGCTATCTAATGTTATCACATTTTCCCTTCTATCACAAATACATTTATACTATAATTGTATATTCTTATCGTGTTTTTCTATAACAAAAAGCAGCCCTTGACGGACTGCCCTTTACGCTTTCTGAATAACTCAGATTATTTACCTTCTTTTTCGTATTCTGTAATTCTTGCTACCTTCGGCATAGAACGGGATTCCGGATCGAAAGTTACGCTTAAGTACTCTTTTACGAGGCATTTTGCGAGCTCAATTCCTGTAACCTGTGCGCCAAGTGTGATAATGTTGGCATTGTTACTGAGCTGTGCCCTCTGAGCCTGATATACATTGTTAACCAGTGCTGCATAAGCTCCCGGAACTTTGTTGGCAGCAATGCTTACACCGATACCTGTTCCGCAGATCAGGATTCCTCTGTCACATTCTCCTGCTGCAACACTTGTTGCAAGACGAATTGCAGTGTTTGCATAAATCGGATCATCACTTCCGAAATCAACAACTTCATGTCCCATTTCTTCTACAAACGGGGTGAGAATTTTTTTGTACTCTGTTGCGTTAGGATCACAACCAATTGCAATTTTCATTTTCTTGTCCTCCATTTTGGTATAATAATGTATTTCGATACTGGTATTATTATACAAAATTTTCTTTTATTATGGAACCCCTTTTTTCATTTTTTCTTTTTTATTTTCGATTATTCTTTTGTTTTGTTTTCGTTTTCTTTCGTTTTCGCCGGTTTTCTGTTTATCTGCAACTGCAGGTTCACACCAAACGGATTGACTGCAACACCAAATGCTTCCGGTGAAAGAATTTCCGGAATCTTACTTCCTTCTACAACAGCGGTTTTCAATGCCACACCCTTGTTCAGGTTCTGGAATTTCTTAACTTCCTGCACATCCGTAAAGATTGGCTGATACACTTTCCCATCTTTCTGTTTCAGAATCGGAATTCCTTTGTCCTCCTGAACAGTCACAATATAACGCCCCTCCTGATAATGGGCAAGCATTTCTTCGTTCAGTTCTTTTAACTCATCCGTCATCTCCGGTTTATCCGGCTTTCTCATCTGTTGCATAAAATACGCTGCAGTCAGCACCAGTTCCGGATTCTCTACACGTATTTTCCCTTCCGGAAGTTCTTCATCCTTCGGTCTCGTGATCAATTCGTCAAGCTGCACAGCAATCTGTCCGTCCAACCCTTTGTCCACCAGAATACAGTTGACTCCCATCGGAAACAGCCCGGTAAAAAATGACAGGCGGGAATTTTCATCCACCTTGACAAGCTGCATTGGATTTCCTTCCTTCTGAAGCTTCATAGCCTCTTCTTTCGCTTCCTCTTCTGTGTAGTAAAGAAGGATCTCGTCATCAAATGTCTCCGAGTCGCAGACCACATATGGCATTCTTGTACAGGATGACATCAATACATAAATTGCCTCTGCAGTACGCAGTTTATTTAAAGTTTCGATTTTCTGATTTGTATTACTCATTCTAGTATATCCCTTTCCTCTTTCTCCATATAACAAGAATTATACCCGTCTGTCCGAAAGAAGTCAATTTATACTCCATTATTCCACTTGATTATCTTCGTATTTTCCTATATCATATGTGTTTAGGGGCTTTTTTACAGTGTTTTTACTCTTTTATCAGAGCAGAAAGGAATGAGAAAATGAATCAGGAAAATACATCTGCACCTGCAGAAAATAAAATGGGTACCATGCCCATCGGAAAACTATTATTTAATATGTCTCTGCCTATGATGATTTCTATGCTGGTACAGGCTTTGTACAACATCGTAGACAGTATTTTTGTCGCCAAATTATCGGAAAATGCACTGACCGCCGTTTCACTTGCTTTTCCACTCCAGACACTGCTTATTGCAGTTGGAACCGGAACCGGTGTCGGCATGAATGCACTCCTTTCCAAATCACTTGGAGAGAAAAATTTTAAAAAAGCAAATGCAACTGCAAGCAACGCTGCCGTTTTGTATTTTTTCAGCTATCTCGTATTTTTCATTCTTGGCTTTACGATCGTCCGTCCTTTTTACGCAAGTCAGATCGGAAATGCTGACCAGGAGATCATGGAACTCGGAATCGAGTACTTAAGTACCGTCATGATTTTCTCTTTCGGGCTGCTTGCACAGGTCTTCTTTGAACGTCTGCTTACTTCAACCGGAAGAACCATCTTCAGTATGACTTCCCAGCTGACAGGGGCGATCACCAACATCATTCTTGATCCAATCCTGATCTTCGGACTTCTCGGAGCTCCGAAAATGGGTGTGACCGGAGCTGCTGTTGCAACCGTGATCGGACAATGCGTTGCCGCACTTGTCGCCGGATTTTGTAACCACCGGTACAATCATGATGTGAAACTGAAGTTTCATGGATTCAGACTTGATTTCCATATTATCGGCACCATTTATGCAGTTGGAATTCCAACGATTATTATGCAGTCCATCGGATCGGTTATGACTTACTGCATGAACCGCATCCTGATCGAGTTTTCATCAACCGCAACTGCTGTATTCGGCGTTTACTTTAAGCTACAGAGTTTCTTCTTCATGCCGGTATTCGGTCTCAACAATGGGATTACCCCGATCATTGCCTACAATTATGGTGCCGGTCAGAGAAAACGTATGCTCAAGACGATCAAGCTCAGTATGCTGGTCGCCTTCTGCCTTACCTTTATCGGTTTTCTCTGCTTTGAAGGAATCCCACAGATACTTTTGAGTCTGTTCAATGCATCGGACGAGATGCTCACCATCGGAGTTCCTGCCCTGCGGATCATCGGAATCCACTATCTGATCGCATGGTTCTGTATTGTATCAGGAACCGTATTCCAGGCTCTTGGAAAAGCATTTTTCAGTATGATCGTCTCCATTATGCGTCAGTTATTTGTACTGATCCCTGCCGCGTATATCCTTGCAAAGCTTGGCGGTCTTCATGTAGTGTGGTGGTCCTTCCCGATTGCGGAGGTTATTTCACTTATGGTATCCTCCTTCTTCCTGGTACGGATCAACCGGACGATCATTTCCAGGGTTCCGGAGGGAAAGCTTTAGGACAATAAGCGGGAATCCTCGGCAATTCAATTACCGAGATGAAAGCGCAAGATTGTGCATGTCTGCACCTTAAAAATAATATAATAATCTTCCTACCCTTGATATTAATACTTAAATGAAAAACTAATTTCCAGCTGTAGATTATCCCTGTAATTCTGCAGGAT
>NZ_JAAIMM010000118.1 GCF_013300725.1 Allocoprococcus comes
CCACAATCCGCACATACAGCAATTCCGGATAACAGATATACCTGCTTTTGGTCAGGTGAAGTACGTGTATCCATGCCCAGAAGCCTCTGCACAATTTCAAAATCACGATCGCTCACCAGTGGCTCATGATTTTTCTCAATCCGGATCCAGTCATCTTCCGGTTTCACATAAGTCTGCTTCACTTTATGGTTCGGTGTTGTCCTTTTTCCCTGCACAAGATTTCCGATATAAACCTCGTTTTCCAGTATCCTGCGGACCGTAACGGAACTCCAAAGTGCCTGTTCTTTCTGCCGGAAGCCTGTTTCATAACGACTGCCGTTGCTGATTTTATACTCAAATGGGGAAAGAATACCCAGTTCATTTAAACGATTAGCGATCGCATCCTGACTCATTCCCTGCAGCTTCATCTTAAAAATATCCTGTACTACAC
>NZ_JAAIMM010000119.1 GCF_013300725.1 Allocoprococcus comes
CCACCGGAATAATACCGCATCACATGGGGAACGTATTGGGGATCTCCGTAACTGCTCCATCCATGCGAAGCTGCCTGTTCCTGTGAAAACTGCAATGCATTGGCTTCTGTATAACCGCCTCTTTGCAATGCCCATCCTATGTATCCATTTCCATAGTTATATCCCTGCCATGCAAGTTTTAACTTGTCCATATCCTGTGGGCTGCTGCATCCTGCCTGACTGATACAGTCCGCAAAGGTTTGCACTCCAACCTCTATCGAATAATCCGGATCAGTAATAGAACCAGGAGTGTGTGGGAATCTTGTATTATATGGACTTTCCGAACACTGCATCGGGTCTGTTCCCCTGCCTCCAGATTCCTGCATCATGATGGCCTG
>NZ_JAAIMM010000120.1 GCF_013300725.1 Allocoprococcus comes
ATTATATCCTATTTGTTTCTTATCTTTCAACCGCTTATTTGTGTTAAATTTCTTTTCCTTCTGTGATGGTAAAATAGGTAAACTTTTTATGATCCATTTGAATTTTTATTATGATGGAATGTTTCTTTGATTTTTCTTCTTTTATCAATTCTAATTCTACTTTTACCAAGTAACTATTGGATTCTTTTGTTATGTTAATGTCTGTTAAATTGTAGGAATCGTATTGTTGCAAAATCTTTGCTGGTAAATAATAAAATGTCTTTAAAAAGGATTGAAATGACTCTTCTGTTATGAAATATTTTTGCAAAGGCTGAGATAACGCCTGATTGTCTCTTCCGGTTTCCAGAATTTTTTTGTATTCTGTCTC
>NZ_JAAIMM010000121.1 GCF_013300725.1 Allocoprococcus comes
CCTGAGTTTGGAAGAACTTATGAAAGAGGGAACATACCCAGAGGAATATGCCGAAGGGGAAAACTGGAGAATATTACATGGAGATACATTAAAACTGGTCAAAGCATTCCAGCCGGGAATCTTTGATGCAGTCATTACCGATCCACCGTATGCGTCCGGTGGAACAAAGCAGAATGAAAGAAATCGTACTACAAACCAGAAATACAGCAGTATGAGTGCTGCGAATGCACTTCCGGATTTCGATGGAGATAATAAAGACCAGAGATCTTGGACACACTGGATGGCTGAGTGGCTTTATGATGTGCGGAAAGCCTGTAAGAAAGGTGCTCCGATCTGCCTGTTCATTGACTGG
>NZ_JAAIMM010000122.1 GCF_013300725.1 Allocoprococcus comes
AACTGAATATCCAATAATAACTGACGTGACATTTCATACAGTGAGCACGAGGAAGATGCCGCTATAGGATTATAAGACGTAAGAAACTTTTTTGAGCTAATAATACTGCGAAAAAGCACTGACCAAAGCCAGTCGGCAGGCTGGTGATGCGATGACATGTGTGAGATGCGATACACTTGCAGACCCTGAGAAGTCTGTAACTGGTAAACCTATGAACTGCCAGAGCCTGGAAACGAGAGTTTTTGGATTGTGGTCCGGAGTGTAGCATTCGGACAGGTTATTATTCCCTTCCTGCAGATGCAGGAGTAACGATTCGGGGTATCGAGGATAAATAGAATC
>NZ_JAAIMM010000123.1 GCF_013300725.1 Allocoprococcus comes
GTGTTAAGACTGCTCTTGCTCCATCCTCTGCTAATACACCGGAACATTCTCCTTTATATTTGTGGACACCGCATTGTCTGGTGTTCAGGCTTCTGCATTCTTCCGTTACCACCGGCGGCGGTGAAAGATCGACAAAGTGCAGCGTTCCCTGTTGAACACCTGTTGTCAGGGTATGTGCAATCTGGTGTCCGACTCTTCCTCTCCTGCTGTTGAGATTCGCATAGCCCAGATCGATGCTGTCCCCTTCTCTTGCAAGTTTGTAGCCGAGTTTTGTATTCTCTTTGATTGGAACACCTACATCATATAATCCTGTCTTGCCGCCCATTCCACCTGCCTGTG
>NZ_JAAIMM010000124.1 GCF_013300725.1 Allocoprococcus comes
GTGTTAAGACTGCTCTTGCTCCATCCTCTGCTAATACACCGGAACATTCTCCTTTGTGATTATGGATTCCTGATTGTCTGGTATTCAGGCATCTACAATGTTCTGTTACCAATGGTGGTGGAGACAAATCTACAAAATGAAGTGTTCCCTGTTGAACACCTGTAGTCAGGGTGTGTGCGATCTGATGTCCGACTCTTCCTCTCCTGCTGTTGAGATTCGCATAGCCCAGATCAATGCTGTCCCCTTCTCTTGCAAGTTTGTAGCCGAGCTTTGTATTCTCTTTAATTGGAACACCTACATCATATAATCCTGTCTTGCCGCCCATTCCACCTGCCTGTG
>NZ_JAAIMM010000125.1 GCF_013300725.1 Allocoprococcus comes
ATCGCATCCTGACTCATTCCCTGCAGCTTCATCTTAAAAATATCCTGTACTACACTGCCTGCAGATGGATCAATCTCTAATTTATGCTTATCTGTCTTTGTCTTCCTGTATCCAAAAGCTACAAACGGAGTCACACACTCACCTTTTTTCCTCTTAATCTCAAGATTACTCCTGATCTTAATAGAAATGTCACGGCAATAAGCATCATTGATTAAATTCTTAAATGGGATAATGATTTCGTCTGCCTGATTCTTTCCCTTGAGACTGTCATAATTGTCATTGATGGCAATAAAACGCACACCAAGAGCCGGGAATAATCTCTCGATATACT
>NZ_JAAIMM010000126.1 GCF_013300725.1 Allocoprococcus comes
ATCGCATCCTGACTCATTCCCTGCAGCTTCATCTTAAAAATATCCTGTACTACACCGCCCGCCGATGGATCAATCTCTAATTTATGCTTATCTGTCTTTGTCTTCCTGTATCCAAATGCTACAAACGGAGTCACGCACTCGCCTTTTTTCCTCTTAATCTCAAGATTACTCCTGATCTTAATAGAAATATCACGACAATAAGCATCGTTGATTAAATTTTTAAATGGGATAATGATTTCGTCTGCCTGATTCTTTCCCTTAAGACTGTCATAATTATCATTGATGGCAATAAAACGCACACCAAGAGCCGGGAATAATCTCTCGATATACT
>NZ_JAAIMM010000012.1 GCF_013300725.1 Allocoprococcus comes
CCCTCACGACTGACCCTCAATTAGTTCGGCAAACCCTCAAGAACTTTGATTATCCACAAATAGACAATCACACACACTGTCACGATGATCGCGTGCTTTGCGACTGCCTTAGCCTCCAACCAGTATCCTCTCCTCAAGATTCCTCTGTAGCTTCCCATCGTCAGACCAACAACCAGATCAATCGCCGCAATCGCAAAAAATACATTCCGATAAAGCGGTGCTTCTCTGTAATATGCAGATCCATGGCGTAGCCACTGGGCAAGTAAATAAGATACTTCCAACAATATTAAATCTAACAAAATAAAATCCCAGTGTTTTAACCAACTGGAAGTTTTCTTTCTGTACATAATTAAACCCAACCCTCTTAAACATTACTTTCGTAATTTGTCTCCTCTAACATTTATAACATATTTCGCACAAAAGGTAAAGCAATCCCCCTGTATAATTCTCTTTTTTGACATTTTTTCAACTTTTCGCACAAAAAAGTCATTAGTTTTGTATACTTTTTTTCTTAAAACTAATGACTTTTTAATTATTTATCGATTATTGCATTTTCAATTATAGCTTTTTACCCTTCCCATACAATAATCACCTTTTTTTCTGCTGCAATCTGATTTCTGACAGATTTTCTACTTTTTCAATGCAATGATTGCTTTCACTACATCCTCAATTCCCATCTCAGAGCTATCGATCAGTACTGCATCGTCTGCCTGTTTGAGCGGTGCGATCTCTCTTGTCATATCGCGCTCGTCTCTTTCCTGGATATCCTGCTTGATCTTTCCAAAATCACAGGCTTCTCCTTTTCCTTCCAGTTCTTTGAAACGGCGCATTGCACGGCATTCTACGCTTGCAGTCAGATACACCTTTACATCCGCATGCGGAAGTACATTGGTTCCGATATCTCTTCCGTCCATAACGACATCCTTTTCTTTTGCAAGATTTCTCTGCAGATCCAGAAGCTTTGCTCGTACTGTCGGTACTGCCGAGCTTACAGATGCCATATTTCCAACAGCTTCCTCTCGAAGCTCTCCGGTGATGTTCTCTCCATTTAAATAAACCTGCTGTACACCATTTTCATAACCAAGCTCTACCTTTGCATCCTCGCATGCTGCCTCGATCTTCTCTACTTCTCCCGGTACGATCCCTTTTTTCAGAAAATGTACGGCAAGTCCGCGGTACATTGCCCCGGTATCTACATAGATGAATCCCAGTTCCTTTGCAACCAGTTTTGCGATCGTGCTCTTTCCGGCACCTGCCGGTCCGTCAATTGCGATATTATATCCCATTTTGTATCCTCCCTGTTTCACTCACATTTTGCTGTTCCTGTCCAGATCTGACCGGTTTCTTTTTCCGGCTTTCCGCTGATATTCTCGTCCTCAGCTTTTCTCGACTTCCATCCGGATCATTTCCTGTTTATGCCATCTCTGGATTGTTATGCGATTTCTATATCCCTAAAACTACCAGATATTACTTCCTGCCGCAAATGCAGTCGACCACGCGATCTGCAGGTTGAATCCACCGGTCAGTGCATCCAGATCCAGCACTTCCCCTGCAAAATACAGTCCCTGTACCAGCTTTGATTCCATCGTAGATGGATTGACTTCTTTGACTTTTACACCACCCCGTGTAATAATTGCCTCTTTGAAATCCCGAAGCCCGGTCAGTGTCACAGTAAAATGCTTGATCAGATGGACAAAATTCATCCGCTCTTCTTTTGTGATCACATTGACCTTCTTCTCCGGATCAATGCCGCTTAAGTGGATCATGACCGGAAGTAATTTTGCCGGGAAAAGTCCGGTGACTGCATTTTTAAACTGTTTGTTATGGTTCGCATCAAATTCCCGCAGCACTCTTGCATCCAGCTGTTCTTCGGAAAGTGCCGGTTTCAGATCGATCACCAGCTTTAACTCATGCTTTTTCTGCAGGATTTTACCTACATAGGCACTCGCACTGATGATCAGTGGCCCGCTGACTCCAAAGTGGGTGAATAACATTTCTCCGAAATCACTGTACAGCTCTTTCTTCCCATCATAGACCGTTGCCTGGACATTCCTGAGGGAAAGCCCCATCAGTGCCGGAATATACTCTTCTCTGACATTCATCGGAACCAGTGACGGTGCAGGCTCGGTGATCTTGTGTCCCATCGCTTCTGCGAAACGGTAGCCATCACCGGTTGAACCTGTTGTCTGATAGCTGACACCACCGGTTGCGATAATACAGGCATCCCCATCTTCTCTGCTTCCGTCTGCCATCACAAGGTGGGAGAATCTTCCATCCTCTGCCACAACCTTGTCCACATTGGAATAAAGATGGATGTGCACACCGTTTCGCTTCATTTCCATCTCCAGTGTGCGGATCACATCCGAAGAATGATCCGACTGTGGAAATACACGGTTGCCACGCTCAGTCTTCAGACGCAGACCTGCATTTTCAAAGAAATCCATCACATCCTGATTGGTAAATCCATAAAAACTGCTGTACATGAATTTCTCATTGGATATCATATTCTGGAAAAGCTCTTCTACATCACAGGCATTGGTGACGTTGCATCTGCCTTTTCCTGTGATAAAAAGCTTCTTCCCAAGTTTTTCATTTTTCTCAAATACGTGGACTTCATTGCCATTTTTCGCCGCAAATATGGATGCGAACATACCGGCAGCTCCGCCCCCTACGATCAGTACTTTACTCATTTGATCCTTACCTCATCTTCTACAGGCTCCAGCTCATCTCTGGAATAAACCTGATATTCGTCCCAGATGTCCTCCAGTGTCTCCAGCGTCTCGATGACATCATCCTGCTTCTTCATACAGAGTGCAACCACCAGTGCATTGATCACACTGAGCGGTGCAACCAGGGAATCTACGATGGATGCCATATCACTCTTGGCGATCAGGTTGCAGGAGGAATAGAGATTCATCGGAGAATTCACGCTGTCGGTCAGGGTGATTACCTTTGCTTTCCGGTTGCTGGCAAATTCCAGCGCTTTTAAAGTACGCATGGAATACCGCGGAAAACTGATCCCGATGATCACATCTTCTTCCCCGATCCGGATCAGCTGCTCAAAAATCTCGCTGGAACTGTTGGTATCGACCTCTACCACATCCTCACAGATCAGATTCAGATAGAAAGTCAGGAATTTCGCCAGCGGTGCACAGCTTCGGATTCCAATTACATAAACCTTTTTTGCCGCAAGGATCGTATCCACTGCCAGCTCAAATGCATGATTGTCCACGGATTCCAGTGTCTGCTTGATCTTCTCGATATCAGACTGCAGAACCGTCGCCAGAATCTCACTCCGGTCGATCCGTCCGTAGGTCACTTCCATACGCTGGATGGAATTCAGCTTGGTACGAACCAGCTCTCCCAGTGCTTTCTGGAATTCCGGATAGCCTTTGTATCCAAGCTGTGTCGCGAAACGGACAACCGTTGATTCGCTGACACCAACTGCCTCTCCCATCTTTGCAGCCGTCAGGAAGGCTGCTTTATCATAATTTTCTTTGATGTAATCCGCAAGCCGCTTCTGTCCTTTGCTGAACTTCGGATATCTCTCATCAATTCTTATCAGTAACTCATTTTTTGTGCTCACAATTTGCCTCCAAATAAGAAACGTGCCTTTTTATAAAATCATTTACTTCTATTATAAATAAGGTCACAACCCTTTTTATTATAAGCAAAAGAGCCATAAAATTCAACTCGAATTTTATGGCTCCTGAAGTTACGTTTTGCTCACAAAATACTGTCTGTAACAGCTTTCGTCAGTTCGTCGCTATTATACCGGATAACTTCCGTCTTTTGCAATTGTAGCATCTACTTTCTTCTCCTGTGCCTCGCGGTATTTGAAGAAGTCTGTAGCTACCTGCGGGAAGAGTGCGTAGCTGAGTACGTCTTCATCCTGCTCTTTGTACTGTTCCATCTCTTTTTCAAGAGTAGCAAGTTCATCCGGGATCAGATCTGCCGGACGGCATGTGATAACTTCCGGATTGTCTCCAAGTACTTTCTTAACAACATCCGGGTTGAACGGTTTAACAGTTGCACCGTATTTTCCGCTCAGGATGTCTTTTGTCTCTTTTGTTGCCATCTTGTAGCGTTCGCCCATCAGGACATTGAATACTGCCTGTGTACCAACGATCTGTGATGACGGAGTAACCAGCGGTGGTTCACCAAGGTCTTTACGAACTCTCGGTACTTCTTCAAGTACGTCGTAGAACTTGTCTTCTGCTCCCTGCTCTTTGAGCTGAGAAGTAAGGTTGGAAAGCATTCCGCCCGGTACCTGGTACAGAAGAGTCTTGATGTTAACACCAAGGTTCTTCGGATTGAGAAGTCCGCTGTCAAGTGCTTCGTCACGGATCGGACGGAAGTAATCAGCGATCTCAGCCAGAAGACTCTGGTCAAATCCTGTATCATAAGGTGTTCCTTTGAAAGTCTCAACCATAACTTCTGTTGCTGGCTGGGAAGTTCCAAGTGCGAACGGTGAAATAGCAGTATCGATCACGTCTACACCGGCTTCAACTGCTTTTAAGTATGTCATTGAAGCAACACCTGATGTGTAATGTGTATGCAGCTGGATCGGGATATCAACAGCTTCTTTCAATGCTCCGACAAGTTCTGTTGCCTTGTACGGAAGAAGAAGTCCTGCCATATCTTTGATACAGATAGAGTTTGCACCCATATCTTCGATTCTCTTGGCGATGTCTACCCAGTAATCTAAGGTATAAGCATCTCCAAGTGTATAAGAAAGTGCGATCTGTGCTTCTGCTTTCTCAGCGTTAGCTGCTTTTACTGCTGTCTGAAGGTTTCTAAGGTCATTCAGACAGTCAAAAATACGAATGATATCGATTCCATTTGCAACAGATTTCTTAACGAAGTATTCTACTACGTCATCTGCATATGGACGGTATCCAAGGATGTTCTGTCCACGGAAGAGCATCTGAAGTTTGGTGTTCTTGAATCCGTCACGGAATTTACGAAGTCTTGACCATGGATCTTCATGCAGGAAACGAAGGGATGCATCAAATGTAGCTCCGCCCCAGCATTCTACGGAATGGTATCCGACTTTGTCCATTTTATCTACGATCGGAAGCATCTGTTCTGTGGTAAGTCTTGTTGCGATCAGGGACTGATGCGCATCACGCAGAACTGTTTCCGTAATCTTAATCGGTTTCTTTTCAATTGCTGCCATTATATCTTCCTCCAATTATTATAAGGTTTATTACGCTCCAGGATTGTTATCTCACTGTCAGATACGCGCTGCTCGCAGCGCTAAGGGAACCTGACGGTTTCCTTCTGTGCCTGATGGCACAGTCTGACATTTCGATAGCAACCGCGATTTGCCCTTGCAAGCAAGCAAATCGCTTCCTGTTGCTACATAACTCCGAAAATTGCCATAAATGTTCCGGCTGCTACGGCTGTTCCGATAACTCCGGCTACGTTCGGTCCCATTGCATGCATCAGAAGGAAGTTGGTCGGATCTGCTTCCGCTCCTACTTTCTGGGATACACGGGCTGCCATAGGTACGGCAGATACTCCGGCTGAACCGATCAGCGGGTTAACTTTGCCATGCGTAGCGACGCACATAAGTTTTCCGAACAGGACACCTGCTGCAGTACCGAATGCAAATGCGATAAGACCAAGTACTACGATCTTCAGTGTGCTGACATTCAGGAATGCTTCCGCACTTGTTGTTGCACCTACAGATGTTCCAAGCAGGATAACTACGATGTACATCATTGCGTTGGATGCAGTCTCTGTCAGCTGTCTTACAACACCGGATTCCTTGAACAGGTTACCAAGCATCAGCATACCAACCAGCGGAGCTGTTGTCGGAAGGATCATACATACAACGATTGTTACGATGATCGGGAACAGGATCTTCTCAAGCTGTGTAACCGGACGAAGCTGTCCCATTTTGATCTTTCTTTCCTTCTCTGTTGTGAGAAGCTTCATGATCGGCGGCTGGATGATCGGAACCAGTGACATGTACGAGTACGCCGCCACGGCGATCGGTCCCATCAGAGCCGTCTGCTGGAGCTTACCTGCAAGGAAGATGGATGTCGGTCCGTCTGCTCCACCGATGATGGAAATAGCAGCTGCTGCTTTATCAGAGAAACCAAGAGCCATCGCACCAAGATAAGCTGCGAAAATACCAAACTGTGCTGCCGCACCGAGGAGGAAGCTCATCGGGTTGGCGATCAGCGGTCCGAAGTCAGTCATCGCACCGACACCCATGAAAATAAGTGACGGGAGAATAGACCACTCATCCAGCTGGAAGAAGTAATACAAAAGTCCGCCCGTTCCGTTTGCCGAATCTTCTGCATGAAGCATGATATCCGGGTAAATATTTACCAGGAGCATACCAAATGCAATCGGTACAAGCAGAAGCGGTTCAAACCCATGCTTGATTGCAAGATAAAGGAAAAAACATGCAACTGCGATCATGATGTAGTTACCCCAAGTCAGGTTGAGGAACGCAGTCTGCTGCACGAGGTTTCCCAGTGTGTTAGTGATATATTCCATGTTATAACCTCCTGTTTTTCAAAAGGATGTTGCTCCTTAGTTCAATGTAGCCAGTGTCTGTCCTGCTTCTACTGCATCACCTACTGCTACATCGATACTTGCAACTGTTCCGTCTTCCGGAGCTACAACAGGAATTTCCATCTTCATTGCTTCTACGATAAGAACTGCATCACCGCGGGATACTTTCTGTCCTACGCTTGCTTCGATCTTAAATACTTTTCCGGCTGCACCAGCTTCTACTTTGATGCTTCCTGCTCCGGCTGCTGCTTTCGGAGCTGCCTTTGGTGCTGCTTTCGGAGCTGCCTTTGGTGCTGCTGCAGGTGCTGCAGCTGCTCCGTTTCCGTTTTCTTCTACTGTAACATCATATACGTTGCCGTTAACTGTGATTGTATAGTTTTTCATCTTTAAATCCTCCTGATTCTATTCGCACTATGCATTCCATTTGTTTGATTTTCTTCTCTTGATAGAACGTACTACAAATCCGTCTGTAGTAGTTCCTTCTGCTGCCGCGATCGCTGCTGCGATAACTGCAACAAGTTCGGTATCATCCATTTCTTCTGCTTCTTCTACAGCTGCTGCCACTGCCGGAGCCGGTGCTGCTTTCGGAGCTTCTTCTTTTTTCTTCTTGGATGTACCGTTAAGTAATGCAGGAACGTATTTGATCAGGGAAATGATGAAGCTCATGAAAATAAGCATTACGAATACAGTTCCCATACCAAGTAATGTGTTAAGTCCCGCTTTTTCAAGGATTTCGCTCATACCATAATGAGCATTGACTGTAAATGATTCCAGAGTCATATCTTCATCGAATACGAATTCCAGATCTGCACTTCTGTCAGAAAATGTAGCCGGTGCAGTTACTGTAACTCCTGTAGAAGTTGCTTTGAATTCATAGTCTTTATGACTTTCATAATCGCCGCATTCTTCCAGGGATGCTTTCCATCCTTCCAGTGCAGTTGCAAAATCATCTGCTTCCATCATTACACCGGTCTGGCTTTCAAACTGTGCCATCAGATATCCCTGGTTCCAGTCAGACATCTCTGTGATCTGGTCACTTGAGATGGATCCGCTCTGAATGATATCAAAAACAGAATCACAGGACTGGCTCAGTGTATCTTTATCGTAGCTGACGGTCTTTGCATTTCCGCAGCCTGCAAGGCCGAGCACAAGTACCAGAACTGCGACTACTAAACTAATCTTTTTCTTCACTTCGCTTCACCTCGCTAAATTGTTCCGTGTTTTTTGGATGGTCTTTCTTCCCTTTTTGTAAATAACATCTCAAATGCACCGATCACATATTTTCTTGTATCTGCCGGTTCGATGATGGTATCTACATATCCTCTTCCTGCTGCTGAGAGCGGGCTTGACTGAAGTGCTTTGTATTCTTCTGTCTTTGCTTTTAATGTGTCTGCATCTGCATCTGTGTACATGATCTTAGCTGCCATATCTGCTGCCATCATTCCGATCTCAGCTTCCGGCCATGCGTATACCATGTCTGCACCGATTGCTTTGCTGTTCATGGTCACATATGCACTTCCGAATGCTTTGCCTGTGATCACGTTGACTTTCGGTACAGTTGCGTCTGCAAATGCATAAGTGAGAGCTGCCATCTCTCTTGCAAGGTTCTTTTCTGAGCATGCAGATGCCTTAAGTCCTTTTACATTTGTAAGTGTCAGTACAGGAATTCCGAATGCATCACAGAATTTAACGAAAGCGGTTGCTTTCTTGCATCCCATTGCTGAGAGTGTGCCATCGAATTCTTCTGCTGTGTTTCCTTCTTCATCATATACTTTTGAGCGGTTGGCAACAGCGCCTACTGTCATTCCGTTCAGACGGATGAAGCCTGTTACCATATCTTTTGCATATGCTTTCTTTGTCTCAATGAACACACCATTGTCAGAGATCATAGAAAGAGCAAGTGCTGCATCTTCTGCTGCGTTCTCAAGATCTGCACATACTCTGTTCAGATCGTCTGTGCATTCATCGTATGCATCGTTGTCTTCATTGTTAGCCGGAAGAATTGCTACGAGTGAGCGGATCTCGTCAAGAATTTCTTCTTCGCTTCCTACGCCGTCAACGATTCCGGATTCTTCGCTCTGGAATTTTGCGCTTGCTGTATCGCATTTGTCCGCGGTGTTGCCCGGAATGGTGTTCGGAGAGTTTACGAATAATTTTCCGTTCTCTGCCATGAATGTAAAATCAGAAAGTGCTGCTGCCGCTGCCAGTCCACCACCGCAATTGCCGAATACTGCTGTGATCTGTGGAATTACGCCAGAAGCCATAGCCTGTTTGTAATAGAAGCTTCCGAATGCGTTCAGTGCGTCAGTTGCTTCCTGAAGACGAAGTCCTGCGCAGTCGATCAGACCGATCACCGGTGCGCCCATCTTCATTGCCATATCATAAATGTTCGCAATCTTCTTTGCGTGCATCTCGCCGATGGTTCCGTTCAGTACAGATGCGTCCTGGCTGTATACATATACCAGGTTTCCATCGATCACACCGTAACCTGTGATGACGCCATCTGTCGGAGCTTTTTTCTCCTGCATGTTGAAATCTGTTGCTCTTGCAGTTACCTGTCCACCGATTTCAACAAAGCTTCCCTCATCGAGCAAATTGGCAATTCTTAAGCTCGCCGGGTTTGATGATGTTGTGTTGCTCATAAATCTAGCCCTCCATTTTTATAAATTTAATAATTAAATCAAATTTTCTGCCGTGTATATTATACTTGCTTTTTATGCAATACGCAACTGTTTTTGATAAGTTTTCTCTTATTTTGTTAAATTTTCGACAAGTAATTTTCACGTGTAAAAAAGCCTCTGCAACGCAGAAGCCTTTTCTTACATAAACATATTCCCTGTTCCAACATAACGGATGCCGTCTTCAAAGACTCTCTTTCCGCCAAGTGTAACAAATTTTACATCTTTTAATCTGGTGATATCCCGGCTTAAGTCACCGCCAACTACCAGAAGATCTGCATCCAGTCCTTCCGCAACAAGTCCGCGTTCTTTTTCCACACCCAGTACCTTTGCCGGGTTGGAGGTTGCCACCTGTACTGCCTGCACCGGCGTAATTCCGTATTCCACCATATATTGCAGTTCTCTCGGAAGCGGCAGGAGCGGAGAATGATACATCACCATATCGGTGCCGGCAAGAACCGTCACACCCGTATCATAAAATTCTTTAAAATGATCCCGGTACGCTTTGTATGCCGGTTCAAAGAATTCATAATTTGCCATCTCTTTTTGCATGACCGGATCGCTGACCGGTGCATCGCCATTCTTCTCGATATTTTCCTTGCACAGTTTATAGAGATAAGTATATGCCATGATTGTCGGTGTCCAGGCAATACCTTTTTCTGCCATCTGCTTTGCATGATCCAGCGTCATAAAGGTTCCATGTTCGATCGTGTCAAATCCGGCATCAATGCACATCTGAATCCCCGGATTGGTCCCGGCATGCACACCACACTTGATTCCTCTTCTGTGGCACTCATCCACCGCCGCATCCAGTTCTTCCTGGGTAAACTCCGGATACGATTCCCGGTTGGTGGTCAGGATCTTCACCCATTCCGCACCGTCACGCACCTGCTTACGGATCTCTTTACGGATTGCCCACGGACCGTCCATTTCCTCTACCTCTTCCCAGGCATGTCCGCCTGTCATGCAGATTCCGGTGTCTGTATGCACGATTCTCGGGATCACGATAAATCCCTTCTTTTCTGCCAGTTTCAGATTCTTGCATACACCATGTGCAGAAGACATATCCCGCACCGTGGTGATTCCTCTTTCAAATGCAGCCTGCGCATGCTGCAGCGCATATAACATGATCAGCTGTGATCCATAATTAAAGCTATCCGGCTGGGAATAGCCGTATGCAAGATGCGCATGCATATCCATAAGTCCCGGAAGAAGTGTCGCATCACCATACTCCTTAACTTCCTCCTGTGGAAATTCTTTCAGCAACTCTTCTTTCGGTGCAATTTTTCCGATCTTGCCGTCCTCTCCGACATAGACCGCCTTATCCGTAAGAACGGTCTTTCCATCTCCTGTAATCAGATATTTCGTACTGATAATCATCCCTTGATCCCTCTTTAATTCCTTTATTTTTCAAATACACGCAGCCCTTTCATGCTGCCTCTCTCCCGTTGCATTCATTCTTTAACATTTTAAAGCGCAACCGTCTTGAAGTGTATTATACTTGTTTTTTCAAGCCGGCGCAACCGTTTTCCACAGAATCTATTAAATATTTTGCAATTTTTAATCCGTTTTACGTCCAAAACTTTATACAGATACACTTGCACTTTTCATTTTATTCACAACATCGTTTGACAATCAATATTAAAATCTTGCGACTCCCAGGTCTGCGTCCAAAGATTACAGCGCAGATTTAAAAAAAGAAAATCCTTATCCGGCAAATCACCAGATAAGGATTTCCTCTATTCTTTATACTTTTTTAGGATGACAACATTTTTATTACAGTGTGATCAGCGCATCTGTAATATTTGTAATTCTGCGGTATCCATCTTCTGTGATCAGGAAATCATCTTCCTGACGGACACCACCGATTCCCGGAATGTAAATTCCAGGTTCGATCGTATGAACCATTCCCGGCTGAAGGACCACTTTACTGCCGGTGCAGATATACGGCTGTTCATGAATATCCAGTCCGAAGTTGTGTCCCGGACCATGTGGAATATGATAGCCTGCATCTTCCACTACATTCACGATGATATCTCTGAGCTCGCCCATAACCATTCCCGGTTTCAGGCTGTTCTGTCCGGCATCCTTTGCTTTTCTGACTACGTCAAACATCTTGTAAAGCTCCGGATTCTTGGCTTTTCCTACTGCAACAGTACGGGTAATGTCCGAGCAGTATCCGTGATAATAAGTTCCGAAATCAATCGTCACAAAATCACCAAGCTGGATTTTTCTGTCGGATGCCGTCGCATGACAGTTTGCTCCGTTATCCGGACCAGATGCTACGATCGTCTCGAAGCAGAATCCTGAACCGCCACGGCTTCTGAACTGATATTCCAGTTCATTTGCAATATCGATCTCTGTAACGCCCGGTTTGATCACATCAAGCAGTGCATAGAAAGATCTCTCTGAAATCCGGCATGCCTGTTCGATCGTCTCGATTTCTTCCGGTGTCTTGATCGCACGTAAAGGTTCTACATAAGAGCCTTCGGAAACGAATTTGGTATCAGGAGCCTGGCTTACCAGATCCTGATAATCGTCAAACGTAAGATCTGCTCCACAGATTGTACACTGTTTTACTCCTGCTTCTGCCGCCAATTTACCGGTCTGGCTGAAGTAATTCAGTCCTTCACCATAGACAACAACTTCAAATCCTTCTGTTTCCTGTGCGGCCTGGAATTCAAACCGACCGTCTGTCACAAAATAATTTTTCTGTTCTGTCAGAAGCAGGACTGCAACTCCATATTCTCCGGTAAAGCCGGTCAGATACTTGATGTCGCTGCCTTTGCTGATCACAATTCCGTCATGACCGTTTTTCTTTGCAGCATCTACAATTGTCTGAATGCGTGTATTCATTGTTCCATCTCCTACTAAATAAAATCCCAGTTGAATTTCATATTTTCATCATATGATTTGTATGGTTTTCCATCAATATCATAGATATTTACATTATAATGCCAAGGTTCCGGAAGTGTCTTCTCCGGATAAATGTGCTTCATCAGCTCATATCCTTCCGGATCATAGACCTTCAGTTCCTCTCTTGTGTTGACCGGTCCGGGGATACCATCCCATCGTCCGTCAACACCTTCCTGCATGACATTGAACCAGACGGTACTTAAAGTTGCAAAATACTCTTCGTAATTGCTGATCGCATAAGTGTCCGGCCACAAACCATTGTCGCTGGCATGCTGATATGCTTTCCGGATCATGTCTGCAAGCGTCTGGTCTTTCAGACCATTCATTCCAACCAGATGGATCGCATGTCCGAATTCATGGACAAGAATCATCTCATTTGGATAACTGGTTGCATATCTTCCGGTTCTGAGACGGATCACATTTGCCTCTGAAATAGAGGATGCCGGATTCGTCATCTCGCCGCCGTAACCTGCCACATGGCGGGTTGCAAGCAGATATCCCATTCTGTGTTCCGGGACATCATAAGCATTCTCAAGCAGTCCGAACACAGATACCTCTGCGCCTCTGCGGACAAGCTCTTCTGCTACTTCCGGGATCTTTTCAAGCATCATATCAATAATTGCAAGTGCTTTATCCACTACGGCCGGTGTTGTTTTTTCTCCGGCTTTTACTACAATGCCGGAGGTTCCTTTTTTGCGGACTACATAATATGGCTGATACACGGTCTGGTAAACCTTTTCATTGTCTACCGGTCTGTCTTTTACATCAGTCAGCTTCCCGACAATCTGTACAGTAACCTCTCCTGCACATTCCGGATCAACCGGATGAACCAGGGAAAGTGTGGTACGCATGGATTCTTTCTGGTATACCGTACCATAATCCCATGTCATATCACTGGTCCAGTGTACCAGTTCCTGTACTTCCCCTTTGTATTTTACCAGATAATCGTTTTCATTATCAGCACGGCGCATCTGTTCGCCCCAATAAATCTCAATTCTTCTGTCATCGATCAGAATGACTTTTTCGACCGGTGCATAATTACAATTCTCTGACATTTATTTTTCATCCTCCTGAAACATAAACTTATTTTCTGATCTTTTATGCTTCTGCGTTCTTGTCCAGTCCCATTCCGACTGCAAGTTTTTTACTGAAGATTGCTACAACCGCACCAACTGCACATACACCCAAACCGATTGCTACGAAGAACGGAATTTCGCTTCCTTCTTTGTAGAAGTTTGTGAGCAGCGTGTTAAGAGCAGCTCCTGTAGACTGTGACATTGACCAGATTGTCATCATCTGTGTCATGAATGCCTTCGGTGCTGCAACAGCCGTGATCGAGTAACCGATCGGGCAGGTAAATCCTTCACCAAGCATCAGGATTGCGTAGAATAATACGATCCACCATGCGCTGACTTTTGCATCTCCAGGATAGATTACATAGAGGAGTGCAATGATCAAAGCTCCAAGTCCCCAGAAGATAGTTCCGATACCCATCTTTGTGGTTCCGTATGGCTGTTTCTTTCCAAGTTTTGTCCATACTGCTGTCAGGATACTTCCGATGATAACTGCGAACACTGCCGGGATTGTCTGCATAGATGCTGCAGGCACTTCGATTCCGAACAGTACACGGTTAACCTTTTCTTCATAGAAGATTGCGAGAATTGAAATTGTCTGTGTCCAGATCAGCAGGGTAACTGCGTTACAGATGAACGGCGGAACCAGGCAGAGGATTTTTTTCTTCTCATATGGCTCTGTCTTTTTACTTCTGTAAATAACTACCAGGTATGCGATCGGGATAATGATCGATACAGTACTGATTACATTTGAGAATACAGAAATTGTTAATGTTCCTGTTGCAAAAAGTGTTGCAAGAACAACTGCGCAGATAACAAGTACAACGATCATCTTTGTGATGAAAGAACGTTTCTTATCATCCGGAAGCGGATCATCCGGTTCAATACCGATGTTACCGAAGAACGGTTTGTATGTAACTGCATATACAACGATACCTAAGAAAGCAAGGACTGCACATGCTGCGAATGCTGCATGGTATCCAAGTGCTGCTGCGATTGCACCGGAAAGTACCGGAGCTGCTGCACCAATGTTGGAAATTACGTAAGAAATCGTATAAGCACTGTCACGTCTTCCGTCTGATTCATCATAGAATTTTCCAAGAAGAGCATCCAGACATCTACCACCGAACATCGGTCCGATTGCCAGACATCCCATAGCGATTCCATAGCCAGGAACGCCAAGTGGTAATGCAAGGCATACATATCCAATAAACGAAAGTGATCTTGCTACAAATAAAGACTTCCGGCATCCTAAGATACGGTCGCAGACAAAGCTTCCGACAATACCTGTCAGTACGACAACTGTTGAATATAAAGAGATCAGCTGTGCGGCATTTGCCTTGCTGAATCCAAGTCCCTCCGGTGCATTTGCGTATAAGTAGTAAATCAATACCGCACTCATCGCATAGTTTGCGAAAGAGTTACAAAGCTGCATAAAGCTCAGGGTTCCCACTCCCTTTGGCTGTCCTAAAAAGGCGGTTTGTTTTCTTAACGCCTCATCATGTTCGTTCATTATTTTTCCCTCCAAAATAACCTTTTGTATTCTATTCATTCAACAAAAAACAATCGTTAATTGTTTCCCCATCCTCAGATGTCTTCACTCCTCCTTTTTTCATAATTTTTAACCTTTGTTTTTTATTATGAACATACAAGTATCTTACTTTTTTTTGTTTACTTTGTCAATATTTTTGCCTATAAATATGAATTTTTGTTCATATTCATAAACATTGATAAAAAAAGAACGCAAAAAACGTCTTTTTACCCGTTTTTGCGCCCTTTTTTCGTCGTTTTTCTGTATTATTTATTTCTGGTTGCGGAACTGTACCGGTGTGATATTGTACGCCTTCTTGAAGAGTCTGTTGAAGTGTTCTACATTCTGATATCCAACGGTCAGTGCAATGTTTTCAACGGTCATGCTGCTGCTCTTTAACAGGGCACGTGCCTTTTTCATTCTGACTTTTTTGACAATATCCCCGAAAGTCATTCCGGATTTTTCTTTGATATATTTGGAAAGGTATGGTTTGGACAGGAAGAATTTCTCTGCAAGATCATCCAGAGATACATCCAGATAATTTGCCTGGATATAGTTCATGATCTCTACCATTCTTTCATCTTTACATTCATTCGCATTCTTCAGTTCATCGATCTTGTTGACGGCAACTGTCAATGCCTCAATAGAAGCTTTGATGATATCGGCATCAATTCCGACTCCCCAGTAGGTCTTTCCATTGCAGATGACACCTACATAAGCACATGCTTTGGAAGAAGAACCACGTGTCAGGGAATGTTCTTCGTAGAAGCTCAGTTCATAGCTGATACCAAAGTACTGTTTGATCGCATTGCTGACTGCGTCAAGACGTCCGTTACCGCCTGCTGTTACCACACGTTTTCCATTTGCATGGGAAATGGTTGCGTCTGCCATAATACCATCTTCCTGTTTGAAGTGGCATTCATCGATAGAGAAGATTCCTCTGTAATTTACATAGTGATCTTCAAAAATGTGGTATACCCAGTCCGGAGTCAGCTCTTTGTGTGCTTTATCGGATACATCTTTTACCATGTAGCCGACTTCTTCACGCATTTCTTTCGGAACGCTGATTCCGAAGTTCTGCTTCAGAATGTAGCTTACACCGCCTTTTCCTGACTGGCTGTTGATACGGATAACATCTTTATCGTAAGTTCTTCCGATGTCCTTCGGATCGATCGGCAGATACGGTACGGTCCAGTGATCTCTTTCTTCTGCTTCACGCCATGCCATACCTTTTGCGATGGCATCCTGATGGGAACCGGAGAATGCGGTAAATACCAGATCTCCTGCATATGGCTGTCTTTCATAGACATGCATTCTGGTCAGACGTTCGTAGATCTCACGGATCTTTGGAATGTCAGTGAAATCCAGTCCCGGATCTACACCCTGCGAGAACATATTGAGTGCCAATGTAACGATATCCACGTTACCGGTACGTTCTCCATTTCCGAATAAGGTTCCTTCGATACGGTCTGCGCCTGCAAGAATACCCATCTCAGCAGTTGCCACACCACATCCACGGTCATTGTGCGGGTGAAGGCTGAGTACAACCCCGTCACGGTATTTCAGGTTCTTGTCTACATATTCTACCTGCCCTGCAAATACATGCGGCATTGCGTTTTCTACGGTTGTCGGAATGTTGATGATGACTTTTTTATCTTTTGTCGGCTGCCATACATCCAGTACTGCATTGCAGACATCCACTGCATAGTCCACCTCTGTTCCTGAAAAGCTTTCCGGGCTGTACTCGAAAGTAAAGTTTCCTTCTGTCTGATCAGCAAGCTGTTTCAACAGTTTTGCTCCGTCGATGGCGATCTGTTTTACCTGTTCTTTATCTTTTTTGAAAACCTGTTCTCTCTGTGCAACAGAGGTTGAGTTGTACACGTGGATCACAGCATGTGGTGCTCCCTGTACGGCTTCGAAGGTACGTTTGATGATGTGCTCTCTTGCCTGTGTCAGTACCTGGACAGTCACGTCATCCGGGATCATGTCTTTCTCGATCAGGGTACGCATGAACTGGTATTCTGTCTCAGATGCTGCCGGAAATCCGACTTCGATCTCTTTGAATCCCACATCGACTAATAACTGAAAGAATTCCAGCTTTTCATCCAGACTCATCGGCTCGATCAGTGCCTGGTTTCCATCACGCAGGTCAACGCTGCACCAGATTGGCGGTGCGTCTACATAATCTTTTTTCACCCAGTCATATTCAAATTTCGGAGGCATGAAATATTGTCTCTCGTATTTTTTACAGTTTTCCATTTTGTTTCTCTCCTTTTATTTAACGGGAAAGGGCGGCATCTGCTTTTTCTTCTGTTCATATGAAAAAACAAGGAATTTTTCATAAAAATCACACAATTCGCCGTATTCCTGACTTTTCACAAATATCCGTCAACTTTCTTGTCTTATTTTGTTGTCTAACTTATCCTAACATATCTTATCGTGAAAGTCTATTGATGAATTTAAGCAATTTCCTTGATCTATTTTATTCTTCTCGTGTTTTAAAAATTAAATTGGTAAAACATTTCACACATTTTCATGGCTATCCAGGTAAATGTTCTCCGTCTGACTGTTTCTTTTACAACTGCCTGGCAGCTCCCCCATTTCTCCCCGTTTAAGAGATACGTGATCTGTCCGACCGGTGTTCCGCTTTTCACCGGCGCATCCAGTTTTTCCGGTACTTCTGCCTTTTCTTCTGCCACGTCATCTTCTCCTACCAGAATCTTACCCGGACTTTCTTTTCCTTTGATTTCCAATTCCACTGCTGCTTTTCCAAACAAACCATTTTGGGAAACACCGTTTTCCACGGGTATTTTCGAAAGCTCCGGTATTTTCCACACTTCAGCATAACGATAATGCGCCATTCCGTACTCCATCAGTTTTCTGGTATCTGCCCATTTATAATTCTTGTTGTTTGGCCAGCCACAGGCAAGCAGTGCCACCACGAATGTACGCCCCTCATTCTGCAAAGCTCCCACATAGCAGTATCCGGCATCCCCGGTAAACCCTGTTTTCCCGGAAATCGCCCCATCCATCATCTGAAGAAATGCATTGTGGTTATTGCAGCTAAAATTCCCCTTCCCTTCAGCATCAGAAAAGCTGTATGACGGTGTTTGCGTGATCGCAAGAAATTCTGCGGCTTTGGGAGAATGCAGGACACAGTAACTCATGATTTTCGCCAGATCTGCGGCTGAAATGCTGTGCACACCGTCCGCGTCCTCTCCATCCAGTCCGTTTGGCGTAACAAAATGTGCCTCCGTGCATCCAATCTCTTCTGCCTTTTCATTCATCCACCTGGCAAATTGCGGAACGGATCCTGCAAGGTGTTCCGCGATCGCCACTGCAGAATCATTATGGGATTCCAGCATCAGGGAATATAGAAGATCCCCCAGATAAAACGCCTCCCCTTCGTGCATTCCCAGATGAACCTTCGGCTGTGCGACCGCATTTGCAGAGGCTGTCACCAGGTCCTTCGGATTTCCCTTTTCCAGTGCAAGAATGCAGGTCATGATCTTCGTTGTACTTGCCATCGGGCGCATTACATGCTCTTCTTTTCCGAGCAGAACTCTGCCGCTGTCCGCATCCACCAGCGCAGCGGAGCGCGCATAGAGCCGGGTAAGAAGCTGCTCCCTTTCCTGTTCACGGTTTTCTTTTTCCTGTGCAGCCTGCTCATCCGAGACCGGATTCTTTTGCTGCGTAGTCTCCATTATCTGTGTCCGTTCATTTTCTTCTGCAGGCACTTCCCCAGACAGAACCTTACCCCGACTTTCTTCTGCGGATTCTCTCCATAGCATCTTTCCTTGAAAAAACTGCAAACTAAAAAAGAATACCATGCACGCTGCCAGAATCCCTCTTCTGGTCTGTGCCGGTATTCCATTCCTCTTCTTTTCTTTCTTTTTCATGCGCCCCGGTCTCCATCCTGCTCTTTTCTGTTCCATTTTATGAACAGGGACGGACGTTTATACTATGGATTCCATTTTAAATATTCAGCCGGATCTGTGCCTCATCTTCCGCTTCTTCTTTGAAGGTCTCCAGCTTCTCCGGTTCAATGCCCGGGAGATCATCTAAGGACTGCACACTGAATCTGCGCAGAAATTCTTCGGTTGTTCCAAAAAGCAGCGGACGTCCCGGTGCATCAAGGCGTCCAAGCTCGCAGACCAGATTGTACTCGATCAGCTTGTTTACCGCATGATCCGATTTGACCCCACGGATCTTCTCAATCTCCAGCTTGGTGATCGGCTGACGGTAAGCAATGATTGAAAGTGTCTCCAGCATGACATCTGTCAGGACATACTTTTTCGGCTGCTTTGCGATCCGGATCAGATACTCATACATTTCCGGTTTGGTACAGAGCTGATATGCATGATCCAGTTCAATGATCCGGATGCCACGCTCCTCTTTCTGATACTTGTCCATCATATTATGGATAAGTTTCTCCGTCGTCGGCACGTCCTGCTCGATCGCGGATGCGATCTTACTCACCTCGACCGAATCTCCCATAGTGAACAGGATTGCCTCTATGATACTCTCCAACTGTTTTGTTCTCATTTTCTTCTATACTCCTTGCCGCAGTCCCTCGTCCGATGTAATAATGATATCATCAAACGTATGTTCCTGATATACCTGTATCTCTCCTGTCTTCATCAGTTCCAGCACCGCCAGGAAGGTGACAATGATCTGCACCTTGGATGCCTGCTTTTTCAGGAGATCCCGGAAACTGAATCTATGATGTACCTTTGCATACTCATAAACATATTCCAGTTTCTCCGGAAGCGTAACCTCTTCTTTCTCGATCTTACCGAACTTACTTCGGATCGGATCCGTCTTATCTGCCTGTCTTTTCAGGATATCCTGAAAAATATCATTCAGCTTCGTCAGTGTCAGCCCGTCAAGAAGCGTATCCAGATCTACCGGTTCCTCGTATTCCTTTACTTCATCCGGAATGGTCGCTCCCTTGTAGAACAATTTTTCCCCGTCCACCTGACGGTCACGCAGTTCATAAGACATGTATTTGTACATCTTGTACTGCAAAAGCTGCTCTACCAGTTCCTGACGCGGATCTTCTTCCTCTCCCTCTTCATTGATTTCCTTTGGAAGAAGCATCTTGCATTTGATGTCCAGAAGTGTCGCCGCCATGACCAGGAACTCACTCATGACATTCAGGTCTTCTCTGTCCATCGCCTGGATATATTCCATATACTGGTTGGTGATCTCTACGATCGGAATATCGTAGATGTCTATTTTATTTTTATCGATCAAATGTAAGAGCAGATCCAGAGGTCCCTCAAAAACCTGCAGCTTTACCGGTATTCCTTTTCCCATAGATATCCTTTCCAGTCAAATTGTCGCTAACCTTATTTATTATACAGGAAAGCCGGGATGATATCAAGCACGACTAACTCTGCCGGATTCCAGAAGCGGAAATTGATCGTGTGGGTTCCGAGCCCTTTGCTGACCACAATATATTTCCCGTCTTTTTCATAACAGTCCCCGCTGTAGCGTGGAAACAGACGGAACTGCGGACTGATCACACCACCAAGCAGTGGAAGTCTGGCAATCCCGCCATGTAAATGTCCGGACAGCACCAGGTCTGCTCCCCACTTCCAGTAGGTTTCTGCGTAAAGCGGATGATGTGCCATCAGAATGCAGTATGCGTCTTTCTCCGCACTGCCGGCTCTCTCTTTGATTTCGCCAGTCGTAAGCGGGCACACCTTCCATCCTTTTTTATAGCATCCAAATGGAAGCTCCATTCCATATAAGCGAAGCTTCATCCCGTTTACCCGGATCTCTTCTGATCCATTCACCAGGACATGGATCCCTGCCTTTTTCAGTTCGTTCTCATAATATCCATATTCTTTGCCGTAAATCTCCGGCTGCTCATGCATTCTCTGCTCATGATTGCCATTACAGCACCAGACCGGTGCGATCTGTGGAAGTTTTTTCATCAAATCCGCTGCCGGTGTCCAGTCTCTTCCGGCTTTCCCGACCAGCATATCGCCGCCTGCCAGGATCAGATCCGGCTTTGCTTCCCTGATCGCCGAAAGCAGCTCCTCATTCTCTTTTCCATAGATATGATTATGCAGATCACTTAAGAAAACAATCCGTACTTTTCCGGCATCTCTCTTTATTTTACTGGTCCTGATCTGGTACCTTGTAATCTTGAAGCAGTGCAGCTCCCGCCATACTTCTGCAAGAACTGCTGCTGCAAAAATCACCAGTATCAATACGATAATCCCTGTTGCCTTCATCTCTTCCCTCTTTCGTTATACCATCATTTCTTCCAGTATTTTAAGGAATGCGCCACCAAATGTCAACTCCGCAACATCTTCCGTCGCATAAACCGGAACGCTTCCGATGGTTTTCTCATTCAGCCGGTAAATGACTTCTCCGATCTGGTCGCCTTTCTTTACCGGGGCAGTCTGCTTCTGCATCCGTACCTCTTTTTCCACGGCAGACAGATCTGATCCACTGGTATCCACATACCGGAAGCCCTCCGGCGTCTCTCCCTTTGCCTTCTCCTGCATTCCATGTTTCACTTCGGCATACACAATTTTTTCCAGTGCCCTTTCATCCTGGTAAATACTGCATTTTCCAAAGCCATAGTTTAACATGGCAATGGCATCCTTTACCCGTGTCTTGGAATCCGGCTCTGCCATCACAACCGCAATCATATCGATCCCGTCTTTTCTTGCCGTCGCAGACAAGCAGAACTTCGCACCGCTTGTGGATCCGGTCTTCAGTCCAGTTGCGTATTCGTACTGCCGGATTAGTTTATTGGTATTACTCAGTCCGAATTCACTGCTGCCCTTTGCCGTAGTGTGGGTAATATTTTCCATCCAGATTGTTGAGTAGTTCTCGATCTGTGGATACTTCGTGATCAGTTCCCGTGACATCAGTGCAATGTCTCTCGCTGTCGTCAGATGCCCTTCCGTGTCCAGTCCATTACAGTTGACAAAATGGGTATTCGTCATTCCAAGCCCTGCCGATCTCTGATTCATCTTTTCCACAAAAGCCGGTTCACTCCCGGCAATCTTTTCTGCCATCGCCACGCAGGCATCATTGGCACTTGCCACAGCAATACACTTGATCATCGTATCCACAGTCTGCTTCTCGCCCGCTTCCAGAAATACCTGGGATCCGCCCATCGATGCGGCGTACTCAGAAGTTGTGACCTCGGTATCCGGCGTGATCGTTCCATCTGCCAGCGCATCAAAGATCAGGAGCAGTGTCATAACCTTCGTCACACTCGCCGGTGGCTTTTTCTCATCCGCATTTTTTTCAAAGAGAACCTGCCCGCCGGAAGCTTCCATAATAACTGCGGACTCAGCAGATAGTTCCAGACCGGTCAGATTGCCCGAATTATCTCCGTTCGTCTGCTCCGGATCCTCCTGCCGAATCACATCCTGCATAGCTTTCGGTCTTTCTCCCGGCTCGAAAACATCTGCCGCCCGGACCGGAATTCCATATACGGTCTGCACGCACAGAAGCATGCCAAGCAGACCTGCCAGAAATTTGCGCATCATAAGACTCCTTTTTCCATCCATCGATACTATATAAATAAGCCTCCTGACAGGAAAATAGAACCTTTCTTTATACTTCCCGGTTCATTTTTTCTCCTTCCTCATTGAACCAGTCCATTGCCTGACAGATTCCTTCTTCTGCAAATGGGAATTCTCTCTTTGTGATCTTTTCCTGTGGGATTTTATCATAAATAAACGGTCCTTCCCAGATACTTCCTACAAGAATTGTTTCTGAATTTTCCTCATCGGTCTTTTTTTCCTCTTTCGCCAGGCGATAGTTCATTTTTCCCATGCTTCCGTTAAATTTCGCTTTTTTATAAAAATTCAGCGGAAAAAGCTGCATTCTTTCTAACATATTTTTCACCTCAAAAACCGGCACAGAAACTGGGGGATTTCTGTGCCGGTACTCTATTTTTTATACAATTATATCAATAAGTCGGAGGAATGTCTATACTATGCAGTCTTCTGATCTGCCTCATATTTTGCAGCAGCTTCGTTGATCGCATCTCTCATGATCTCGATTGCCTGATCTACGTGTTCTTTTGCAAGGATCAGTGGCGGGATCATACGGTTTACGCTGTCGCCGATCGCTGTGATCAGAAGTCTTCTTCTGAAGCATGCCCATTTTACTTCAAGAGCGATCGGAATATCGTATTCGCATCCTACCAGAAGTCCTTTTCCTCTTGCTTCTTTTACATGTGGAAGCTCTGCAAGCTTTTCTTTCATGTATTCGCCCATTACTTTTGCATTTCCACTTAAATCTCTGTCGAGGATTTCAGAAATAGAAGCAAGAGATGCGGCACATGCAAGTGGATGTCCACCGTATGTAGAACCATGTGTTCCTGATGTAAATACTGCAGCTACTTCTTCGCTTGCGCAGCATGCACCGATCGGCATTCCGCCTCCCATTGCCTTTGCCATCGTTACACAGTCAGGTTTTACGCCATATCCCATAAATGCCATTGGAGATCCTGTACGTCCCCATCCGGTCTGTACTTCATCGAGAAGGAGAAGCATGCCTCTTTCATCACAAAGCTTACGAAGTCCTTCGATGAATTCCTGTGTTGCCGGATGTACACCGCCTTCGCCCTGTACCGGCTCGATCATGATCGCGATCGTGTTATCTGTTACTTTTGCCTTGAAATCTTCAAGGTTGTTATATTCTGCGTAGGAGAATCCCGGAAGCATCGGTTTGAATCCAAGCTGACATGCGTTATCCGGCTGTCCTGTTGCGGAAAGTGCTCCGTATGTTCTTCCGTGGAAGCCATTGATTGCTGTTACGATATGGTAATGTTCCGGACCGTATTTTTCAACGCCGTATTTTCTTGCCATCTTGATCATACATTCATTGGCTTCTGTTCCTGAGTTCTGGAAGAAAATCTTATCCATTCCGATCGTGTCACAGATCTTCTTTGCGAGAAGTGCCTGTGGAATTGTGTATGGATAGTTGAATGTATGCATGATATCATCAAGCTGGTCTTTTACTGCTGCGACAACCTTCGGATTTCTGTTACCTGGTGTATTTACGGCAACTCCACCATAAAAGTCGAGGTAAGCTACCCCTTTTTCATCATAGAGATACATACCTTCTGCACGTTCTGCGATAAAATCATATCTCGCATAGGTTTCTACCATATATTTTTTTACAATGTCCTTTAATTCTTCTGCTGTAAGTCCTGTGTCTTTGAGTTTCATAAGAATCTCCTCGCTTTCCTTCTTTTGATCATATACTACTTCATGCTATTCGTTCCGGACTTCGAATAAAAATGTGTAAAAGAATGTGCCTTTTGTTTAGCAGGAAGTTTCTTCGGAATTTTCCGCCAAACAAAAAGACGCCATGTACTAACTGTACATGACGTCCTTGTCGTTTACAAGACACAGTATAGACCACAGTCTATGGTTTTGTCAACAACAATTATGCTAAAAAATTATCTTTCATTTTGTCTTTTGCTTGTTCAATCTGCTGTATCTGCTCCTCATCCGTGCTTTCCTGAAGATTTTCTTTCTTCTGGCGGTAAATCGTCGCAGAGAAATCCATAATGTATCCGATCAGGATCAGATTGCCAATTGCACGCCCTGCACGAACCGGTATCATGGCAACAAACGCTGCAACAATATTCTGCAGGAACATAAAAAGGAACAACGTATAGAATCCCCAGGCGATCGAACTTTCCAGACAGATGATCCCTCTGTAGTTAAACGGCTTCTCATGGTAATCCCACCAGATCTCACCGAAAATGCGCTTCATCACAAGTGCCGTCAGAAATTCCAGTGTCGTCGCAAGGAAAGATCCAAGGAAAAACAGCAGCATACTGTTATCACTGTACGGACGCAATATAAAAAATACCGTAAGCGCACCAAACCCGTAAATCGGGCAAAACGGACCTTTTGCAAAGCCCCTGTTCGTAATCTTATGATTACAAAATGACATATAGATGGATTCCACCAGCCATCCCATCATGCTGTAGGTCAGGAACCACATCACAACCTCATATCCATCAATTCCAAATATTATCTTATTCCACCACATAAAATTTTCCTGTAAAAATGGAGGGTTTATGAATCATAAACCCTCCATTATTGTTCTGCACATATTAGTTATATTTACGTTTTCTAGCAGCTTCAGATTTCTTTTTACGTCTAACGCTTGGTTTTTCGTAATGTTCTCTTTTGCGAATCTCCTGCTGAATTCCTGCTTTTGCACAGTTTCTTTTGAATCTGCGTAAAGCACTATCTAACGTTTCGTTTTCTTTAACGATTACATTTGACATAGTCTCACACCTAACCTCCCCTCCAGCCTGGTATTGTGCATCATACGACTGTTCGGGTATATTTATTGCACTACATTAGATTATATCATATTTTTCCTCTCAGTCAAGAATTTTTTGAAAAATAGGAAAAATATGCATAAATCTGTCATTTCCCGGCATTATTTTATCTGTTCTGCCAGTACTTCTTTGACTTTTGCAAGGGCATCCGGGATTCCGGCCGGGTTCTTTCCGCCAGCCTGTGCCATGTTCGGACGTCCACCGCCGCCACCGCCTACACAGGAAGCGATTGCCTTGATCAGGTTGCCTGCGTGAGCACCCTTCTTCATTGCTTCGTCTGTTGCTGTAGCCATCAGGCTTACCTTGCCGTTCGCGCTGGATGCGATCACGACCACGCCTTCTCCGAGCTTCTCCTTGAGCTGGTCTCCAAGGTCACGCAGTCCGTTCATGTCCATATCTTCTACGCTGACAGCAATCACTTTTACACCGGCTACTTCTTCTACCTGATCCATCACATCACCCATGGCATCTTTTGCAAGCTTGCTCTTCAGGCTTTCTACTTCACTGTGAAGTTCTTTGTTCTCAGTCTGAAGATGTGCAATCTTCTCAGATACAGTATCCGGAGTTGCTTTCAGGAGCCTGGCTGCTTCATGAAGCAACTGTTCCAGTTCTCCATAATAATCCATCAGTCCTTTGGATGTAAGTGCTTCGATACGGCGTACCCCTGCTGCCACACCACTTTCAGACAGGATCTTGAATGCTCCGATCTCGCTTGTATTGGCAACGTGTGTACCACCACAGAACTCAATAGAGTAATCTCCCATATTTACAACACGGACGATGTCGCCGTATTTCTCACCGAATAGAGCCTGTGCTCCGGTCCTTCTTGCTTCTTCGATCGGCATGTTCTTAATGACAACCTGCAGAGATCTGGAAATGCTTTCATTTACCATATCTTCTACTTTCTGCAGTTCTTCCGGTGTCATTGCAGAGAAATGAGAGAAGTCGAAACGAAGTCTCTTGTCGTCTACATAAGATCCGGACTGTTCTACATGTGTACCAAGTACGGTACGGAGTGCTTTCTGAAGCAGATGTGTCGCACTGTGGTTTCTTGCACAAAGCGCACGTCTCTGCGGATCAACAGTCAGAGTCACCTGATCTCCAGCCTTCATCATACCCTTTGTCATATGACCGATATGACCGATCTTGCCACCAAGCATCTTCTTCACGTCTTCTACAACGAATTCACCGTCACCGCATCTGATCACACCGTGATCGGCTTCCTGTCCACCGCTTGTTGCGTAGAACGGAGTCTCATCTACAAAGATGGTTCCTCTCTCACCGTCAGAAAGAGCGTCTACGATCTCATTTTCTGTGGTAAGTACCGTAATCTTCGATTCATATTCCAGATGATCGTATCCGACAAATTTGGAAGTTACAGACGGATCGATGGATTCGTATACGGTTGCATCTGCTCCCATGTAGTTCGTTGCCTTACGCGCTTTTCTTGCAGTCTGACGCTGAACTTCCATTGCAGCTTTAAATCCCTCTTCATCGATATCCATGCCTTCTTCTTCCAGGATCTCTTTGGTAAGATCGATCGGGAATCCATAGGTATCATATAATTTGAACGCATCTTCTCCGGACAGAGTCTTTGTTCCTTCTTCTGCCATCTTTTCTTTCATCTCGTTCAGGATGACAAGTCCCTGGTCGATGGTCTTCTCAAACTGCTCTTCTTCCTTGCGGATGACATTCATGATAAAGTCTTTCTTTTCTTCCAGCTCCGGATATCCGTCTTTAGAGCCTTCGATCACAGTTGCAGCAAGATCTGTAAGGAATCCCGGTGCAATGTTCAGCAGTCTTCCGTGACGGCATGCACGGCGGAGAAGACGGCGAAGAACATATCCTCTTCCTTCATTAGACGGCATAATACCATCAGAGATCATGAAGGATACAGAACGCACATGGTCTGTGATTACACGCAGAGATACGTCTGTGCTTTCATTATCTCCATAAGATACTCCTGCGATCTCACATACCTGGTCACGCAGTGCTTTTAAAGTATCAATATCGAACATAGAGTCTACATCCTGCACGATACATGCAAGTCTCTCAAGTCCCATACCGGTATCAATATTCTTCTGCTTCAATTCGCTGTAGTTTCCATGTCCATCATTGTCGAACTGTGAAAATACGTTGTTCCAGATCTCCATATAACGGTCACATTCGCAGCCTACTGTACATCCCGGTTTACCGCATCCGTATTTTTCTCCACGGTCATAGTAAATCTCTGAACACGGACCGCACGGACCTGATCCATGCTCCCAGAAGTTGTCTTCTTTTCCGAACCGGAAAATTCTCTCCGGTGCAATACCAATCTCTTCATTCCAGATCTTCCATGCTTCATCATCATCTTCATATACAGACGGGTACAGACGATCCGGATCCAGTCCAACCACTTCTGTCAGGAATTCCCATGACCAGTGGATCGCTTCTGTCTTAAAGTAATCTCCGAATGAGAAGTTACCAAGCATCTCAAAGAAAGTACCGTGACGTGCAGTCTTTCCTACGTTCTCGATATCTCCTGTACGGATACATTTCTGACAGGTTGTCACACGGCGTCTCGGTGGGATCTCCTGTCCTGTAAAATATGGTTTCAGCGGTGCCATTCCTGAGTTGATCAGCAGAAGGCTGTTATCATTGTGCGGCACCAGCGAAAAGCTTTTCATTTTTAAATGACCTTTGCTCTCGAAAAAGTCAAGAAACATGCGTCTAAGTTCGTTAACTCCGTAAGCTTTCATCTTTATCCTCCTCGCTTCTATCAGCTAAATTCTAATTATAAAGAGATTTTGATGGCTTGTCAATATAATGGAATTTAAAAAGGAACCGCATTTTCTGCGATTCCTTCTTTTTTCCATTCTACTTAGTCTCTGAATTCTTTGCGTCTTTTCTTTCGCGAAGCTTCTTGCCTGCAAAAACCCCTCCGACTGCAAACGCTCCGATAAAGAGCATCTTCAATACCGTAGAGATCAGTGTTGAAAAAAATGCCATCTTGTCATGCCTCCCATGCTATCATTTTCTTTTCTCCTTGATTTATGCACATTATAGCATATACAAAAAGTTTTTCCAAACTTTTTTAGCATTTTCACATACATTTTCGGTCTTTTGTATCTGCCTTACAGTTCCTACTCCGCCATGCCAAAGAATTTCTGCGCATAGTGTACGGACTGCATGGCATCTTTTCCATAGAAATCCGCCCCGATCATATCCGCGTAATCCTGGTTCAGAACAGCCCCGCCTACCATGACTTTACAGTCCGGTTTTTTCTCTCTTAAAAGTTTGATCGTCTCTTCCATGCTGACTACAGTTGTGGTCATCAGGGCACTTAAGCCTACCAAAGTGACATTCTCCTCAACCGCTTTTTCTACGATCGCCTCCGGCGGCACATCCTTTCCGAGATCGATCACATCAAAACCATAATTTTCGAGAAGAACTTTCACGATATTCTTTCCGATATCATGGATATCACCTTTTACGGTTGCAAGGATGATCTTCTCCTTCTTTTCTTCTTCCTGTCCGGATGAAGCAAGCACATCCTTGATAACCGCAAAAGCAATCTTCGCAGCATCTGCACTCATCAGAAGCTGCGGAAGGAACACGGTTCCTTTCTCAAATCCATCACCGACCACGTTCAGTGCCGGGATCAGCTCCTCCTGGATGATATCCAGCGGTTCCCTTGTACCGATCAGCTCGCGGGTAATATGATGCGCCTCTTCTTTGAGTCCACGTTCGATCGCATACTTGAGCGTCATCTTACCGTCTGCTGTTTTTGACGCGCTTCCTGTTGCTGTACCTGTCTGTGAGGCCTGGACAGTCACCGTTTCTGTGGTTCCCGCATAAGTACTGATATAATTCGTACAATTTTCATCAAAGCCCATCAGTGCATTATAAGAACGATAAGCCTTCATCATATCTTCTGAGGATGGATTGATGATTCCTGCCGTCAGTCCATTCTGCATTGCCATCGCATAGAAATAACTGTTGACGATCGGACGCCTTGGAAGTCCAAAGGAAATATTCGATACTCCAAGAACGGTCCTGACACCGAATTCTTCCCGTACTCTCTTCAGTGCTTCCAGAGTAACCTTTGCCCCGTCTTTTTCCGAACTGATGGTCATGGTCAGCACGTCGATCACGATATCTTTCTTGTCGATTCCGTATTTGGCTGCTTCGTTGATGATCTTACCCGCAACACGCACACGGCCTTCTGCATCCTTCGGAATCCCCTCTTCATCAATGGTCAGTCCGACAACTACACCGCCGTATTTCCGGATCAGAGGGAATACTTCGTCCATAGAAACCTGCTTTCCGTTTACAGAATTGATCATCGGCTTTCCATTGTAGATACGCATTGCGCGTTCCATAGCCTTTCCATCTACTGTGTCAATCTGAAGCGGAAGACTGGTCACGCTCTGCAGTTCTTTTACAACTTTTTCCATCATGGCAACTTCGTCAATATCCGGAAGTCCTACATTGACATCCAGAATGTGCGCACCCTTATCCTGCTGCGTGATCGCTTCTTTCAGGATGTAGTCCATATCTTCATTTTTCAGCGCTTCTTTGAATTTCTTCTTTCCGGTCGGGTTGATTCTTTCTCCGATGATACGCGGCATATCATCCAGGATCACAGCCTGTCCATAAGAAGATACGATCGTATCATGCTTTTTCTCGATCCCGCACAATGGAAGATCTTTGCATTCTTCTACCAGCTTTTTAATATGCTCCGGTGTCGTTCCGCAGCATCCGCCGATCACACAGGCTCCTCCCTTCACAACCTCCTGCATGATCCGGGCAAACTCATCCGGCTCTACATCGTAATACGTTTCCCCGTTCTTCTGCTTCGGAAGTCCGGCATTTGGCTTCACAATGACCGGAAGGGAGGTATATCTTCTTAAATCCTCCAGGATTGGAAGCATCTGTTTCGGTCCAAGTCCACAGTTCAGTCCCAGTGCATCTACGCGAAGTCCTTCCAGCATTGCCACAACAGAAGGGACATCCCCACCTGTCAGAAGCTTTCCTCTTTCGTCAAAGATCATGGTTACGAATACCGGAAGAGAAGAATTTTCTTTTGCTGCAAGAATGGCTGCCTTTACCTCATAGGTATCACTCATGGTCTCGATATGGATCAGGTCTGCACCGTACTTTTCTCCATAGCGGACGGCTTCTGCAAACGCTTCATAAGCATCATCAAAATCCAGATCTCCCATTGGTTTTAACAGCTTTCCGGTCGGTCCCATATCCAGTGCCACATAAGTCTCTTTTCCGATCTGCTCCCCTGCTCTTTTTGCATTTGCAATCCCTGCACGGATCACTTCTTCAACCGTATATCTGTCATCATGGAATTTGCAGACATTAGCGCCAAAGGTATTTGCAAGAACCACATCACTTCCTGCTTCGTAATATCTGCGGTGAATCGCTTCCACCTTCTCCGGATGCTCGATGTTCCAGGTCTCCGGAAGCTCTCCCGGTGCAAGTCCTTCTGCCTGCAGAAGAGTTCCCATTCCTCCATCTAAAAATAAAAGTTCTTTTCCCAAACGTTCTCTGATATTCATACCCTACGCTCCTTAATTTCTTCTGTAAATGCAGTCCTTCTTCTCACACACTTCGCAGCCTTTGATGTGGCATTTTTCCTGCGTATCACTGATCCCAATGAGTGCAGTCACCGATTTTGTCGGTGTGAGCATATAGCTGTCTGTCATGGTAAGTCCGATCTTCTTTGCCGTATCCAGCATCCGTAAGATATCGTCCTGATGATGGATATCAAAATCACCGTATCCCGGACTGAATCTCGGTCTGAGCCATTTATTCTGCGCTTTTAACTCTTCTTCGATCGAAAGCTGCAGATCGTCACAGTACTCCTCCAGATATGCAGCTGCGCATGCCTGCAATACGACAGATTTCGCCATATCTGTCAGTGAATAACGTTTCATCAGCATATCGACACCGGTACCGAGTGTTGCGCCAAATACAACTGCTTCTTTGCAGCCTCTGAGATTCTTTCCGAGACTTCTGCTTTTAATATTCATTTTTCCGATCGTCACCTGGTCTTCTCCTGTAACTTTACAGTCAAAAATGCGATAGACGGATTTTGCCTGCGTGGTCTGATCGAGTTCCCCGAAGGAAACATCGATCAGCGCAAGCGTCTGTTCATCTACCGCATGTCTTCCATATCCCAGATAACGAATTGCTTCTTTCGTTCTGGCATCTGTCATCTTTCTTACGTTCCTTTATTTTACGATTTCTGAAAGGTTCTGCATGATTGCAGCAGCCACTTCCGGTTTGTTCATCGAATATACGTGGATATTGCGGACTCCATTTGCGATCAGGTCAATGATCTGGTCGGTCGCATATGCAATTCCCGCCTGCTTCATCGCTGCCGGATCATCTCCGAAATAATCGACAATCGCACGGAATCTCTGCGGAACAGCAGTTCCTGAAAGGGCACAGCTTCTTGCGAGCTGCTTTTTCGTTGTGATCGGCATGATGCCCGGAAGCACCGGTATCATGATTCCCTGTTCACGGATACGATACAGGAAATTATAGAAAATATCATTATTGAAAAACATCTGTGTGGTAATAAAATCCACTCCACAATCTACCTTTTCTTTGAGATAACGGATATCATCTTTCTTGTGTTCCATCTCTACATGTCCTTCCGGATAGCATGCAGCTCCGATGCAGAAGTCTCCCGTTTTTTTGATGTCTTCGATCAGTTCACAGGCATGAGAATACTGTCCCGGAAGTGGAAACTGTCCATCCTGCGGGATGTCTCCTCTGAGTGCAAGGATATTCTCAACCCCTTCTTTCTGAAGCTGTCCGATGACCTTATGTACCTCTTCCTTTGTTGAGGACACACAGGTCAGATGTGCAAGTGCCGGAATCTTCAGGTCATTCTTGATATGACTTGCAATCTTAACCGTATTCTTACTGGTTCCACCACCGGCTCCATAGGTAACACTGATAAATGACGGGTTAAGTTCTGCGATTCCATCCGTTGCTTTTAACACGGATTCAAAGCCCGCATCCGTCTTCGGTGGAAACACTTCAAAGGAAATATGTACTCCGTCTGCTTTAATTTTGTCTATAATCCTCATAATGAATGTTTCTCCTCTGTAAAATTTTTCATTTCATGATACCATATTTTCCGGCAGATTACCAGAATGCATTTTACATATTTTCGTAAAGATCTTCGTAAAGCTTGGCTGAATTCTTCCATGAGAAGTCTTTTTCCATACCACGCTCTACGATCTTGTTCCAGTCACGCTTCTTATCATAGTAAATCTGTTCTGCATATCTTACGGTTGCAAGCATCTCATGCGCATTGTAATTGGTGAAACTGAATCCGGTTCCGGTCTTCTCGTATTCGTTGTAAGCTTCTACAGTATCTTTGAGTCCGCCTGTCTCTCTTACGATCGGCACTGTACCATATCTCAGACTCATCAGCTGGCTCAGTCCACATGGTTCAAATAACGACGGCATCAGGAATGCATCACAGGATGCATAGATCTTATGAGACATCGGCTCTGAATAATAGATCTGTGCAGATACCTTATCCGGATACTTCCATGCGAAATGACGGAACATGTTCTCGTATCTCTCATCTCCGGTACCGAGTACGACGATCTGAACCGCATCCTGGCAAAGTTCATCCATCACACAGTCGATCAGGTCAAAGCCTTTCTGGTCGGTCAGTCTGGATACGATACCGATCATCATACGGTGCGGATCTCTCTCCAGTCCGAGTTCTTCCTGCAGAGCCATTTTATTTTTTACTTTTTCCTTGCGGAAGTTTTCGACAGAGTAAGTTCTTGCAATGTTGGTATCTGTTGCCGGATTGAAATCACCGTAATCAATACCATTGACAATTCCCGACAGGCAGTTTGCTCTTGCCTGCATCAGTCCTTCCAGCTTCTCCCCATAGAACGGTGTCTTGATCTCTTCCGCATAGCTGCTGCTTACCGTTGTCACACGGTCAGCGTAGACGATTCCGCCTTTCAGATAGTTGGCATCGTCATATGCTTCCAGCTTATCCGGTGAGAAATAGTATGCCGGAAGTCCGGTGATATCCATAACCGTCTTCTTATCCCAGACACCCTGGAATTTGAGGTTATGTATGGTGATCACGGTCTTGATTCCACGGAAAAACTCATTGTTATAGCGGAAATTATCCAGATAAATCGGAACAAGCCCGGTCTGCCAGTCATGGCAGTGAATGATATCCGGTCTGAAATCCAGAAGCGGCAGTGCACTTAAGGCTGCTTTTGAAAAGAATGCAAACTTCTCAATATCGTATGCAATATCACCATATGGCTTCGGACCATTAAAATAATATTCATTGTCTATGAAATAAAAAGTGATTCCTTCATGCTGAAGTTCGAGAATCCCTACATACTGCTGTCTCCAGTTCAGATCCATATAGAAATGAAGTCTGTAAGAAAGTTTATCTTTCCATTCATCTTTCATGCACATATACTTTGGAAGCATAACACGTACATCGTATTTGTTCTTGTCAAAATATTTTGGAAGTGATCCCACTACATCGGCTAATCCCCCGGTTTTGATAAACGGAACTGATTCAGATGCCACAAATAATACTTTTTTCATTTAACACCCTCCTTACTCTCGCGGCTTATTTATAATTATACCGCAATTTCGTTCGTTTGAAAAGAATTATCTGCGCTTTGATTTCAGTCTGATCGTGTCTGCGACCAGAGCAATAAATTCAGAATTGGTCGGTTTTCCTTTCCCGTTACTTACTGTGTAACCGAAAAGAGCTTCTAAGGTATCCAGTTTTCCCCTGCTCCATGCAACCTCGATCGCATGGCGGATTGCCCGTTCAACACGGCTCGATGTAGTCTGGTTCTTTTTCGCGACTGTCGGATACAGAATCTTTGTGATCGCATTTAAAACTTCCATATCGTCAATCGCCATCAGAATGGAATCCCTCAGGTAATGATATCCTTTGATATGTGCCGGGATTCCGATTTCATGAAGCAGTTCTGTCACCTGTGTTTCCAGGTCCTCCTCAGAAGGTTCCGCATATACGGTATAATCTGTGTAAGGTGCTACATTCTTTTCCGCATGTCCGGAGCTTTTGATCCGCTGAAGGATCGTTTCATTGCGAAATGGTTTCAGGATGTAGAAAGCTGCTCCTTTTTCAAAGGCATCTTCCGTGATCCTCTCCTGTCCAATCGCAGTTACAATAATAAAATTCGGCTGTTTCTTTACTGTTTTATCTGCGCCTATCATTTCCATCACACTGATTCCATCTATTTTCGGCATGATCAGGTCAAGAAGTACAACATCAGGCTCTTTATCTCTTATAATGTGATAAATGTCTTCTCCGTCCATGGCTTTTCCCACCAGTTTCAGGTCTTTATCACTTTCTACAATTT
Organism: Allocoprococcus comes; assembly: GCF_013300725.1. GTDB lineage: Bacteria > Bacillota > Clostridia > Lachnospirales > Lachnospiraceae > Allocoprococcus > Allocoprococcus comes_A. The sequence goes on from NZ_JAAIMM010000012.1 coordinate 34,470, forward strand.
CTCCTAGTAAATTCAACATTCTTTCGTTATCGTCAGCAATCGCTACATTCAGTTTTTCCATAAAACCTTTCTCCTCCTTAAAGTGACAATTTGCACTGGAATGGAACCTATTATAGCCTTCTTCGTTCTGCAAATACAAGCAAATGGTGTCGCAGCAATCTGACATGATTCGCACATCTCAATCTTTTTTCAGATTTTCCAGCATGTTTTCGATAAATATTCCGTATCCCTTTGTCGCATCCTGTACGAAAACATGTGTTACTGCTCCTATAATCTTTCCATTCTGCATGATGGGGCTTCCACTCATTCCCTGCACAATCCCACCGGTCAGTTTAAGTAACCGTTTGTCAGTAACCTGAATTTCAATCCCCTTGTTCACCTCCCTGGCATCCAGGTCAACTTTTGTGATTCTGACTGTATAATCTTCTGGCTTTCCGCTTACCGCACAGCGGATACACGCCTCTCCGACCTGAATTTCTTCCTTTGCCGCAGCCGGATAAGCTTCTTTGCTGTCAAATATTCTCTCAATCCTGTCTAATTTCCCATAAATCCCTGTCTCTGTGTTTGTGGTAATCGAACCTAAAATGTTGTAATGATTGTAGACAATGATCCCTTCCATCCCTCCGGGATTTCCGTTCTCACCTTTTTTGATATTCTGAATGCTGGTATCATATAATCTTCCCGTTGACATTTCGATCAGCTTACCGGTATCTACATCATGTATTCCATGTCCCAACGCACCGTATTCACTATCCGCATTCAGAAAAGTGATTGTGCCGAGTCCCTGCGCGTTATCACGCACCCAGATTCCAAGTTTATATGCCCCGACTTCATCCTTTGTCGGATGAAGTTGTACATCAATATACACTTTTTTTCGACGAACATGTAAAATTACTGACTTATTCGATAAGTTTCTAACCCGTTCGATAAGTTCGCTTTTATTGTCGATCCTTTCAGAATCCACCCCCACAATATAATCGCCCTCCTTAACCAGATGCTTCGCCGGATTCACAACAATCCCGTCTGCTCCCCTGATCTCCTGCGTCCCCAGAACCATCACGCCATCCGTTTCCATATAAATCCCCACCGGCATCCCTCCCGGAATCAGAAGATCCCCAGAAAGCTCACTGACCGAAGCCTCCCTCTCCGCTTTCCCAGCCCGCCATTCCCTGTAGCAATAGCTGCCTCCTATAACCACAATTACCGCTAATAACACACTTAACATTTTCCGATAACTTCTAACCGACATCGCACACCCCTTTTTCCTCCCTGAAATTTCGCAAAAAATAAGGCAGGATTTTTTCTCCTGCCTCTAGTATGTGCTCAATCTTATTTTTTCAAACCGGATGCCAGAATTTTCATCTCCCGTGCGTTTTCCAGCACCGCATCCGTAATCTTTGCGCCTCCAAGGATCCTTCCCAGCTCCTGCACAGATTCTTCCCCGTCAAGCTGCCGGATCCTGGTCTTTGTCATCTGATCTTCCACCCGTTTTTCAATCAGGTAATGGGTATCTGCCATTGCAGCGATCTGTGCCAGATGCGTAATGCAGATCACCTGATGTTTCCTGCCGATCAGGCACATCTTCTCGGAAACCTTCTGTGCGGTACGGCCGCTGATTCCTACATCGATCTCATCAAAGATCAGTGTCTCGATCTCATCTTTATCCGCCATGACTGCCTTGATCGCAAGCATGATCCGGGAAAGTTCACCGCCGGATGCCACAGCTGCAAGCGGTCTTGTCGGTTCGCCCGGATTCATGGAGATCATAAATTCCACCTCATCCGTCCCTTCTGCTGTGTACCCGGAAGTTTTTGAAAACCGGATTTCAAAACAGACATCCAGAAAATTCAGATCCTGGAGTCCTTCTGCGATCTTTGCCTGCAAAAGCTTTGCCTCTTTTTTACGGACCTTCGACAGACTCTCGCATTCTTTTCGCAGACGTTCCTCTGCTTTTTTCAGTTTTCCCTTTAATTCATTTAAATATTCATCATAATTTTTTAAAATCAGGAGGCGCTCCTCGTCATCTGCCTTATGCTGCAGGATCGCCTCTGCCGAATCTCCGTATTTGACCTTCAGATGATTGATCTGGTTCAGCCGGCTCTCCGTCTCATAGAACTGTTCCGGTTCAAAAGAAAGGCTGTCCAGATAACCGCGAAGCTCGCGCCCGGAATCCCCGATCAGATTCTCCACTTCGACCAGCTGTTCATACAGCTCTCCCGATTTGTCATCATGTTCTGCCGCCACAGCTGCCGCGCGTACTGCCCGTCCGATCGCTTCTGCCGCACTTATACCGCCTTCTCCTGCTGTATACAGATACGCCTCTTCCAGATTCTCCGCGATTTTTTTCCCCTGCATCATCCGCCGGTAATCTTCTTCTACCGACTGGCATTCTGCCGCAGTGATTCCAGCATTTTCAATTTCATCGATCTCAAATTCAAGAAAAGAAATCTCTTTGGCTCTCTCAGCCTCGTCTTTATCGGCTTCCTTAAGTTCTTTTTCCAGCCGGCGGTATTCCCTGTATGAATCCGCCACTTTTTTCTTCCATTCTCCGGCTTCTTTTGCAAATGCATCCAGAATTGCCAGATGATTCTTTTTATATAACAGTGACTGATGCTCATGCTGTCCGTGAATATCGATCAGAATCTGGGCTGCTTCCTTTAGTCGTCCCAGCGTCACAGTCTCTCCGTTGATCCGGCTCACACTTCGGTTTCCGTTAAACCGTCTGGTGATAATGATCTGCCCTCCGTCCGGCGAAAGATCCATCTCTTCCAGCTTCCGTACCGTTTCCGGATTATCCACATAAAAGGTCAGTTCTACAAGTCCCTTATCGGCTCCCTTACGAAGCATATCTGCGGAATATCTTCCGCCCAGGGCAAGACTGACACTCCCCAGGATAATTGATTTTCCGGCACCGGTTTCCCCGGTCAGGATATTGAGTCCACCAGAGAAATCCACTTCCGCCTCATCGATCAGCGCCAGATTTTTTACATGCAAATTTTGTAACATTCTTTCTCCTGTCTATTGTTCCAGTAGTTTCTTGATCTTTTCCATCAGAAGGATCGTATCATCCACAGTCCGCACAGCGCACATGATCGTATCATCCCCGGCAATACAGCCAACGATCTCATTCCAGTTCATCGCATCCAGTGCCGCAGCCACCGCCATCGCCATACCAGATACCGTTTTCAGTACCAGAATGTTCTGAGCCATATCCATAGAGCTGAATCCATCCCGCAAAATGCGCACATATTTTTCAGTCATTCCGTTCTGTGCACCCTGGAGTACCGCATATTTCTGCCTTCCGTTTTCTGCCGGAACCTTGGTGAGCTTTAAGTCGCGGATATCTCTGGATACCGTTGCCTGCGTCACTTTAAATCCCGCTTCATTCAGATACTCGGCAAGCTCATCCTGTGTCTCAATCTGATATTTGTTGATCAATTCTACAATTTTGGCATGTCGGTTTACTTTCATCTTCTAGTTTCCTTTCATCTTTTCACGTAATGTTTCCAGAAAGCTCACTTTGCTGAGTTTTACGATTTTCGCTGTCTCCCACGCCTTTTTGATCCGGATCCGGTCGCCGGTATGAAGCGGGACTTCATCCGCACCATCATATGCGATCACTGCTTCCTCGATCTGATTCTCCCGTTTTGCACCGATCTCGATCACGATCTCATCTTTGTCTGAGAAAACGATACTGCGGGAATTGAGTGCATGCGAGCAGATCGGTGTCACAACGATCAGAGACGCTGTCGGCTCCACGATCGGTCCTCCTGCAGACAGATTGTACGCAGTAGAACCCGTCGGTGTGGACACGATCAGCCCGTCGGCATCATAGGAGTTCAAAAACTCTCCGTTAACATAGAGATTAAAATGAACGATCTTCATGCTGCCGGATCTCGTCATAACAATATCATTGAGTGCCACATCTCTTACATTGCGGTATGCAGCGGATCCATACAGCATCATCCGCTCTTCAATCGTATATTTGCCCTCTACGAGCTGTTTTACAGCCTCTTCTACATTCTGCACCTCTACCTCAGTCAGATAGCCAAGGGTGCCCATATTGATTCCAAGCATCGGAAGATCCCGCCCGAACAGACGTCTGGATGCCTGGATAAAGGTTCCATCTCCGCCTACCGTCAACACACAATCAATATCCTTCGGAATCTTGATCTTTGAAAAATTTCCTTCTTCCGGCTGCTCTTCCAGGTAACATTTCTTCCCGTAGGATTCAATGCATTTTTTTATTTTCACGGTGATCTTCCGGTTTGCATCCTTCATATCATTCGTGATAATGTAAAACTTTTCCATATCTTTTTATTTCTTCTCCTCAGCCGGATCCTTTTTCGCAAGTGTGTCAAAAGCAGCATCGACAGTCCCCCGAATGTCTACGCTCTCCACAATCTTTGCCTCTTCCTCCGGGCATTTTTTCAGATGTACCAGATACTCGATATTCCCTTCCGGTCCTTTGATCGGTGAAAATTCAAGTGCTGCTACTTCAAAGCCGATCGATACAGCATAATCGGTTACTTTTTCAATGACCTCGATATGGGTACTCTTTTCCCTTACCACACCTTTTTTCCCAACCTTCTCACGTCCGGCTTCAAACTGTGGCTTGATCAGTGCAACGATCTCTCCGTTCTCTTTCAGGTAATTACGGATTGGGAGAAGTACCTTCGTCAGCGAAATAAAAGAAACATCGATCGATGAAAAATCAATCGGTTCTCCCAGATCTTCCGGCTGTACATAACGGATGTTGGTCTTTTCCATGCAGACCACTCTTTCATCCTGACGTAATTTCCAGTCCAGCTGACCATGTCCCACATCAATGGCAAACACCTTGACTGCTCCATTTTGCAGCATGCAGTCTGTAAAGCCTCCTGTCGAAGATCCCACATCGGTACATACCTTTCCTTCCATGGATACATCAAAATTCTTCATCGCCTTTTCCAGCTTGAGTCCTCCGCGGCTGACATACGGAAGTGCATGTCCACGGACTTCGATCTGAACCTCTTCCGGAAAGGAAGTTCCCGCTTTATCCTCTCTCTGTCCGTCCACAAATACATTGCCGGACATAATGATCGCTTTTGCCTTTTCTCTGGAGGATGCCAGATTTCTCTTTACAAGTAATACATCCAACCGTTCTTTCATTCTCTATCAATCCCTCCTGCTCTCTTCTGCTATATATGCAGTGATAATCCTGGCCACGCAGGATTCCACATCCAGCATCACCTCACTGCGAAGTAGGTCTACACTTCCGTGTTCGATATAGTCATCCGGCAGTGCCAGATTCAGAACCTCTGCGTCTGTCTCAAGACCTGCCAGATAAGCAGTCACAGATTCTCCGAATCCGCCTCTGCGGATATTCTCTTCCAGTGTCACGATCAGCCGGTGTTCCACCGTCAGTTTCCGGAGCATCTCCTCATCCATCGGCTTTACAAACCGGGCATTAATCAGGGTACAGTTATATCCAATCTCTTTCAAACGCTTCCGAACCTGAACTGCCTGCTCAAACATATGTCCGACACTGATGATCGCAATATCCTCTTCTTCATAGACCGGCTCACTCTTTCCATACTCGATCGGTGCTCTGTATTCACGGAATCCGTCAAATGCGCTGCCTCTTGGATAGCGCACTGCTGCCGGTGCTCCAAGTCTCACCGCAAACCGCACCATGTCCGCCAACTCCCATTTATTTTTCGGAGAAAGGACGGTCATATTCGGGATCATTGACAGGTAAGAAAGATCAAAGATCCCCTGGTGGGTCTCCCCGTCGCTTCCCACAAGTCCTGCCCTGTCCACTGCAAATACGACCGGAAGCTTCTGCAGACAGACATCATGAATCATCTGGTCAAACCCTCTCTGTAAAAACGAAGAATATACAGCAAATACCGGATGCAATCCTGCCGCGGCAAGTCCTGCCGCAAAGGTCACGCCATGCCCCTCTGCGATCCCCACATCAAAAAAGCGGTCCGGATAGTATCTGTGAAATGCTGCCAGACCGGTTCCGTCTTCCATTGCCGCCGTGATCGCTACCAGTCTGTCATCTTTTTTTGCCAGATCCAGCATAACCTTGGAAAACACATCTGTACAGGAATCCGTTCCACCTTTGGAAATCGGCTCTCCTGTCTGGATATCAAACGGACCGGTTCCATGGAAACGGGAAGGGTTTTCTTCTGCCGGAAGATAGCCTTTCCCCTTTTTTGTCAGTACATGGACAAGCACCGGTCCTTTTACCCTTTTTGCCTCGGTAAATGCACGGCGCAGTGCCTTCAGGTCATGCCCGTCCACCGGTCCTAAATACTTGATTCCCATATCTTCAAAGAACATTCCCGGAACCAAAAGCTGCTTGATGCTGCTCTTGGTGCGCTTAATATGCCGCACCATCTTTTCACCGCCAAACGGAATACTGCCAAGTACATTTTCCACCGTATCCTTCAGGTCGGTATAGGCCTGGGCAGTGCGCAGTTCTCCGAGATAACTGGACATTCCGCCGACATTTTTGGAAATAGACATATGGTTATCGTTGAGTACGATGATGAAATTCGTCTTCATCTCCGCAGCATTATTCAGTGCTTCATATGCCATTCCTCCGGTCAGGGATCCGTCCCCGATAACAGAGATCACATAATAATCCTGCCCCAGGATATCCCTTCCTCTGGCATAGCCAAGTCCGGCCGAAATCGAAGTGGAGCTATGACCGGTATCAAAGGCATCACAGTCACTTTCTTTCCTCTTCGGGAAACCGCTCATCCCGCCATATTTTCTCAGATCATCAAATCCTTCTTTCCTTCCGGTCAGAATCTTATGCGTATAAGACTGATGCCCTACATCCCAGATCATTTTATCTTCTGGAAGCTGAAAGCTGAGATGCATCGCCATGGTAAGCTCTACGACTCCAAGGTTGGAGGCAAGATGACCACCGGTCTTGCTGATCTTCTCAACAAGAAACGTGCGGATTTCTTCTGCCAGTCCTGTCAGTTCCCGTTCATTTAATTTTTTGATATCATTTGCTTCGTGAATCTGCTCCAGATACACTTCATCCACCCCGCTTATTTTTTCCTGTGTATCAGTTCCTGTATCAGTTGTGTCAGATACGGATTTTCTCTGTCCAGTCCGGCAAGCAGATCCAACGCCTCCTGTGAAATAGCTTCCACATCTGCTGTCGCCTTTTCCAGACCTTTTAATGTGACATAGGTTGTCTTTTCATTCTTTTCATCACTGTGCACCGGCTTGCCAAGTTCTTCTGTGGTGCTTGTCACATCCAGAATATCGTCCTGGATCTGGAACGCGATTCCTACATCCGATGCGATCTTCTGTACCTTCTCAAGTTCTGCTGTATCTGCACCCGCAAGAAGTGCTCCAATCATCATGGAACTTTCGATCAGTGCTCCCGTCTTCAGCTCATAGATAAAATTCAGCATGCCTTCATCCAGTCCCACGCCACAGGATGCCACGTCTACGACCTGACCGCCTACCATTCCGTAAATACCGGCTTTATCCGCAAGGATCTTCAGGGCTTTCCCGATCAGAAGACTCTTCTCCGGCGCGACCTCAAACGCCCTCACTGCCGTTTCAAATGCATAGTTCAGAAGGGCATCTCCTGCAAGGATTCCCATTGCCTCCCCATAGACGATGTGAGTAGTCTTTCTTCCCCTGCGGTATTCATCATTGTCCATCGCCGGAAGATCATCATGTACCAGGGAATAGGTGTGGATCATCTCAATTGCCGCCATAAACGGCTCGATTTCTTTTCCTTCCCCTCCAAACAGGCGGTATGTCTCCTGCATCAGCATCGGACGGAGTCTCTTTCCGCCTGCCATCACACTGTACTCCATCGCTTCCATGATCTGGCTCTGATAGCCTTCTGCTTTCGGCAGATATTTTACAAGAAGCTTTTCAATCGCTTCTGTTCTTTCTTTCATTTCTTCTTTAAAAGTCATGTATTTCTCCATTTTCTTCCAGCACCTGCACTTTTTTCTCTACGGTATCGATCTTCTCATTGCAAAGCTTCAGCATTTCCATGCCCTTCTGATACAGTCCGAAGGACTCTTCCAGCGAAGTATCTCCTGATTCCAGCTCCTTTGCCACCTGATCCAGCTTTGCAAAAAGCTCCTCCAGAGATTCTTCCGGCATTTCATCTGCAAGCTCTTTTTTCTTATCTGCCATATTCTTACTCCTTCTTCGTCTCTGTCACCTGTGCCTCGATCTGCCCGTCTGTCACATAAATCCGGATCCGGTCTCCCGTTTCTACATCGGAAATCTTTTTTACCGTACCTTTCTCTCCCTGTACATAGGAGAAGCCCTGATTCAGCTTGGCGAGTGGGGAAAGTCCCTTCATCCGTTCGATCCGGATTGCAAGCTGCTGACGGCTTTCCCGCAGATTCCGCTCCATCAGAAGTGGCAGCATCTCCTGCACTTTGCGGGTTCTCTCCCGTTCCTGTTCCAACCGCTGATGCATGGCTTTTGGGATCTGCTCCTCATAATCTGCAAGCTGCTGACGCATGGACTTAAGTTTCCCCGACGGACTTAAGTAACGGAATTTTTCTGCATACCGCGCTGTATGAAGCGATGCGACTTCCAGCTTTCTCATCATACTCCGGTGCATCCTTTCCCGTTCTGTCCGGATCGTTTCCAGAAGTTCCCGGTAATCACAGATTGCAAGCTCTGCCGCAGCAGAAGGCGTCGGTGCACGAAGATCCGCCACATAATCTATGATCGTCGTGTCTGTCTCATGTCCTACTGCCGAAATAACCGGTACACTACATTCAAAAACTGCACGCGCAACATTTTCCTCGTTAAATGCCCACAGATCTTCAATAGAGCCTCCGCCTCTGCCAACGATCATCACATCGACCTTTGCTTCCTCCAGTGCACGGATCCCCCGCACCACACTTTCAGACGCGCCATCCCCCTGTACCAGTGCCGGATACAGAAGAATCTGCACATACGGATTTCTCCGCCTGGTAATGTTGATAATATCGCGCACTGCCGCTCCGGTTGGTGCCGTTACAACACCGACTGTCCGCACATATTTCGGAATCGGCTTTTTATATTCCGGCGCAAACATTCCCATTTCTTCCAGCTCTTTTTTGAGCTTTATAAATTTTTCATAGAGAAGTCCCGCACCATCCAGTACGATCTCCTTTGCATAAACCTGATATCTGCCATCTCTTTCATAGACGCTGACGCTTCCAAGCACGATTACCTGCTGTCCTTCCTGCATACGAAAAGAAAGCCCGCTGCGCTGCCCGGCAAACATAACACAGGCAATCGTTCCGGACTCATCTTTCAGTGAAAAGTACAGATGTCCTGAAGTATGGTACTTACAGTTTGACACTTCCCCTTTGATATAAATTCGATTCAACATAAAGTCTTGCGTAAACATATTCTTAATGTACGCATTGACCTGTTTTACAGTATATACATTTCGCATGATCTCTGATTCTTATGCAAGCTTTCCGAGTACACCGTTGACAAATGCCGGTCCCTCATCTCCTGAAAAGTTCTTTGCCAGCTCAACTGCTTCATTGATCGCTACTTTGACCGGCACTTCGTCATCCCACTTCATCTCGTATACAGCAAGACGAAGGATGGAAAGGTCAACTTTGTTCATACGTCCGGTTTTCCAGCCGGTTGTATGTTCATTGATCATCGCATCGATTTCTTCTTCATGTGCTGCGATATCTTTGACCTTTTTGCGCATGTATCCGCGCTCTTCCTCACTCGCTTCTTCTACCTGCTCCAGATACAGTTCGATCTGTTCGTCTGCATCAGCCGCATCAAATCCGATGCTGAAGAGCATTTTAAATATATGTTCTCTGACTTTACTTCTTCGCATGTTCCCTCTCCAATTATTCTTCTTCCGGCATGTCCACACCTGCAACACGGATGTTTACGTCTGCAACGGTAAGACCTGTCATATTCTCGATTGCTGCCTTTACTTTTTCCTGTACCTTTAAAGTAGTATCTTTAATACTGCTGCCATATTTGAGGTTCAGGGCGAGGGATACGGTAACGATACCTTCCAGCACGTCTACCTTTACACCTTTGGAAAGGCTCTTCATTCCAAGCTTTGCGATCAGTTCTCTGGTTGCATTTCCTGCCATGGAAGATACCCCTTCTACCTCCATTGCTGCAAGTCCTGCAATAATTGCAACTACTTCATCAGCAATCTGTACTTCTCCGAGGTTCTCATCTGATTCTATCTTATAGGTATTTCTCTCTTCTTTACTCATTATAAGTCCTCCTGTCTGCGGTTTTTCCGCTCCTCGCGCTCATCTCGGAACCTCCGGTCCCTCGATGTTCGTTGCACTCACATAGGTCTGGGCTGAAAGTGATTCGTCTGCTAGCAGCCGATCACTTTCTTCCCTTCCCTGCGCTCGTCGCTATGCGTTCATTGTAACATAAAAGATCTCTATTGGAAAGTTTTTTAGGAACGTCCGAATTCGGAAAGTTTCAGTCCTTCGTTTCGTTCCAGCACCATACGGATGCTCCAGCTGTTGACAAACAGAAGAAGCGGTCTGTCTTTCAGATCCTTGATCTTCTTCATGTCGGATGTACCGACCAGCTTGTCCATCTCGATCTCTTCGTTCTCGATCCAGCGGATGTGTTCGTATGGAAGTGGTTCCAGACGGATCTCTACGTTATATTCATTTTCCAGACGGTATTTTAATACATCAAACTGCAGAACACCAACAACACCGACGATGATCTCTTCCATACCGGTGTTGAATTCCTGGAAGATCTGGATCGCACCTTCCTGGGCGATCTGGTTGATTCCCTTGATGAACTGCTTTCTCTTCATGGTATCCACCTGACGCACTCTTGCAAAATGCTCCGGTGCGAAAGTCGGGATTCCTTCGTATGCAAACTTTTCCGGTGAATTGGTCAGTGTATCCCCGATGGAGAAGATACCCGGATCGAATACACCGATGATATCCCCGCCATATGCGGTATCGATCATGTGCCGTTCACTCGCCATCATCTGCTGCGGCTGGGACAGACGGACTTTTTTGCCTCCCTGGATATGGAAGACATCCATGCCCGCCTTGAACTCACCGGAACAGATACGCATAAATGCAATTCTGTCCCGGTGTGCCTTATTCATATTTGCCTGGATCTTAAACACAAATGCGGAGAAATCTTCCTCCTTCATCGGATCGATCATTCCTTTGTCGGACATTCTCGGAAGCGGTGAAGTCGTCATCTTAAGGAAATGCTGAAGGAAGGTCTCCACACCGAAGTTGGTCAGCGCTGATCCGAAAAATACCGGAGAGAGTTCTCCTTTGCTGACCATCTCCTGGTCAAATTCTGCACTCGCTCCATCCAGAAGCTCAATCTCTTCTTCCAGCTGTGCAAACTGTGCTTCACTTACGATGCTCTTTGCTTCCTCACTGTCGATGGAAACCTTCTCAACTTCCCCGATCGAGGTTCCTTTCTTGGTATCTGAGAAAATCTCCAGTTCTCTGCTGTTCCGGTCAAATACGCCGCGGAATTCTTTTCCGGAACCGATCGGCCAGTTGATCGGACAGGTAGCGATTCCCAGTTCCTTTTCAATATCATCCAGTAATTCAAAGGTATCCATCGCTTCACGGTCCATTTTATTGATAAATGTAAAAATCGGAATATGACGCATGACGCAGACTTTGAACAGCTTTCTTGTCTGTGCCTCCACACCTTTTGATCCATCGATCACCATAACCGCCGAATCGGCCGCCATAAGAGTACGATAAGTATCTTCCGAGAAATCCTGATGTCCCGGTGTGTCCAGAATATTGATGCAATAACCGTCATACTGGAACTGCAGGACAGAAGATGTTACCGAAATACCTCTTTCTTTTTCAATCTCCATCCAGTCTGAAACCGCATGTTTCGCTGTTGCCTTTCCTTTTACAGAACCTGCCTGATTGATCGCCCCGCCATATAACAGAAACTTCTCTGTCAGGGTAGTCTTACCTGCATCCGGATGGGAAATGATCGCAAATGTTCTTCTTTTCTTTATCTCATTCGTAAAATCTGCCATGTTATTCTACTCCTACTATTTTCTCAATGTCACTCAAATTCTTATTATATGGTATTTTTGCTATAATATCAATCCCCTGATTCACTCGTATTTGTACTTTCATGGATACTTTCATGGATCGGTGTGATCACCACATTTGCAGCATTTACCTCTGCTTTGCGTGTGACAATATCCTCGATCTGTGCCCGTTTTGCATCCGACAGATCCGCCACATCAACGACCACATCTGCGGAATCTTCGGTAAGACTTACCACCGCATCCTGAAAGCCTTTGCTGGCAAGCAGAGTCTCAATTGCGACCTCCTGTTCGGCGCGCTGTGTCATCTCCACCATCTGCGCAACTGCATCTGCTTTCTGGTCTTCTGCAATATCTGCATTATCAATGATCGCCTGCAGGGTTTCTTTGTTTTTTGCCCGCACCTGCTCCCGGTTCACTTTTGCCTGTGCCACAAGCGCACTGGCCGATCCGTTTGTCAGCACCGCCTCTCCCGGATTCCCGTCCACCTGGTCGTCATTCGCTGTCTGGAGGGAACTGTCACTTTCTGTATCTTGATCCGAAATATCCAGAAGCTCCTTATTTGCCATCTCGCTTCCCGTCTCTGCTGTTTTGTTTTTCGAGCCAAAAATTTTTCCGGAATAGTTCAGATATCCTGCCGCTGCGATCATCACCGCAAGAACCGCAATCACAATCTGATTTTTCTTAAATACTTTTTTCACTAGCCTTCCTCCTATAAGATTCTTTTTTAGTTATGTTTCATTACTTTTATCTTATGCGTGTCTACTCCGAATAATGCCTGCACAGCCTCTGTGATATTTTCAATCACGACGGCATTATCTCCGCCTTCTGCAATTACGAGAACCCCTTCTATCCGGGGACTTAATTCCTGTTTCACATATGGCGTTTCTTCTCCATTTCTGTTTGCATAAACTGCCGTCTCTGAAGAACTGGTATTTTTCCCTCCGCTCTCCCCTTCCTGCACCTCACTTGTCATCTCCTGGTCCTTTTCCACTACCTTTTCCGAGGAAGATGCCAGGGTGATCATCACCTTGACATTTCCAACTCCTTCTACTTTTGCCAGTGCATTTTCCAGCCGTGTTTCCAGTGCATCTGTATAAGTATCCTCCGATGCATTTTCCACCTTCTGCATCTGCTGTTCATCCTGTGTCTGATCTGATTTTATATCGGAGACAGGCATCGCGATCACAACCAGAAGCAGTCCGACAAGCAATATGATCAGCCACTTGTCTTTTTTTATTTTCCGGATTTCAAACATCTTCACTCACCGCCCTTTTCGAGCAAATCCGCCGCATGCTCCATCTCTTTTACCATCTGCTCATACTCCGCCGTCCGGTACAGCTCCGTCACCTGTCCGGCTGCCCCCATAAGGTTCAGAACCGGCTGGGCAAGCAGAACCGTCAGAAGAAGTCCACAGAAAAAACGGACATATTTCCGGTAGCTGTTCTCTGGAAGTGCCTGCAAGAATGCGGTTACAAGAATCATATAAACGGCGAGATTCTGCATCCACCTGTAAACCAGCTGTATCATTTTATCCCTCCTACGAAGCTGCCGATGCCGCAACTGCAAGTGTCACCAGAAACAGGACCGCCGTCGCAAGCACCGTCTTTAGCAGCATATGATAACCTTCCCCGGTAAAACTGATGGCCTCCACGATCCGTTTATCAGACACCGGCTGGATAAGTGCCGCCGTTCCTTTGTAAAGAATCGTCAGGATTCCCATATTGATGACCGGGATCATCACAACTCCCGTTACAAGCAGTGCCCCTGCAATTCCAACTCCATTTTTTAAAAGAACCGCACTTCCAAGCACGACTTCGCTTGTCCCGCTGACTATATCACCGATTCCCGGAATCATTCCCACGCCTTTTGTCCAGGCACTCCTTTTCACCTGATCTGCCGCCGGACTGATGATCCGCTCGATAAACCCGATCCCCGTCACCAGGGCAAGCAGACTTTTCAGACTCCATCCGATTATAAGTCGCAAAAGTTCCGCTGCCTTAGAAAGAAATTCCTCCTCTGTCAGATTGTTCAGGATTTCCATCAGAAGTGCGATCTGGATCAGTGGAACGATCCATTTCAAAATCACAAGTTCCACAAGAAAAATCAGGAAAAGCGCCAGATTGTAAAATGCGATCGCAGAAATACTTCCCACTGCGACCGCCATACAGACAAAGTAGACCGGACAGAGCACTCGCATAAAGAGGATCAGATTTTCGAGTCCCTGCTGTACCTCCCCGGCTGCCACCTGAAAATTCCGTATGCCGACTGTAATCACAGACAGGTATACCAGAAAAAAGGCGGTCTGTGATATCTGACGGTTCTGGAACACTTCCGAAAAACTGGAAAAAACCGCTGCGATCAGCACCAGAAAAATGATAGATGCAAGCACCGGTTTATTGACCTTCAGCACATAGAAAAACTGATCCGTCACAAAGTTTCTGATCTGCCCGGCAGACAGGTTCTCATCCTGCCGGATCACAGACTCAACAAGATCCTGAAAATGCAGTTTTTCTTCCGGGAACAGTTTCCGGATTGCCGTATCCAGATCCTTTACTTCTGTCAGATCCCAGATTTTCTGCTCCGTTTCCTCCTGTGTTTTTTCCAGATCCGTTTCTGTCATATTATCTTCTGTCCGGCTGTTTGCCGAAGAGGAATCTTCCCCTGCCGCAAATACCTGTACCGGCAGTATCAGTACGAAGATTACAAGTCCGATCATGCATGCTATGCCATATTTCTGAAAATAATGTTTCATTTTTCTTCCCTTTTACTGTCCAAGTTCGCGGATTGCAAGAAGCAGTGCTTTTAATATCGGCATTCCGATTGCAAGTATACTGAGCCTTGCAAAGACCTCGATCTGTCCGGCGATCGTCTGATAACCGGCATCCTTGCAGATTGTTGCCGCAAATTCCGCCAGATAGGTCACACCCAGAATTTTCAGCATTGCCGTCAGATATACCGCATCAATCTTTACAAAGCTGCCAACCAGCTCCAGCGTCTCCCGGATCACCGACAGATTCTGGCTCATTCCGAGAAAAAGGAAAATGCTGACCGCAATCCCCAGATAGATCCCATATTCTTTTCTGGAATTTTGAAATTGCAATGCCAGGAAAGTCCCTGCGATCCCGATGCAGACTGCCTTAAGGATACTCATCTTTTCCCTCCTTTACAGAGCAAAGAGCCGTCTGATATCGTCAAACAGATCTGAAATATAAGGAAGGATCCAGAACAAAACCAGGAGCAGTCCTGCAAGACTGGTGAGAAATGCCTGCTCTTCTCTTCCACTGTGTTTCAGCACCTGTCCCAGGACAGAAACCAGAATCCCGACTGCCGCAATTTTAAATATCAGATTTACACTCATGTTCCGCTCCTATTTACAGAATCAAAATTGTCAGGAAAAGTCCTGCTGTAACACCCAGGAGATTACAGAGCCTCCGCTTTTCCTGAATTTCTTTTAAAAGACTGCCTCTTTTTTCTTCCAGAAATTCTGCATACTGCAAGAAAATCTGTGTTTCCTGCTTTTTATCCAGGCTGCCAAGCTGCATCCCAAGCTCCTGCAGACGTACCCTTTCCTCCCTGCCAAGGAGCAGACATTCAAGATCGCTTTCACAGCACCTCTCCCAGATTATTGCAAGACTTCTTGACGGCATCTCCAATTCTTTTGCCAGATGTTCCAGCCAGATCCTGTAGTTCTGACCGCATCTTCGTGAAACAGAAGCGCATACCTGGGCGAGTGGTGCATAAGTATACTCCATTTCTCCCGCAAGCTGCCTGATCACTCTTTGCAGTTCTCCGGTATCCGTGATCTGCCTCTGATATTCCATTCCCCTGCTGTATCCATAGCCGGATGTCGCCGCCACAATTCCCAGGCATCCGACCATTTTCAGATACACAGTTTTTCTCCCCGTTCGTTATAAATCCCTTCAATTTCTCCTACATGTTTCCCGGATTTCATCACAACATATCTGGCAAAAGACCTTTCCTTTACCAGATTGCTGACCAGCGGCTTTTCGCGGATCTCATCCATACCGGAACCATGCACCGTCGTCAGCATGGTTGCCCCGCAGTGCATGGCGTACTCGATCGCCTCTACATCCTTCGCTGTCCCGATCTCATCCGCCGCAATCACCTCCGGCGCCATGGACCGCACCAGCATCATCATTCCTTCTGCTTTCGGGCAGTTGTCCAGAATATCCGTCCGCATCCCAAGCTGGTTCTGTGGCACGCCACGGTAGCATCCTCCAATCTCTGAACGTTCATCCACCACGCCCACATTTCTTCCTTCCACCCAGCGGTTTCCATCCGAAATCTGCCGCACCAGATCCCGCAAAAGCGTAGTCTTTCCCCCACCTGGCGGGGAAATGATCATGGTATGGCAAAGTCTTCCCTTTTCAAGGATCACAGGAAACAGCTTATTCGCACAGCCTGTGATCTCATGGCAGATTCGGATATTGATCGATGTAATATACTGAAAATTCCGGATCTGTCCCTTTTCCGGAATAATTTTCCCGGAAATTCCCACCCGATGCCCTCCTTCAATCGTCAGAAACCCCTGGCGCAGTTCATTTTCATATGCATACAGGGAATAATTGGATACATATTCCATCGTTTCACGCAGTTCTTCTTTTGTCACCCGATGGGTGAAAAGTTCTTCCTTTCCTTCCTTTTTCACTGCAAGCGGCTGTTCTTCCCGAAGCCGGATCTCCTGGATCTTCTCAAAATCCAGTCCATGATTCAGCAGGATCCCACGGATTTTCTCCGGAAGCACCGCCAGAATCTGATCTTTCTTTTCTCTTCTCATCTTGTCCACCTCTCTTTAAAGAATGTATATGGAAAGCGGGAGAAAAATAGAACTAAAAAAGGACTCTACCGATACTGGTAAAGTCCTTCTGATTTTATAAAACTCTATTCTGCAACATCTTTGATGCTGAAGCTCAAACGTCCCATCTTGTCTTTTCCAAGGCAAACCACTTTGACGTGATCTCCGATAGAAAGAACATCTTCTACATGATCGATTCTCTGCTTAGCGATCTTGGAAATGTGTACCATTCCTTCTTTGCCCGGTGCAAATTCGATGAATGCGCCGAATTCTTTGATGCTTACAACATCACCTTCAAGAACCATTCCTGCCTCGAAGTCTGTTACGATGGTAGCGATCATCTTTCTTGCCTGTTCCATGCTGTCTGCATCTACGCCACAGATAGATACACTTCCTTCGTCTGTGATATCAATCTTAACGCCTGTCTTTTCGATGATTGCGTTGATGGTCTTTCCTCTCTGACCTACAACTTCACCGATCTTAGCCGGATCAATGTTCATCTGGATGATCTTCGGTGCATACTTGCCAACCTGTGCTCTTGGCTCAGCGATTGTCTTAGCCATAACTTCATCCAGGATGTAAAGTCTTGCTTTTCTTGTACGCGCAATTGCTTCTTCGATGATCGGTCTTGTCAGTCCATGGATCTTGATATCCATCTGGATCGCTGTGATACCTTTGTGTGTACCTGCTACCTTAAAGTCCATATCTCCGAAGAAATCTTCCAGTCCCTGGATATCTGTAAGTACCAGATAATCATCATCAGTAGCACCTGTTACCAGACCACATGAGATACCTGCAACTGCAGATTTGATCGGTACACCGGCTGCCATAAGTGACATAGAAGATGCACACACACTTGCCTGAGATGTAGAACCGTTGGATTCAAATGTCTCAGATACAGTACGGATCGCATACGGGAATTCTTCCTCTGACGGAAGTACCGGTACGAGTGCTCTCTCTGCAAGTGCTCCGTGTCCGATCTCACGACGTCCCGGTCCTCTTGAAGGTCTTGTCTCACCTACAGAGTATGACGGGAAGTTGTAGTGGTGCATATATCTCTTGGATGTTTCTGCTTCATCAAGTCCATCTACTTTCTGTGCTTCAGAAAGTGGTGCCAGAGTTGTAATCGTACAGATCTGTGTCTGTCCACGAGTGAACATTGCAGAACCATGTACTCTCGGGATCAGGTCAACTTCTGCAGCCAGCGGACGGATCTGTTCGATCTCACGACCATCCGGACGTTTATGATCTTTCAGGATCATCTTGCGGACAACTTTCTTCTGATACTGATATACAGCTTCACCAAGTTTGGCAAGCCATTCTTCATTGTCGGCAAAAGCTTCTTCCAGCTTTTCTGTGATCTTGCGGATGTTCTCTTCTCTTGTCTGCTTGTCATCTGTAAATACAGCAACTTCCATCTCTTCCGGAGTTACAACCTCCTGGATTGCTGCGAAAAGTTCTTCCGGTACAGCAAAGCTTACATAGTCATGTTTTGGTTTTCCGCATTCTGCAACGATCTGGTCGATGAATGCGATGACTTTCTGGTTCACTTCATGTGCTGCAAAAATAGCTTCGATCATCTTATCTTCCGGTACTTCATTTGCTCCTGCTTCGATCATGATAACCTTTTCTTTTGTAGAAGCAACTGTAAGTGCAAGATCTGATTTTTCTTTCTGCTCTGCGGTTGGGTTGAATACCAGTTCTCCGTCAACAAGTCCTACCTGGGTAGAAGCTGTCGGTCCGTCAAACGGGATATCCGAAATAGCGGTTGCGATTGCTGATCCAAGCATAGCAGTAAGCTCCGGTGAGCAGTCCTGTTCAACAGAAAGAACCAGGTTCTCCAAAGTTACATCATTTCTGTAATCTTTCGGGAAAAGCGGTCTCATCGGACGGTCGATCACACGGCAGGTAAGAACAGCATTTTCAGATGCTTTTCCTTCCCTCTTGTTGAATCCTCCCGGGATCTTTCCTACTGCGTAAAGCTTTTCATTGTATTCAACACTGAGTGGGAAGAAATCAATTCCTTCTCTTGGTTTGTCGGATGCAGTTGCTGTCGAAAGTACAACTGTATCACCATAATGCATAAGTACTGCGCCGTTCGCCTGTTTGGCAACTCTTCCAATATCTACGCGGAGTGTACGGCCTGCAAGTTCCATTTCAAACTTTTTGTACATAAATGTTCTCCTTCTTAATCTGTTTATCTGACGGGTAAAATCTCCGAAACTACTGAAAAATACACTTCTCAAAATATACTTTTCAGTGGTCTCGGACACAATCTCTACCCACAATCTTTTGTATTATATCATATCCTTACATCTCTTGCAAGATTCTATATAACTAACTTTAGAATGGGGCAAAACGCGGGTTACTGGTCACTCCCGTGTTAATCACTATGCTGATTGGCATGGAGGATGCACGTTGTACCGGTTCGGCTCATTGTTTGCGAAAACAAACAGGGAGCGAAGACATCCATCCGATGCCTTTCGCTCCCTGTAAAAATATGTCTTACTTTCTTAAACCTAATCTTTCGATCAGTGAACGATATCTTTCAATGTCATTCTTCTTAAGGTATGCAAGAAGTCCTCTTCTCTGTCCAACCATCTTAAGAAGTCCTCTTCTTGAGTGATGATCCTTCGGATTAGCTTTGAAGTGATCTGTAAGATCATTGATTCTAGCTGTCAGAAGAGCTACCTGTACTTCCGGAGATCCTGTATCTCCTTCTGTTCTTCCATATTCTTTGATAATCTGTTCTTTCATTTCTTTTGTGATCATTTGTCACTACCTCCTAAATATACTGTTAATTGCCTGATATTAAGCAGTGGTTGGAGAATCCATCTGCCGAACATCGGTTTTTCATACTTGCCTAGTGTACCATATGCCCCGGATCCTGTCAAGCAGGTTTTTCTGCATCTGGCAGGTTTTTCTGCATCTGGCAGGTTTTCATAGTTACTGTTCACAGTATCTGTGACCAGCAACGCAGGCCGCCTGTAAATGACCGCATTTCCTGAGCTTTTTCACCGGCTCTGTTATTTCTTATGATGATAACGGAAAAATTCTTTTGCGTAAGCAATATCCTGATCAATCTGCGCCTTCATTGTTTCTACCGATTCAAACTTCTGCTCCGGTCTTTTAAAATGATAAAGCTGAATTTCTACGTCTTTTTCGTATGCATTACCGCTATAATCAAAAAGATTGCTCTCGATCAGCATACGTTTATCACTTGATACCGTCGGTTTGAATCCAACATTTCCGATACCATTATACCAAATTCCGTCAATCTTCACGCTGTCCAGATAAACTCCGTTCGGTGGAAGGAGCTTATCTTTAGCCGGATGCACATTAAGAGTCGGAAATCCCAGTTTTCTGCCAAGCTGCTGTCCATACTCTACTTTCCCCCGTACAGTATATGCATATCCAAGCATATCATTCACCGCTTCCATGTTACCTTTGCGAAGTTCTTCACGAACATAGCTGCTGCTGATTTCCCTGTCTCCATACATCTCTTTTTCAATCACAAAAAGTTCATATCCATACACACCCGCATATTCTGCAAGCATTTTTGCATCGCCACGCTTGTCATGCCCAAAGTGGAAATCCGTTCCGATCACAATATACCGGGCATGAATTTTTTCAATCAGGATCTTCCTGATGAAATCCTCTGCCGACATACTTGTGACATCTTCGGAAAACGGGCATTCCAGCAGTACATCTACTTTCCCGTCCAGAAGACATCTGCGCTCCTCATTGGACATGATCCCTTCTCTTGATTTTCCAAGCTTTTCATAAAGCGGATTCATATCAAATGCAAACACAACAGAACGAACGCCTTTTTTCGCCTTCAGCTGACATACTTTTTTGATCAGCTTCTGATGTCCTCTGTGAACTCCATCAAATTTACCGAGTGTGATTGCTGCCTCTCTGGAATCCTGATAGGCTTCCAGACCTCTGATATAGTCCATGTTCTTTCCTCTTTAATTACTTTTTTCATTTCCATCAAAAAACATTTTAACAATCTTGAAGAGATCGTCTTTCCTGCAGTAACAGTAAATCGCAATAAACTGATGGGATTCATCGTACACACGGACTCTCTCTTCGTTCTCATACTCCTTTAATGCTGTTTCCTGTGAAATCTCTCTTCTTCTGAAACTATTCCCGTTCCGTACTGCCGCAGCCGTTTTCGGTGGCAGTACGACCTTTGCATACGCCGGAAACATTTCATCTATCGCGATGATCTTCTCCTCCAGAATCCCTTCTTTCTGAAGCTGTTCGATTTCACCGAGCCGGATACTGTCTTGAAGTTCAAACCGCTCTACACGTGTTCTCAAAAGCTCTTTCATGCATCCGCCACAGCCAAGCTTCTGACCGATATCATGACACAGCGTACGGATATACGTTCCCTTTGAACAGGTCACTTCCAGTTTTACCTCCGGAAGACTGATCTCCAGGATCCGGATCTCATGAATCGTGATTCTCCGTGCTTTCCGCTCTACTTCTTTGCCCTCTCTGGCAAGCTCATAAAGCTTTTTCCCGTTAACTTTGAGTGCCGAATACATCGGCGGAATCTGATCGTATTCCCCCTCAAAGCTGCGGATCACATTTTCCACTTTTTCATTGGTCAGATCTTCTGTACTGTGCTTTTCCAGAACCTGACCGGAAGTATCCTGTGTATCCGTCACCTGACCAAGAAGAAGAACCGCCTGATAGGTTTTATCTTTATCTGTCAGCAGGTCACAAAGCTTTGTTGCTTTTCCAAAGCAGACCGGAAGTACTCCTTCGGCATCCGGATCAAGGGTTCCGGTATGCCCGATCTTTTTCTGCTTTACGATCCCGCGCAGCTTTGCAACCACATCATGGGACGTATAACCTTTTTCTTTATATACATTCAGTACGCCATGTATCATTCCGCTTCGCTCCCACTGTTAAACTGAAGTTCCAGTCTTCTTGCCAGATTGTTGATGATATCATGCGGTGTGGCAGTCATGGAGAATCCGGCTGCCCTTGCGTGTCCGCCGCCGCCAAAATAGCTTGCAACTACACTTACATCTATCTTTTCACTGGATCGCAGACTTACCTTAAAGGTTCCATGTTCAAGCTCATACATAAAAATTGCAACATCGATATCTTTTGTGAGTTTCAGCTGGCTTACGATTCCATCCAGATGTTTCGCTTTTACCTGGTAGAAATCCATCTCTTCTTTTGTGACGTAAGATACAATACATCTTCCGTCCATAAAAAGAAAGCTTTCCAGCAATGCTCGCCCCAGAACCTGGTTCTGTGCATAGGTCTTTTCATCAAAAGTCTCTGTAATGATCTTTGTAAAATCAATCCCTTTTTCCATCAGTGATGCTGCCGCGCGCATGGTCGACGGATGGGTACAGGAATAACGGAACACACCGGTATCATGCACCATTCCCGTGTAAAGGCACTCGGCAGTCTCCACAGACATCTTCCCATAATCCAGCAGATCGTAGATCAGCTCACTTGTCGAGCTTGCATCCGGCATGATATAGTTCTGGTCTGCAAAACTCTGGTTGCTCACATGATGATCTACGCAGAATCTTACTGCCGCTTTTTTGAAAAGAACTGCTGAAAATCCAAGTCTTCCTATATCCCCGCAATCCAGTGCGATAAACAGATCATAGGTTTTTTCTTCCGTCACTTCATGCCGGATCTTATCTGTATTTTTCATGAACTTCAGTGTATTCGGAAGCTCTTCCAGATAAACATCAATCTCTTTTTCAGGAAAATTCTCTCTGACATAGTTATACAATCCCATGCAGGAACCTGCGCAGTCCCCGTCCGGGCGGACATGTCCGCCCAGTGCGATCGTCCCGGCTTTTGAAATTGCATCTAATAACATACTAATCATCCTCTTCCCGTAAATCTCTGGTTACATCATCAATTTTCTTTGACATCCGGACACCATATTCAATGGACTGATCCAGTACGAACTTGATCTCCGGTGTGTTACGCATATTCAGTGTATGAGCAAGTTCGCGGCGGATATAGCCTTCTGCGCTCTGTAATCCCTTCAGGGTATCAGCCTGGGCTTTTTCATCGCCCAGGACACTGATATATGCTTTGCAGGTTTTAAGATCCGGAGCAACCTCTACCGCTACAACCGAAGTCATCGGTGCAACACGCGGATCCTTGATTCCTCCGCGCAGAATAGTACTCAGTTCACGCTGTACCTCTGCGTTTACTCTTGTATTCTTAATGCTGTTTTTTCTCATTTTCTACCCTTCTTTATCTAGGAACTTCCACCATCTTGAATGCTTCTACCTGGTCTCCTTCTTTGACATCGTTGAAACGTTCAAATACGAAACCACATTCATATCCGGCTTTAACTTCCTTCACATCATCTTTGAAACGCTTTAATGAAGCAAGCTTACCATCGTAGATCACAACGCCGTCACGGACGATTCTTGCCTGGCAGTCACGTTCAAATGTACCGTCAAGGACATAAGATCCTGCAATTGTTCCGACTCCGGAAGCCTTGAATGTCTGACGTACTTCGGCATGACCAAGTACCTTTTCTTCAAATACAGGCTCAAGCATACCCTTCATGGCTGCTTCAACATCTTCGATCGCATTGTAGATGACACGGTACAGTCTCACGTCAACGCCTTCACGTTCTGCTGTTTCTTTTGCAGTTGCATCCGGACGTACATTGAATCCGATAATGATCGCATTGGATGCTGCAGCAAGTGTAACGTCAGATTCGTTGATCGCACCAACACCACCATGGATGATCTTGACAACGACTTCTTCATTGGAAAGTTTGACAAGGCTCTGCTTGATTGCTTCTACAGATCCCTGTACGTCTGCTTTTACAACGATTCCAAGTTCTTTTAAGTTACCTTCCTGGATCTGGTTGAACAGATCATCCAGGGACATCTTGGACTTGGTTTCTTCCAGTTTCTTGATCTTGTTCTGGCTGATGAATGTCTCTGCAAAGCTTCTTGCATCTTTATCATTCTTGCAGCCAACAAATACTTCACCTGCATTCGGCACATCATTAAGACCGAGGATCTCAACCGGCATAGAAGGACCTGCTTCTTTTACGCGGCGTCCCTGGTCATCCATCATGGCACGTACTTTACCATATGCAGAACCTGCTGCGATCGGATCTCCGACACGGAGTGTACCCTTCTGTACCAGAACGGTTGCAACCGGTCCTTTTCCTTTGTCAAGCTCAGCCTCAATCACAAGACCTCTTGCACGGCGGTTCGGATTTGCTTTCAGTTCCATCACTTCTGCGGTAAGAAGAACCATTTCCAGAAGCTCTTTGATACCTTCCCCTGTATGAGCAGATACCGGTACACAGATGGTGCTTCCGCCCCAGTCTTCCGGAATCAGTTCATATTCGGTAAGTTCCTGTTTTACACGGTCGATATTGGCACTTGGCTTGTCGATCTTGTTGATCGCAACTACGATCTCGATTCCTGCTGCCTTCGCATGGTTGATCGCTTCTACTGTCTGCGGCATAACACCGTCATCTGCTGCAACAACCAGGATTGCAATATCGGTAGAATTTGCACCACGCATACGCATTGCGGTAAATGCTTCATGTCCCGGTGTATCGAGGAAGGTGATTTTCTCACCGTTGATTTCTACAACCGAAGCACCGATATGCTGTGTGATTCCACCTGCTTCTCCTGCGATGACGTGTGTGTCACGGATTTTGTCAAGAAGAGAAGTTTTACCGTGGTCAACGTGTCCCATAACGCAGACTACTGGCGGACGTTTCTTCATTTTCTTTTCGTCTTCTTCGTCTTCTTTCAGAAGTTCTTCGATCACATCGACTACTTCTTCTTTTTCACAAAGCACGTCGAATTCCAGAGCGATTTCTTCAGCCATCTCATAATCAATTTCCTGGTTGACGGTTACAATCTTGCCCTGCATGAAGAGTTTCTTTACGATTACGGATGGCTGGATCTTCATAGCATCTGCCAGTTCCTGGATTGTAAGTACTTCCGGAATTGTGATCTGCTTGATCTGCTCTTCCACAACTTCTTTCTTCGGCTGCGGTTTTACCATTTTCGGCTGAGCGTTATTGTTTTTGCCCTTTTTGCCTTTCTGCAGTCTGTCTTCGTTCTCTTCATTTCTGTTGTATTCTTTTTTCTTGTGCGCATCTTTTGGTTTGTTGCGGCTTGGTTTCTGTTCTGCGATTGCAGGTGCCGGAATAGACGGGCTGGATTTTCTTCTGTCGTCACGGCGTCCGCCATCACGCATCTCTCTTCCGTCTCTGTTATCACGGTTATCTCTTCTGTCTCCGCGGTTCTGGAATCCGCCATCTCTTCTTCCATCACCCGGGCGTCCCTGTCTCTGATCCTGACCGTTTCTTGGTCCGTTTGGATTTCTGCGCTGTCTGTTGTCGCGGTTTTCTCCCTGCGGACGATCCTGTCTGTTTCCGTTCTGCGGGCGTCCCTGGCCATTTCCATTACCCTGCGGGCGTTCCTGTCTGTTTCCGTTCTGCGGACGTCCCTGGCCATTTCCATTACCCTGCGGGCGTCCCTGGCTGTTACCATTCTGTGGACGTTCCTGTCTGTTTCCATTACCCTGTGAGCGTCCCTGGCCATTTCCATTGCCCTGCGGGCGCTGTCCGTTTCGACTGCCCTGCGGGCGTCCCTGGCCATTACGGCCTCTTCCGCCGCCCTGTGAGTTCTGCGGTCTGAAAACCTGCACAATATTTTTCTTCTTCGGTGTATCTTCAGAAGCTTTTTCACCTTTTACTGCATCAATCTGTTCATCTGAAAGTGTACTCATATGACTTGCCACCTCAATTCCTTTGTCTTTTAATATAGAGAGTATTTCTTTGTTTGTCTTATTCATCTGTTCTGCCAGTTCATATACTCTTAATTTTGCCATAAATTTACCTCCTGTATACAGTTCCTGCTATCCTTCTTCCGTATCCAGATGTTTTCTGATTCCTTTTGCAAACCCTGCATCTGTTACTGCAAGCGAAGCGCGGAACTCTTTTCCCATCGCATGGCCCAGGGTATCTTTATCTTCAAAAAAGTATATTGGCACTTTATAAAAATCACACATGTTCTGAAATTTCTTTTTTGTATTGTCCGATGCGTCGTCTGCCACGATCACCAGATGCGCGCGTCCTTCCTTGACTTCTTTTTCTGTCATGAATTCCCCGCTCTTTGTCTTGCCGGCTTTGGTCGCCAGACTGATCATCGATAATGCTCTATTCATGTCCAAGCTGCTCCAGCTCCTTTTCCAGATTTTCGTATACCTCTTTTGGTATCGCCTGTTTGAAAGAACGTTCCAGTCCTTTATTCTTTATTGCTTCCTGCAAACATTTTCTGGAAAAGCACAGATATGCCCCACGCCCGTTCTTACGTCCGGTTGCGTCCAGAATGAATTCGCCTTCTGCTGTTTTCAGAACACGCAGCATTTCTTTTTTGTTCTTCATTTCCTGACATCCCACGCATTTACGCATCGGGACCTTTTTGGTCGTACTCAAATAATCACCTCTGTCTATTCTTCATACAGATCAAGATCATCTGCTACTTCGTCCTCTGATTCTTCATCAGCAGAATATTCTTCGTCCGAATACTCTTCCTCCTGATAATCATCTTCATAATTCTCAGCCATATTCATATAATCTGCCGGAAGTTCGCCAGACTCGATCGCCTGTGTTTCATTCTTGATATCGATCTTATATCCGGTCAGTCTTGCTGCAAGACGTGCATTCTGACCTTCTTTACCGATTGCAAGTGAAAGCTGGTAATCCGGTACGATTACACTTGCTGTTCTCTCATCCGGATCAGCCATTACAGAAATAACCTTTGCCGGGCTGAGTGCATTCTCGATCAGGATTGCCGGGTTATCACTCCAGTTGATGATATCAATCTTTTCGCCGCGGAGTTCATTTACAACGGCTCCGACTCTGGCACCGTTCATACCAACGCATGCTCCAACCGGATCTACATCCGGGTCGTTAGACCATACTGCGATCTTGGTACGGGAACCTGCTTCTCTTGCAATGCTCTTGATCTCTACAATACCATCACGTACTTCGGTTACTTCTGCCTCAAAAAGACGCTTAACCAGTTCCGGATGTGTTCTTGATACAAGGATCTTTGGTCCTTTTGTCGTGTTCTTCACCTCTACAACGTAAAGTTTGATACGCTCTGTCGGCTCGAATTTCTCACCTTTTACCTGTTCATTCTCAGTAAGGATCGCATCTGCTTTTCCAAGGTTTACACTGACATTCTTGCCAATATATCTCTGAACCACACCTGTCACGATATCTTTTTCTTTTTCAAAGTACTGATCATATACAACTTTTCTTTCTTCTTCACGGATCTTCTGAAGAATCAGGTTCTTTGCATTCTGTGTTGCGATACGTCCGAAAGATTTGGACTCAACCGGGATCTGTACGATGTCACCGATCTCATAAGAAGGATCGATCATCTTCGCATCTGCAAGACTGATCTGTTCTACTTTGTCCTCTACTTCTTCTACAACGGTCTTCTCCTGGATCAGAGTGTAATCACATGTCTCCTTATCCATAATTACTTTGATATTGTCTGCTTTTCCGAAATGATTCTTACAGGCATTGATCAGTGAATTCTCAATGGCATCCATCAGAGTATCTCTGCTGATATCTTTTTCCTCTTCAAGAATTGTAAGTGCTTCTAATAATTCGGTATTCATTTCCTTCTTCCTCCTGTCACTAGAAATCGAACGCCAGACGGATCAGTGCGATATCTGCTTTGTCAAATGTCATCGTCTCACCGTCTTCATATTCAATGGTAACTGTATCTTTATCATAATCTTTTAAGATTCCAATAAACTCTTTCTGTCTGTCGATTGCCCGGTAAGTACGAACTTCTACTTCTTCTCCCAGGCTTCTTGCAAAGTCTTTTTCTTTCTTAAGCGGTCTGCCAAGTCCCGGCGAGCTCACTTCCAGAATATACGCTTCATCGATGAAATCCTTCTCATCCAGAATGTCTGAAAGTTCCCGGCTTACCACCTCACAGTCATCAACCATGATTCCGCCCGGCTTATCGATATAAGCACGCAGGTACCAGTTTCCACCCTCTTTTACATATTCCACATCCCAGAGATCAAATCCATGCTTTTCCACGATTGGGATCAGAATCTCTTCTGTTTTCTGTTCATATACTTCTTTTTTTGACAATCTGCAACTTCCTTTCTTTATCAGGTTCCAGAAATCTGTTGGATTCTGGTTATATGACTGGCAAAAAGAAGAGTGAACTTTCGTCCACTCTTCTGCCAGATTTCTTATGTAACTGCATACAGTATAGCACTACTTTTCCTGAAATGCAAGGATTTTTAAAATATATGCCTGATTCTCTTTGTAAAGACGCTTTCCATCGTTCTCTTTCAGCCATTTTACAACCTGGATATCTGCTGCCCAGTCATCTGCCCAGACTTCATCACCTTCGCCACGCGCCGCCGCTTTTTCTGCGATGTATCCCGCCGGGTCTTCCGTAAGATCTTTTAGTACTTCATATGCTTTTTCGTTCTTATCATCCAGATCCTGTATCAAAACAACGGTTTCTGTATCCGGTGTCTTTCCATCGAGCGCCTGCAGCTGTTCATTATATTTTTCCAGGTTCTCCAGGCTGTCCTTCGCATCCCCCAGACATTCTGTCAGGATTTCAATCTCCGTTTTTCCAGTACCACCCTTTGCAACCGGGCGGATGGATATTTCCGAATCAGCAGTCGTCTTTTTCAGTTCTTCCCGTATCCTCTCCTCATCGTGATCCATTCTTCCGATATCATATCCAAAATAAAAACCGCCAATTCCAACCACAACAAGAAGAACGATTGCAAAAATTCTTTTTCCGGATTTTTTCTTTTTCATCTTCCGTCCTCCTTACCCTAATATCGTACCTGCTATAATTCCAAGGATCATTCCTCCGATCCCGGTTCCGATAAGTGCCGCAAGATATAACAGTATCTTTACCGCTTTGGACTTTTCTTTCTTCGCTTTCGGAAGATCTGGTCCGGACCCAGTTCCCGGATTCCTTGTCTCCGGGCGTGGCTGCTCCACATCTTCCTGTCGTGGAATCCGTTCCGTTTCTTCCGCTGTCGGATATTTGAACGGAATTACTCCTGCTTCGAGAGCTGAAAAAAGCTTTCCGTCTATCCACTGGAAATACTGCCAGATTGCCGCATCGAACATCCGGTGGGTATCCAGAAAATGATACCAGGATTCCACAAAAGTCTTCGTCCTGAAATATTCTCTATACGCCGGTTCCTCCAGGATATCCTTCCAGTGGTACAGCTTATTCCGTTCCTTTTCATTCAGATACAGACTGATGCACTGTTCCATGATCTTCCGGATCTCACGGTCATCTGCGCCCTGTCGCTCAGAAGCATCCGCCATATTCTGGAACTGGCGGTCCCAGTCACTGTCCCATGTCCGGGAATCTTCCTCTAACTGTACAGGTGGCTCTCCTGCCTCTTCTTCCCGGAAACTTTCCTCAGAATCTTCGTCAGAATGCACAGGAAGTTCTTCATACTGCGCAGAAGATTCTTCTGACTGTGCATCTTCTTTCTGAGGATTTTCCATGTAAGCCTCTTCTGGGTTTCTCTCCGGCTCTGCATAATTCCATGTTTCAGATTCCGCTGCTTTTTCCTGCTCCGCTGCTCCCATCTCCATCTGCCGCGGTTCTTCCGGCATCTGTGTCTCTGCTTCGTTTTCAGCATTCCGCTCTGCCCACGCAAGCGCCTCTTCGTAAGCATCGTGGATCCTCTGAAATTCCTCCGGGTGTTCTTCCGGGTGGAACTCCCTGGACTTTGCCGCATATGCTCTCTTTATCTTTTTCTTTTCCGTTGTTGGTTCAATCCCAAGTACCGTAAAACAGTTCATCACTGCTGCCTCCTCCACTCGTCATACAGATAAGCTTCTATTTTGACCGGCACCGATCTCTTCGGTGTGTTCTCCACAATATCCAGAAGCTCACTCGTCCTTGTATACGCCTTCTCGATCGTCCGCAGATCCTGTGAATTTAATGCAACTGAAAAATCTGCCAGGATCTTGTCCAGATATTTCCGGATCTCTCCGGTATTTTCTTCGTAAAGACGGTCTCCTCTCTCCATCAGAAGGCGATTCTTTTCCTGCTCTCTTGGGTGGATCTTTATTTTCTGCAGCTCTTTTCTTCTTTCCTCGATCTGCTCCGGTGTCAGCTGGATATCTTTATTGACGATCACCTTACTGAAGTGCTCTTTTGTGCTGACAACTGTCACATCCACTTCCAGGATCCCGTTGATATCATAGGTAAATCTTACATCCACCGCTTCCCTCTGGTCCGCTCTTTTTGCCAGCGGAACCGGCACACGGATCCGCCCGAGCTCCAGATTCTGATCCGCAAAGCGGTGCTCACCCTGCAGGATCGTGATATCACAGTATTCCTGGAACTGATGCACTGTCCAGTACCGCTCTATCCGGCTGATCGGAAGTACCGAATTCCGCTCAATGATCGGAGACATGATCGCCGGTCCCCTGGTATCTCCGTGAATGATCTCGGTTCCAAGTGTAAACGGACAGATGTCTGTAAGAAGTACATCCCTCACTGCCTGCTTCCGCTCCTTGATTCCGGCATACATTCCGGCGCCGACTGCAACCGCAACATCCGGATCGATCTCACACCGCGGTCTTTTACCACTCAGAAACTGCAGATAATTCTGCACGATCTTCATCTTACCGGATCCACCGATCATAATGATCTCGTCAATATCCTCCCAGCCATAACCGCTGTCATCCATCGCCCGCTTGAGCGGAATTCCGATTCCTTCAAGCAGCTTTGAGGACACTTCAAGAAGTCCTTTCGCATCCAGCTTCATCTGGTAAACCTGTCCGCCGATCACAACTTCCATCTCGCCCTCCGGCTCACTTGTCAGCTTCCGCTTCAGCTTTTCACTCTCACGGATCAGGCTGGCTCTCTCTTCATTGGTAATCCTACCCTCATCGATCTGGTTGACACTCAGGAATTTCTCTGCAATTGCACGGTTCACGTCATCTCCGCCGAGATGATTGTCCCCGGCAACTGCCACGATCTCGATCACACTGTCAAATGCATTTACGATCGAGATATCCAGAGTTCCTCCGCCAAAATCAAACACCAGAAAGGTCTGATCCTCCTCAGTCTTTCCAAAGCGATAGGCAAGTGCTGCCGCCGACGGCTCATTGACCAGACGTTCCACTGTAAGTCCGGCAAGCTCTCCTGCCATCTTCGTCGCATTTCTCTGAAAATCATTAAAATACGCCGGAACACTGATGACTGCCTCTTCAACCGGCTCACCCAGGTATTTTTCCGCATCTTCTTTCAGCTGCCGCAGGACCATGGACGACAGATCTGCCGCTGTAAACCGCCTGTTTCCAAGTATAAATGTCTTCTCTGTCCCCATAAAACGCTTGAAGCTTGCCACTGTACTTTCCGGATGGGAGATCAGCCGCTCTTTTGCGGTTTTTCCCACCAGCATTTCACCGTTTTCATCAATTCCTACTACCGACGGTGTTAAATATTCTCCCAGATTATTTGGAATCAACGTGCATTTATCATCCTGCCACACGCTTACCAGACTGTTTGTTGTTCCAAGATCAATTCCTACCGTTGCCATATAACCGACCTACTTTCTCATTCGTGTTCCTGTTCCATCTCTTTTCGCCCGTTTCAAACGGTTCAGTGTCACTTCTTTTTCATGGAAGATCACCTTGCTCTCCGTTCCTTCTTCAAACAGATATACCTCTTCCACACTGTCATTTTTCTGTAATTTCATACCGCGCACACCAACTGCACCCTTTTTCTTCTCCGAAACTTCTTCCGCCGGGAAACGGAGCACAAATCCATTCTCCGTCATCAGAACTACATCCTGCACATCCCGGATTGGCTGGATGCTTACCAGTGCATCTTCGTCCTGCAGTTTCGTTGCCGCGATTGTCCGCTTAGTTACCTGGAATTCACTTCCTGCCACCTTTTTGATCATTCCCTGCTTCGTGGCAAACAGGAATTTGGAGAAAAAGAGTTCTCTGTCATCACACAGATATACGATTCCTTCTTTTGTACTGTCAAAATTACTTACATTGTCGATTGGAAATCCTTTGTCCCTGAACTTTCCGTAAGGGAGATCCATCACTTTGATCTGATGCATCTTGCCATCCGATGTAAATAGACACAGCTTGCCGGTATTCATACAGCGCAGAATATACTTATTCTCCTTATCTGCCGCCTCCCGGTTACGTTCATAGACGGATCCATCCACCGTCTTTGCATAACCAAAGCGGTCCATCAGAAGGACAACCTCCTGCTCCTGTACTTTATTTTCCTCAAACACAGCTTCTTCTGCATTCTCGATCTTTGTTTTACGCTTCACGGCATATTCTTTTTTCAGCGCATCCAGATCATCAATGATCACCTGCGCCATAGAATCATAATTATTCAGAATATCCTCATATTTTGCAATGTTTGCAAGCGTTGTCTCATGCTCCTTCATCAGTGCCTCGATTTCCAGACCGATCAGCTTGTACAGACGCATCTCCAGAATCGCCTGTGCCTGCCGGTCGGTAAACCGGAGCATGGATGCCATTTTTTCGGATCTTTTCGACTTAAACTTGATCTTCTCTGTCGCACCTGTTGTCAGACATTCTTTTGCATCCCTGATGGACGAGCTTCCACGCAGGATCTCAATGATCAGGTCGATCACATCACACGCCTTGATCAGACCCTCCTGGATTTCTTTTTTATCCTGCTCTTTTTTCAGCAGCGTTTTGTATTTTCTGGTTGCAAGTTCAAACTGGAAATCTACATGATGTTCGATGATACGTTTGAGTCCCAGTACTTCCGGTCTGCCATCGGCTACCGCAAGCATATTGACACCAAAAGTATCCTCCAGTCTGGTCTTTTTATAAAGCATGTTGATCAGGTTGTCCACATCTGCATCACGCTTCACTTCAATTACAATACGGATTCCTTCCTTGGAAGACTGATTGGAAATGTCTACGATGTCACTGGTCTTCTTTGTCTCCACCAGATTGCAGACATCGTTCAGAAATTTACCGATTCCGGCTCCGATCATGGTGTACGGGATTTCGGAAATGACGATCTTCTTCCGTCCACCTTTTATCTCTTCCACATCTACTTTTCCACGAATCTTGATCTTTCCGGTTCCGGTCTCATAAATCTCTGCCAGATCATCTTTATTGACGACGATCCCGCCTGTCGGGAAATCCGGTCCCTTGATGTACTTCATCAACTGTTTTGTAGTGATGTCATTGTTCTTCATGTATGCCTTAACCGCATCCACAATCTCACCCAGGTTATGTGTCGGAATACTGGTTGCCATACCAACTGCGATTCCTTCCGCACCGTTCAGCAGAAGGTTCGGAATCCTTACCGGAAGAACTGCCGGTTCTTTTTCTGTCTCATCAAAATTCGGTACAAAATCAATGATATCTTTGTCCAGATCGGCAAGATATGCCTCCTGTGTGATTTTCGCCAGTCTTGCTTCGGTATAACGCATGGCTGCCGCCCCGTCTCCTTCAATGGAGCCGAAGTTTCCATGACCATCTACCAGGATCATTCCTTTTTTGAACTCCTGTGCCATAACAACCAGTGCTTCATAGATCGAGCTGTCTCCATGGGGATGATATTTACCCATGGTATCCCCGACAATACGCGCACATTTACGGTACGGCTTGTCGTAACGGATTCCCAGCTCATACATGTCATAGAGTGTTCTTCTCTGTACCGGTTTCAGACCATCCCTGACATCCGGGAGGGCTCTGGAAATAATAACACTCATGGCATAGTCAATATATGATTTTTTCATCAGCTCCGAATATTCCGTCCGGATGATCTGTGACTCTTCCATTTTCTCTTACCTCTTCTAGTTTATGTTTTCTGATGCACAGACTTTCTCCTTTTGAAAATCCATGCCTTTCCGATCTGTTTTTAAATATCCAGTTCTGCCTCTGTCGCATTTTCATAAATAAATGCGCGGCGCGGCGGAACTTCTGTTCCCATCAGCATCTCTGTTACACCGGATGCCATACGTGCATCCTCGATCTCGATCCGTTTCATCATTCGGGTTTCCGGGTTGAGGGTTGTCTCCCAGAGCTGCTCTGCATCCATTTCACCCAGACCTTTGTATCGCTGCAGGGTAAAGTCAGAATGGGTCTTTCTGTATCTCTCCAGTGCCTTATCATCGTAAAGGTACTCTTCTTCTCCCTTTTTCGGCATCGCCTTATAAAGCGGCGGCATTGCCACGTAGACATGCCCCTCGTAGATCAGTTCCGGCATAAACCGGTAGAATAAAGTCAGGAGCAGCGTGGAAATATGTGCTCCATCCACGTCCGCATCCGCCATGATGATAATCTTGTCATACCGCAGCTTTGTGATATCAAAGTCATTACCGTATCCCTCTGAAAATCCACATCCGAATGCATTGATCATGGTCTTGATCTCGGCATTTGCCAGAACCTTATCGATGCTTGCTTTTTCCACATTCAGGATCTTTCCACGGATCGGCAGGATTGCCTGATACATTCTGTCGCGGGCAGTCTTTGCGCTTCCTCCCGCAGAATCTCCCTCGACGATGAAGATTTCACATTTGGATGCATCCCGGCTCTCACAGTTTGCAAGCTTTCCGTTGCTGTCAAAGGAATATTTCTGCCTGGTCAGAAGATTTGTCTTTGCCTTTTCCTCACTTTTACGGATCTTCGCTGCCTTTTCCGCACAGGAAAGAACCTTTTTCAGTGTCTCCAGATTCCGGTCAAAGAAACGCGGGATCTCATCACTGGTCACCTTTCCGGTCGCTTTTGCCGCATCCTGGTTGTCCAGCTTTGTCTTGGTCTGTCCCTCAAATCTCGGATCCGGGTGCTTGATCGATACGATCGCCGTCATTCCGTTCCGCACATCTGCACCGGTAAAGTTGGCATCCTTATCCTTTAACACACCAATTTCACGGGCATACTGGTTCATGATCGTCGTAAATGTCGTCTTGAACCCGGTCAGGTGGGTTCCCCCTTCCGCATTATAAATATTGTTGCAGAAGCCTAGTACATTTTCATGGAATTCATTCACATACTGGAATGCAACTTCCACTTCGATGCCTTCTGCCTCTCCTTTATAGTAAACCGGATCGTGGATCACTTCTTTTTTGGAATTCAGATCCTTGATAAACCCAATGATCCCATCCGGTTCATGATACTCAATCCTCTCTTCCTGTGTCTTTCTTTTATCTGTAAATATAATCGTCAGTTCCGGATTCAGGTAGGCTGTCTCATGCAGTCGGCTCTTGATCTCTTCCTCTTTAAATCTCGTCTTCTCGAAAATTGTCGGATCTGGAAGAAAATTGACACAGGTCCCGGTCTTTTTGGTCTTTCCGATCACCGGAAGGAGCCCATCCTCCAGTTCTACCACCGGAATTCCTCTCTCATAACGGTCGTGGTGAACCGCACCGTCACGGCTGATCTTTACATCCATATAAGTAGACAGTGCATTAACAACCGAAGAACCTACTCCGTGCAGACCGCCACTTGTCTTGTATGCCGAATCATCGAACTTACCTCCTGCATGAAGGGTGGTATATACGATTCTGGCTGCCGATACTCCTTTTGCATGCATGCCTACCGGCACACCTCGTCCATTATCTGTTACCGTTGCAGAACCGTCCTTTTCCAGTGTCACCTCGATCTGTGAACAAAATCCTGCCAGATGCTCATCTACCGCATTATCTACAATTTCGTACACCAGGTGGTTAAGCCCCTTGGTACTGACGCTTCCAATATACATTCCCGGTCTTTTCCGGACAGCTTCCAGTCCTTCCAGAATGGTAATACTCTCCGCATCATATGTAGTCTTTTTTGCCATTTTCTTCCTCTCCTCTTATGATCCATTCTAAAATATCCAGGTAAAATCCTGCGGCAGCAGCCTCCCTACAATCCCCCGGATTCCCTGATCTGTTTCTTCAATTCAGTAAGAAAAATTCTATCTCAATTTCAATCCTCTTGTCAAGCCAAATTGACCTCTCCTGCCATTATAACATATTTTATATCGGTAAATTTCTATAGTTTCCATTTTGTCATAAGACTCCTTCTATTGTCCGGTCAGCACACTATTTAAAAGATCTGCCAGCACCTCCATGGCATTTCGCATTTCCTCTACCGTGTTAGTCTGCGCGCCCGCCTCAATAAGAAGCATCCGCGGCATCAGATCCATATTGTATTTATAGCCGCGAAGATAGTTTCTCCTTGCAAATCCCGGATATTTTGTTTCTGCCGCAATCTTCATCTGCAGGGAAAATGCAAGATTATCCTGCAAATATGGATTGGCCATTCCGGCAAGATCTCCGTTTACCCGTGTCCGGCTCAGTCCATTAAAAAACATGATCTGTGCCGTCGGTTTTCCATTTATCTCCGTCACCAGATGCGTAGTATCCGCCACGCCGTCTCTATGCAGATCGATCACCACTTCGATACTCGGATTTTCCGCAAGGATCTGTTCCACCTCAGGTTTGGCAAATTCATAAGCTTCGCTCCGGTCCAGTTTACCATCGATCAGATCATATACTCCCTCATGATGCATGGTCGGAATCTTGTATTTGTCATTTAAAATCTCCGTCAGATAACGCCCGATCCCTACAATTGAGGTGGACGGATCATTGTCTGAATCTGCAAATGTCTCCTGGGAATGGGTGTGATAGATCAGGATTTTCGAACCGCCCGTACCCAGATCAATCCTCAGATCCTTTCCAAGCAGCTCCGAAGCGTTCAACTCCGAAGGATTGATATACGTCACGCTGTCCACCGTATAAAAATTGCTCACAAGATATTCAAAATCATTTAGCCGGTCCATCGAAAGATCCATCGTCGGTACGGACGCCTGCCTTGTCTCTTCGCTTTTATCTTCCCCGATAAGCTGTCCGTTTTCATCCACCGAATTTTCTTCTTCCGCCTGCTTTTTTGCAAGAAGCGCATAGGTGGCCTCATCTTCTGTCATAAGCTCTGCCGCCTCCCGCTCAGTCACATAATTACCAAGAGGAATCAGGGCAGATGCCATGTGGACGACAGCCTCCGTCATCCGGATTTTCCCTTGTTTTTTCTCCGTATATGTAACTCCCGGCATATAAAGCCGCTCCGCATTTTCCTGAACACTCTGGATCATCCTGATCTTCCAGGATCTCGGGATCAGTGAACCGCTGCTTTTTGCTTCCAGTCCCCAGATTCCCAAAATCATAATGGCGAGAAGCACACAAATTCTCTGTTCTTTTTTCATCTGCGCGCCTCCCTGCCTGTTTCTGAAGATTACCGTAGCAAAACCCTATCTTTCCAGACTGGATCCTGCCCCGGATCTTTTGTGTCATATTGACATAATATATGCAACTCACCGCCTGATTATGTCGCTGAAGCTGCAAAAAGCATATTCAGCGCCTCAGAAATCGTATAACTGATTCGCCTGACGGTCTCATCAATATCTTTTGGTGTGACAAACATTCCATTTAAATGTGGTGCGATCAGTTCCTTGATCAGCTCATATTTTTCTGCCGGACTGTATCCTTTGATCACACTTGCCATGCCTTTTAAAGATTCAGATACTTCCACTGCACTGAGCAGATTATCCATCGTATCACCTACAATGGTTGCCGCATCCACTACAGTCGGCACACCGATTGCAATCACCGGGATCCCGACTGTCTTTTCCGTGATTGCATTCCGGTGATTTCCCACCCCGGATCCCGGATTAATTCCCGTATCCGCGATCTGGATCGTCCGGTTCAGCCTTTTTGAATTTCTCGCTGCCAGCGCATCGATCACCAGAAGGATATCCGGTTTTGTCTCTGCCACCACCCCCCGGATCACCTCTACAGTCTCCATTCCGGTCTGCCCCATAACCCCCGGTACGATCGCGCTGACCGACCAGACCTCATCTTCCCCTGTCGCATACTTTCCGTACTCCTCAATGATATGCCTTGTGATATGCAGGTTGTCTACCACATAAGGGCCAAGTGCGTCCGGTGTCACCTGACGGTTGCCAAGACCGACCACCAGGATCTTTTCCATCTTTCTTTTGGGAAGCAGTTCTCCAATGAATTTCCGAAGCTGCTGTGAAACCTCCTCATGATATCCTTCATCGGGAACTGCCATTTCCGGTGCCTCGATCGTAATATAGCTGCCAACCGGTTTTCCCATCACTTTTGCTCCGTTTTCGGTCTTAATCTGCACTGTTGTGATGCGGATCTCATTTTCCTCATCATACTCTTCCGTCAGGATCACACCCTGGACCTCAACATGGTCAGCTTCAAATCGTTCCTTCTCTTCCAGAGCCAGATCCGTCCTGATATTATACTTTTCAACCATAGTCCTCTCCCATTTCTGTATTTTCTGTTTTATTCACTTAGTTTTTCGCAAAAAAATTGGAATTATGTATTGACAAGCAATCTTTCTTCGCCTAAAATAAATAAGTGTGTTCGACGGATGTTCCGTGTCACTTTTCGTCGAATTCAATATTATGATTATATAATTTATGAAATGATAATTTGGAGGTGTCGGAAATGGCTAATATTAAATCCGCAAAAAAGAGAATTTTAGTAACTGAGACAAAGACAGCTAGAAATAAAGCAATCAAATCTAAAGTGAAAACTTATGTAAAGAAAGTTGAAACTGCTGTTGAAAAGAAAGATGTTGAAGCTGCAAAGGCTGCATTAAAAGAAGCAATCTCTGTAATCAACAAAGCAGGAAGCAAGGGTGTTTACCACAAAAATACTTGCGCAAGAAAAATCTCTCGTTTAACAAAAGCTGTTAACGAAATTGCTTAATTCCGGTTTCGAGATAAATAATGAATGATAAAAAGGCAGCCATCCCGTCAGTGGCTGTCTTTATTGTTTTCATAAATCTTTAAAAAAGAGTCTGTACTGAATGCTGCTTGCATCCGGTACAGACTTTTTTGTCTTCTGATTTTCTCTTATAATTTAGAATAGCCGTAGCTGTTCACGATAGCTTCGATCCGCTGTCCTTCTCTGCACTTCGGGCAATCCTCCGGAGAATACGCTCTGTAATGTGGAAGGTCACTGCTTGTGAAGATCGTATTGACTTCCATTCCTGCAATCTTGTTGACTGAACTGAAAATTGCGCTGATTCCGCAGACTCTTCCTCCGTAGTACAGAATGGACTCGATTGCCTGTTTGACAGATTTACCGGTTGTGATGGACGCTGCAAGGATCAGGACCTGTTTGTTCTCGACCATTCTCTGTTTGTTGTCACGGAACAGGATCTGTCCGTCCTGATACATCTCCGGGGTAATAATGGAAATGTTGTTTCCTTTGCTGAGTGAGTACTGGTTCTCATCGGCAAGCTGCTCGGCAAGGAAAGTTCCGATCACTTCTGTCTCTTCCATGCAAACGATGGTATCTACCGTTGTGTTAGAAAGGTAAGCTGCTGCAAGAACTTTTGCAGTCTCACGGGCGTTGTTGTGACGGGATTTGACCGTCGACATGTCGATGTAGGTGTTGATGTGGGAATGACTTGTTGCAAAGTGTCCTTTTAAAATTTTAATTCGCGCCTTTGGGTTTTTGGTGGAGCGAAGGTCTTCCAGTCTTTCATCCATTTCTAGTTCCTCCTTTAAGTTGTTTTGGTGGTTTTGACTGGTTTTAGTATAGCACAGAGGGGTGGGTTGTGCAATATGTATATTTGGTGGTGGGTGGAAGTTGGGTGGTTTGATGGTTTGGTGGTTTGACAGGACTTTTGTTTTGGGGGGACGCCAAACTGGCGCGGGAGCGCGGTTTGGCTGGATTGAGTTTGTGGTTTGACGGGACTTCTGTTTTGGGGGGACGCGGAATTGGCGCGAGGCGCGATTCCGCTGGTTGTGTTTTTAGAGTTTGTGGGTCGAATGATTTACGATACAAGCCGGTCAGAGTCTCACAAGCAGAGCTTGTTCGACCGTTGGCGGCGCCAACTAACTAATCAGAAATAGAAGGAGTCCGGGAAAAGCATGCGAGCATGTTTTTCCCGGACTCCTTCTATTTCCGCTTAGCTGACCGGCTTGTTGCCTATCGCTTAGTTATTGATCAGTTTATCCTCACCGTTCCAGCTGTAGAGTTTTCTGATTTCTTCTCCAACTACTTCTGATGGGTGTTCTGCGGCTTTCTTTCTCATTGCTTTGAAGTGTACCTGACGTCCTGCTGGTGACATGTCGAGAAGGAATTCTTTTGCGAATGTTCCGTCCTGGATGTCTGAGAGGATCTTCTTCATTGCTTTCTTTGTATCTTCTGTGATGATCTTTGGTCCTGTGATGTAATCACCGTATTCTGCTGTGTTGGAGATTGAGTATCTCATTCCGGCGAATCCGCTCTGGTAGATCAGGTCTACGATAAGTTTCATTTCATGGATGCATTCGAAGTATGCGTTTCTTGGATCGTATCCTGCTTCGCAAAGTGTTTCGAAACCTGCCTGCATAAGGGCACATACACCACCGCAAAGTACAGCCTGTTCTCCGAAGAGGTCTGTTTCTGTCTCTACTCTGTATGTTGTTTCAAGAAGTCCGGCTCTTGCTCCACCGATTGCAAGACCG
Source organism: Allocoprococcus comes (assembly GCF_013300725.1). Taxonomy (GTDB): domain Bacteria; phylum Bacillota; class Clostridia; order Lachnospirales; family Lachnospiraceae; genus Allocoprococcus; species Allocoprococcus comes_A. The sequence continues at coordinate 74,887 of NZ_JAAIMM010000012.1, forward strand.
TAAGCAAGTGCTCTGTCCCAGGCTTTTCCTGTGTAATCCTGTTCTACTGCGATCAGACATGGTGTTCCTTTTCCTGCCTGGTATTCGCTTCTTACTGTATGTCCTGGTGCTTTTGGAGCGATCATTGTTACATCTACGTATGACGGAGGTGTAATGCATCCGAAGTGGATGTTGAATCCATGTGCGAACATCAGCATGTTACCTTCTTCAAGGTTTGGTTCAATGTCTTTCTTATACATATCTGCCTGAAGTTCATCGTTGATAAGGATCATGATGATATCAGCTTTCTTTGCAGCTTCTGCTGCTGTATATACTTCAAATCCCTGAGCTTCTGCTTTTGCCCATGATTTGCTTCCTTCGTAAAGACCGATAATGACATTGCATCCTGAATCTTTCAGGTTCAGTGCATGTGCATGTCCCTGGCTACCATATCCGATGATAGCGATTGTCTGTCCTTCTAATACTGATAAATTACAGTCTTCCTGATAAAAAATTCTTGCTGCCATTTTTAATTTCCTCCTATGACTTATTGATTCTATAGAGTTAAAGGCTCCATGCCCCTAGCTTTCTTATGTAACTACTGCTGCACCCCTGAAGGTGCTGCTTTCGAGCTCTGAGCTCTTTTTAAACGTCCCTCTGCTTTAATCAAACATGATCACGTCATCGCTTCCACGCTTCAGACCGGTAATACCAGTTCTTGCCAGCTCCAGGATCTCATATCCTTCCAGAAGCTCCATAAACGCTTTCAACTTTGATTCGGTTCCCGTCAGTTCAATCATCAGACAGTCTTTTTCAACATCAACGATCTTCGCGCGGAAAATATCTGCCAGTGAAATAAGATCTGCTCTTTCAGATGCATTTGCACGAACCTTGATCATAACCAGTTCTCTGCATACTGAATTGCTGTCATTTAACGGCTTCACCTCAATCACGTCTTCCATCTTGCGAACCTGCTTCTCGATCTGTGAAAGAATCTGTTCATCTCCACTTGCTACGATCGTGATCCTTGTAAATCTCGGATCTGCAGTTGTACCTGCGGTAATACTTTCAATATTGTATCCCCGTCTGCTGAACAATCCTGCCATACGGCTTAATAGTCCCGGATTGTTATAAACCAAAATTGAATAAGCTTGTTTTCTCATAACATACTCCTTTACTTTACAAAACAGAGTGCGTTCTGTTTTTTTATTGTAGCAATTGACACTACCTTTGTCAAGTAGCTTTCTAAAATTTTATCACTTTAATTCGATTTTATCAATTAGAGGAACCTCTAATTATTGTTTTCACACTGATTTTTCCGGATTTTGTCAAAATATATCCTTTTATCATCTGGACATATAATTCTTCGATTACCTGCCGGACAAATCGTTTTTTGTCAAATTCGACTGTTGTCAGCTGTGGGCGGCAAATGAGTGCTGTTTCTTCTTTTCCGACTGCCATCACTTCAATTTCCTCCGGCACCTTGATTTCCAGATCATGCAGATAACCGACAGCCTCTGCTCCCTGTACGGCAGATGCAAATACGAGAATATCTGCGGATAATGCAAGCCCTGCCAGCCGGATTTTATAGAACATTCTCCGCAGATCCCTGTCTTTTGGAATTTCCAGATATTGTTCTTCTTCAAGAAAGCAGCCTTTTTTTGAAAATATTTTCTGCATTCCCTGCCATACCACTTTCCCGTACTCTTCCGTTCCATCCAGAAACCAGATTCTCTGTTCCTTTCTTTTAAGCAGAAACCTTGCGACTTCCTCACCGGCTTTTCCGTAAATCCGGTCTGTTCTGTATATCGCAGCCACCGGAACCGCACACATCTGCCGGATTCTTGTACACTCCTCTTCATTGAGCCAGATACAGATAACCCCATCCAGTTTCCATACTGCCGCATATCGTACAAATTCTTCTGCTGTTTTCACAAAATGCAGCAGCATATAATATTCCCTCTCGTCCAGACTCTTCTCGATCTCACGCAATATTTCTTCTAATTTTTCACTCTCCTGCTCCCATTCCTGCCTTTTCCCAACAACTACAGCAATCATCCCGGAAGATTTTCCTGAAAGGATACGCGCTCCCATGCTCGGGGCATATTCCTGTTCATCCAGGATCTCCTCTATCCTTTTTCTTGTCTTTCTTGATACTTTTTCCGTTCTTCCATGGATCACATTCGATACAGTTGTTGCACTCACTCCGGCTATTTTTGCAACATCTTTGATCCTGATTTTCCCCTCAGCCATTTCTTTTCCCCACTTACTTCTTTTATTTTCTCTGTTTCTACTATCTTACACTTCTTTTCTTCTTTCTTACTAATTCGCATTTTTTCGACAGCACCTGTAACTTTTCGATAAAATATTTTACAGACCATTGCCCGGATACCCGCTTTGTGCTATCCTTAACCTGTTAAATAATTTTTCAGATACAGGAGATTGAATCATGGATGGTATTATATTTGACGTAGACGGCACACTCTGGGACTCCACCGAAGCAGTTGCCAGATCCTGGAATCAGGCGATAGATGAGAATACGGATTTTTCCCTCTCACTTACAGCAGATGGGCTTAAGTCACTTTTCGGAAAAACAATGGATGAGATCACGCTTGCACTCTTTCCTTCCTGCCCAAAAGAAGAACGTGACCGGATCGGCTATCTTTGCTTTGACTATGAAAACCGGCTGCTTGAAACCGATCATGGTATTCTTTACCCGGATGTTGCACGGACACTGGAAAGCCTTTCTCGGAAAACCGACCTTTATATCGTCAGCAACTGCCAGTGTGGATATATCGAAGTTTTTCTAAAAACGATGGGACTCGGAAAATATATCAAAGATTTTTTATGCTTTGGTCAGACACAGGTTCCAAAAAACGAATCCATCCGTCTTCTGATGGAGCGCAATCATCTGCAGGATGTGGTCTATGTCGGAGATACCTCAGGTGATTTTGATGCCTGTCAGAAGGCAGACGTGCCTTTTATTTATGCTTCGTATGGATTTGGTGATGTTTCGGATCCACCAAGACAGATTGGCGCAATCAGGGAACTTCCTGCTCTTCTTGGACTGTAGATTTTCTCTGTTTATGTTCCTGGTTCAGGATTATATAGCAGTTTTTTCCATCATTAAGCATGTCACCGGTAGTTTTCTTCCATACACATGACAATATAAAAAGATCAGAGTCTGATAACCACATTTTTTATCATTCTCTGATCTTTTTATATTGAATTCTTTCCAGTGGATTTTCCTTCTCTTTATTCCACATCCTCTTCATCAAATTCACACACCACATAATACCCCTGCGGTGTCTGCTTTACGTCAATCACCTTTCCCTGTCCGGACTTAAGCCTCTGCCATGAACGGTAATTGGCACTCATTGCCACAGCCGGCTCAATCGTATAATAAAAATACGCAGCTACAACGCCCTCTGTCACATCAACAATCTGTCCGGGCTCAACCAGTCCCGGACGCTCCATTTTAAATTCCATCTGTCTCATTTCTGCCTGATACCTGCCTCTTTTTCTATATTGTATTCGTTTTTACTTGTAATTGCAAGCATTTACACAGACTGTTTTGTGACGTAGCTTTGAAGCAGAACGCCGCTGTCAGGTGCCTTTTTAGCCACCTGATCTAAAACAACTGAAATCACATTATCCTTCGTTCTATTCGGATTTCTTACACTGCTTTTCATGCAGAACTTCCGGAACGATCATATAATGCTCCTCAATCAATTTTGCTGTCTTTTCAACAGATTATTGATGCCTTCCTGGTATATTCCATTCATTCTTCCTTTCAGATTTTTGCAGTTTTTATAAAAAGAACAGGCTGATCCCCACAATTACTGCAAGTGTAATAGCCAGAGCCGGCCAGAGTGCCCAGAAGGCACCCAAAACCATGGCCAGATAATCTCCCTTTTCAAAAACAATGTTCTGGTCACTCATCTGCTTTTTAAATTCCAGAAACTTTTTATCCTGTTCCTCCAACTGTCTTCCTCGTTTGCTGTATCCTCCAAAAAAGCTCATGATAATTCCTTTCTATTAACCTTATGAATCCTTTTCTACTCCAAGTGGATTGTGACAGGCCACAAAGTGTCCCGGTCTCATTTCCACAAGTTCCGGTATAATATGCTTACAGATCTCTGTACAGTATTTACATCTTGTATGGAACTTACATCCTTTTGGCGGATGAACCGGACTTGGAATATCTCCTTCAAGCGGAATCATCTCTCTGTCAGAATCGACGTCTGTTGTCGGGATTGCCGATAACAATGCTTCTGTATACGGATGTGTCGGATGGTCAAACATTTCCTGTGACTCAGCAAGCTCTACGATGTTTCCAAGGTACATAACACCGATTCTGTCACTGATATATTTTACAACACTCAAACCATGTGAAATAAATAAGTATGCAAGATTGTCTTCGCTTCCGAGATCCTTCAGAAGGTTGACGATCTGTGACTGAATGGAAACGTCAAGTGCGGAAACCGCCTCATCGCAGACTACAAATCTTGGTTTTAATGCAAGTGCACGTGCAATACCGATTCTCTGTCTCTGACCGCCGGAGAACTGGTGTGGATAACGATGGATCATGTATGGTGCAAGTCCACATTTTTCCATAACTTCCATTACATATGCCTGCATTTTTTCATCATTTTTCTTAAAAATGCCATGTGCAAGAAGGCCTTCTCCGATGATCTGTCCAACTGTCATACGTGGATTCAGTGATGAGTATGGATCCTGGAAGATCATCTGCATATCTTTACGGAGGAAACGCATTTCTTGTGTTTTAAGTCTCGCAAGATCTACTCCATCATCACGGTATGCTTCGTATTTTGCAAAAGCTTCATCGTTTTTATATTTGCTGCGGAGTTCTTCTAATTTCTTTTCCGCCTTTTCAAGTTCAACCATCTTCTCTGCAATTTCTTTTGTCTTATCTGTGCCTTCCATCTGGTTTTCTTCATTTAAACCGCTGATCACTCTGGCAACTTTAAATTTGTCAAGCAGTAATTGTTCTGCTTCTTTTGTGTCATCTAAGCTGTAGAATCCACCGATGATCTGAACAAGGTTCAGAAATTCCATATTACATTTCTTCTGGATATTTTCACATTCAGCCTGTTTCTGGAATTTTTCCGCAGAATCTTCCATTTTTTCATATTCTGCTTTTAATGTTTCTGCCTTTGCTTCTAATTCAGCAATTTTCTTTTTACTGGAAGAAATATTTTTAATTGTCTCATCTACATAAAGCGGTGCCATATCGGTAAGAGTTCTGCCGTAATACATTGTCTTACCTTCTGTCTGTTTGTAAATCTGAAGTAAAGTTCTTCCAAATGTTGATTTTCCGCATCCGGATTCTCCAACAAGACCAACTGTTTCTCCTTCGTAAATATTCAGAGTAATTCCGTCATTGGCTCTTACATACTCCTGCTCTTTCTGGAACAGCTTTGTTTTCTTAAGTGGAAACCACTGTTTCAGATCCGTGACCTTCAAAAGCACTTTCTTTTCATCATTATTTGGCATGGCGTGCCTCCTTATCCGGGTAGAAACAACGAATCAAGTGATTGTCTTCTGCCAACTCTAATTTTGGTTCTTCATTCAAACATTTCTCTGTTGCATATTTACAACGCGGAGCGAATTTGCATCCCTTCGGAAGATCCAGCGGATGAGGTACTGCTCCCGGAATTGCCTCAAGTCTTGCTCCAACCGGTGTATCCAGACGCGGAATTGAAGTCATAAGTCCTTCCGTATATGGATGTGAGCAGGTTGTCTCTTTTGCAAATATAGTTCTTGCTTTACACATTTCCACAACCTGACCGCAATACATAACTGCTACTTCATCTGCCATCTGATTGATAACTCCAAGGTCATGTGTGATGAACAGAATCGAGGTCCCTTTTTCCTTTTTCAGTTCATTCATCAGTTTTAAGATCTGTGCCTGAATGGTAACGTCCAAAGCAGTGGTCGGTTCGTCAGCGATCAGAAGACTTGGTTCGCAGGCAAGAGCCATGGCGATCATAACTCTCTGACGCATTCCACCTGACAGCTGATGCGGGAACTGTTTCATAACAGATTCCGGATTCGGGATCTTAACCGCTTTTAACATTTCAAGTGATTTCTCACTTGCTTCTTTTTTTGTAATTTTCTGATGAGTTAAATAAACTTCATTTAACTGTTTTTCGATCGTATATACCGGGTTCAGACTTGTCATCGGTTCCTGGAAAATAACGGAAATCTCATTTCCACGAATCTGGTACATATCATTGATTGTACACTCCGCAAGATTTCTTCCCTTGAAAGTAATTGTACCGCTGTCGATATATCCGTTTCCATCCAGAAGCTTTAAGATACTCATTGCCGATACACTCTTTCCACTTCCGGATTCTCCTACGATACCTAATGTTTTCCCAGGCTCTACTCGATAGGAAACACCGTTGACCGCTTTTACAATTCCTTTTTTTGTCTTAAAAAATGTATGTAGATCATCTACTTCCAATAAATATGCCATCGTTATTCCTACCTTTCATTTGCTTTCGGGTCAACTGCTCTACGAAGTCCGTCACCAAACAAGTTGATACTTACAGTACAAAGTCCTAATACAACTGACGGGAATACCCATCTCCACCAGTACTGTGAGATAACTTCTGAAGAACGACAGTTGTTCAGCATATTTCCCCATGAAGGAATTGGCTCTGCAACACCGAATCCTAAGAATGATAATCCGGATTCTGTTAACATACAGGTTGCAAATGAGATTGTTGCCTGTACAATGATAATCGTCATTACGTTCGGTACGATATGACGGAAAATAATATTCTTTTCTCTTACCCCCAGTGCTTTTGCAGCAACAACGAATTCTTTGTTACGCTCTGCAAGCACCTGTGCACGGACGAGACCTGCGATACCAGTCCATCCGAGGAAACCGAGGATCAACATGATCATGATGATTCTTCCGACATCAGATACTTTATTTCCGATCAAAGCAGAAAGGATCAGTGCCAGTGGGATGAACGGAAGGGATCCGACAACCTCTGACAGACGCATAAGAAGGATATCCACGGTTCCACCGTAGTATCCGGAAATACCACCTACTAAGATACCGATCGCGAACTGGATGATAACAGCGATGAATCCAACGGTCATAGTCATCTGTCCACCCTTTAAGATACGATAGAATACGTTTCTTCCAAGGTTATCTGTCCCAAGTAAGTAACCTTTCAGTCCCCATGTTACAACAGAGCCATCTTCTTTGATGATGCAGTTCTGATAATAACCGGAAGTTAATTTTGCAATATTGGATGCTTTTGTAGGAACTGTTGCCTGTTTGTTTTCGTTTCCGCCCCAGGCTACCGCGTTTCCATCCTCTGTCACAACAACAAGATGGTTACGTCCACCTGAAATATCCACCGCTTTGCCCTGTACTTCTTCCGGTACAGAGAAAATATGGTCATGGTTGTTTCCCCAGACTTTTACGGTACCATCTTTTAGTACAGCCGCTGCTGCTTTATCTGTCAAAGCGATTTTCTCTACTTTTCCCTGAATCTCTTCCGGTACATTATCTAAAGCAGTTTCTTTCTTTGCAAGAGAGATGACTTTTCCATCCTTTGTAAGGGCGATGGCTGTCTGAATATTTGCTTTTACTTCTTTGACTTTTTCGTCCTTTACATTAGCTGTAGAAATATCAACTGCACTTGTGTTTCCCCATGAAACAACTTTTCCGTCTTCTGTTACAACAACGGATACCTGATATCCCGCTTCAATATCAGCGATTTTTTTGCCTTTCAGCTCCGGCGGGATCACATTAAGTCCCATTCGGTTGAAGCCCCAGGTATATAAATTACCTTTATCGTTGATTGCCAGCACATGATCCTGACCAACTGCGATATCAACAACTTTTCCCATATCAGCCGGGATTTTTTTCAGGTTTTTCGTTAACTGTCCCCACTCATAAACGTAACCGTCTTTGTCAACTCCTACACCGTATGTCGGACCAAATTCAATCACTTCGGCATTGTCTTTTAAATCTGATGGAACCGAAAGGAATGAAAATCCCGGTGCGATATTTTTCTGTGTTGGATCCTGATAGTTTAAATCCTGGTGAAACCAGATCGGAAGGATAAAACACATTGCAAAAATTGATACGAATACGATCAATCCCCCCATAGCCAGTTTGTTTTCCAGCAGATTTTTTATAATCGTACGAAAAGGACTTTGCATCTGTTCTTCTTCAAGAACGGAACGCTGCTCTTTTTCTTTCTTCTTTCCAAATAACATTTGTCTTCCTCCTAATCGAGTTTAATTCTTGGATCAACGATACAGTAACATAAGTCTGTGATCAGGTTTGCAGCAAGTCCTAACAAAATGTAAAACATCTGCATGGACAATGCGACTGTATAGTCATGCTGGTTCAAGGAATCGATCAGAAGTTTTCCGACACCTTTCCATGAGAACAGGGTCTCAATGATAACCGCTCCACCAAAGATACCTACGATAGAGCCTACGATCCAGCCTGTGATCGGGATCATTGCGTTACGGAACGCATGTTTGTAAATAACAGTTTTTTCTTTCAGACCTTTAGCACGGGCTGTTCTAACATAATCCATAGATAATGCATCAAGAAGAGCTCCTCTGACATAACGGATCAGTCCACCGATACCTGTCAGACATACAATGATAGGAAGTGCCATATGATATAAATAATCTAAGAATGCTCTGAAGCCAGTGAAATTCGCACCGGTTGTAACCATTCCACTGATCGGGAAAATCGGAATTTTAATCGCAAACAGGTAGATAAAGATCAGCGCCGAAATAAATGAAGGAATACTGATACCGATCATTGTTGCTACCTGAAGTGATGTATCAAATACCGTATCTTTTTTTACTGCACATTTGATTCCCAGCGGAATTCCGATCGCGAAAAGGAAAATATAATATACAACGTTTAATGCGATTGTATTTTTCATCGGCGGTCCGATCAGTTCTTTAACCGGAATACGATATACGGTAGAGTAACCGAAATCTCCCTGTAAGATATTTCCCATCCAGCTTAAATACTGAACCGGAATCGGTTTATCAAGTCCAAGACGTACTCTTGCCTGTTGATAGAGCATCTCATACTGTTCCGGTGAAACGCTCTGCTTCTGTCCCTCGACCATAAGTCTGGCAGGATCACCAGGTACCATTTTGAAGATACCAAACAGTAAGATGGAAAGCAGGAAGAATACTATAATAATATAACCAAGTCTTTTCAATATGTATTTTGCCATAATGTAGTTTTCTCCTTCTGGATTATATAGTTATCCTGAATTATCTATGACATGTGATTCTTTCTGAATACTTCGTCATAATTTTGTTTTTCACACTAAGAAAAGATACGGGAAGACAGAACGTTTCCCTTTGTTCTGTCCTCCCTGTTTTGTCATGCATATCAGATGTTAATAGAATTGATCTATTCTAATGAATCCTTCTTATTTATTCTTCAACATATGCATCTAATACCATTGCTCCCCATCCCACATGAGCTCTAGGAACGAAATTCTTAAGCTTCGGATTGAAGAACATGTAAGAAACGCCTGATCCCATTGGAAGACTTGGAAGTTTTTTGTTGTAAGCCAGCTGGAATTCTCCATATAATTTTCTGAATCCGTCAATGTCTTCAGGATCAATTTTCTGCATCTCTTTACCGATCGCTTTTAATTCCGGATCAGAAATATAGTTAACATTCCATGTTCCCATTAAGCTCGGATCATCATCGAAACAGTTCCAGTAGAAGAGAATTTCCGGAATTCCGATACTGCTGTAGAAAATGTTATATTCCGGTTCGTCGATACCCTGGCGAGTCAGGTGATTGATCATAAGTGCGAAATCCATAGATGTGTATTTGTATTCCATACCGATCTTTTCTGCTTCCGGTGGGATTACTGTGTTGTAAAGTTTTGAGTAGTCATCTTCACAGCATGCTACTTCAACTTTTAATTTCATCAATTCACCATCTACTTCTTTGTAACGGTATTTGTCTGTACCTTCTTTATACTCTTCACCTTTTTCATTCAGTGTCCATCCACCATCGATGAGTTCCTGTTTTGCTTTATCAAGGTCATATGAGTAGTGAATCAGTTCAGATTCAATATCATCTTTGATTGCTGCAAAATCTGTTGTTGCATCTGTTGCATAACAGTCTACTACTGTACCGTATCCGCCTGTTAACTGTTTGTTGATTTCATCACGGTCTACGATGTAAGCGATTGCACGTCTTACTTCTTCAAACTGTGTCGGTCCAAAGTCACACATGTAACGCATCTCGTTGATACGTGTTCCCGGTACAAGACCATAGTTTGCATCTAATTTTCCTTCTTCTACTTTTGTTAAAGCAGCTTCGATCTTTTCTCCCGTACCTGCTGAGTAGAAGTCGATTGTTCCTTTTTCAAATTCGTCACGGATTGTTTCATCTGCAACCGGTTTGGAAATAATTGTCTGGATATGTGGTTTTGTTCCATCATAGGTTCCAAGGTATTCTTCGTTGACCTCAAGTTCAACAGTTTCTGTTGTAAGATCCACGCTCTTTAATTTGTAAGGTCCGCATACAACCGGTGCTTTGTAACGGAATCCTTTATCCGGATCAAGTAAGGTTTCTCTGATGAGATCTTCTGTAAATCCGTCTGTGAGGTATGCTCCGTTTCCATCATCCTTCACGTCGCATCCAGGAGCGATTGCTGCAAGCGGTTCCGGTCCATAGGCAACATTTGCCATCTCATAGTAGTTCGGAAGCTGATCTGCACTGATTGTCATAGAGAATTCGTAATCCCCAAGAAGGTTAACACCTGCGAATTCTTTTGTTGTTCCCTGTACATGATCGTTGTATCCAACTAAAGCCCATCCGTATGTTGCATCACCTTCACAGGCTGCAAATTCCGGAGAAGAGTGAAGCAGAAGACTGAATACATAATCTTTTGCTGTGATCGGAGAACCGTCACTCCATTTCAGGTTATCATTGATTTCAAAACGGTATGTCTTGCTTCCGTCGTCGTTCTCGATCACTTCATGATCTTTAACGACAACCGGGTCCCAATCAAGAACATAATCACGATTGTAATCAGCGAGGGCGTAACCACTCATCAATCCGATGAATCCGGAGTTTGTTGCATTGTTAGACCAGCCGCCGTACATATCCGGTGATAAAGTACCCGGTGAAATTGCAACTACTACCTGTCCCCCCACAGGAGCATCTTCCGGTGGTGCACTTTGCATGTCTTCGGTCACCTCAACTCCAACCTGTTTGCTTTCGCCATCATCCTGGTTCTGTTGGTTCTTGCTGGAAGCTCCTCCACCGCCACAGGCTGTGGCTGAGAATACCATGATACCAGCCAGCATAAGGGCTATCATTCTCTTTTTCATTTTGCATTCCTCCATAAACTTTGTGTTAAGGCAATTATAACATTTTACCAATTAAACATCTATTGTCGTTTTCGTTTTTGTGCATTTTTGTGGAATACGCCGTATTTTTATTGTATACAGAAAAACAAGTCTTTCATGGACGGATTTTACTACATATATGGACGATATCTGTTTTTCGTTCACACACATTCAGATTGTTAACATTCTACAATTTGGGCATTTTTAACAAATTGTCAAATGTTAACATTTGACTAAAAACAAAAAAAGTAAGACGATTGTCCTACTTTTTTTATCAATCTTTTTGTTATCGCGATAAGAGTACGACGGTTTCCAAATGCTCTGTAAACGCAAACATTTCCACCGGCTGTATCTTTTTTACCTGATATCCTTTTTTTGTCAGATACTTCAGATCTCTTGCCAGTGTCTCCGGATTGCAGGAAATGTACACGATCTTCTCCGGTCCCATCTTCACTGCCGATGCCATAAATTTCTCATCACTTCCGGCTCTCGGCGGATCCATAAACAGCACATCCATACTTTTTCCTTCTGCTGCCATTGCCTCCATAAATTCACCGGCATCTCCCTGGAAAAACTTCACATTCCGGATCTGATTTTCTCTGGCGTTTAATTTTGCATCCTTTACAGCATCCTTATTGAGTTCCACACCAACCACTTCTTTTGCATGTCCCGAAGCGATAAGACCGATCGTTCCGATTCCACAATAGGCATCGATCACGCTTTCTTTCCCTGTCAGATGTGCAAATTCAATCGCTTTCTGATAAAGGATCTCCGTCTGCACCGGATTTACCTGATAGAAAGACTTTGGTGAAATCCGGAAGGTACACCCGCAGAGTTCATCCCGGATAAATTCTTTCCCATATAACACTTTTTCTCTCTCCCCAAGGATCATACTGGTCTTTCTGTCGTTGATATTCAGTACAACCGTCGTAATCTCCGGATGTTCTTTTCTGAGTGCTTTTACAAAATTATTAGACGATGGAAGGATTGGTGATCCAAGCACCAGAACCACCATGATTTCTCCGCTTTTAAATCCTCTTCTGATCAGCACATGACGGAACAGGCCATATCCTGTATCTTCATCATAGGTCTTGATCTTAAAAGATTTCAAAAGTCCACGGATTGTCCGGATGATCTCCTGACTTTTTTTGTCCTCTATCAGACAGTTTTCAACAGGAACGACCCGGTGGGTCTTCGCTTCATAGGTTCCGGATATGATATTTCCCCTTCGGTCTCTGTCAAATACGGCGTGTACTTTGTTTCTGTAATAATACGGATTCTCCATTCCGATGATCGGTTCTACTTTTCCAAATTTCGACAACAATGCATTTACCGCTTTTTGTTTCTTTTTCAGCTGCTCCTTATAGGGCACTCCCTGATACTGGCATCCTCCGCATTTTTTTGCCACTTTACAGACTTCCGGTTCTGTCTGATTTTTCTTTTCTTCCATTTTTTATCCTCTCTTCTTTTTCATTCTTTTCTAAAAAAAGATCCGGCATATTATCCAGATACAACTCTTCTCTGACCGGGAGATGGTAATATGCTTTTTTTGTATCTGATTTATTCATTCTTATAATCCTTTTAATCGTTCAGATCCGTCTGGAGTCTTGATAAATGTTCATACGGCAGGATCAGTCTGCCCCGGTATAATCCGCATCCGTCATTGATCAGACTGTTATTTGCCGCAGCAAACATATTAACTTCCAGATCCTTCAGTTCCAGCCCCAAAAGCCGCATTCCTCTTTCGTATGCCTCATCAAAATAAATGCATTCTCCTTCCGGAATGGCTTCTCTTCTTGCCCTGACTCTTTCCTGTTCCTTCTCGTAGGCCTGGTGATTTGCTGCTCCAATCTCCGCTATATCATCCATCTTCTTTGTCCGCAGCTGCACTTCCATGTAGCTTCTCGAACAGTTGTCGTAAAATGTGATGTGGAGTGATTGATAGCTGCTTTCATTTCCGTTAGAAATATAATCCCGATAATAAGGTTTCACCGTCTCGTCCAAAAACGGAGAGGTACTTTCAAGCACTCCCTTTGCCGGTTCTGCCGTGAACCCTCTTTCCTCCAGAAAGCCCGGAAGAACATTCGCGATCCTGTATAAATACTTGATTTCCTCTTCCTCTCGCAGTTTGTCATCCCTGATATTGCATTTCGGAAGAGAGATTACCAGACGGTATGCGATAATATCCCGAAAGCAGCTCAGCTTTTCCCTTAGGTCCGGCACCGACGGATAGGTATGATGCTTTTCGTAATAATCATAAATATATTCTACAATATACCCGTTGAATTTTTCCTCTGCACGGATCAGCGACTTGATCCTTCCTTTAAAAGTAAAGGCAAGCAGAGGATATTCCTGTACCATATATTTATAAAACTCCCTGATTTTCTGCGACTGTGCAGTAAGGAAATCATTGTGCTCAAGCAGTTCCCTGATCTGGATCAGGAAATTGGAATGGATGAGATCTATTTCGTTGTGATTCTTTTTTGCTTCTTTCTTCAGATCCACTGTATAATTTCTTAAAATCCGAAAAATCGTATCGCCTGAATATAAATAGTCATTTAATGTGATCATATGCTTCACCCTTCTTTTATCTGACGTTTTTCTTATACAGTATAGCAGAATCCGGCTAAATTTGATACTGCTGTTTCAAATCGAGCGATCTAATTCATCGAATATACAAACAGGAATTGATCTGCTGCATATAATCCAGCAAGGTCAATCCCTGTTTTTATTACATATTTATAATTTTTCCAGGACTATTGTGCAGACTATTCTAATTCCAGAACCACAACTTCACAGCTCCGTAAATTCAACGTATCTGCTTCACAGTCTGCCATTTCCTCTGCCCGGTTCGACAGCCATACTTTTTTTATATCGCTTTTCAATTTGATTGTTGCAGCATCCTTTCCGAAATTAGCAGCTACAAGAATACATTTGGATTCATTTTTACGATAAAATGCCATGATTCTGTCCACATTTTCATATTCCGGAAGAAATTCTCCATAGGTAAATACTTCTTTCAGTTCATCCGATTTACGCAGTGCAACCAGTTTACGATAATAATTCAGAACAGAATCCATATCCTGCTCCTGGGCTTCCACATTCACCTCTTCGTAAGAGGCATTTACCTTTAACCATGGCGTTCCTTTTGTAAATCCGCCATTTTTTTCACCGTTCCATTGCATCGGTGTTCTCGCGTTGTCACGGCTCATACGACTGCATACTTCTAATGCTTCCTGATCCGACAATCCTGCTTCACGGGCAGTATGATACTGGTCTTTTGTACTGATATCATCAAATTCCTCCATGCTGTTCCATTCGGCATTTCTCATACCGATTTCCTGCCCCTGGTAAATGAAAGGAATTCCTCTGAGCAGAAGACTGACGGTACCAAGCATCTTGATTCCTTCCGGTGTCTGGGCATAAGAAGGTAAAAATCTGGATGCTCCTCTTGGCTCATCATGATTTTCAATGATATTCGCCTTAAAGCCATACTTCTGTGTTTCTAATTGTGCCTGAATGATCGCATCTCTCCATTTCGCAAATTCCAGCTTCGGAGCATCATACCATCCATGTTCTCCATCGGTGAGCGTATGGGCGCTAAAATCAAATATCGTTGAAAAATGACCAGTTTCACCAATAAATTCCGGTAATTCATCCGGTTTCATATTAAATACTTCTCCTACTGTAAAGGCATCATACTTTTCAAAAGTTGACTTTTTCAGATCTTCCAGCAGCTTCCCTACTCCGTCTACACTTTCAACCATCTTCCAGCAGCTTGCCAGACCATCTTTCCCATCCGGTGCAAAATCAGGAAAGTCCAGATCCTTCTTGATGTTGATGATCGCGTCGATTCGAAAACCGGAGAGACCTTTTTCCAGCCACCAGTTGATCATTTTGTACAGTTCCTGCCGTAACTTCGGATTTTCCCAATTCAGATCCGGCTGTTCCTTTGCAAACATGTGAAAATAATATTTGTCCGTTCCCGGTACCTTTTCCCAGCAGCTTCCTCCAAAATAAGAGCGGTAATTGCTCGGTGGATTTCCGTTTTTGCCCTTGCGGAAATAAAAATAATCTGCAAACTCTCCATCCGGATCTGCTAAAGCTTTCTGGAACCACTCATGTTTGTCGGAGCAATGATTAATAACCAGATCCATAATAATATGCATGTCTCGTTTTTTTGCTTCCGCCAGCAGTTCATCAAATTCTTCCATTGTTCCGAACTCTTCAGCAATTGCATAGTAATCCGCAATATCATATCCCTGATCTACAAATGGTGATTTGTAAACAGGCGATAACCAGATAATATCAATCCCTAACTTTTTCAGATAATCCAGTTTAGAAATAATTCCTCTCAGATCTCCGATTCCGTCTCCATTTGTATCCAGAAAACTCTTTGGGTAAATCTGATACGCTACTTTGTCATGCCACCACTTTTTTTCCATTTTTATCAACCTCTTTCATATATGATCATCGTATTGCTTCGCCATTGCTTTATTTCTTTGGCTGTATTATACTGCTATTATATAATCTTAATCGTAACAAATCTTGTATTATTTTTTCATTTTATAACACAATTCTGCTATTATGGAGGTATTAGAAATATGAAAACACCGCATTCACTTATACCGGAGCAAAAAGAAAACGCAAAACATGGAGAGGTTTATTTTCCGATTCAGAAATATATCTCAAAACTCTCAGCAGATTCTCCTGTCATAACAACGCACTGGCACGAAGAGGCAGAGCTGACCCTCATAACAAAGGGATCCTGTATTTACCAGATCAATCTGATGGAATACGAAGCAGGTACAGGAGATATCCTGTTTATTCCACCCTTACTCCTGCATTCCATTATCCTGAAAAACAGTGCAGAATTCTGCTCGGAAACCTATGTGTTCCATATGAATCTTCTGGGTGGAAATAATGCAGATATCTGTTCTGCCCGCTATCTTACACCTATGGTAAATCACGAATTAGCCTTGCCATATCTCATTACCTTGGAACACCCTGCCTATGATTCTCTCAGAGAGTACTTTTCACAGCTTGTTTCCCTGTACGACGCCCGGATGTTTGGATATGAACTCGCCATAAAATCCTGTCTGCTGCAGACTCTTTTTCTTCTGCTCCAGTACAGTAACGCAAGATCCTCTACAGAATCAGACTCTTCCGATAAATTAAAAATTGTACTTGATCATATTGATCAGAATTATGCAGAAGCTCTGTCGGTTTCTGAACTTGCAAAGCTTTGCTATTTCAGCGAATATCATTTTATGCGCTTTTTTAAAAAGCATATGAATATGACCTGTATCCAGTATATCAACAGTATCAGGCCGGAAAAAGCAGTAGAGTTATTTGAGCACGGAAACACCTCCATATTAGAGGTATCTTTATCCGTCGGCTTTCGTAATCTCTCTTATTTTTACAGGGCATTCAAGACAAAATATCATATGACACCGCTGGCTTTTATAAAGAGATTGGGACCGGATTCTGTATAAGCTCCTTTTCTGGGCAATTTTACAGTTCCTTACAGACATCTACCCACCCGTTCGCTTCTGCTACCAATTCCAATTCAGGAATAGTGAGCTTTACAGCGCTATGATCATTCCCTGCTGCCGGGTAAACCGTATTGAACTTTTTCAGACTTTCATCAAGATAGACTTCTATTCCTTCGTTGATACCAAATGGACATACTCCGCCCGGAGCATGTCCGATGATATCTTCTACTTCCTCAAACGGAATCATTTTTGCTTTTATATGAAAAGTATCTTTATATTTTCTGTTGTCTACTTTTGCAGTTCCTTCCGTTAAAATCAGAACTGGCTTATTCCCTTGCAAAAATGACATGGTTTTCGCAATCATTCCCGGTTCTACCTGTAGTGCAGCAGCTGCTTCTGTTACTGTAGCTGTAGATGCTGCAAGCTCAATCACATGATCAAGGAATCCTTTCGCATTTTTATATATTATTTCCGATAAATCCGAATCATCAAAGGCGTTTCTACCAGCAGCATGGCAACCCAGCCTGCCAGATAGGAATATGGCAATGCTTCAATCCCGAAGTTCCATAGCAAAATCATTGGTGCTGCCGCAATGACCCGGACCGCCATATTGGTAAAACTGCTCATCAGTGTTACCTTCAGGTCTCCGATTCCACGGAAGAATCCCTGGATTGCATTCGTAATGGCCGGAAGTATATACATTACGGCAATCAGATGCAGATAAATGACACCATGCCCTATTACTTCCTCGTCTTTTACGAAAAGTGCCATAAGTTCTCCGGCAAATACCAGGCAAATTACCATAACAGCCACTCCATAAACAATCTCCAGGATCATTCCGCAGCGAAATCCTTCCCGCATACGGTCATTTTTTCCGGCTCCTTTATTCTGCGCCATAAGTGCCGTCATGGCATGGGCGATATTCTGTTCCGGTGTAATAGCAAAATCATCGATCCGATTAACAACTGCAAAGGCGGCAGCTACGGATACTCCCATGGTATTAACCAGTGCCTGGATCGCAATTTTCCCCATTTGGACGGTAGCCTGCTGCATAGCTGACGCCCATCCGTAAGCAATCGTTTTCTTCAGCAGACTGGCATCAAATACCAGCCATTTCCTGCCAAGACGAAGAATCGGTACTTTTTTCTGTATATAAATAACACAAAACAGGCAGCACAGTGCCTCACTAAGCACTGTGGAAATGGCGCATCCATTGCTTCCTGCCTTTAGTACAATGACAAAAAACAAATCTCCGAAAATATTCAGGACTGCACTGATGATCAGAAAATACAGAGGCGATGCACTGTCTCCTAATGCTCTTAGGGTGCTGGAAAAAAAGTTATACAAAAAGGTAAACATTAATCCCATAAAAATAATCCGCAAATATTGCCGCGTCATCTCCATAATAGAAGCATCTACCTGCAAAAGATGCAGGATCGGTACTGCAAATACCACACAAAATAAAGTCAGGAAAAACGAAAAAACGACTCCCGACAACATGGTTGTACTGATCTGCCTGTGCAAAGTCTTATAATCTTTCGCCCCATACTGAATTCCCATAAGGATACTTGCGCCCATACATAATCCATTCAAAAACAGTATCATAAGCGTACTGATCGGATTGCAGATACCAACTGCCGCCAGGGCTTCTTTCCCTACAAAATGTCCTACGATAATACTGTCCACCGCATTATAAGTCAGCTGAAACAGATTTCCTAAAACCAGCGGCACGGTGAAATTCACAAGAATCGGCATGATTTTCCCTGTAGTCAGATCTTTTGTCATATCATTCCTCTCCTTCGTCAAAATTCTAAATTAATTTTCTTCAGATTTCTTTCTTTTCCTTTCAGAAACCCTTGGCACCGACTGAAGTGTAACAGATGGAATTCTCAGGCCCATGATACCCTTTAAAATCCAGGTAAAGGATAACATAACCAGAACCGGAATGGCACAAGTTGTCACGATCAGCACTGCCACACCCTCCAATATCCTGTTTAATCCATCTTCAAAAGCAGAGAGTTTTTCTGTAGTGACTTCACCTACTGTATCAATTGCATCATCTACCTTATCCTTTACATTCTCAAGAAAACCACTGAATGAAAACTTTTTATCTTTCGTTTCTTGTGATTCATCCTTCTTGTCTGTGTTTGAAGAGGTATCACCCTCATCTAATAATTCTTCCGTATCTTCCAGTGAAAAATCAGCTTCATAGGACTTTGCATAGGTTTCATTTACCATATTCGTCACCCACGCACTGGTAGGAACCAGTCCCCACAAAAGAACACCCAGAATGATACTCTTAATTCCGATCCTGTAGATAAATTCTTTCCATCCGTTTTTCAAAAAGTTTCCTGCTGCCAGAAGCACACATCCGATAGGAAATAAAATTTTAAATGCAATATACCCGGTGATAGTCAGTAAATATTTTTCAACAATGATCACTGCATAAACGATCACCATATACCCTGCGACATCTGCCAGCTTATTCGCGATCGGAGTTGTGGCTTCTCCCGGTATTGCTGCAGCATCGGTTGCAAGAGCTGTTGCTGTTCCTGAAAGTCCCAGTGCTTTTTTCTGCAATCCATTCAGCGTTTTGATAACCCAACGGTACGAATCAACCGAAGTTGCCCATTTGGAAACAACAAAAAAGGATGCAAGAGCAATTCCAATACAGATCAGCATCATGATCAAACGATTTCTCAATGGTTGTTTATAATTTCTAACTGCGATTTCATGGCTATCTGCCATCATAGGTTCTTTCATGTTCTTCTCCCCTTCTTTTGCCGAATTAGGAAAGGACCGGGTATACGATCCCGCTCCTTTCCACCTTTACTGTTTTCTATTTGTCCAGAACCGCAACCTGAATTGTCTTTACTGCTTCCTCCATACATTTGATGTCCTCGGCACGCAACTTTATATCCAGACACTTTACGGTATCTTCCACACTGGAAGCTTTTCGCATTCCAACCAGAAGACTCATTCGGTCATACTGAGATAGTGCCCAGGCTTCTACCAGCGTTGCAAAACTGCAATGATATTCCTCACAAAGTGGTTTCCAGATTTCGAAAGCCCTGCGAAGTCCTTCTTTTTTCTCCGGATCTGTCCAAGGTATTCTGGATCGGATATCGGTTTTTGCAAATTCCCGTTCCATAAAGGCAGGAGAAGTCAAAAATCCTTCCTCCAGAACACCATAGGTCTGAAATACCGTGTTATACTTTTTACACAGATCAAAATATTCTCTGCCATGGAAAGGAGAGAGAATACTGAAAAACTCCTGTACAACAGATACGTTTCCGCCGGCTTCCTGATATGCAGCCAGATCTGCCGGCTGACTGTTAGAAAGTCCATAGGTGCGGATCTTTCCTTCACGAACCAGATTCTCCAAAGCTCCAACCGTTTCCTCCACTGGAAAGCTGCCGCATACATAATGTACGATAACAGAATCCAGATAATCAGTTCCCATTCTGCGCAAAGAGTCTTCCACGTCCTTTTTCACTGCTGATGCGCGTGTGTCATTGTTAACGGTATAACCGTCTCGTTCGTAATGGAAATTACCGCCCTCATTTCTCCAGTTCAACGAACATTTGGTCTGCAAAACAAAATCATTTCTTCTGCCTTTCAGTGCCTTACCAAGCAGTTCCTCACTTACTCCTGTACCATATACCGGTGCGGTATCGATGTAATTTACACCATGTTCATGACAAATATCAAGCAGACGCTTCGCATCCTCAACTGTAGAATCTCCGTCTGTCCAGACACTTCCGCCGCCAAGCCCCCAAGTACCTAATGCAACCACCGAAACATCGATATCCGTGTTGCCAAGCTTTTGAAATTTCATTCTAATTCCTCCGTTTTTCGTTGTTCTTTCCTGCTTTTTATGCAGTATCTTAACCACACAGCGTCCCCATGACAAAGCTGTCTATATTTGAAAAGACAATTTCGTCACATCTGTGCGTTACTCTGCCTATTAGTATATACCACGCTCCGGAATAAGTAAAATAAAATCATTTTACCTTTTCAAAAGCCGCATGGATTCATCAAACCGGAATTGATTAATACCCCCAACTGATTATTTCCCAATTCTTTTTATCTTCTGTTTTCCTAAACTTACTAATATAGCACACTTCTTCATACGATCACACTTATATCTTTTTCGGTTCACTTTTTCTCCTCTCCTCAGAACATCCCAAAGCGATTTCCAACAATTCCGTTGCAACTTGTGAATTTCTGATACGCATTAAGTTATCCCAGACATCAGCTTTTCCAAGTAGATTCATCCCGCCATGCCATACTATTTCATCATCAATAACGGCAAAACATTCTTCTACTTCTGTTCTTGTTATCACATTTATTCCTACCAATTGCATTGCTCTGATTAATTCATAACATACATCCGACTTTCCGTAAGTAATATCTTCCGGATCAGTTGTAATAACAGTAACCTTTACCCCTACTTCCTGTCTCTTCTTTATTAATAGTAAAAATCTGTCAATTTTATCCTGTCTGATATCCGGACTGGAAATTACTACCATTTTTTCTGACTCTACAATATCTTGCTCGAATTTTTCGGTATAATTTACAGAATCAAATATTGCATTTATTATTTGTTTAGGTTGCAACTCTTGCGTCCAGATTGAAAATCCCGTCTTCCTGTATGTTCTCAATCTTTTTGCATACATTTTATCAAAATAATGCACATGAGAATCGATATAATCATACACATAAACCGCTTCTTTTCCGACATAATCTCTGTTTAATCTACCTACATACTGTTCCAGGCGTCCTTCAAAAGATACAGGTGCTGCAAGCATTAATACATCCAGTCTTGGGAAATCAAACCCTTCTCCTACTACAATATATTTATGGTTAATATCCCTTACAGCCAGTAAGGAATTATCCAT
>NZ_JAAIMM010000127.1 GCF_013300725.1 Allocoprococcus comes
TAAGTTCCGGCTTTGTCCGGATGGTATTCCCCACCCTTTTCATCTTGGATGCTGATAAGCGTAACATCCTCTTTTTCTGCATCATAATGGATTCCTTCCATACTGGTTTCCACTGCAAATGTTTCATCCGAAATCTCTTTCGTAATATCGTCTGCCGTAACTGCCTGTTCTTTCTGACTCGTAACCGCCTGTTCGGATGCCTGTACCTCCTGCCCCACATCCGTCTGCTCGGCAGCGAACGCATTGGCACTGCTTAAGGTACTGACGCCCATCAGGACAGCCAGTCCAAAGGCTGCGATTCTGGTTTTTAAATTCTTCACCTTCATG
>NZ_JAAIMM010000128.1 GCF_013300725.1 Allocoprococcus comes
TAAGTTCCGGCTTTGTCCGGATGGTATTCCCCACCCTTTTCATCTTGGATGCTGACAAGCGTAACATCCTCTTTTTCTGCATCATAATGGATTCCTTCCATACTGCTTTCTACTGCAAATGTTTCATCCGAAATCTCTTTCGTGATATCGTCTGCCGTAACTGCCTTCTCTTTCTGACTCGTAGCCGCCTGTTCGGATGCCTGTACCTCCTGCCCCACATCCGTCTGCTCAGCAGCAAACGCATTGGCACTGCTTAAGGTACTGACGCCCACCAGGACAGCCAGTCCAAAGGCTGCGATTCTGGTTTTTAAATTCTTCACCTTCATG
>NZ_JAAIMM010000129.1 GCF_013300725.1 Allocoprococcus comes
ACGGGTTATAACACCAGGAAGTCTCCGGATTGATCAAATCAAAAACCCGGACTTCGTATCCATTCCGTTCCAGAACACCTCCGGTTTTACGCAAAAGTTCTGCCTTGGGATCAGTAATCACCATCGAACAGTTGCACTGCATGATGTTTGGGATTGCATACGTCCGGCTCTTTCCTGCTCCTGAACCTCCGACTACCAGCACATTTAGATTTCGTTTGTGCTTATAACCGTCCAGTCCCATGCGGAAATGCTGTGTTAAAAGCAGATTCTGCGTGTACTGCTTTTCGCAGTAACGTCTGCAGATTTCGGACACGTTGCCCCATTTT
>NZ_JAAIMM010000130.1 GCF_013300725.1 Allocoprococcus comes
GCAAACTCTTTCAGTCTGTCACCCGGTACTGTAAAAAATTTCATCGGACGCTGTTCTTTCAGCATTCTGGTAAGCCTCGTTTTTCCTCTTGTCTTTTTCTGGTCCTTTAAGGCGGCAGCAATAAAGACTGCCACATGCTTTGCTACATTCCCGGTGATCTTCAGCGAATACTCCATCCCTTCCAGACTGTACCGTACTACCTGATCTGCCGGTTCTGCTCCGTAATTCATACTTATCTCACCTCCTGACTCTCTTTTTCTTTGTGTTCCACACGTTTCTCATTCTGGTTTTGTTCTTCTGCCTTTCGAAGT
>NZ_JAAIMM010000013.1 GCF_013300725.1 Allocoprococcus comes
AACAGGTACAAAAAGGGAGATGCGAAAAAACTCAATCGAGTTTTTTCACATCCCCTTTTTTCTACGATGAGATATATGTGGTTTGTATGTTTTAGGGCTTTGGATAATTCTTTTAATATTCCAGAGCTTTTTCTTCGCCGTTTAATACGCGGATTGCGCCCTGTGCGAGGGCGAGGAGTTCGTCTTCGCCTGGGTAGACGGTGATCGGAGCGATGAATCCGACTTTTTCTTTGATCTCGGATGTTACGTAATCGCTGTATGCGATACCGCCTGTGAGAAGGATCTGGTCTACTTTACCGTTTAGGACAGCGGCCATTGCGCCGACTTCTTTTGCAACCTGGTAGGTAAATGCGTGGAATACACCGGCTGCTTCTTCGTCACCCTTTTCGAAGGCACGTTCTGCAACATCACGCATGTTGTTGGTTCCGAGATATCCGTTGAGACCGCCCTTTCCATTGATCTTTTTATATACTTCAGCCTGTGTGTACTGACCGGAAAAACACATTTTTACGAGCGCGCCTGCCGGTACACCGCCGGAACGTTCTGGTGAGAAAGGTCCGTCTCCGTCGAGAGTATTGTTAACGTCGACAACTTTACCATTTTTATGAGCACCGACGGATACACCGCCGCCCATATGTACAACGACCAGGTTCAGGGAATCATAAGATACACCCTGTTCTTTAGCGTAGCGTTTGGCAACTGCTTTCTGGTTCAGTGCGTGGAAGATACTGATACGCGGAAGTTCCGGGATTCCGGAATATCTTGCAACAGGTTCCATCTCATCGACAACAACCGGGTCAACAATGTAAGAAGGAACTCCGATCTCATCACCGATTTCGCGGGCAAGGATGCCACCGAGGTTCGATGCATGCTGTCCCTGCACACCTGCTTTTAAGTCAGCAAGAAGTGCGTCAGATACCGGATAGGTTCCACCTGGGATCGGTTTTAAAAGTCCGCCTCGTCCGACAACAACATTCAGGGATTTGATGTCGAAGCTGTTTTTTGCGAGAATATCTACGATCAGTTCTTTACGGAAATCTTTCTGGTCAACGATGGTTGCATATTTGGCAATCTCTTCGGTGGAATGACGGAGTGTTTCTTCGAATAACAAAGTTTCGTCTTCGTACACACCAATCTTGGTAGAAGTAGATCCCGGGTTGATTACTAAAATTTTATAGCTCATGAAAAGATCCTCCTTAGTCTGTGATCGATCCTGCGATTACGGTTGCAAGAGCGATAGAATTCAGTTTTGTCTGGAAATCATCAGAACGTGATGTAAGTACAACCGGAGCGCTTGTTCCGACAAGTACGTTACCGATCTTGACCTTTGCAGTGCGGACAAGAATCTTATATGTGATATTTCCTGCATCGATATTCGGGAAGAGGAGAATATCAGCATGTCCGGCCACTGGATTTGTCACACCTTTGTGAACAGCTGCCTCAGGATCGATCGCAAGGTCCATGGAAAGTGGTCCGTAGATCTGGCATCCTTTGAAATCACCACCCTCGTACATCTTGGTGAGATTATCAGCATCGACTGTCGGCTGCATCTTTGGATTCACTGTCTCAACTGCACACAGAGGAGCAACCTTCGGGCACTCGATGCCACATGCATGAGCGACTTCTACTGCATTGTTGATGATATTGACTTTATCTGCAAGGGTTGGATATGTATTGAAAGCTACGTCTGTGAAGAACAGAAGACGGTCAATGCCTTCAATCTCAAATACACATACATGGGAAAGCATCTTTCCGGTACGAAGTCCGACTTCTTTATTCAATACGCTCTTTAAGAATGTCTTTGTTTCAAGCAGTCCTTTTAAAAGGATATCAGCTTCACCATTATGTACAAGCTCAACAGCCTTTAATGCAGCTGCTTCGGTATCCGGCTCATTGATGATCTCGAAATCTGTCAGATCCATATCAATAGAAGCAGCGATTTCACGGATCTTGGCTTCGTCACCGACAAGAATGGATGTTGCGATATTCTGTTCTTTTGCAGCTTTGACAGCCTGAAGTACAGGTTCATCCTGTGCATTGGAAACAGAGACTTTCTTTAAGGTTTTTTGATTTGCTTTTGAGATTAATTCTTCAAAACTTTTGCTCATTTTCACACCTTCTCATTCATAATTTAATTATAGTATTCTGGTTGAATATTTTTTAACAATCTTAAGTGTAGCACCATATCATGGAAAGGTCAATATAAAAGTGATGTGTGTGAAATGACGAATCATACAGGAAAATTGTAAAAAGTATTGGGTAAAATGTAAAAAGAAAATTAAATGATAAAAAATGATTGATAAATATTTGACAAAACAAAAAAACGGTAGTATAGTGAGAAAAGAGGACGAAAAAGTCCCTTGCGAAAATCTTAAAAAGGAAAGTAAAACAGCATATTATAAATTAAGAAGTGATACTTACCATTAAGATGTAAAAGGAGGAAAAAGTGATGGCAAAGAAAATCGTGTTAGCAGGTGCGTGTCGTACAGCAATCGGAAGCATGGGAGGATCTCTTTCAACAACTCCGGCTCCGGAATTAGGATCTATCGTTATTAAAGAAGCATTAAAAAGAGCAGGTGTTGCTCCGGAGCAGGTTGATCATGTATACATGGGTTGTGTAATCCAGGCAGGACTTGGACAGAATGTTGCACGTCAGGCTTCCCTGAAAGCAGGACTTCCGGTCGAGACTCCGGCAGTTACAGTCAATGTAGTTTGCGGATCCGGTCTTAACTGTGTCAACATGGCAGCACAGATGATCCAGGCAGGAGATGCTGATATTGTAGTTGCAGGTGGTATGGAAAATATGTCTATGGCTCCATATGCACTGAAAAATGCACGTTATGGATACAGAATGGGAAATGCACCGATGGTTGATACCATGGTAAATGACGCACTGTGGGATGCATTTAATGACTATCACATGGGAATTACTGCTGAGAATGTAGCAGAGCAGTGGGGACTTACAAGAGAACAGCTCGATGAATTTGCAGCAACAAGCCAGCAGAAGGCATGCGCAGCAATTGAAGCAGGAAAATTCAAAGATGAGATCGTTCCTGTAGAAGTGAAGAAGAAAAAAGAAACCATCGTAGTTGATACAGATGAAGGACCGCGTCCGGGAACAACAGCAGAAGGAATCGCAAGACTTCGTCCGGCATTCAAAAAAGATGGTATCGTAACAGCAGCAAATGCTTCAAGTATCAATGACGGAGCAGCAGCAATCGTTGTTATGAGTGAAGAAAAAGCAAAAGAACTCGGTGTTACACCAATGGCAACATGGGTAGCCGGAGCACTCGGCGGAGTAGATCCTTCTATCATGGGAGTTGGACCTGTAGCAGCTACGAATAAAGTAATGGCTAAGACAGGACTTTCTGTAGACGATATGGATCTGATCGAAGCAAACGAAGCTTTCGCAGCACAGTCACTTGCAGTAGCACATGATCTGAAATTCGACATGGATAAAGTAAATGTAAACGGTGGAGCGATTGCTCTCGGACATCCGGTAGGAGCTTCAGGATGCCGTATCCTTGTTACACTTCTTCATGAGATGCAGAAACGTGATGCAAAGAAAGGTCTTGCAACACTTTGTATCGGTGGCGGAATGGGATGTGCTACAATCGTAGAACGTGATTAATAAACCAGATCAAAAGGAGATGTTGATGATGGAATTTATTACATATGAAGTAGAAGGACAGGTTGGAATTATTACGATCAATCGTCCAAAGGCTCTGAACGCACTGAACAGTGCAGTTCTTGATGAACTTGATGCAACGATCAATGGTGTTGATCTTGACGCAGTCAGATGCCTGATCCTTACAGGAGCAGGAGAAAAATCTTTTGTAGCCGGTGCAGATATCGCTGAGATGAGTACTCTTACAAAAGAAGAGGGAGAAGCTTTTGGTAAGAAAGGAAATGATATTTTCCGTAAGATCGAAACACTTCCGATCCCGGTAATCGCAGCAGTGAACGGATTCGCTCTTGGTGGCGGATGTGAAATCTCCATGAGCTGTGATATCCGTATCTGTTCAGACAATGCAGTATTCGGACAGCCGGAGGTTGGTCTTGGAATCACACCTGGATTTGGCGGAACCCAGAGACTTGCAAGACTTGTAGGACCTGGCATGGCAAAACAGATGATTTACACTGCAAGAAATATCAAAGCTGACGAAGCTTACAGAATTGGTCTTGTAAATGCGGTTTATCCACAGGAAGAACTGATGCCGGCAGCTAAGAAGATGGCAGCGGGAATCGCGAAGAATGCTCCGATTGCAGTGAGACACTGCAAACAGGCAATCAATGAAGGCCTTGAAAAGGGAATGGATGAAGCAATCGTAGTAGAAGAGAAACTCTTTGGCGGATGCTTTGAATCTTATGACCAGAAAGAAGGAATGGCAGCATTCCTCGAGAAAAGAAAAGTAGAAGCTTTCCTTAATAAATAAGTACAAATTAATATAGGGGAGAAATCACACTCCCCTGAACATTTCTTATATAAAATGGAGGTAATTTCAATGAAAGTAGGAATTATTGGCGCAGGAACAATGGGACAGGGCATTGCAAAAGCATTTGCTCAGGTAGATGGATATGAAGTAGCTCTTTGCGACATCAAACAGGAATGGGCAGAAGGCGGAAAAGCTAAAATTGCCAAAGGCTATGACAGACTTGTTCAGAAAGGAAAATTAACTCAGGAAGCAGTTGATGCAATCCTTGCTAAAATCACTCCGGGACTCAAAGAAGATCTCTGCGCAGATTGTGATCTGATCGTAGAAGCAGCATTTGAGAACATGGAAGTTAAGAAAACTACATTCGGTGAACTCGATAAGATCGCTAAACCAGAATGCATTTTTGCATCAAATACCTCCAGCCTTTCTATCACAGAAATCGGCAACGGACTTACCCGTCCAATGATCGGTATGCATTTCTTCAACCCGGCAGACCGTATGAAATTAGTAGAAGTGATCGCAGGCGTAAATACACCGGCTGAAACTGTAGATGCAATCAAGAAGATCGCAGAAGAAATCGGAAAGACACCTGTACAGGTTAATGAAGCAGCAGGTTTTGTTGTAAACCGTATCCTTGTTCCGATGATCAACGAAGCAGCTTTCATCAAAATGGAAGGTGTATCTGACATTGCAGGAATCGATGCAGCTATGAAGCTTGGAGCAAACCATCCAATGGGACCTTTAGAGCTTGGTGATTTTATCGGACTTGATATCTGCCTTGCTATCATGGATGTTCTTTACGCAGAAACAGGCGACAGCAAATATCGTGCGTGCCCGCTGCTTCGTAAGATGGTCCGTGGCGGAAACCTTGGTGTTAAGAGCGGAAAAGGATTCTATGTATACAATGCAGACCGCACAAAAACTCCGGTTGATGCACAGTAATATGATGTAAGTGTCAAAAGTATAAATTGCGTTTGTGCTTGCACGAATAAGCAATCCGATTACATCAGTGAGTGGCAAAATTTATTTTTGACACTCACATCGTAATGGATGTTCTAAATAAAGACATGGAGGAAGAATAAATGGATTTCGGATTAGATAAGAAACACGAAATGGCGAGAACTCTGTTTAAAGAATTCGCAGAAAACGAAGTAAAACCACTTGCACAGGAAGTGGATGAAACAGAAGTTTTCCCAAGAGCAACAGTTGAAAAAATGGCGAAATATGGATTCCTCGGTATTCCGGTACCGAAGGAATACGAAGGACAGGGATGCGATCCTTTAACATATGTAATGTGTGTAGAAGAACTTGCAAAGGTTTGTGCTACAACATCTGTAATTGTATCTGCACATACTTCCCTTTGTATTGACCCGATCCTGACATACGGAACACCGGAGCAGAAAGCAAAATATGTTCCGGATCTTGCATCAGGAAGAAAACTCGGAGCTTTCGGTCTTACAGAACCAGGAGCAGGTACAGATGCACAGGGACAGCAGACAAAAGCTGTACTTGACGGAGATGAATGGGTATTAAACGGATCAAAATGCTTTATCACAAACGGTAAAGAAGCAGATGTTTACATCATTATCGCGGTAACAGGTATTGTTGAAAAACGTGGCAGAAAGATGAAAGAGATTTCTGCATTCATCGTAGAAAAAGATACTCCGGGATTCACATTCGGAACCAAAGAAAAGAAGATGGGTATCCGTGGATCTTCAACATACGAGCTTATTTTTGAAGACTGCCGTATTCCGAAAGAAAATCTCCTTGGAGCACAGGGCAAGGGCTTCGGTATCGCTATGCATACTCTGGATGGCGGACGTATCGGTATTGCCGCTCAGGCTCTTGGAATCGCTGAAGGCGCACTTGACAGAACAATCGCATATGTAAAAGAAAGAAAACAGTTCGGACGCACGATTGGCCAGTTCCAGAATACACAGTTCCAGCTTGCAGATATGGCTACAAAGGTAGAGGCTGCAAGAATGATGGTATACAAAGCTGCCATGGCAAAAGCTACACAGAAAGTTTACTCTGTCGAAGCTGCACAGGCTAAGCTTTATGCAGCAGAAGTAGCGATGGAAGTTACTACAAAGGCTGTTCAGTTACATGGTGGATACGGATACATCAGAGAATACGATGTAGAACGTATGATGCGTGACGCAAAGATCACAGAAATCTACGAAGGAACTTCAGAAGTTCAGCGTATGGTTATTTCTGGAAACTTATTGAAATAGGAGGTACGAATCGTGAAGATAGTTGTTTGTGTAAAACAGGTACCGGATACAAAAGGCGGAGTTCAGTTTAATCCGGACGGTACACTTAACAGAGCTGCAATGCTTGCAATTATGAACCCGGATGACAAAGCAGGTCTTGAGGCCGCACTTAGATTAAAAGACCAGTATGGAGCAGAAGTAACTGTACTTACAATGGGACTTCCAAAAGCAGCCGATGTGCTTCGCGAAGCACTTGCAATGGGAGCTGATAAAGCAATTCTTGTAACAGACAGAGTACTTGGAGGAGCTGATACATGGGCTACATCAAGCACCATCGCAGCAGCAATCCGCAAACTCGATTATGACCTGATCATCACAGGACGTCAGGCAATCGATGGTGATACAGCACAGGTTGGACCGCAGATTTCCGAACATCTGGACATCCCGGTTATCTCTTATGCACAGGATATCAAAGTAGAAGGCGACAGCGTGATCGTACAGCGTCAGTTCGAAGACAGATATCATGTACTGAAAGCAAAAATGCCTTGCCTTATCACTGCACTTTCAGAATTAAATGAACCACGTTATATGACACCAGGCGGAATCTTCGATGCTTGTGATGCTGAGATCACAACATGGGGAAGAGCAGATCTTACTACACTGGATGATGCAAATATCGGTCTTGCAGGATCGCCTACAAAGATTGCGAAAGCATCTGACAAAGTAAGAAAAGGGGCAGGAGAAAAAGTTGCTCTTGATCCGGAAGAAGCAGTATCTTACCTGATGGGAAAATTAACAGAGAAACATATCATTTAATAAGAAGGAAAAGTGGTGAATATCATGAACTTAGAAGAATATAAGGGAGTATATGTCTTTGCTGAACAGGTAGACAACAAACTGAGCGGAATCGCATTTGAACTTCTTGGGAAAGCAAAAGACCTTGCAGCAGACTTAAACGCAGAAGTAGCAGCCGTTCTGATCGGTTCTGACGTAAAAGGACTTGCAGATGAGCTTGCAGCATACGGAGCAGATAAAGTGATCGTTGTAGATGATCCGGAACTGAAAGAGTACAGAACAGAGCCATACGCACACGCACTGGCATCTGTAATTGAAAAATACAAACCGGAGATCATGTTAGTAGGTGCAACTGCAATCGGACGTGACCTTGGTCCTAGAGTATCCGCAAGAGTACAGACAGGTCTTACAGCAGACTGTACACAGCTTGAGATCGGTGATTTCCCGATTAATCCGGTAGCCGGAAAAGAACAGAAGCACAATCAGCTTCTCATGACTCGTCCGGCATTTGGCGGAAATACAATTGCTACCATCGCTTGTCCGGATAATCGTCCGCAGATGGCAACCGTTCGTCCTGGTGTTATGCAGAAGATCGCTAAGATCGAAGGTGCAAAAGCAAATGTAGAAGAATTCAATCCTGGATTCACACCGGATAACAAATATGTTGAGATCATGGAAGTTGTCAAATCTGTATCTGAGACAGTTGATATCATGGATGCCAAGATTCTTGTATCCGGTGGACGTGGAGTCGGAAGTGCAGAAAACTTCAAGATCCTGGAAGACCTTGCAGAAGCACTTGGCGGAGAAGTAAGCTGCTCACGTGCAGTTGTAGATAACGGCTGGAAACCAAAAGATCTTCAGGTAGGACAGACAGGTAAGACTGTTCGTCCTCAGGTATATTTTGCAATCGGTATTTCCGGAGCGATCCAGCATGTAGCAGGTATGGAAGAATCTGATCTGATCATTGCAATCAATAAAGATGAGACAGCTCCGATCTTTGATGTAGCTGACTATGGTATCGTTGGAGATCTGAACAAGATCGTACCAGAACTTACCAAACAGATCAAAGAAGCAGTTGCTGCTAAAAAATAAAGAATAGCTGGTAAAACAAAGATGGTGTCGCAAAGAAGCGGCACCATTTTTGTGTATACAAATCGAGTGGAAATTAGCCTGCTCTATTTTCTTGCGGAAAGCTTGTGCGTCAGGGGGATATTATGGTATACTCTATAAGATATAGACTTTGTAGTTATAGCTTAAGTAGGAGTGTGAATAAATGGCACAAAGAATCAAAAGCAAACGAAGGAAGGCTGTAAAAAAGCAGACGGTTCATTATTTTGATTACAGTCTTCTGGCGATTATTATATTTCTGATGTGTTTTGGACTGGTGATGCTATACAGTATCAGTTCCTATGAAGCACGAACGGAATACGGAGATGGGATGTACTTTCTGAAAAGACAGGGAATCATCGGACTTGGAAGTATTGGTGTGATGATGTGGGTTTCTCGCCTGGATTATCATATGTTTTCAAAATATGCAGCAATGAGCTACTGGGGATCCATGCTTCTTCTTGCACTTGTTAAATTTACACCACTTGGAATTGAGGTAAATGGTGCACGAAGATGGTTCCGGCTTCCGGCTAATCAGTCATTCCAGCCGGCAGAGGTTATGAAGATCGCTGTGATCATATTTATCCCATACCTGATCTGTAGAATGGGAAATAAAGTACATACCCTGAAAGGATCGCTGGGAGTTGTGGCGTGGGGAGGTTTGGCAGCACTGGGAGTTTATGTGCTGACTGAGAATCTAAGCTCTGCGATCATTGTAATGGGAATTTCCTGCTGTATCCTTTTTGTCGTACATAAGAAGCAGAAGATTTTTCTGTGGATTGCAGGAGGCGGGCTGACTGTTTTTGTGGTGGGATCATATATCCTCGGAAGACTTCTTGAGAACAGTACCAGCTTCCGACTCAGACGTATCATTGCCTGGCTGAACCCGGAAAAATATGCGTCAACGATTTCTTTCCAGACGGTGCAAGGGTTATATGCGATCGGATCAGGTGGCTTTTTCGGGAAAGGACTGGGAAATGGTGTGCAAAAGACGGTAATACCGGAAGTGCAGAATGACATGATCCTGTCGGCAATCTGTGAAGAACTTGGGGTATTTGGAGCGATCATTATCCTGGTTTTGTTCGGTCTTCTGATCTACAGACTGCTTTTTATTGCACAGAACGCACCTGATCTGTATGGAGCACAGATCATGACAGGAATTATGTCACATATCGCGATCCAGGTAATTCTTAATGTCATGGTAGTTACGAACATGATGCCGAATACTGGAATTACATTGCCGTTTATCAGTTATGGTGGTACATCCATCCTGTTCCTGATGATAGAGATGGGAATGGCACTTGGAATTTCCAGAAGAATTAAACTGGAAGGGTAAAAAAAGCTTTTTTTTCAAAGAAAAGTGTGGTATGATGTTATAAGTGGTAATGAAAACCATGTATAATGGATGCAAATGACACGTTTCGGAGGTTTGGATTATGAGTTATAAAGTGATTGTGGACAGTTGTGGAGAATTGACAGCAGAGATGAAGGCTTCAGGTCGGTTTGAGACAGCATCACTGGGACTGGAGGTTGGAGATTATCATATAATTGATGATGAATCTTTCAATCAGGCTGAATTTTTGAAGAACGTAGCTGAATGCCCGACATGTCCAAAGTCAAGTTGTCCGTCTCCGGAGACATTTATGGAAGGATATCACTGTGATGCGGAGCATGTATATGCTGTTACGTTGTCTTCTGAACTGAGCGGTTCTTATAACAGTGCCGTACTGGGCAAGAATTTATATGAAGAAGAATATGGCGAGAAAGATATTTATGTGTTCAACTCAAAATCTGCATCAGTAGGACAGACACTGGTCGGGATGAAGATTGCGCAGTGTGAAGAGCGGGGCATGACATTCGAGGAAGTGGTAGCTGCTGTAGAAGCATATATTGAAGAGCAGCACACATATTTTGTTCTTGAGACGCTTGAGACGCTCCGTAAGAATGGAAGACTTACAGGATTGAAAGCAATTGCGGCGACAGTACTGAATATTAAGCCGGTGATGGGTTCTACTGCGAAGGGAGAGATTTGCCAGCTGGGTCAGGCGCGCGGAATTAAAAAAGCACTTAAGAATATGGTGGATTGTGT
Organism: Allocoprococcus comes; assembly: GCF_013300725.1. Classification (GTDB taxonomy): domain Bacteria; phylum Bacillota; class Clostridia; order Lachnospirales; family Lachnospiraceae; genus Allocoprococcus; species Allocoprococcus comes_A. The sequence goes on from NZ_JAAIMM010000013.1 coordinate 10,641, forward strand.
GATTGCAGATCTGAAAGATCCGGAGAACAAGGTACTTGCAATTTCGCATTGTAACTGCCCGCAGAGAGCACAGGATGTGAAGAAGATGCTGGAAGAACGTGTGAAATTAAAAGACATTATTATTCTGGATACCAGAGGTGTCAGTAGCATGTATGCGAATGATGGCGGAGTGATTATTGCAGTATAGCTTGTATCAATCGTAAAAGTGTGATAGAATATACTGGTTAGATTGATTGCGAAGGAGACTTACAGATATGAGTCAGAAAAAAGTAGATTATTATAAACAGGCAAAAGCGAACAGAAAGCGTGAAGAAAGAAAGAAAAACTTGCGAAAAGCTTTTGATTATACGATTCTTGGGCTGATTGCACTTGCAATCGTTGTCTGGATTGGATGGTCCGCTTATGATCTGTATGAATCAAAGCAGCCAAGAGCAGTAGCAGAAGTTGATTATTCTGCTGTAAGTGATTATATCCAGTCACTTAACACTGCGGAGTAGATGAAAAGAAGAAAGTGGAGAGATGGTTCCATTGTGGAACGGTTTCTCCACTTTTTTTATGTACTGTGTGGGGAATGGAGTATAAAACGCTCCACTTTTCACCACAAAATGAATGAAAAATGGAAAAAATACGATTTATCGGACTTTTTTCAGAATGGATAAAATCGAAAAAGTGCTTGAAAAGGGCGGAAAAGTGGGGTACAATGGATACAAGTGGTAGAAAGTGGAGCAAAGTGGAGCAAAGTGGCATGGAAAGTGGCAGACCACTTTGAAAGAAGGTGATCCTATGTTGACTGGAGAATTTAATCATAGTATTGATTCAAAAGGCAGGCTGATTATTCCTTCCAAATTACGAGAGAGTCTGGGAGAACATTTCGTAATTACGAAAGGGATGGACGGCTGCTTATTTCTGTATCCGGACAACGAATGGAAAGCCTTTGAAGAGAAGCTTAGAACCTTACCGCTTACAAACAAAAAAGCCAGAGACTTTAAGCGTTTCTTTCTTGGAAGTGCTACGGAAGGAGAACTTGACAAACAAGGGAGAGTTTTGATATCTTCTTCTCTTCGCGCTTATGCAGATCTTGAAAAAGAGGTTGTTCTAGCAGGTGTGCTGGACAAGGTCGAGATCTGGGGTAAAGAGGCGTGGGAAGCACGTACAGCTGATGTTGAGGAAAATATCGAGGACATTGCAAATGACATGGAAGATTTGGGACTTAGCATCTAAATAGATCTTTTAATTAGGAGGACACCATGGCATTTAAGCATAAATCAGTATTACTGGATGAGACAATCGAAGGACTGAACATCAAGCCGGACGGTATTTATGTTGATGGCACACTTGGAGGAGGCGGACATGCATACGAAGTATGTCGGCGTTTAAACAACAAGGGGAGTTTTATAGGAATAGACCAGGATGCGGCGGCAATTGAAGCAGCAGGCACCCGATTAAGCGACTTCGGGGAGAGAGTTACAATAATCCGGAGCAATTATTGTGATATGAAGTCGAGGCTCCATGAGAAAGGGATTGACAAGGTCGATGGAATCGTACTCGATCTGGGCGTATCATCTTATCAGTTAGATACGGCAGATCGTGGTTTTTCCTATCGCGTAGATGCGCCTTTGGATATGAGAATGGACACACGCCAGACTTTATCTGCAAAGGAGATTGTCAATGGCTACAGTGAGATGGACCTTTTTCGGATTATTCGCGACTATGGTGAGGACAAATTTGCGAAGAATATAGCAAAACATATTGTTATGGCAAGAGAGAAAGGTCCTATTGAAACAACCGGGCAGCTGGCAGAGATTATCAGACAGTCTATACCGATGAAGTTTCAGAAGATGTCGGGGCATCCGGCAAAAAGAACCTTTCAGGCAATCCGGATTGAATGTAACCGGGAACTGGAGGTACTCAGGGATTCACTTGACGATATGATCGATATTTTAAATCCGGGAGGAAGGATATGCATCATCACGTTCCATTCCCTGGAGGACAGAATTGTCAAAGGAATTTTTAAAAAGAATGAGAATCCATGCACATGTCCGAGTACTTTTCCGGTATGTGTGTGTGGAAAAGTTTCAAAAGGAAAAGTTATTACGAAAAAACCGATTCTTCCAAGTGAAGAAGAGATGGAAGTGAACAGTCGTTCTAAGAGTGCGAAGCTGCGTATCTTTGAGCGCGTATAGAATTTGAAAGGGTGGTGCTGTATGGCAAAATACAGTCAGAGAATACAGGCAGACAGACGTACAGTAACAAGCCGAGGAATGTACATATACGGAAATACAGTTCGCCAGGCAGAAGTCATGCCACAGCGACAAGAGGAACCAAGAAAAAAACATAAAAAGAAAAAACTGGACAGACAGATTTTGAAAAATCGAAGAAAAGCAATGCGGATGAATCCTGCATATGTGATGTTTCTTTCAATTGCGGCAGTGGCAGCACTTGTAGTCTGTGTATGGTATCTGCAGGTACGTGCAGAGCTTACAAGCCGGACAGAGCATATTACCGAGCTGCAGCAGGAACTGGCAGATGCAAAAGAAGAGAATACAACTAGATATAACGTAGTAATGGATTCTGTGAATCTGGAAGAAGTAAGAGACCGTGCAATCAATGATCTTGGTATGGGATATGCGACTTCGGATCAGATCGTTGAATATCAGAACCCGGTTAATGATTATGTAAAACAGTACGAAAGTATTCCGAAAAGCGGAGTGCTTGGACAGACAACAGATAAATAGGTTTATGAACAAAGGTGAATAGCATGTCAAAAAGAAGAAAAAGAAAGACTTCCGTTCTGAGGCAGAAATTCACGGTGGGAATGCAGAAAAAGCTGGTAATGCTCTTTATAGCGATATTACTGGCTTTTGTTATTCTTGTCGGAAGAATTACCTATATCAATGCCTCGTCAGGAGAAGATTATACCAAGACAGTACTGGATCAGCAGCAGTATGTGAGTCAGTCGATTCCGTTCAAGCGTGGAGATATTGTAGACACAAACGGCACAAAGCTTGCGACAAGTGAGCGTGTATACAATGTGATTCTGGATGCAAAGGTCTTACTTTCAGACGAGACAAAAAAAGCAGAAAACATAGAAGCTACGAAAAAAGCGCTGAAAAGTTATTTTCAGATCAAGGCATCGGCAGTGGATGCAATTATCGCGGACAGTCCGGACAGTCGGTACAATATTCTGAAAAAAGGAATTTCCTACGATGATGCAAAGGCATTTGAAGCGGCAGAGAAGAAAAATTCCAAGATCAAAGGAGTCTGGCTGGAAGAGGATTATGTCAGAAAATATCCATATAATACACTTGCCTGCGATGTCCTGGGATTCAGCGTATCGGGAAATGTGGGAGCAAGCGGACTGGAAGCATCCTATAATTTAACGCTGAATGGAACGGATGGACGCAGATATGGTTATCAGAATGAAGACTCGGCAATTGAAAACACGGTGAAAGAGCCGATAAATGGAAATACGATCGTAACAACGATTGATGCGAACCTGCAGTCTATCGTGGAAAAGCATCTGGAAGAGTTTAACCAGGCGCATACAGATGAAGCGCAGGAGGGGATGGGATTTAAAAACGGAGCTGTGATCATGATGAACCCGAATACCGGAGAAGTTCTGGCAATGGCTTCCTCACCTACCTATGATCTGAATAATCCGAGAGATCTATCCAAGTATTATACAGAGGAAGAATTAACCGGAATGAGCAGTGACGATAAGATCGACGCTCTGAATGAACTCTGGAGAAACTTCTGCGTGAGCGATACTTTTGAGCCGGGATCTACGATCAAACCATTTACGGTTGCAACAGGTCTGGAGATTGGTGCACTGAAAGGTGATGAGACCTATTACTGCGGTGGTTCCCTTCAGATCGATGAATGGGAGATTAAATGTATCTCTTATGATAATGGTGGACACGGGCAGCAGAATCTGACACAGGTTATGGAAAATTCATGTAACGTTGCCCTGATGCAGATTGGTCTGGCAATCGGACCGGAAGAATTCTGTAAGTACCAGAGTATTTTTGGATTCGGTCAGTATACGGGGATTGATCTTCCGGGTGAGGCGGTTGGTATTTTGCAGTCACCGGATGGAATGATCAAAACGGATCTTGCAACCAACTCTTTCGGACAGAATTTTAACGTAACTATGCTTCAACTTGCGACAGGATTCTGTTCTCTGATCAATGGTGGCGATTATTATGAACCGCATCTTGTAAAAGCCATTCAGGATGAGAACGGAAATGTGATCCAGACTATTGATCCGGTGTTGGAGAAGAAGACGATTTCTAAAGAAACTTCTGATAAGCTGAAAAGTTATATGTACAGTGTTGTTCAGAACGGTAGCGGTAGATATGCACAGGTAGAAGGTTATGATATCGGTGGTAAGACCGGTACAGCGGAAAAACTGCCCCGTGGAGAGAATAAGAACGTGGTATCCTTTATCGGATATGCACCGCAGGAGAATCCGGAAATTATGATTTATGTAGTCATCGATGAACCGAATGCTCCGGATCAGTCAGCGACCAGCAGCCTGATCTCGCAGCTCGCTTCTGATATTATGGCAGAAGCATTTCCATATTTGAATATTACAAAGGCTCCGGCTGAGTAATTTGGGTATAACCCCGGAAGACAGATAATACAGTAATAGTAAGAATCTGTTTTTCGGGGTTTTTATGCGGAATAAGACTTATAATAAAAAGAAAATGCTGGTAGTATTTTTAAGCGCGCTTCTGATGATTTTTTTTCTGATCGCAAGACTGGTGTATCTGATGATATTTGATGCTGCGTATTATCAGCAGAAGGCAAAAATGTTGCACGAAAGGGAGAGGGAGATCAAGGCGGCAAGGGGAGAGATCATTGACAGAAATGGAAAAGTCCTTGCGACAAATAAAGCGGTGTGTACCATATCTGTTATCCATAGTCAGATAACAGATCCGGAGAGAGTGATCCAGGTTCTTGCCGATGAGCTGGGAATAGAGAAAGAAATGATTCGGAAAAGAGTCGAAAAAGTTTCTTCCAGGGAAAAAATAAAGACAAATGTGGAGAAAGAGACCGGAGACCGGATTCGTGCATATGAACTGGACGGGGTGAAGGTAGATGAGGATTTTAAACGGTACTATCCATATGGCAATCTGGCTTCAAAGGTTCTTGGATTTACCGGTGGAGACAATCAGGGAATCATTGGACTGGAAGTAAAGTATGAAAATTATCTGAAAGGTGTGAACGGAATGATTCTGACAACAACTGATGCCAGAGGGATTGAGCTTGCGGATACGCTGGAAGACAGAGTAGAACCGGTCTCCGGAGACACTCTGCAGGTAAGCCTGGACTATAATATTCAGGAATATGCACAGCAGGCTGCGGAAAAAGTAATGGAAGAAAAACAGGCAGATGCAGTTGTGATTCTGATCTTGAATCCAAAAACAGGGGAAATCTATGCCTGCGTCAATATTCCGGAGTTTGATCTGAATGACCCGTTTACATTACCGGAGGGAACGGATTCTGCTTTGAATGATGAAGAAAAACAGGCAATGCTGAATCAGATGTGGCGGAACAGGAGTATCAATGATACTTATGAACCAGGATCGATCTTTAAGGTATTTACTGCTTCGGCGGCGTTGGAAGAGGGAGTGGTCAAAGAAGAAGATACTTTTTACTGTCCTGGATACAAGCTTGTGGAAGACCGCCGGATCCGGTGTGCGAGGACGACTGGACATGGAGCTGAGACTTTTGTACAGGGGGTGCAGAATTCCTGCAATCCGGTTTTTATTGAAGTAGGGATGCGGCTTGGAACAGAGAATTTTTATAAATATTTTGAAAAATTCGGATTGATGGGGAAGACAGGTGTAGATCTTCCGGGAGAGGCTGCAACGATCATGCACAAGAAGGAAAATGTAGGGCAGGTAGAGCTGGCAACGATGTCGTTTGGACAGTCTTTTCAAGTGACACCGATGCAGATGGCAACAACAGTATGCTCTCTGGTAAATGGGGGAAAAAGGATCACTCCTCATTTTGGCGTCGCCGTTTATGATGCGGAAAGTGGAGAGAAGGAAGAAACGATTTCTTATGGAAAAAGAAAACAGATTCTTTCTAAAGAAACGTCAGAAAAGATGAGAAGGATACTGGAAACGGTTGTGTCTGAGGGAGGAGGAAAAAAAGCACAGATTGAAGGATACCGGATCGGAGGAAAGACAGCGACCAGCCAGACACTGCCAAGAAGTGCGAACCGTTATATAGGATCTTTTATCGGATTTGCACCTGCAGATGATCCGCAGGTAGCAGCAATGGCAATTATTTACAACCCACAGGGTATCTATTATGGCGGGACGATAGCAGCTCCGGTTGTGCGCGATATTTTCGACAATATTCTTCCCTATCTTGGAATCGAACGGGAAGAAAACCCGTGAAGCAGTTGAAAAAACAGGGCAGATACATTATACTAAAGCGTAGAATCTGAGCCTTTAAGGTAAGGGCTGATTTTGAAAACAAAAGAAAGACAGAGGTGTATTATGGATTTTACAATGGTCATACCGGTGCTGATCGCGTTTGTTCTCAGTGTGGCAGCAGGACCGGTGGTAATTCCTGTTTTAAGAAGACTCAAGATGGATCAGACAGAGAGAGAGGACGGGGTGAAGTCGCATCTTAAAAAAGCCGGAACGCCGACGATGGGAGGCGTGATGATCTTGTTTGCGATTGCGGTCACTTCTCTGATCTATGTAAGAGAGTATCCGAAGGTGATCCCGGTACTTTTTGTAACGATTGGATTCGGACTGGTTGGATTCCTGGATGATTATCTGAAAGTTGTTCTTCACAGATCAGATGGACTGATGCCGATGCAGAAGATGGCACTCCAGATCGTGATCACAGCGATTTTTGCATTTTACATCGTGAAAGTGGCAAAGATACCGCTTACCATGCTGATACCGTTTTCCGGTGGAAAATATCTGAACATCGGCTGGTTTGCCATTCCGGTACTTTTTATTGCGGTGATCGGTACCGTCAATGGTGTGAATTTTACAGATGGACTGGACGGTCTTGCATCCAGTGTAACAGTTCTTGTGGCAACCTTCTTTACGGTTGTTGCGATCGGAACAAAGAGTGGGATTGAACCGATTACCTGTGCGGTGGTAGGTGCGCTGCTGGGATTCTTATTATTCAACGTTTATCCGGCAAGTGTATTTATGGGCGATACCGGTTCACTGGCTCTGGGAGGATTTGTTGCTTCGACAGCATACATGCTCCAGATGCCGTTATTTATTATCATCGTAGGACTGATCTATCTGGTAGAAGTTTTATCAGTTATGATCCAGGTAACATATTTTAAGAAAACAGGCGGAAAGCGTTTCTTTAAAATGGCGCCGATCCACCATCATTTCGAGCTGTGTGGATGGAGCGAGACACGGGTGGTTGCAGTATTTTCAATTGTAACTGCAATTCTGTGCCTGGTTGCACTGCTGGCATTATAGGAGGCTTATAAGAATGGATTTACAAGGAAAGAAAGTGTTGGTATTTGGTGCGGGAATCAGTGGGATCGGATCCTGCGGATTACTGGAAAAAGAAGGGGCAGAGGTAATTCTGTATGATGGAAATGATAAAAAAGATGCAGAGGCAATGAAAGCACAGCTTGGTGATGGAAGCAAAGTCCGTGTTGTCCTCGGAGCTTTTCCGGAAGAAGAGATGGAAAGTCTTGATCTGGTTGTAATGAGTCCGGGGGTGCCGACTGATCTGCCGATTGTTCTGGCTATGAAAGAAAAAGGAATTCCTGTCTGGGGCGAGATTGAGCTTGCCTATGTATGCGGAAAAGGAGATGTGCTTGGAATTACCGGAACCAATGGGAAAACGACAACAACCTCTCTTTTAGGCGAGATTATGAAAAATGCCCGTGACAGCGTTTTTGTTGTGGGAAATATCGGTACACCATATACGAATGCCGCAGCAGATACCAGAGAAGATTCTGTGATCGTGGCAGAGCTTTCAAGCTTCCAGCTGGAGAGTATTCATACCTTCCATCCAAAGGTAAGTGCAGTTCTTAATATCACACCGGATCATCTGAACCGCCATCATACGATGGAAGCATATATTCGTGCAAAGATGAATATTGCGAAGAATCAGACACCAGAAGATATCTGTGTTCTCAATTATGAAGATGAAGAGACAAGAAAGATGGCAGATGAATTTCAGGCAAGTGTTCTATTTTTCAGCAGTAAGCATAAACTGGAACAGGGTATTTATCTTGACGGAGAAGATATTGTATACAAACCGGAAAAGGAGAAAGAAGGAACGGTCATCTGCAAGACCGGCGAATTACAGATCCTTGGCGTCCACAATTATGAGAATGTTATGGCAGCGGTTGCAATGGCAGCAGCTTACGGTGTAGATCTGGATGTGATCCGTAAGTCTGTACTTGCATTTAAGGGGGTTGAGCATCGTATTGAATATGTGGCAGAGAAGAACGGGGTTGTCTATTACAATGACTCTAAAGGAACGAATCCGGATGCGGCGATCAAGGGAATCCAGGCAATGAACCGCCCGACGATCCTGATCGGTGGTGGATATGATAAACAATCCGATTTCCATGAATGGATCCAGAGCTTTGATGGAAAAGTCCGCTATCTGGTACTGATCGGTGCTACAAAAGAGCAGATTCAGAAAGAAGCAGCAGAGTGCGGATTTCATGACTGTATTTTAAAAGATACTTTCGAAGAAGCACTCGATACCTGTGTGGAGCTTGCAAGACCCGGAGATGCAGTTCTGCTGTCACCGGCATGTGCAAGCTGGGGAATGTTCCCGAACTATGAAGTGCGTGGGGAAGAATTCAAAAAATACGTAAATGCGTTATAAAAGAAATAAAATAATTTCATATAATCTGTATCAAAGGGCGTGAAACAAAGTGGAGGAAAAAGGGAAAAAGGGGCGTATGGATTACACGCTTCTGTTGATTGTTGTTCTCCTGGTTGTGATCGGACTGGTGATCTTATACAGTACCAGTGCATATAACGGTCAGGTGAAATTTCATGATTCCTTTTACTATCTGAAAAAGCAGGCGTTTGCGACGGTGCTTGGAATTGTACTGATGCTGTTCGTGGCGGGGATGGATTACCATATCTGGCAGAGACTGGCAATATTTGGTTATCTGGCAGCGGTTGCACTTTCGGTTGCGGTCATGTTGTTTGGCAGAGAAATTAACGGGTCCAAAAGATGGTTAGCTTTGGGCCCGTTTTCTTTTCAGCCATCGGAATTTGCGAAAGTTGCACTAATTCTTTTTCTGGCGGATCTTGTGACGAAGAACGTAAAAACAATTGGGAAAATGTGGACACTTTGCAGGATCATGTTCTGGATCCTTCCGATCGTGGGACTTGTGGGAGCGAGCAATTTAAGCACGGCGATCATTATTCTGGGAATCGGTGTGATCCTGATCTTTGTAGCAAGCCCGAAATATGCGCAGTTTGCCTTGATGGGACTCGCAGGCGCGTGCTTTATGGGGCTTTTTCTTGCCCTTGAAAGCTACCGGCTGGAACGGCTTGCTATCTGGAGAAATCCGGAAAAATATGAAAAAGGTTATCAGACACTGCAGGGACTTTACGCGATTGGATCCGGAGGAGTATTCGGAGTCGGGCTCGGAAACAGTGTGCAGAAGCTGGGGTTTGTACCTGAGGCACAGAATGATATGATCTTTTCAATTATTTGTGAAGAGCTTGGACTCGCAGGTGCGGGGATTATCGTTTTTCTGTTTCTGCTTCTGATCTGGCGCTTTTTCATGATTGCATCCGGAAGCAGGGATCTTTTTGGTGCGCTGATCGCGACTGGTGCAATGGCACATATGATGATCCAGGTTATTTTGAATATCGCAGTTGTGACGAATACGATTCCAAATACAGGGATCACACTTCCGTTCATCAGTTACGGAGGGACATCGGTGATGTTTCTTTTAATTGAAATGGGACTTGTGCTAAGTGTGTCACAAGTGGTAGACTAGACAGGAGATATACAAATGACGGAAGGAGGAAGATGCCTGGTGGGATGATACAGGAAGAAAGGAAAAAGAGAATCATAAAGCAGACTGCCATGAAAGCCATTCTGGTCATTATTATGGTTTGCATAGCTATGATTACGTTTCTTTTACTCTTTCAAGTGCGGAAAATCGAAGTATCAGGAAATCAGTATCTTAGCAGACAGGAGATTGCAGACTGGGTGCAGGATGATAATTGGTCTTCCAATTCGCTGTATGTGATGATCAGGAACCACCTGATGAATCACGAGCTGCTTCCGGCAATGGAAGAGGCAAATGTGACGATGAAGAATCCGTGGACTGTGAAGGTGACGATCAAAGAAAAGCGGGTGGCCGGTTATATCGTGTCAGGTGATGAATGTATCTATTTTGACAAGGATGGTATCGTACTTGCAAAGACAAAGGAGCTGTGGGATGGAATTCCGTGCATTGAAGGGCTGGAAGTAAAGAAGGTACAGCTTTACAAAGCACTTCCGGTCAGCAAGGCGAACAAAAAAGCATTTGCGAACCTTCTGGATATGACGATGACACTGAAAAAATGTGATCTCGCGCCGGATAAGATTGTTTGTTCCGGTTCAGATCTGTATCTTTTTTTCGGAAACAAATGTGTCAATGTCGGACACACGAATCTGGAAGAACGGATCATGCAGATATCGCCGATTCTTGAGAAGCTGGGAGATCAGGGAGGAACCCTGCATCTGGAAGATTTTAACACAGATAATATTACAATTACCTTCGAAAAAGATGTGATTCCGGACCTCGGAACATAATCTGTGTCAAGTGAATAAAAAAATAGGAAAATATACAAAATTCTATTGATATTTTTCGGAAAAAAATATATTATAGTCTTATGTATAACTAAGCGCATATTGACATTTAGGGTGTATAATATAATAAGGTGACGAAGGAGGAGAAACTCTTGTTAGAAATTAAAACAAATGAATCAGAAGCAGCAGCTAAAATAATTGTAGTCGGTGTAGGTGGCGGCGGAAACAATGCAGTCAACCGCATGATCGATGAACAGATTGCAGGTGTTGAATTTATTGCAATCAATACAGATAAACAGGCTCTTCAGTTATGTAAAGCTCCGACTCTTATGCAGATCGGAGACAAGCTTACAAAGGGGCTTGGTGCAGGGGCTAAACCGGAGATCGGTGAAAAAGCAGCTGAGGAAAGTGCCGAAGAGATCCAGTCAGCACTCAAGGGAGCTGATATGGTATTTGTTACCTGTGGTATGGGTGGCGGAACAGGAACAGGAGCAACTCCTGTTGTTGCACGTATTGCCAAAGAGCAGGGAGCACTTACTGTTGGCGTTGTAACTAAACCTTTCAAATTCGAATCCAAGACAAGAATGAACAATGCTCTTGCCGGAATCGAAAAATTAAAAGAAAATGTAGATACACTTATCGTTATCCCGAATGATAAGCTTCTTGAAATTGTAGACAGAAGAACAACTATGCCGGAAGCACTTAAGAAAGCTGATGAAGTTCTTCAGCAGGGTATCCAGGGTATCACAGACCTGATCAATGTACCTTCACTGATCAACCTTGACTTTGCTGATGTACAGACAGTTATGACAGATAAAGGAATTGCTCATATCGGTATCGGACAGGGCAAAGGTGATGACAAGGCTCTTGAAGCAGTTAAGCAGGCAGTTGCCAGCCCTCTGCTTGAAACAACCATCGCAGGTGCATCTCACGTTATCATCAACATTTCAGGTGATATCACTCTTATGGATGCGAGTGATGCGGCAGAATATGTACAGGATCTTGCAGGTGAAGATGCAAATATCATCTTCGGTGCAATGTATGATGATTCCAAGTCAGATGAAGCAACTATCACAGTTATCGCAACAGGTCTTCACAATGTAGGCGGAACACAGAGCAAGCTTCAGTCAAGACTGGAACATAAAGCAGCTATGATGAACGGTGGAGCTGGAATGGGTGCAAGCAATATTTCCCGTCCACAGTTTAATCCGGGAGAATACAGCAATGTAGAAAGACCGGTATACGGAGGCAGACCGGTACAGCAGCAGACTACACAGGTACCACCGCTTCAGAGTACAAGAACTCCACAGAGCAAGGTGAAAGAGCAGTCTATCAAGATTCCGGATTTCTTCAAGAAATAAGAATGAAATAACAGGGAAACAGTAAGAAATTACTGTTTCCCTGTTTTTCATAGTTTACTGTTCATAGCGTACCATTTCGCGCCGCAGTCTCTGCATAATTTTCTTTTCAAGTCTTGATATGTAAGACTGGGAGATCCCAAGAAGATCGGCCACTTCTTTCTGCGTTTTTTCTTCCCCGTCGGGTGTCCCAAGTCCGAATCGCATCTGTACGATTACCCGTTCCCTGTTTGAAAGCCGTCCGATGGCTTTTCCAAGAAGTTTGTGTTCTGCTTCGGTTTCCATATCACGATAAATGGTATCTTCTTCAGTTCCAAGAATATCGGAGAGAAGAAGCTCATTTCCATCCCAGTCAACATTGAGCGGTTCATCGATGGAGACCTCCAGTTTGGTCTTGTTATTCCGGCGCAGATACATGAGGATCTCATTTTCAATACAACGGGAGGCATAGGTGGCAAGCTTGATATTTTTCTCTGGATTGAAGGTATTGATTGCTTTGATCAGTCCAATCGTGCCGATGGAGATCAGGTCTTCTACGCCCACACCGGTATTGTCAAATTTTTTCGCTATATATACAACCAGACGCAGGTTATGTTCAATAAGAAGCTTCTTTCCTTCTTCATCCTGCACGCCTCCGAGAAGGGAAATGGCATGCCCCTCTTCTTCACTGCTAAGTGGGAGTGGCAGGATATCTGTCCCTCCTATGTAATGGATTTCCTGCTTTTCCGGGAAGAAAACACTGCGGAAAGAGGGAATCATTTTCAATTTAAAACAATCTGAAACAGCAACTTTTATCATCATTATAATCCTCCTAACAATCTTCAGGATGCAATAGCATTTCATATTTTCCGTTTCCAAAATTCTTCTGTTCGGAAATACCGATCAGTGGAGAATGGATCCAAAATTCAGATTCTCCTGTTATTTTCATTTTCTTGACAGAAAAAACAGGAAGAATACCGGTCGTCTTCTGTATAGTCTGGTACGGGATGTACCGGAGCCTTCCAGGTGAGATCTGGGAAGAAATCTTCTGACAGGCGTTTTTGCTGATAATATGAACCGGCTTCCCGGTCAGTGGATCAGAAAGATGATTGCCACTGTCCAGAAAGGCTTTCAGATGAAAATCTTTTCCATTTACAGTTAAAATCACATCATAACTATGATCTTGTGATCTCCATAGTTTCTTTAGAAACAAAAGCCCATGATATAAAAGAAAAAAACCACAGATGCCAAGGGTGAAAAGAAAAGATGTAATCCGGAAAAATTTTCCAAAATAAAGACGGAGACAGCTCATGATACCTCCAAGGAGAAAGCTTGCAAGATAGAGCAGGATCCATGCTTTGAAAAAAACGGGAAATGTCCGGATTTTCAATCCGATCACTGTCATACAGGAATTTACCAGGAAAAACAGCAGGATATACCGGCTCCATACCGGGCATGGAAAAAATAAAATGACACAGGTCAGTAGTGAACCGGTAAAGGAACCGGCAAGAAGACTTCCATAAGTGGCAGAACATGGAAATACTTTTTTTACTGCCAGAAGAATCAGAAAATCCATCATCATATTTTCCAGAAACAATACATCCAGATATACTTCATACTGCATAGTCTTATCCTTCTTTCTCTTTAGCTGCTAAATAGATTTGGTACTTAAGCATGCTTTATTATAGAAAAGATGTGTTTCAGATTTTGTCAGAAGATGGAAAAAGCAGAATAATTTTATTCGACATGCTAAAATGCTGGATTTTTTATAAGAATTGTCGAAAAAGACAGGAAAAGACCGGCGTTCCATGTCGGAAGCCGGTCTCTGGAAAGATAAGATTGGTATTTATCTGTCGTCACGATCCCATTTGTCAGCAAGATTCTGGATCTGTGACTCGAATTTTGCAAGATCTTTGTTTGCAAGACCTTCATTTTTAAGCACAACATCCATGAGGTGTTTGGCTGCTGCAACCACGCGGTTGAATGCAGTAAGAGCACGTGCTTTGGCTGGCTTTTCAACTGCTTTTTTCGGAAGCCTGATACCTTCAGAAAGTATGGTATCGGTTGCGAGATCAACACAGCCTCCGGAGTATGGTGCAAATGCCGGAATGCCGAAACGGTCTGTGATGGTAGCAGCGAAAGAATCTGTAACCGAATCCTCTCCATGTACAACAAAGATGTGGGATGGTTTCTCTTTGATTCCATCAATCCAGTTCAGAAGACCATTCATATCGGCATGTCCGCTGATTCCTGCAAGTACTTCAATACGGGCATTAACTTCTACATTTTCGCCAAAGAGCCGGACTGATTCCGGTTTGTTTTCGACAAGCTTGCGGCCAAGAGTGCCAACTGCCTGATAGCCTACGAAGAGGATCGTGCATTCTTTTCTCCAGAGGTTGTGTTTCAGATGATGGCGGATACGGCCGGCTTCACACATTCCGGAAGCAGAGATGATTACTTTTGGTTTGTCATTGAAGTTGATCATTTTAGATTCTTCACTGGTGATCGTGGTTTTCAGTCCCTGGAAAAGAAGAGGGTTGATTCCTTTATTTATCAGAGCCATTGCATCCTCATCAAAGCAGGACTGTACATTTTTCTGGAAAACGTTGGTTGCTTCGATCGCCAGAGGACTGTCTACATAAACCTCAAAATTCTGATATTCCGGCAAAAGATTATCTTCTTTGATCTCACGGATAAAGTATAAAAGCTCCTGGGTTCTTCCTACTGCGAAAGATGGAATGACTACATTTCCACCTTTGGCAAAGGTTTCGCGCAGGATTCTGGTAAGATCCTTAATATAATCCGGTTTTACAGTAGAATGGATCCGGTTTCCGTAGGTGGATTCGATGACAAGATAATCGGCAGAGTCCACATTCTGCGGATCTTTGATGATCGGCTGATCGATATTGCCGACATCTCCGGAAAATACGATTTTTTTGCTTACACCGTCTTCCGTAATCCAGACTTCAATGCAGGAAGAACCAAGCAAGTGACCGACATCTGTGAAGCGAAGCTTGATTCCTTCACAGAGCTGAATTGTCTGGTTATAATCGATCGGCGCAAGAAGTGCAACTGCATTCATGGCGTCCTGTACAGTATAAAGTGGTTCATAAAGCGGAGCACCTGAGCGGAGTGCCTTCCGGTTCCGCCATTCTGCCTCGGATTCCTGGATATGTGCACTGTCACGGAGCATGATGCTGCACAGATCAGAGGTGGCGAATGTACAGATGATCTCGCCTTTAAATCCATTCTTTACTAGCAGAGGAATCTTGCCGGAATGGTCAATGTGCGCATGTGTTAAGAGGATATAGTCGATCATGGAAGGATTGATCGGAATTTCCTGATTCTCATACAGATCAGGTCCCTGTTCCAGTCCACAGTCTATTAGAATATGTTTTCCACACGCTTCAAGATAATGGCAGCTTCCAGTTACTTCATGGGCGGCACCGATAAAAGTAAGTTTCATATACTCAACCCCTTTGCGAATAATTTATTTTTATTTTCCAGTAAATTCCTATAGAACTTCCTGGGAAATAGCAGGCACTATGTGCCAGAGATGCGCACTCGCGCGAAGATGTAGATGTCGCAGGCGACCACGCTCGGCGCGAGAATGTGTCAGGGCACATTCTTTTTCCTTTTTTATATATTATACTATAATTTCACGTAAAATGATAGAAAATCAGACAATATTACTAAAATGTATATTCTTTCAGAAGAGTGCGAAAAAAGTCAAGGAGCGATATTTTTTATATTTCAGTGGAAATCGAATAAATAAAAATGGTTTTGAGAAAAATTTATACCAGTAAAGATTTGGAGGTTTATTGAGATGGTACTTAATAAAGTAGAAATCTGTGGTGTAAATACAGCAAAGCTTCCCCTGCTTAGCGACAGGGAAAAGGAGGTGCTTTTTGAGAAAATCAAAGCGGGGGACGAAGAGGCTAAAGAACAGTATATCAAAGGAAATCTGCGTCTGGTACTCAGTGTGATCAAACGCTTTTCGGGAAGCAGTGAAAATCCGGATGATCTGTTTCAGATCGGATGCATCGGACTGATCAAGGCGATCAATAATTTTAATCCGGCACTGGAGGTCAAATTTTCAACTTACGCAGTCCCGATGACTATAGTAAGTAGAAATAACCAGAATTGACCGAGAATCTATCAAAAAAATATGTGAGTACTACTTTCATACACCTTTCACGGTAAAATATATAAAAAGACCGTGGGAGGTGTATTTTTTTGTACCGTGATTGGTATACCAGATGACAACCACGTGGTAGACATGCGGGATACCCAGGTTAGGTTAGGTAAGGATAGTACAGGTAAGGATAGTATAAAAAACAATATGGGGAAAAAAATAGGCTGGTGATTATATGGCTAAATTAAACGGCATAGCAAGAAAGTTACAGAAAGCGATCTTACAAAAAGGTCTGGTTATCCGCACGGGAACAAGCCAGTTCTATTCTGTAGAACAGAAAAGACTCATTACCGTATACATATTGTCCACAAGGATAATGGAACGGAAGAAGAATGGGGAATGGAAAGATACGGATCTGGAAATCTTACGGACTGCATCGTTGTTGGAGATTGTGAATTGTTTGAATGATATATGGAAAGCGGTAAAGGGAGATGAATAAATTGAAAGAGGGCGGTGGATAAGTGGCAAAGGATAAGCTTACACCGAAGCAGAAAGCGTTCTGTGACGAATACTTGATATGTGGGAACGCTTCCGAAGCTGCAAGGAAAGCAGGATATAGCGAAAAGACAGCGGGGTATATAGCAAGTGAAAACCTTACAAAACCCGTAATTATGGAATATATAGCAAAGAGACAGAAGCAGATTGAAGACGCAAGAATCGCAGACGTAGCCGAAGTTATGCGTTTTCTAACATCTGTAATGCGTGGAGAGGTAAAAGACCAGTTCGACCTGGATGCACCACTGTCGGAACGAACAAACGCAGCGAAAGAGATTCTGAAGCGTAACATTGACAACCGCCGGATGGACATTGAGCTTACAAAGCTAGAAGCAGCATACAAGGATAACACAGCGGAAGAAGTGCATGATAACTTCATGGATGCTCTGAACGCTACAGCTTGCGAGGTGTGGACGGATGACGAATAGCATAGATCAGCGTATCGAGAATGTACGCAAGGGCATTATGAAACGTGCGTCTGCCATGAAAGAAAAGGTTAAGAAGCAAGGGTTCGCTTTCAAACCGTTCTCTGTTAAGCAGAAGCAAGTCCTAACATGGTGGTGTCCGAACAGTCCAGTCAAGGACAAGGACGGCATTATAGCAGATGGAGCGATCAGAAGCGGAAAGACATTGTGCATGTCGTTGTCTTACGTACTGTGGGCAATGGAATCATTCAATCAACAGAATTTCGGTATGGCTGGAAAGACGATCGGCTCATTCCGGCGAAATGTTTTATTCTGGCTGAAAATGATGCTTGCGAGCCGTGGATATTCGGTAGTAGACCACAGATCGGACAACTTGATCGTGGTAAGCAAGGGAACGACAACCAATTACTTCTACATATTTGGTGGCAAAGACGAGCGATCACAGGATCTGATACAGGGAATAACGCTTGCCGGGATGTTCTTCGATGAAGTTGCGCTGATGCCAGAATCGTTCGTGAATCAGGCGACAGGACGTTGTTCTGTGACGGGTTCTAAATTCTGGTTTAACTGCAACCCGGACAACCCACGACACTGGTTCAAGGTAAATTGGGTGGATAAATGCAAGGAAAAGAACATTATCTATCTGCATTTCACGATGGATGATAACCTTTCTCTCTCTGAGAAGATTAAAGAAAGATACCGCAGTATGTATGTAGGTGTGTTCTTTAAACGCTATATCTTAGGACTGTGGTGCGTTGCCGAGGGACTTGTATATTCTATGTTCTCCGAAGAACGGCACGTGAAGAAAGAACACATGACAGGCGCATTGACTTATGTGGTATCTGTCGACTACGGAACGGTCAATCCGTTTTCAGCTGGTCTGTGGGCGTTTGATGGATGGCATTCACAGAGAGAAGCGGAAGTCTACTACAACAGTAGAGAAGTCGGAAAACGTGTGGATGATGAAGAATATTACAAGATGCTGAAAAAGCTGATCGGGAACAGGCGTGTCGAATGTATTATTGTCGATCCGTCTGCCACTTCATTTATCGAGGTCATAAAGAAATACAATGAATACAGTGTAATGGGTGCGAACAATGATGTCCTAGACGGAATACGGGTAGTAACCACGATGCTGAACAAGGACATGATAAGCGTACATGAGGACTGCGAGGACAACATAAAAGAGTATGGTCTGTACGTGTGGGATGAAGAAAAGGGTGACGATGTTGTTATCAAAGAAAATGACCACAGTATGGATGATACAAGATATTACTGCTACACATTTTTAAGACGTAGATTAAGGTGGAGATATTAAGCATGGGAATTATAGCATGGGCAAGGACGGTGATTGACAGATTGCTTAGAAAAGACGCAAAGGACATTTTTAAAACAGATGTGCAACTTTCGTCCGCAATGGAAACGGCGATAGCGACATTTTACAACGTTACAAGCGGAAATCCTCCGTGGAAAGACCGGGAGGACGAAGTGGACACGATCAACTTTGCCGGATACATAGACGATGTAACCGCCGGACTGGTGACACTTGATCTGGATATTCAGATTGACGGACAGGGCAGAGCGGAATTACTAAAAAAACAAGCTGACTATGTGTTGAAAGTAATCAGTGACAAGGTTTCCGAGGGATTAGGCAATGCCGGTATCATGTTCAAACCAAACGGAGAGAACATTGATTACGTTGAAGCTGGCAACTTCGCACCGACAGCAGCAGACAGTAACGGCGATATAAAAGGCTGTGTGTTCCGTACAACATTAGACCGAAACGGATATAGATATACGCGCTATGAGTGGCAGAGGTACGAGGGCGAATTGTACCGGATCACGAACGTAGCATACAAAAAAA
The DNA here is from genome assembly GCF_013300725.1 of Allocoprococcus comes. GTDB lineage: Bacteria > Bacillota > Clostridia > Lachnospirales > Lachnospiraceae > Allocoprococcus > Allocoprococcus comes_A. The sequence goes on from NZ_JAAIMM010000013.1 coordinate 29,736, forward strand.
GAATCGGAAGCACTGGCGTAGCAACTGGAATCGGCAGACCGTGTGACCTTGCAGAAGTAGAGGAATGGGCGGAACTTGAGCCGGATGTGTATATTGCAAATGTAGAAAAACCGCTGTTTGCGTTCTTCAAAAATCCGGCACCGAACAGAATTGACCGTGATAGTGCATTAGGCGTTCCAATCTGGTGCAACTGCATCAAGGAGCTGAAAGATCTGGATATTGCATGGAGCAGAAAAGGGACAGAGACAGAGGACAGCAAGCACGTTACTTATCTCCCTTACAGTGCTATACGGTATGCAAAAGACAACAAGGTCAAGCTCCCAAGAACGCTTAAAGGCGTAGAAATGGGCGTAGGAGTGAGCGATGAAAACATGATTCATGAACACGTTGCAACCTTGCTGACCGAGCAGAGGATCAAGGATATCAATTCGATTCTTGCTATGATTTCTACAAAATGCGGATTCTCTCAGGGATTTTTCCAGTTGGATGAAAAAACCGGCATGATGACCGCCACACAGGTAGAAGCGGATGACCAGGAAACAATCCGAACGATCAAGAATATCCGTGACGCTCTTGAGGAATGTATCAGACAGCTCTTATATGGATGCAATATCATGGCAGACCTTTACAGTGACACACCACCGGAGCTGTGGGAGAACATGGAAGAATCAATGGTGTTTAACTTTGGAGACATCACATACAACTACCAAGAGGACGCCGCTAACTGGTGGAAATACAGAATCCAAGGAGATGTCCCGGCATGGATGTATTATGTTAAATTCGAGGGCATGAGCGAGGATGAAGCAAGACAAATGATCGAAGAAGCGAAAAAAGAGAACGAGCCGGAAGAACCGGATCTGTTCAAAAACGAATAGGGGTGATCTTATGGCAGTATCGACAATGAACATTTTTATCATTTGCGCTACAATTATTATCTTGCAACTTATGAGTTGGAGGAAGTAAGATGCTAACACCAGAGTATTTGCAAGATGCTACGGACGGAGCGGAGAGAATCGCTTCACAGATGCACCGGAACATTATGGATAAGATTATCGCCCGGATAATGTCACGAATCGGAAGAGGGGAAGACTATATTCTTACTGCTACGGACAAATGGCAGATTATGGTTTTACAAGATGCCGGAGAACTACTGTCGGACATCCAGAAAGAGATTGCAGATAAGACGAAAAAGCAGCTGCCGGAAATCAAAGCAGCTTTTCAAGATGCCGGTATTGAAGCTCTGAAGTGGGATCATGCGATATATGAAGCAGTCGGCCTAAACCCTCCACCTCTTGCGCAGTCACCGACACTGATACGGATTCTTGAAAGGGATTATGCGGCAACCGAGAAAATGTGGCGTAACTTTACAAGGACAACGGCAGAAGAATCGCAGCGCATTTTCATTAACGAAATGGACAATGCATATAGAAATGTGGTATCCGGTGCAGTATCGTATACAGAAGCGGTAAAAGATGTTCTTAACAAAGTAACAGAGAATGGCGTTAAAGTAACATATCCGACACAACGAAAGTTGAGCATAGAAGCGGCCACAATGATGATCGTCCGCACAGGAATTGGACAGGCAGCGGCGGACATTTCTATCAAGCGAATGGAAGAAATGGAATGGGACACCATCCTTGTTTCCGCCCATGTGGGAGCCAGAACAGGTGATGGCGGTATGAACCCAACCAACCATCTATGGTGGCAAGGTCGTTTTTATTCCAGAACTGGGAAAGACAAAAGATACCCGGACTTCCGGGAAACGACAGGATACGGAACGGGCGAGGGATTGTGCGGATGGAATTGCAGACACTCTTTCGGCACTGGTGACGGAATCAACAATCCATTCGATATAGACAGCATAAAGAAAGCTGACAACTACAAAGCGGAATCCTTGCAGAAGAGACAGCGGACACTGGAACGCCGGATCAGGAACAGCAAAGGAGATCTGAAAAACATACAGACAGCTATAGACAGTTGCCGAGACGGAAAGCTCAAATTCGAGTTACAGAACAAATACGACAGAAAAGCGGATACACTGGCAAGGCAGAAGAAAGAATACAGTAAATTTTGCAAAGCGAATGACCTGAAAGAGTATGCAGAACGCTTAAAGGTGGCAAATTGGCATAGGTCGGAGTCGGTAAAGGCAATGCAAGGAGCAAAGCGGTATCAGGCAGCTAAAGGAGAATAAATGGAACAGTTAACACAATTTTTGGTGATCTGCAATGCGATCACGGTTATCGGTGGAGCTGTGGCAGTGATTTCCACGTGGAAAAAGCACATGGACAGTCCAAGAAAACAGCAAGATAAGAAGATAGAAAATATCGAGGGGAGGATTGGGAATATCGAGGAAAGCATATCGGACATAAACAAAAAGCTCGATAGTGACTATAAATCTATCAGGAACACTAAGGAAGATATGAATTTGCTTATGCGAAGTATGTTCAATCTGATCGAAAACAAGATAACCGGGAATAACATTGAGGGTTTAAAAAAAACACGGGAAGAATTGGTAAATGCAATGACATACAAGAAAGCGTGATTTATGGTATCATGAAAATATGTTCTTTTACACGTAAAGAAATCGAATACCTAAGAAAAGAATGTAATTTCACGCCCACAGAAATGGAACTCTTTGATCTGCGGAGCATGGATGTACCTCTGGAATTGTGCGCTGAAAAGTTGAATGTGAGCTTATCCACGGCAAAGAGAATAAGCAGACGAATAAATGCAAAGATAATAAGAGTGTGCTGATACTTTTATGATTCTTTCTAAGGACTTTAACGAACTGTTAGAGTTCTTTTTTTATGCGTAAAATTAAGGTATAGAAAACAAGGAGGTGTTTTTGATGAACGGATACGGTCCATATTATATGCCACAAATGCAAAGTCCATATATGCAAGACCAACAGGCATTGCAACAGAGAATCGACCAGCTGTCACAGATGCAGAACCAGTACAAGCAGCCGATGCAGACACAGCAGCCAAACGTAAATTGGATACAGGTGAACGGCGTGGACGGTGCTAGAAACCAGATTGTACAGCCGGGTGGAACGTCATGGATGATGGATAACAATGCTCCTAGATTCTATGTTAAGTCTGTCGACAACATGGGCGGAGTGAACTTTAAAGCGTTTGAATTTAAGGAAATCCAGCCGAATGAAGCACCACAGCCGGTAACTACCGACATGGATAACCGGTATGTGACAAGAGAAGAGTTCGAGCGTTTTCTGTCGAACATAAAAGCACAGACGGAAGAGAAAGGGGAAGTGAAGCATGAGTAATCCGCTAATGGGAATGATCGGAGGAGCGAGTGGGAATAACCCATTCGGAATGCTGCAAAAGATGATGGGATTCATGAGGGGCGCACAGAATCCTGGGGCAATGTTGCAGAACATGGCGCAGAACAACCCGAACATAAAAAGGGCGATTGATATGTGCAACGGAAGAAATCCAAAAGACGTATTTATGGAGATGTGCCAGAAAAACGGAATGAACCCGAATGATATTGTAAACAAACTAAAATGATATCCTGGCGGAGTGCACACGCCTTGATAAATAAATGTAAAGGAGAACCAACATGAACGATGGTATGAGTACATTAAGTGCTGCCGATGTAGCAGCGGTAACAAGGAACAACGACAACGGAATGTGGGGCGATGGAGGATGGTTCTGGATCATCATTCTTGCTTTCCTGTTTTGCGGTAACGGATGGGGAAACAACAACGGAGCACAGAACGCTTTTGTCTCTGACGAATTCGTGAAAAGAGATATCTTTAACACAAACCAGAATGTGTCTAACACAGCTTGCGAGACACAGAGAGACGTGTTAGAGAACCGCTATACCACACAGCTCGGTTTGCAGAACTTACAGGCTCAGCAGGCACAGTGTTGCTGCAACACACAGAAAGAGATCTTACAGAGTAGATATGATGCGGCATTACAGGCACAGAACATGCAGGCACAGATGGCGCAGTGTTGCTGCGATATAAAAGAAAGCATCTTAGCAGATGGACAGGCTACACGCCAGTTAATCCAGGATAACACGATTCAGAATTTGAGAGACAAGCTCTCTGATCGTGACAGAGATTTACAGACGGCATATTGGCAGATTTCACAGGTATCACAGACAAATAACATTATTGATGCAGTGAGACCGACACCAAAACCGGCTTATATTTCTTGCAGTCCATACTTTGCGTATAACGCATTTGGTAATGGTTGCTGTGCAAGTGGGAATGTGATGTAAGTGAACGATATATCACTACTTGACTTTCTTACAGTGTACGGAGTTGCTTTGCAGATAGCGAATTTTAACAGTGATCTATCACAGGCGAGTAATTCTGACATCGAAAAACACTTGCACGAGCAAGACAGTAAGTATTTTTTAAAAATAATTGAAAACCAAAACAAAATCATAAGCATGTTGGAAGAATCCATGTCTACAAAAAAGTAGTCTTGCAAATCAAAGGGGTAGGCAGTAGTCTATCCCTTTTTTTGAAAGGAGAATTTATATGTTAAATGTAATTGCAAAAGCCGCACAGACAGTTGCGGTAAATCAGAATGTTGTATTTACGAACACAAGAGTAAAAAGCCGCCGTTGCGCTTGCGCTAGTGGATGGCTCAATCATGATGACGGTAGCGGACTTTTCGAAGTAACCAACCGCGGAAATCTCCCAATGGCAGTAGAAGTAGATTTTAACGCCAATGTTTCAGCGGCAGCTGCCGGAGCGACAGCACTTACGCTTGAGCTGAACGGCGAAGCAATTGGCGGAACTGAAATGGATTATACAGTTGTAACCGCAGAAGTATACCAGAACGTGAAAGCATCAACGCTGATTGCGATACCGTCTGGAAGTAGCTTTACAGTCTCTGTCGGAAACATCAGTGCGACTTCCGTCCTTGTGAAAGATGCAAATATCATCATCAAAAAGCTTGCCTAGAAAGGGGTGAGCTTATGATCGAATTTAAAAGCAAAATGGACGTAAGCACGCCAGAAGAGATTTTTTCGGAGATCAACAACCGGTTTATCGGAGCGATTATGATGCATGGACAATTTGCGGATTACTTTGACTTCTTGGGGTTAAGAGGGTACAAACGTCTGCATGAGTACCAGCATCTAGCAGAAAGCATAGAACGACGAAAGGTATGCAGATATTACATTAACCATCACAATGCGCTCATAAAAGAGGATTTTTCCGGCGAAGTGAATGTTATACCGGATGCATGGTACACGGCAAAAAGATTGTCTGTAGGCAAAAGCACCAAACAGAAAGCGGTAGAAGATGGATTTCTCGAATATCACAACTGGGAATCCGAGACAAAATCCGTGTATGAGAAGTACGCACAAAAACTCAGAGAAACCGGATCCGTAGCAGACGCTATTTTTGTAGAAAAATTGGTGGAAGATGTAAGCGCAGAGTTAAAAACGGTAGAACAGATGATTTCTGATCTGATATCCACGGGATATGACATGGTTTACATCACTGAAAACCAGTCGGAAATAGACGAAAAATACAAGAAAAAGTTAAAAGGAATTGAGGTGGAATGAGATGGAAGAAGTAAAAAAGATTCTCAAAAGCCAGTTGGATAGGGAGAAAGAATCAATAAAGCGTGAGCTGACGCTATCCAACCTGGATGCAATCTATAAAATAACGGGAACACTCTGCAATATTCATGAACTTGAATGCGCAGAAATGCCGACAGTACTTTCAGAAGCTTCAGAAAATCTGATTAAGAAGTACAGCAATGGAAAATACGACAAGAATATTGATGAATTATACAACAGATACATCCTTGCAAAAGAAGCATACAAGGAGAACGGAGATCAGGCACACCGGGACAAACTGATGGAATGCGTTGGAAGATTGATGGTAGAGGTTTATGATATGCTTTCCTCTATGGTCATGGATTCTGATTTTGCGGACGAGAGAAAAGAGATTCAAAAACAGATCAGAAAACTCGCAGATATGTAAAATGTGAGTACTACTTTAAAAACGGAAATGTAATAAAATAAAATAGGGAATCGGGAAAAGATTTTTTCTTCATTGCATCTCCTTTCTTTAAGAGACTCGCTAGTGGAAAACTGTATCAAGGAACGGTCGCACGTTCCGGCGAGTTTTGGCGTTATCAAATAACGCCATTTCCTCTAAATGTGATATTGGTATGATTGCTATTTTTCTTTTTGAACCTCCCCCTACGAGAAAAGAAAATGGCGAAGAATATAGCTTAACGGTAAAGCACCCGGACATCCGGGAGAATGGCGGTTCGACTCCGCCTATTCTTTTTTTGGACAGCCGAGTCCTACAAAACGGAAAACCATTGGTGACTGGTTACGCACCTATAAATAACCTAATAATGGAAGGAGCTTTTGAATGAAAACAGAAGACTTAAAAGAACAGGGTTTGACTGACGAACAGATCCAGTACGTCATGAAAGAGTACGGGAAAGACGTTAAGAAGTTGCAGAAAGACAACGAAACCTTAACGGCCGACCGGGACAATTGGAAATCCAAAGCAGAGACAGCGGAAGAAACGTTGAAAGGCTTTGACGGAATCGATCCAGAACAGATTCAGAAAGACCTGAAAGAATGGCAGAAGAAAGCTGAAGACGCTGAAAAAGATTACAAGGAAAAGCTTTACGAACGTGATTTTGCGGATGCTCTTGGCAAGGAATTTGAAACTATTAAATTCTCTAGTGAAGCTGCAAAGAAGCAGATCATGAACGATGTAAAAGCAGCCGGTCTTAAATTGCATGATGGAAAGATTCTCGGACTGAATGATCTGATCGCACAGATGAAAGAATCAGACGCATCAGCGTTCGTTGACGAAAACGCAGATAAAGCGAAAGCGGGGGCTGCCAGATTTACAACTCCAAAAACCGGAGCTGGCGCAGGAGCGGTCGGTCATGTATCTATGACAGAGCTTATGCGCATGAAGAACGAAAATCCAAACCTTGATATTTCTTCTTACATTCAGGGCAAAAATGAGTAGATATTTTTTAACCCGGAAAAGTTACGGGTAGAAAGGAAACAACATGGCATTATTCGACCAGAAAAATTTTAATGGCGAGGTTTTTGGTGCGTATGTAGATCAGACCGAGAACCTTAACAGAAACGAACTGTTAAAGTCTGGTGCTATTGTGGAAAAACCGCAGTATGCTTCGCTTCTGCCAGATCAGACAGGTGGAAACTATCTGACAAGTCTAGGAGATACGGCATCGGCAGCGAAAGACGCAGCTGACGCTACAGAAGATGCGGCAAAAGCGGCAGAGGACTATCTTTCGCCGTTGGACGATATCAACAAATTTACCGCTGAAGATTCTTCCTCTAAGTCTCCGTCTAGTGGCAGTGGTGGATCCGGTGGTGGGACCGGTGCAACAGGACCGATGTTCGAGGACGTAGCGATCACGGATATTCCTATCCTCGAAAAGCTAAAAGACATTCTTTCGCAAATTTTTAAGCCTTTTAAACAGGCATGGCAGAAAGAGGGAAAAGCTACCATAGATGCGGCGAAATTAGCTTTTAACAACTTAAAAAGCCTTGCGAAGGATGTTGGTAAAAGTATGTTGGAAGTCTGGACAAACGGAACAGGCACACAGCTGTTATCCACTACATTACAGATTGTACAAGCGATTCTGACCACGATTGGACGGATAGCCGGAAAGCTCGATGAAGCTTGGAACAAAAACAGTGTAGGTACTGCAATTATACAGGCGATTGCAGATATCTTACAAAAGATACTGGATTTCGTGAACCGTATCGCATGGGCAACAGCAGACTGGGCGGCAAAGCTTGACTTCTATCCACTTCTGGATTCCATCCGGCAGTTATTGGAGTCGGTCAGTCCGCTTGTGGAGAAGATTGGAAATTTCCTCGGCAACGTATATGAAAAAATCATACTTCCATCTTTGACATGGCTTATTGAAACCGGATTGCCGACAGTAATAGAATGGCTCGGAAAATTCTTTGATTTTCTTTCAGAACATCAATGGATTATTGATTTGCTCGGAGCAACCTTACTCGGAGCGTTTGCAGCATCGAAAATAGTTGCTCTCATCACTTCAATAATGGGTGCGATAGAACTTTTGATGTCTATTATTGGAACAGAAGGATTGATCGGATTGCTTGGCGGACCTTTGGCGGTTGCGATAGCTGCAACTATAGCGATTCTTGTACTTCTTGTAACGCACTGGGATACCGTGAAAAACACAATGAACACCATAAAAGACTGGATCGCAAATGCATTTGTCCATGACTGGACAAAAGAGTTCGGATATCTCGGCGGATACCTGAATGCGTGGTTCAAAAATATCAAAAATTTATGGGATGGCATAAAGCAGATATTTAACGGAATTATAACATTTGTAAAAGGTGTATTCACTGGAAACTGGCGGCAAGCTTGGGAGGGAGTACGACAGATATTCGCCGGAGTTTGGAACTCATTTGCAGCAATTGTAAAAGCTCCGATCAACACAATTATAGCTTTTATAAATAGTTTCCTTTACGCAATCCAGACCATGCAAAACTCTTTCGCAAACGCTCTAAACTCCATGAGTATTAGCCTACCACATTGGCTCGAAAAACTGACTGGTTTTAGTTCTGTCGGATTTAATGTCGGATATTGGAGTGCGCCGATGGTTCCATATCTTGCACAGGGAGCTGTTATCCCACCAAACAAAGAGTTTATGGCAGTCCTCGGAGATCAGAAGAGTGGTAACAATATTGAAGCACCGGAAAGCCTGATTCGCCGGATTGTAAGGGAAGAAAGCGGAAATGGTAAGGGCAGCACGTACAATGTAACCGCACAAGTAAACAGAAGAACGCTGTTTGATCTGGTTTTGGAAGAGGGAAAAGTGAGAAGAACTGTAACTGGAAGAAACCCGTTCGAGACGGTTTAGGAGGTATGAAATGGCACAAAATCATTTAAAATTTGGAACATACACGCCAACAGATCCAGACTCGGACGGATACCAGGTATCATTTGCCACAACCTCTTCTGATAAATCCGGGCGAACAATGCGAGGGAATATGAAAAATGCGGTGCTGTTCACGGTAGAAGCGTACAATCTTAAATGGACGGACATCGATGCAACGGTAGCAAGTCGCATTTTGAAAGAAGTCATGGGAAAAGACGAATTTGACTTCTACCATTTTAATGTCTACACGGCAAGCTGGGAAACCGGAAAATTCTATGCTGCAAACTTTAATGCCCCGGTGATTAGCATAGAAGATGGAAAAGAAAAATTAAGTGAATTGAGCTTTCAGGTTACTGGAATGAATCCGGTATTGTAAGGAGAAGGGAATGAAAAACGCAAGTACATTATTGAAAAAGTACATAAAAAAAGGCGGTGCGTTCTATGCCTACGCTGTGGTTACTCTGGCAACCGGAGAAAAGCTCACGCTTACATCAGACAGGGATTTCATGATAAGTCCGAACAGTTACACGGAACAGGGCGGAAGTGATGGCTTTCCGCTCGGTGCAGCTGTCTCTAAGACAATCACACTGACGATAGATAATATCGATGAAAGATATTCTAAATATGATTTTTACTATGCAAGGATCGCACTATATACAGAAGCATACAATGATTACCAAACACTTAGAGACATCAATAACGACGTAATAAAAGACGTTGAAAATGATCCGATTCTTACATTTGATCCACACATGGAAAGAATGCAAGAGGGTGTATTTACCGTTCTGAATCCGGTTGCAATCGGTGACGTGATCGAGCTGACCGCCTACGATGATATGTGGAAGTCGGACAGGACATTCTCCACGCAACTGACTTATCCGACAACAGCGTTGCAACTATTACAGGAAGTCTGTACATCTTGCGGAATGGTCCTCGGAAGTCCGACTTTCAGAAACTCGGACTTTTCTATCAGTTCTGCGCCGGGAAAGACAACTGGACGGAAGATCATCGGATATATTGCACAGTTAGCTTGTGGGAATGCAGTAATCCAAAACGGTATGCTTACCATCAAAACGCATGATTTTAGCGCATTTTCCGGCATTACAGATAGTACAAAACCAGAAAGCTTGAAAGAGGATTCTGGATATCACATTTTTGAAGATTTTGCATCTGATCCAGACATCGACACAGACAACGTGGTAATCACTGGAATCTCCACAGAAGTCGAAAGCAAAACGGGTGGAGATGCCGAAACAGTAATCAGCGGAACGGACGATTACTGCATCAAGATTACAAATCCGCTAATCAAAGGGAAAGAGCAGACAGTAGTCAATTCCATAGCTGAAATTCTTGTAGGTGCGACGCTTCGGAAGTTTAGCGGCGACTTTTTCCCGAATCCGACAGTAGAATTTATGGATTTGGCTTGTGTAGTAGACCGGAAAGACAAGGTGTACCGTACAATCGTAACAACACACGAATTTTCGTATCTCGGTGGATCATCTTTTAAATGCGATATCAATTCTCCAGAAAGACAGGCTGGCGAGTATTACAGCGAAGCAGCGGAAATCTACAATGGCATCAAAAAAGACGTTGCAAGCAATAAGAACAATATATCCAATATGCAGAATGCGATTGAGCTGCTAAACACAACACTCGAAAATGCTGCCGGGATGTATGAAAGCAACGCGAAGCAGCCAGACGGAAGTGTGGTGTCATTCATTCACGATAAGCCAACACTTGCAGAATCAAAGGTGGTTATAAAGGTGACAGCTGAAGCAATCGGCTTGTCGAATGACGGTGGCAAGACATATCCTTACGGAATCATACTTACTGGTGATTTGATTGCAAGAATCCTTTACACTGTCGGAATCAATGCAGATTATATTATATCCGGTAGAATTTCGTCAAAAACCGGAAAAGTTTTTTTTGACTTAGACAATAACGTTCTTTCGTGCAACAAAATAGTAAGTAGTGAGGATGGAACGTCATCTGATATTACATCGGTTATAGGTGCAAGCTATGTTGGCGGTAGCACTGATACAAGTGGTTATAAAGTACACGGACTGAATACATTTCATCCTGGAATGTCGAGATATGGCATAGTAATACAACCCGGAAATAATGATGAAATTCCAACTATCATAACCGGTGGAGATTCATTTTCTGTAAAAACACGAAGAGACAAAGATTCGGACATCCGTAGTGGTGGAATACAACTGACAAAAAATGGATATATGCTTTTGGCTGGTGGTTGCGGAGATAGCCTTTTTAACGATTCGTGGATTGAAAGTAATGCATACAATAGTCAATACGGGAATATAATTATTCAACCTAGATACACAATAAGCGGTTCTACATCTATATCTAACGGTATGGTGAACATCAATGGACCCGTTAATATGCACAGCTCAGACGTGAGCATTTCCGGAAGACTGACTGTTAGTGGCTCAAAAAACAGAGCAGTCGATACTGAAAGCTATGGGAAAAGACTTTTAAATTGTTACGAAACACCATCACCAATGTTCGGGGACGTTGGCGATGGAATAACGGATAATAGTGGAAAATGCTATATAAATATAGATCCCATATTTTTAGAAACAATTGCAAGCGGTTGCAAATATCAAGTTTTCCTACAGAAAAACGGAGAAGGCGATATATGGGTTGAGGAGCGATGTAAAACATACTTTATTGTCAAAGGCACTGCAAATTTAAAGTTTTCGTGGGAAATCAAGGCGTTACAGAAAGAATATGAGTACGAAAGGATAAATCAGTATAGCGTAGAAGAGGACAATATAATTGATTATGGAGATATCGGAGCAATGATGTATCAAAAGTATTTGGAAGAAATGCAAGTGGAGGTATAGAAATGAAGATACTGACGAGTTATACAAAGTTCACGACAGGCGAGGGAGAAAGAGTTACGTTTACATATTCAGAAGTGTCTGATAAAGGAGAACTCATAAGCCAAAACAATAGAGGAAACTTTATTGCTATTGATAGCGAACTTTTGAAACACATAGAAGCTGTTGACAAATATATCAGCAACAACTATCTCAAGGAGGACTAATCATGGCGAAATGGGATGAATACGGCTTAAAAGCTGGCACGTCTGCTAGAGATGAAGTCTTGATAAAGGATTCCGACACAAACACAAACAAGCGCATCACCGTTGGGGATATCCAGGAATTTGCAAACGACAAGATGCTCGAAAAAGAAAACGCCACGCTGAACACCGAAGCAAAAACCTTGATCGGCGCGATTAACGAAGTGGATGCCAAAAATGATGCCCTCGAAAAGGATAAAAAAGCCATAGAAGCTGCTCTGGAAAATGAAAAAAATGAACGGACTGCGGCTGATACAAAGGAAAAATCAGAGAGACAGGCTGAAATTGACGTTGAGCGAAAGAGAATCAATAATGTATATACAAATAAACTTGTTTCGCTTGATGAAGTTGCGCTTGTTACAGAAGAAGGATTTTTCGTGGATGCACTGGCAGTTAAAGAGTTAAATAGCAAATTGACAAATACAAATACGAATCTTGCAAAAGCCAACACTGTTTTAGAGAATAGGAAACCAATATTCATTGATTCAACGTCAACAGAAAGTGTTACATTTGACACAACCAATTTTTTAAAATCCGGCATTACGTATGCATTTGTTGTTGCAGTAAACTCGAACTTGAATAGTGGGACTTACGCGCAAGAAATCACTTGCAAGTTGAATGATGCTATAATTGGAAAAAACGGGAATTACTACATACTGACATCCATTTTTTCCGGAAAATGTTCCAAGGGTGATAGAATTCATATCACATCATACAAAAATGGTGGAAACTGGAGTGGTTGGGGTACTAGATGTATTTTTATTCCACTTTCTTAACACTACGCACATATATAACAAAACTGGAAATAAAAGGTAGAATTTGCAGAGACTTGCTTATGCCGAACTGATATCTGCATTTCTCTATTGTTGTTAAATTGCTATTTAGTTCAGAATCTCTCTAAAAAGAAGAAAGGAGTAACGATGAATATACTTTTTTTAGACCAGAAAGAACCAGTTGAAGGAAAAGTAGTCAAACAGGATGATTCACATATTCTAATTGAGGGGGTAGAGAAAAACACTTCTGGGTTTCAACTACTTACAGAGAAAGGATATGTTTTTGGTAAGTATGAAGAGTTTACTACACTTTATAAAGAAGAAGAAAATGGATTTATTCTGTCTAATGACGGAAGTGTATATGTAGAACCGGAACCAATGCCAGAACCGGAACCAGAACCAGAGCCAGAACCATATGAGCCAACTTTGGAGGACTTGCAAGAATCTAAAGTAGCTGAAATGAACATGGCACAACAGGAAACTATTGCTACAGGTGTGGATGTCGTTCTTACGGATGGAATTACAGAACATTTCTCATTGACCGAGCGTGACCAGACTAGCCTTGTTGGATTACAGGCTCAGGTCGCAATTGGAGCTGATAATATTTCCTGGCATACTTCCGATGAAGATGAACACTGCAAATTTTATAGCAATGCAGATATGGCAAAAATCACTTCGTCTGCACTATCCTATGTAACATGGCACGTAACATATTTCCGTGACTTACGCATTTACATCCGTTCGCTGAAAAGCAAGGAAGATGTAGAAAAAGTCACTTACGGAATGAATATTCCAGAAGCGTACCAGTCCGAGCCATTAAAAGCAATGTTGGCTCAAAAATCATGAAGAAGTTAAGACCGCTGATTCTGTTTCTGATTGGTGGTCTAATCTATGTATTTATCGAACTTACTGCAAGAGGACGCAGCCACTGGACGATGTTTGTAGTCGGAGGATTAGCGTTCTTCTTGGTTGGATGCATAAACGAGAAATACCGAAAGATGCCACTGGTTAAACAGATGGCTATAGGAGCGATTGTGATTACAACGTTAGAGTTTTTGTGTGGATACATCGTAAATCTATGGCTAGGTTGGAATGTATGGGACTACAGCAATATGCCACTAAATCTATTTGGCCAGATATGTTTGCCGTTTACAGCGCTATGGTTCTTTCTATCTGCTGTAGCCGTGATATTAGACGATTGGATAAGACATATATTGTGGAAAGAAAAAATGCCACATTATAAATTATTTTAAATTCAATCTCGAAAAACATAAATAAGAACAATACTCAACTAAAGGAATCCTTAACGGATTAATCAATTACAGAAAGGAAATTGATATTATGGAACAGATTATGAATTATGTAAAACCAGAGCTTGTTGTTGTAGCGATCGCACTGTATTTTATCGGAGTCTGCTTAAAAGAAGTGCAGACCGTAGCGGACAAATACATTCCGGCAATCCTTGGAGTGATCGGGATTGTGATCTGCGGTATCTACGTGGTGGCGACTTGTGACCTTAAAGGTACACAAAGATATATTCTTCGCTGATGAAGAAGAGGTATACCAGATACATCCAAAGAAATCCGAATATGTGAATCTGTCGGAAAACTGCTTGCATCTGTGGAAACCAATCGGGCACGAATTAGGAGAGCTTGTGGAGAAGAGATATGAATAAACGCACCAGAAAAGAAATGAAGCATGACCAGGACCAGCACTACGGTGGCATGATCGCACATTGCGACAGCGACACGGCAAAAGAAAGCTTTTCCAGACCGGTATATGGATACAGACAGGAATTGGAAGATGAAGAACAGGAACGGTATCTTGCGGAATGGAACAGACGACTGAAAGAGAGGAAGAAGAGAAAATGATCGAGAAGATAACGGATATTCTGTTTAATATTTTGTTTCTAATCTTTTCGCCGGTGTTACTTTTAATCAGTTTGATTTGTTTTTTTGCGCTACCGTCCAGAGATGAGCTCGGCTACATAAATGAGTGTAGCGGATGCAAGATGGGGCAAGATAAGAATTACTGTAAGAGTAAATGCAAGTATTACAGGCAAATAGAAAAGGAGAGAGAAGAAAGTGCAAGAAAAATGGATACCAATAACCGATCGTAAGCCAAACAGCATGGAATTTGTCGAAAACTATGATTCAGACCATTACGGTGCCGCTTTTTTGGCAACTGTATCCGGTAAGAAAAGCCCTATGGTTCTGTTTTATTCGCAGACCGGTCACTGGTATGATGAAAGTCGAATGGATTACGAAGTGACCGCATGGATGAAATTACCGGAACGATACAAAGAAATGGCGTGAATGCGAACGCCAAAGAATGCGATATCAATAGAAACATATTTAATGAGAAAGTGGATAATAAAAGAGGTGTAGAAATGACAAGGACGAGATATAAATACATGCGAGACTATAAGATAGGTAGCAATACAGAGAAAAAGATCCTTGATTTTTGTAGAACGGCAAAAGGAGAAGAACAAGAGGACGTTCTAGCAGCGTGCGTAGAAGCCAACAAATATATAGCACATTATATTTTTTTGAATCTGATAACTGGTGTAGGCTATGACAGAATGAGCCGAATATACTTTATCCCAGTTCAAAAGGTAGATTTCCAAGGTTATAGAAGATTGGCAATGAAAAAGTTACGTGATCTTAGATTTAAAAAGGAGGAAGAAAGTGGTTAGGATATACGTAAATGGGATCCTTACAAAAAGAGAAGATTTGGAAAAAATTGAAATAAAAAATGAAAATATAAAAAAGATTCTTGCCAGTAAATTGACGGAAAAGAAGTGATGATATAGAATTGACCTTGATAGAATCTCGGTCAATTCTTTTTTAGAGAGGAAGAGTTGACATGAGGAAAATGAATGTAGGTTATCTGAGGGTATCCACAGAAAACCAGACGGAAAAATATGGACTGGATCTGCAAAAGAACAAGATCATAGAAAGAGCCGAAAAAGATGGAGACAAGATAGACAAGTGGTATATAGATGGCGGTTATTCTGGCAGCACGCTCGACCGACCGGATATACAACGGTTATTAGAGGATTCTAAGAATGGATATATTGAAAAAGTATATATCTATAAACTCGACAGAGTGAGCCGTGACACCATTGATACGCTTGTGATTCTATATCGTACATTACCGGAATACAACGTTAAGATTGTATCCGCTACCGAAGAATTAAGTCTGGATACGCCAATGGATAAAATGAAAATCGGCATTGATGCGCTTATGGGACAGTACGAACGAGAGATTATATCCATGCGAACAAAAGCCGGAATGCTTGAGCGTGTTAAAAGCGGTCTGTGGATGGGGGGAGGACGTGTCCCGTTCGGCTATTACTATGACAGAAATGACGGGATATTACATCCAAAAGAAGACGAAGCAGAAAAAGTTCGGACCATGTATCGGCTGTATAACGATGGATATTCATGCCAGAAAATATCGGATATGCTAGGAATGAAAGGAGAAAGAATTGTTATCCAGATATTAAAAAGAAAGTCGAATATAGGATACATAGAATACAAAGGAAACATTTACAAGGGGAAACATGAAGCAATCATAGACGAAGAAACATTTTATAAAACACAGAGATTTATGGAAAAACGATCGAATAATTCTTATATCTGCAACAAATTTCTACTTTCTGGATTGTGCTTTTGCGGAAAATGTGGCGCACGAATGCGATATAAAAAATGGGCGAATAGACATGTATTAGAGTGCTATTCTAGGGATGGGTACAAAGAATACATGGTAAAAAACCCAAATTGTGACAGCAAAAGACCGGACGCAAAGGATGTGGAAAAAGAAGTGTCTGACTGCTTTAAGCGGTTTGCTGTAAATATAACAGGAAGACGTGAAAAGCAACTTAGTAAAAAAGAGCTTATTGAAAAAGAAATGAAAAGCACGGTAGACAAGCTCAAAAAGCTCTATGAATTATATGCCACAAATGAAAGTGAAACGCTATTGGAAGTGATCGGAAAGTCGGAAAAACGGGTAAAAGAACTTAGAAGAGAGCTAGACAAGGAAACGCGGGAAAAATCTCTGACCACTCCGGAGAGAATTGAAAAAATAAAAAAGATTTCGGATGTATGGGATAAATTAGATGTAAAAGAACAAAACAAAGTCTTGAAAGAATGCATAGACAAGATTGTGATTACTGACGGAAATATAGACATCTATTTTAATTTGCTGTGATTTCCCTTTACTATAATCGTCCCGATGATCATCGGTGAGATCCGGAGATTTATCCGGGACAATAATTCGATCCGTGTCAGCAGATCACTCAGGGATACCGCATATAAAGCAATTTACGCGAAAGAAAATTATGTCAAAGTAAACCAGAAAGAACCTACCGTTCAGGAAATTGCAGAGGAAATCGGGATCGCAAAGGAAGAGATCGTCTATGCGCTGGATGCGATCCAGATGCCGGTCAGCTTAAATGAGCCGGTATATAATGATAATGGAGATGCTATGTATGTGATGGACCAGATCAGTGACAAAAGGAACAAAGAAGACAGATGGGTGGAGAATCTGTCTCTTCAGGCGGCAATGGATCGGCTCGGAAAAAGGGAGAAGCATATTATCAGACTTCGTTTTTTTGAAGGAAAAACGCAGATGGAGGTAGCAGAAGAAATCGGAATTTCCCAGGCACAGGTAAGCCGCCTGGAAAAGAACGCACTCAGGGCTATGCGACAATATCTGCGAAGTGAATAGAAAAATAGAGATTTCCAGTTGAAATTTGTCAAGGTTCATACTATTATAATCATAGAACAGAAGAACAGGAGAACAGCAATGTATAAAGCGTGTATTTTTGACTTGGATGGAACTTTGACAAATACGCTGGATTCGCTGACTTATTCAACGAATAAGACGTTAGAAGAAATGGGACTTGAGACGATTACCAAAGACCAGTGCCGAAGCTTCGTTGGAGATGGAGCCAGATGTCTTATGGAGCGTGCGCTTCGTGCGTCCGGAGACACAGAGCTTAAGAGGATTGAAGAAGGTATGGAAGTGTACAGCAGAATCTTTGGAGAAAATTGTATGTACCATGTCCGTCCTTATGATGGCGTTGTTCAGATGTTAGATTCACTGAAGAAGAAGGGAATAAAGATTGCAGTATTTTCCAACAAACCACATTTGCAGGCGATCGATGTAGTGGAAAGTACATTTGGAAAAGAATATTTTGACCATATTCAGGGGCAGGCGGGTGAATTTCCGAAGAAACCGGATCCGGAAGGACTTCTGTGGATACTTGATAAATTAGGGGTATCGCCGGAAGAAGGAATATACATAGGGGACTCGGATGTAGATATGAAGACAGGGAAGGCTGCCGGTATGTTTACAGTCGGAGCAGAATGGGGATTCCGGACCAAAGAACTTCTTGTGGAGACAGGAGCAGATGCGACAATTGCACATGCTGAAGAATTGCTTAACTATTTATAGTTCAGATGAGAAGATTTTTCTGTGAGAAAGATAAGGGAGGGTTGCCTGTATGTATGAGTATGATGAAGAATGTCTGCAGACATTCCTGAATATGCAGTCACAGCTTTTTGATGAGCCGGTTGCAGAGACACTGGAAGAAGCAGAAGCATTTCTGGAAGACTGTATGGCGGTTGTTGTAGATTCTATTAAGGATGTGAGAGATTATCTGGATGAAAGCGGAGCGGACATCAGTGGTATGAGTGATGAAGAGCTGGAAGAGGCTTCAGAAGTATTCGCACTTCCGAACGGACAGTATCTGATCGTAGAAGGTTAATAAAAGAAAAAGAGCTGCGGCATCAGTTGTTTGCCGCAGCTTTTTTGAGCGCATCACGGATGGCGTTGACAAGAAGCTGAGAAGTATAGGGACTGTCGGTTGAAATAGTCAGGTTATCAAGAGACTGGGACTTGCAGATCTGATCAGCCAGATCATCGAGAGATGGCTGAAGGAGTGGGTACATGGCAGTTACAGTTTCGTTCAGATTGGAAATGCGGATGGAATCGATCGAAGCGTCTGAGACAGAAACTTCCAGTTCCAGATTTTCGTTTCCAAGTGTGAAAGAAGAGGTATAAACGCCGGGTGTATATTTTTTATCTGATACAGAGGAATGCCGGCTTCCGGAGAACATAAAGAATAAAAGACAGAGGATGAGAATACCTAAAGTGGCAAAAATAACGGTATAGATAATTTCTTTCATGTGAAGTACGATAATTTTTGTTTTGGAACTCATAAAGAACCTCCTTAGGCAGTATGGAATTTCGGCATGTAATGCCGCTTAATAAACTATATGAAAAGAAAGAACCGTTTATGCATGAGAAATGCGTGACAAAAGAGAAAGGATTTAGTAGAATCAGGAAAGAGAAAAAGCAGAGGTGAATAGAATGTTTGTAATTGCAGGACTTGGAAACCCGGATGAAAAGTATCAGGGGACAAGACATAATGTTGGATTTGATGTAGTGGACCGTTTGGCGGAGAAATATCAGATAGCAGTCGATACAAAAAAACACCGTGCCCTTATCGGGAAGGGTGTGGTCGAGGGACAGAAGGTAATTCTTGTAAAGCCACAGACTTACATGAATCTGAGTGGGGAGAGTCTCCGCAGTCTGGTGGAATATTACAAGATCGATCCGGAGAAAGAGCTTCTGGTGATCTACGATGATATCAGTCTGGAAGTCGGACAGCTCAGGATCCGCAGAAAAGGAAGTGCCGGTGGGCATAATGGAATCAAAAATATTATTGCCAATCTTGGAACCAGTGTGTTCCCACGAATCAAGGTAGGTGTGGGAGAAAAACCGAAAGGATATGATCTTGCAGATTATGTTCTCGGAAAATTTTCCAAAGAGGACCGTGTACTTATGGAAGAAGGATATGATCTTGCCTGCGAAGCTTCTGTGCTGATCATGCAGGGAGCGATTGACCGGGCAATGAACGAATACAACCAGAAAAAGAAAGAATAAGAGGAGGCAAAAAGCGATGCATGCACTTACGGCTCCCTTATCTGAACTGGCAGAGATTGAAGAAATCTATGGAGAGCGGGGGCGGGAACCGGGAATGCTGCTCCTTTCCGGGTGTGTGACATCACAGAAAACCCATCTGATGTATGCGCTTGGGAAAGGTTATGCACGTACACTGATCGTTCTTTCCAGTGAAGATAAGGCAAAAAAATTATATGAAGAATATCGTTTCTTAAATGAAAATACCAGCTATTATCCGGCAAAGGATCTTCTGTTTTACCAGGCAGATATCCATGGAAAACAGCTGGTCAAACAGCGGATGGAAACTCTGCAGATGATGATGGAGGCAGAAGCAGAAAGCCAGGTCACAGTCATCACAACGATTGATGGATTCATGGATGAACTGCCGCCGGAAGCAGAAGTGAAAGGGGATATCCTGACTATTTCAAATGGTGAAGCAGTGGAATTTGAATCCCTCAAGGAGAAGATCGTAAAACTTGGTTATGACAGGGAAGCCCAGGTGGATGGACCGGGACAGTTTGCTGTTCGTGGTGGAATCATTGATATTTACCCGCTTACCGAGGAATTGCCGATCCGTATTGAATTCTGGGGAGATGAAGTGGATTCGATCCGTACTTTTGATGTGGACAGCCAGAGATCGGTAGAAAATCTGGAGCAGATCGTTATTTACCCGGCGGATGACAGACTGGGAAGTGACAGAAAAGTTTCTTTTATCAATTACTTTGATCCGAAGGACACGTTGGTGTTCCTGGATGAACCGGCCAGGCTTCTGGAAAAAGGACGTCTGGCAGAAAACGAAGTAGAAAAGGCGAGAGAAAATCGCGCAGAAGAAATGGCAAGAACCGGGGAGATGGAAGAAGCCCCGGAGTTTTTTGCGACCGATGAAATCGTAAAATTTCTGAACCGGTTCTGCATGATCGGGATGTGCGCGCTGGAAATGAAATGCAAGCCGTTTTTTGTGAGAAAGCGGTTTGGAATTCAGGCAAAAAGCGTCAACCCGTATAACAGCAGCTTTGAGATGCTGACACAGGATCTCAAAAGACTGAAAAGGAACGGATACCGGGCGGTTCTGATTTCGGGATCCAGGACAAGAGCAAAGCGCCTGGCGGAGGATCTGCGGGATTATGATCTGAGTAGTTTTTACAGCGAGGATCAGGAACGTGAAGTGAAACCAGGGGAGATCATGGTATGCTACGGGCATATAGAAGTCGGATATGAGTATCCGATGATCAAATTTATTGTTATTTCCGAGTCGGATATTTTTGGCAAGACAAAGAAGAAAAAGAAACGGAAAAGTTACGATGGACAAAAAATAAGCAGCTTTTCGGATCTGAAACCGGGGGATTATGTGGTACACGAGAATCATGGACTTGGAATTTACCGGGGAATCGAAAAGATTGAAGTTGATAAGGTGACAAAGGATTATATGAAGATTTCGTATGCTGATGGTGGAAATCTTTATATTCTTGCCACACAGCTTGACCAGATCCAGAAGTATGCCAGTGCAGATGCTAAAAAGCCGAAACTTAACAAACTTGGAGGACAGGAATGGCATCGCACGAAGAGCAAGGTAAAGACAGCAGTCTGGCAGATAGCCAAAGATCTGGTGGAACTCTATGCAGTACGGCAGTCCAAAGAAGGATTTGTCTATGAAAAGGACACGGTCTGGCAGAAGGAATTTGAAGAAATGTTTCCATTTGAGGAAACGGAGGATCAACAGCTTGCAATCGAGGCAACAAAACGGGATATGGAAAGTCCAAAGATCATGGACCGTCTGATCTGTGGGGATGTGGGATTTGGAAAGACAGAGATTGCAATCCGGGCAGCATTTAAAGCAGTGCAGGAGAACAAGCAGGTTGTCTATCTGGTCCCTACTACGATTCTTGCACAGCAGCATTACAACACTTTTGTGCAGCGGATGAAAGAATTTCCAGTAAGGGTGGATCTGTTATGCCGTTTCCGTACACCTGCGCAGCAGAAAAAGACGATTGAAGACCTGAAAAAAGGACAGGTTGACATCATTATCGGAACCCACCGGGTACTGAGTAAGGATGTGTCATTTAAAGATCTGGGACTTTTGATCATTGATGAGGAACAGCGCTTTGGGGTACAACATAAAGAAAAGATCAAAAAACTGAAAGAGAATATTGATGTTCTGACACTTACGGCAACACCGATTCCACGAACACTTCATATGAGTCTGATCGGGATTCGTGATATGAGTGTGCTGGAAGAAGCTCCGATCGACCGTATGCCGATCCAGACCTATGTGATGGAGGAGAATGATGAGATGGTCCGGGAGGCAATCGAAAGAGAAATTTCCCGCCAGGGACAGGTGTACTATGTCTATAACCGTGTCCAGGATATAGCTGAAATGGCAGCGAAGATCCAGAAACTTGTGCCGGATGCAAATGTGGCATATGCACACGGGCAGATGCGGGAGCACAAACTGGAAGACATCATGTATGATTTCATCAATGGAGAAATTGATGTTCTGGTATCGACGACGATCATCGAGACCGGACTTGACATTTCCAATGCCAATACCATGATCATCCATGACGCGGACCGGATGGGTCTCTCCCAGCTTTACCAGCTCCGGGGAAGGGTTGGCAGATCGAACCGTATGGCATACGCATTTCTCCTATATAGAAGAGACAAAATGCTCCGGGAGGTTGCAGAAAAACGACTTTCCGCAATTCGTGAGTTTACCGACCTTGGCTCCGGCGTAAAAATTGCCATGCGGGATCTGGAAATCCGTGGGGCAGGGAACCTGCTCGGTGAAGAACAGCATGGTCACATGGATGCAGTGGGATATGACCTTTACTGCAAGATGTTAAGTGAGGCAGTCCGTCATCTGAAAGGAGAGATTCCGGAAGAAACCTATGCGACAACAGTGGATCTGAATATTGATGCCTATATCCCTGCATCTTATATTCCGAATGAGTATCAGAAACTGGATATCTATAAACGGATCGCAGCAATCGAGACAGAAGAAGAGCAGGATGACATGTTAGAAGAACTGATCGACCGTTTTGGTGATCCTCCGCGCAAGGTACAGCAGCTTCTGATGATCGCACAGCTGAAAGCAAAAGCACATGCAGCTTATATTATTGCGGTAGAGCAAAAAGGGGATGAGTACAAATTTACCATGTATGAGAAAGCAAAGGTAAATGTAGCAAAGATTCCGGATCTGCTTGCAAAATATAAAGGAGAACTGACCTTTAAGGCAGATACGGAGAATCCATATTTTATTTACTGCAAACGCAGAAAAAATAAAAAGGAAAAAGCAGAACAGATTCTCGAAAATACAGGGAAAATTGTTGAAGATATACGGGAACTTGTCGAAGAATAATGTGTATTTTTTATGAAAAAGATTGCCAGTAGTGGAAAAAAACGATATACTATACGAGTGCACGATGAAGAATCATGCACGATGGAGAGAAGATCAAGGAGGAAATTTTATAAATGAAAAAAAGAGTGGTTGCCTGTATACTGGCAGTTGCCTGCATTGCATCTTTAAGTGGATGCGGCAGTAAGTTCAACGGGCAGAATACAGTAGCGGAAGTTGGAGATGAAAAAGTTACTGCGGATGTAGCGAACTTTTTTGCAAGATATCAACAGGCACAGTTTGAGACAACATATGGAAGTTATCTGGGAGATGATTTCTGGGATAAGGAAGTTTCAGATGGAAAGACTTATGAACAGAATTATAAGGATTCAATCATTGATACCCTGGAAGAATTGTATATCCTGGATGAACACAAGGATGATTATAAGGTTTCATTAAGCGATGATGATACGAAAAATATCGAGGATGCTGCGAAAAAATTTGCTGACAGTAATGACAGTGATACAAAAGAGGCAGTATCGGGCGATGAAGAGACAGTAAAAAAAGTACTGGAGCTTCTGACAATCCAAAATAAGATGGAAACAGCTATGACCGCGGAGGTAGATACAAATGTATCTGATGAGGAAGCTGCACAGAAGAAAATGCAGTATGTGCTGTTCTCTACAAAGACAACGGACAGTGATGGAAATTCGACAGATATGTCAGATGACGAAAAAGCAGAAGTGAAAAAGAAAGCAGAAGATTTCCAGAAAGATGCGGCTTCGGCAGAAGATTTTTCTGTATTTGCAACAGCAGCAGGAGTTTCCGCAACTGATCTGACATTTGATTCTGATACAACTTCACCAAACGAAGATCTGATCAAAGCAGCAGACAAGTTAAAAGAAGGCGAAGTGACAGATGTGATCGAAGCAGACAATGGTTACTATGTTGCAAAGCTGGTCAGCCTTCTTGACCGTGATGCAACGGATACCAAGAAAGAGTCCATTGTATCGCAGAGAAAGAGTGACGAGTATCAGTCGATTTATAAGAAATGGAAAAAGAAAACTGATATTAAAGTACATAAAAAAGTATGGAATACAATCAGTTTTGCTGATCAGGGCGTAACGGTTAAGAGCACGACCGAAGATACAGGCACATCTTCAGACTCTTCATCAAAATAAGCGTCTGACTTAACAACAGGGAAGTACGACAGGAGGAGAGATTAGGATGGAATCAATAGGTATAGTATTGAAGGATATCATGGGAAATAGTGCGGTGTTTATAGCCGGAAAAGAAGCCGTGATTATTTCAGCTGTTTCAATTGTTATATCAGTTCTCATTGGAATTTTAGGTTTGAAGCTGATCCGTGTCTGGAATGCACTGACTGGATTTATTGCAGGGGCACTGCTTGGATTTGCTGTGACATATCTGCTGGGACTGGAAGCTGTTCCGGTACTGATCGCAGCCGGAGTTGCAGGTCTGATCCTTGCAATACTGAACGGTGTATTCAAGAAGTTCGGAGCTTTCTGGGTATGCTTTCTGGGAGCGGCAGGTATAGTACTTGCGATTACAAATGCAGGGAATTGGATCATGCTGGCAGTCTGTGGAGCAGTCGGACTGATTTTCGCAATCCTTGCGATGATCTGGTTTGAACCATTCGTGATCATTGCGACTGCATTAACAGGTGGTTTTGGAGCAGGAATGACGATCTATGATCTGGCAGGTCTGAAAAATGTGATTTTCATGTGGATCATTTCGATTGTGATTACATTTATCGGAATCGTGATCCAGTTTATTATGAAGTCAAGTGAGATTAACAAGAAGCAGGTTCGAAGAGCAAATGCGATCAAGAAAGAGACTTCAAAGGAAGAAGAAATAGAGATGGCAAGAACCATGCTGATCGATCTTGATGAGGATGAAGATGATGACGAATAACTAAGAGTGATGGGAGGATGTATCGGAAAAAGATACATCCTCTTTTGCATATGAGACCAGTAACGATTCTGGTGAGTGCAGGCAATAGAAGAAACTGGTATTTCTTGCAGCGTTGTAAAAAAAGGGGTATAATAAAAATAGTTTCAACGATTTAAGATCTGGAGATGAAAATATGAAGATAGATATGCATTGTCATGTAAGAGAAGGATCAATTGACAGCAAAGTGCCGATTGAAGAATTTATTAAAAAGCTGCAGTCTAAAGGCATTGACGGAATGCTGGTTACAGATCATGACACCTATAATGGATATCGGCACTGGAAGAATACGATCAAAGGGAGAAAATACAAAGATTTTGTCGTATTGAAAGGAATAGAGTATGATACACTGGATGCGGGACACATTCTGATCATTATGCCACAGGGGGTAAAGATGCGTCTTCTGGAGCTGAGAGGGCTTCCGCTTTCGCTTCTGATTGATTTTGTGCATCATAATGGCGGGATCTGTGGACCGGCACATCCATGCGGAGAAAAGTATCTGAGCTTTACCAACACGAAAAGATGGCAGAAAACTCCGGAGCTGATTGAAAAATTTGATTTCATAGAGACGTTCAATGCCTGTGAACCACCGCAGTCTAATGAAGGGGCGAAGTATCTTGCTGAGAAATACGGGAAACCGGGAACCGGAGGAAGTGATGCACATAAGCTGGATTGCGTCGGTATGGGGTATACGGAATTTCCGGTGCGGATTGAGACAGAGCTGGATTTGATCCGGCAGATCAGGGAAAAAGAAGAAATCCGGTCCGGTGGAGAGTATTATACAAAGACGACAAAAGATAAGATTGGAAAACTCAATAAGCTACTGATCTTTTCTTTCTGGTTTTATAACCGGGGTGGTGCACTTCTGAAAAAGCATACGCGTAAAAAGAAGATCAATAAAGAACAGCCACTTGATGCGATCGATCCGATTGAGATCCCGTATCTGGACAAGATTAAGAGAAAGCATTGAAATTAGAATGCTTAAGGATAAAAGAAAATCCATCTTATTCCTTTCATTTGATGAAAGGAACCGGATGGATTTTTTATGGCTTATTTCTTTCAGTTTGTTTCTCGGATCTTTAAAGGATGCTCTTTAAAAGCGGAGAAAGCAACTTCTGTACACCAGCTTAAAAAGGCATATATAAAGAAGCACTGAAATAAATAATATAGATGCTGTGCAGTGATAAAAAAGCCTCATTGAGTCTGCTGAAAAAAATGTGTAATCCTTTTTACTATATACAGAAAGGAAAGGTGTGTAAACGAAAAAATGTGCTATACTGAAAACATGACATGGAAGGAGCTGGTAAGATGCTGGAAGAAATGATGCCAAGATGGGTTCCGACAGAAACAGTAAACGGATTTGAAATCTGTCCCGGACTGTACCGGGATGAGGGGGCGACTGCATTTCAGTCGGCAGTTAATTTTACAGTACATTCAAAGGGAGCTGTGACTTGTGAACTTCTTTTATTTCATAGGAAGGAACAGGAGCCGTATGCAGTGATTCCATTTCCGGAAAATTGTCGGATCGGGGATGTATTTTCCATGATGGTATTTGGGCTGGATATTGAAGAATTTGAATATGCGTACAGGCTGGATGGACCGTGGAAACCGGAGGAAGGTCTGCTGTTTGATAAAAAGCATATTTTGCTGGATCCTTATGCAAAGGCGGTTACCGGGCAGAGTATATGGGGGAAAGCACTGAATACCGGAGGATACCGCGCCAGAGTAGTCCGGAATAATTTCTTCTGGGGCAGTGAAAAGCCCGATAAGATCCCGATGGAAAAACTGATCATCTATGAGATGCATGTCCGGGGATTTACGAAGATGGACAAAAGCGTCCGTTATCCGGGAACCTTTGCCGGAATTAAGGAAAAGATCCCTTATCTGAAAGAGTTGGGGATCAATGCGGTGGAATTGATGCCGATCTTTGAATTTGATGAGCTGCAGGGAAGCAGGGAGGTTGACGGAAAGAAACTGATCGATTACTGGGGCTACAATACGGTTAGCTTTTTTGCACCGAATACGAGCTATGCGGCATCAACGGAATACAACCGGGAAGGGGTAGAATTAAAAGAACTGATCCGGGAACTACATAATAATCAGATTGAGGTGATTCTGGATGTGGTGTTCAACCATACGGCAGAAGGAAATGAATGCGGACCTTTTATCTCATTTAAAGGATTTGACAATCAGATCTATTATATGCTGACACCAGATGGAAAATATTATAATTTCAGCGGCTGTGGCAATACTGTGAACTGCAATCATCCGGTGGTGATCAAAATGATCCAGGACTGCCTGTGGTACTGGGTGGCTGAGTACCGGGTGGACGGATTCCGGTTCGATCTTGCCTCGATCCTGGGAAGAAATGAGGACGGATCACCAATGGAAAATCCACCGCTTGTGAAAAATCTTGCCTATGATTCTCTGCTTGCGGATACAAAACTGATCGCAGAGGCATGGGATGCCGGCGGACTTTACCAGGTCGGAAGTTTTCCGGCATTTCGCAGATGGTCGGAGTGGAATGGGAGATACCGGGACGATGTGCGGGAATATTTAAAAGGAGGCTTATGGGCAGCAGGGGCGGCGCTTCAGAGGATTGCCGGTTCTCCGGATATTTATGATACCAGGATCCGCGGAAAACATGCTTCTGTGAATTTTCTGACCTGTCACGATGGATTTACCATGTATGATCTTTATTCGTATAATCAGAAGCATAATGAGGCAAATGGATGGGGAAATCTGGATGGAAGTGATGACAACCGGAGCTGGAACTGTGGGGCAGAGGGGGAGACCGATCAGGTGATGGTTGTTGAACTGCGCCACCGGATGATGAAAAATGCTTTTGCGGTCCTGCTTTGCAGCAGAGGGACACCGATGTTCCTTGCAGGAGATGAGTTTGGTAATACCCAGTTCGGGAATAACAATGCTTACTGTCAGGATAACGAGATTTCCTGGCTGGACTGGACAAGAAAAGAAAAGTTCCAGGATGTATTTGATTTCTGTGCTTATATGACGGCATTCCGGAAACGCCATCCATCGATCACAGGAGATGCAGGGGCAAGCAGTCTCGGATTTCCGGAAATCAGTTTTCATGGGGAAGTACCGTGGGAGATGGATCTTTCCGGACAGGAGATCCGAACGGCAGCTGTCATGTTTGCGGGATACGATGACAAAAAGGCAAAAGAGGATTGTGTGTATCTTCTGATGAATCCATACTGGGAAGGTGTCTGGGTAGAACTGCCGCAGCTTCCGAGCGGATACAGCTGGCATGTAGCGGCAAATACCGGGGATAAAAAGCAGGAAATTTATCAGAAGCCGGTACGGATTTCGGAGGAAAAAATTCTTGCGGGACCGAGAAGTGTGATCGTTCTGGAGGCAGATCAACAATAAAATGCTATTGACAAGCGGGTACTCTTCCTTTATAGTAAGGGTACTCGTCTTTTATATTCTCTTTTCTGACCTGAAAAGGCAGAAGGAGAAATTTTTATGAAGCATATGAAGAATCATTTTGCCGGAATACTGAGTGTGATTCTGGCGGTAGTATCATTGTCAGGCACCCGTATGCCTGTCGTATCTGCAAATTCAGCAGAGAACGTCACAAAAAAAGAAACAATTGTAAAACTTGATGAAAAATTAGGAGCAGAGCCGGGAAAGGTACTGCAGGAATTAAAGGCGCACGAAAAGGATGGATATTATCTGGGAACGCCTTACAGCGGATCGCCTCTTACAGCAGAGAATTGTATGCGTCCGAATGGTGCGCATGGCGGAAATGGGGCAATGAACTGTACCGGATTTGTCGCATATGTTCTGGAAAAATGCGGGGCAGATCTTTCGGGGATTGCAAAAGGCAGTCTCCGTGGCGGAAAGGTCAATGCAAGTAACTGGTTCCATTGGATGACGGACAATGCGGTGGAATCTTACCATTATAATACCATTGAAGAGTTGCTTGCAGGTGGAAAGGCACAAAAAGGGGACGTGATCTATTTTGAGCCGGTTTCCTGGGCTGAACCGGATGCAGACTGCCATATCGGATTTTTCTGGGGAGATCATAGCAGTGATAACCGGTTCTGGCATTCGGCCTCCATACCGTCAAGCGGCAATCAGATTTCACAGCTTGTGGCGAAGTCAAGATCTACGGTGTATCTGTTTAAGACAACTCATAATGGCAGTCTGGAGCTTAAAAAAAGTTCTGCCGAGCCGGAGACCACAGCAGATAATCAGCTCTATTCACTTGAAGGGGCAGAGTATACTGTTTATAAAAGTGGTACATCCGAGGCGGTCTGCGTGATCCGGACAGATGAGAAGGGGTATGGAAAGGCAGAGGATCTTCCGGAGGGAACCTATGATATTAAGGAAACGAAAGCACCAAAGGGCTATGTACTGGATACAAAACTGCGTCAGATTACGGTAAATGCCGGACAGACAGCGACCTATGAGTGTCAGGATGTGCCAGAAAAGACAAAGGTGGAAATCCTGATCCGGAAGAAGGATGCAGAAATAGGAAAAAACCAGGCACAGGCAGGACTTTCCCTTGAAGGAGCAGAGTTTTATGTGGGATTTTTTGGCAGTTTCTTTGGTGATCAAAATGAAATCGGAGTAAAGATGCCAATCAGAAGCTGGAAATTGAAGTCAGATGCGGATGGAGTGGTCCGGATGGATGCAGAGCATCTGATCAGCGGGGATCCGTTTTTTGAAAATAATGAGCTTCCGCTTGGCACTGTCACTGTATGGGAAACCAAAGCACCGGAAGGTTATCTGGTAGATACGATTACACATTGTATACAGACCGGAAAAGAGGAAAATGGAGTCTGTAAGCCTCTGGAAATATGGAATCCGGTAGAAATAAAAGAAAAGATCATCCGCGGAGATTTAAAGCTGGTGAAAGCAGCGGATAAGACACTTAAGAGACTGTCAGATATTCCGTTTCAGATCACATCCAAGGCGACAGGGGAAAGCCATGTGATCCTGACGGACAAAAACGGGGAGGCTTCGACGGGAGCATACTGGAATCCACATACCGTCAACACGAATGAGGGGAAGACAAGTGAAGATGGGATCTGGTTCGGGGAAGGAACTCCGGATAATACAAGAGGAGCGCTTCCTTATGGAACGTATCTGGTGGAAGAACTGTCTTGTAAAAATAATGAAGACCGGATGCTGATTCCTGCGTTTGAGGTGGAAGTAACAAAGGAAATGCGAGTAATTGATCTGGGGACACTGACAAATGATGAACATCCCGTACCGGAGATCGGGACAAGAGCATCTGACCGGGAAACGGGAACGCATAACGGGAAACGGACGGATCACGTAACTGTGATCGACCAGGTGAAATGGAAGAATCTGGAGATTGGAAAGGAATATGTGATCAGGGGCACGTTGATGGATAAGGAAACAGAAAAACCGGTTATGCAGGATGGAAAAGAAGTGACTGCGGAGAAAAAACTGGTTCCGGATACCGGATCCGGAGAGATTCAGATGGAGTTCACGTTTGATGCGACAGGACTTCAGGGAGAGCAGATTGTTGTATTTGAGGAGGTCTATCTGGAAGAAAAGCTGGTTGTAGCACATGCAGATCTGGAGGATGAAAGACAGAGTGTAACCTATAAAAAAGAAAAAACGCAAAAGAAAGAAGAACCGGAAACTCCCGAGAAACCCAAGGAAACAGCAAAAGCCAAAACCGTTGCGACCGGGGATGGTGCTTATGGAAAAATTCTGGTATTTCTGGCAGCGGTACTTCTGACAGGTTCGCTTATCCTTCGTTTTCTTCTGACACGGATGTGGGGACGAAAGTGGAAACATAGATAGGATGGCATTGCGCTTGACAAATTCTTATGATATAATCGCTAAATAAACAGATACTTTAGCAGATTGCTGAAGTGAATCAGAAAGAATAAGAAGGGTGGAGAACCATGAATTTACTTTATAAGAGTACAAGAGATGCAGAAAAGACAGTAACAGCCTCCCAGGCAATCTTAAAAGGGCTTGCAGATGACGGCGGATTATTTGTACCGGTTTCGATTCCGAAGCTTCCGGTGTCGTTAGGAGAACTCAAAGAGATGACCTATCAGGAAACCGCTTATACAGTCATGAAAGAATTCCTGACAGATTTTACAGAGGAAGAACTGAAGAGCTGTATTGCAAAGGCTTACGACAGTAAGTTTGATACCGAAGAGATCGCGCCGCTTGCAAAAGTGGAGGATGCTTATTATCTGGAACTGTTCCACGGGGCAACGATCGCATTCAAAGACATGGCACTTTCCATTCTTCCACATCTTCTGACCACTTCTGCAAAGAAGAACCAGGTAAAGAATGAAATTGTCATTCTGACAGCAACATCCGGGGATACAGGAAAAGCTGCACTTGCAGGATTTGCAGATGTAGAAGGAACAAAGATTATTGTATTCTATCCGAAGAATGGGGTAAGCCGGGTACAGGAACTTCAGATGGTGACACAGAAAGGGGACAACACTTCGGTTGTTGCAATCCACGGCAATTTTGATAATGCACAGAGCGGTGTGAAAGCAATGTTCGAGAACAAAGAGCTGGAAAAAGAATTAAATGAGGCGGGCTATCAGTTCTCATCTGCCAACTCGATCAACATCGGACGTCTGGTGCCGCAGGTTGTATATTATGTATATGCTTATGCAAAGCTTCTTCAGAATGAAGAGATCGCAGAGGATGAAGAGATCAATGTGGTTGTACCGACAGGTAACTTTGGAAATATTCTGGCTGCATATTATGCAAAGAATATGGGAATCCCGATCGCAAAGCTGATCTGTGCTTCCAATGAGAATAAGGTTCTCTATGATTTCTTCCAGACAGGAACCTATGACCGTAACCGTGAATTCGTTCTTACCACCTCTCCGTCAATGGATATCCTGATCTCCAGCAACTTAGAGCGTCTGATCTACAAGATTTCCGGAGAAGATGCAAGAAAAGATACGGATCTTATGACTGAGCTGAAGACAAAGGGAAGTTACGCGATTACAGGTGAGATGAAAGCAAACCTGGCCGATTTTGCGGCAGGATATGCGACAGAAGAGCAGGTCGCAAAGACAATCCATGATATATATGAAGATACCGGTTATGTAATGGATACCCACACGGCGGTAGCTGCAACGGTGTATAAAGCTTACAGAGAAGACAGTAAAGATGACAGAAAGACAGTAATCGCATCCACAGCAAGTCCGTATAAATTTGCAGGAAGCGTTATGTCAGCGATCGATCCGAAGTATAAAGGACAGGATGATTTCAAACTGATCGAGGAGCTTCAGAAAGTATCCGGTACAGAGATTCCGAATGCCATCAAAGAGATCATGAATGCCGAGATCCGCCACAATACAGAATGTGATGTTGATCAGATGGAGCAGACCGTTAAGAATATTCTTGGCGTAAAATAAACAGGAGAAGGCAAAAGAATGAACGGAATGGAAGGAATTTTCGGGATCATTGGTATTGGGGCGGGATTGTATAGCCTGTATGCATGGTTTCAACTTAAATTCAAAGGAATCATCAATACATCAATTCTTGTACCAAAAGATACGAATATAAAGAAGTGTAAGGATAAGGAAGCATACAGGACAGCAGCAGGGCCGAAGCTTCTTGTGCTTGCGGTTGTGCTGATCCTGTATGGCGCAGAAGATCTGTATAATACTTACGTACAGAGTACAGGAAAATTATTCTGGGTGATGTTAGTACTGGTACTTGCAGTACTGGTATGGTTTGCATGGACAGTCAAAAAGCTGAATGCAAAATATTTTTAAAATCAGATCATAAAATAAAGGAAAAGGGAAGGTGCAGACAAAAAGAGCTGCACCTTCTTATTTCATTTGACGGAAAAATTTGTTACAATAAAAGTATTGCATGGCAAAGAAAATGTGACGGGGATAAAAGAAAATGTTATGCGAGAGATGAAATGCCGGAAGATTCCGATCCGTTTCAGGATGGAACCGAATTAAAAGAAGCATTTGACAGACTGAATAAATATGTAGTAGGGTAGATGAGATTTGATGGAAAATGTATTTGAGATATTAAAAGATTTACCAAAGCAGGGGGATTACGTTCTTCTGACAGTGGCAAAAGGATCCGCAGCCGGAGAAAAAGCAATTTTATCGGAGAAAAAAATAATCTGGGAAAGTAAAGAAAATGGTTTCTTTTCAGAACATTTTTCAGAAGCAGGAGACTTGAAAAAATGTGGACTTTATGAAATCAGAGAGCAGCAGGTCTTCTGTGATATAATTGGAGGACAGGAGCATCTGGTCATTTGTGGCGGTGGTCACGTATCAATGCCGGTGATTAAAATCGGGATCATGCTTGGATGGAAGGTCACGGTTCTTGAGGATCGTCCGCAGTTTGCCGACCATGCCAGAAATGCGGGGGCAACGGAAGTAATCTGCCAGCCGTTTGAAGACGCCTTGGATCAGATCGAAGGAGATAAAGATACGTATTTTGTTGTACTGACCAGGGGGCACAGATATGATCAGGTTTGTCTGGAGAAGATCGTTGGGAAGGAACATGCTTATATCGGAATGATCGGAAGCCGGCGAAGAAGTGCGATGGTAAAGCAGAATCTGATTGAAAAAGGCTGCAGCCAGGAAGTGATCGGCGAGATAAAAAGTCCGATTGGTCTGAACATCGGTGCTGAGACACCGGAGGAGATCGGTGTGGCGATCATGGCAGAGATCATCGAAGTGAAGAATCAGAACAAGAGAGTCTGCGGTTATCCGGAAGACTTGCTGGAAGCAATCCAGGATACCGTTCATCCGGGAAAGAAGATGCTTGCAACGATCATTACAAGAAGGGGTTCTGCACCAAGAAATGTGGGATCCAAGATGCTGATCCTGGAAGACGGCAGCTGTGTGGGAACCATCGGAGGCGGCTGTATGGAGGCAGAGGTCTTAAGAAAAGCGAGAGTCATGATGCATGAAAATAATACAGGACTAAAGACAGAATATGTGGATATGACCGGAGATGATGCGGAGGAAGAAGGCATGGTCTGCGGCGGTACGATCGAGGTGTTACTGGAACCACTCTGGAATTAGAAAGGATGGAAAAGGCTGTGAGAGATTCTTATGGACGAACAATTGAATATATGAGAATTTCGATCACAGACCGCTGTAATCTGCGATGCAGGTACTGCATGCCGGATGGCGCAAAGTGGATTCCAATGTCAGAAATCCTGACTTATGAGGAGATTGAACGAATCTGCAGGGAGGCTGTCCGGATCGGGATTACCAGGTTTAAGATTACCGGAGGGGAGCCTCTGGTCAGAAAAGGATGCGCAGATCTGATCCGGATGATCCGGCAGATTCCGGGCACAGAAGAAGTAACAATGACGACAAATGGGGTTCTTCTGGGTGAGAATCTGGAAGATCTTCTTGCAGCGGGGCTGGATGCGGTGAATATCAGTCTGGATACACTGATTCCGGAAAAATATCAGGAGATTACCGGATCAGATGAACTGGAAAGAGTCAGGAAATCCATTTTCATGGCAGAAAAAAGCGGGATCCGGGTAAAGATCAACACGGTCCTGCAAAAAGGAGTCAATGATGAGGAATGGAAAAGTCTGGCAGAGCTGGCAAAAAAGAACAAGCTGGATGTCCGGTTTATTGAATTGATGCCGATTGGACAGGGAAGAGCAGAGGATGGCATTTCCGGTGCCTGGGTGCTTGGAAAACTGAAAGAAGCTTATGGAATAGAAGGAGAGCTTTATCCGTTAGAGGGACGGTTTGGAAACGGACCTGCAGTATATTATCAACTGCCGGGCTTTCAGGGGAAAATCGGTCTGATCAGTGCAGTGCATGGAAAATTCTGTGACAGATGTAACCGGATCCGTATGACATCAACCGGAAAGTTAAAAGCGTGTCTGTGCTATGCAGATACGATCTCCGTTTTTGAGGCAGCAAGAAACGGATCGGAAGAAGAAATCCGGAAATGTCTGGAACAGGCGATCCGTGGAAAACCGAAGATGCATCATTTTGAGGAACAGAATTTTATTACAGAACAGAAAAATATGTCACAGATCGGAGGATAAACATAAAAATGGGAAGACTGAAGGGAATCTGCATCAGTGAAAAGAGAGGAACCGAAAAACATGAGGTTCGTGAAGCCATGGTCAAAGTGGACTGGGGGATTGAAGGAGATGCGCACGGTGGAAAATGGCATCGTCAGATCAGTCTGCTTTCCGATGAAAAGATTCAGGAATTTCGTGCAAAAGGGGCAGAAGTTGCGTATGGTGCATTTGGTGAAAATCTGATCGTGGAGGGATTTGATTTTCGCGCGCTTCCGGTTGGAACAAGATTTCATATCGGAGATGTGGTACTTGAGATGACACAGATTGGGAAAGAATGTCACAGTCACTGTCAGATTTATAAGAGAATGGGTGACTGCATTATGCCAAGAGAGGGTGTTTTTGCAGAAGTCATCACCGGAGGTCATATCAAGGTAGGAGATGAAGTTGTCATGGAACAGGTGAAAAGTGACCGTCCATTTTCAGCGGCAGTTATTACTTTAAGTGATAAAGGGGCTGCCGGAGAACGGGAAGACAAAAGCGGACCTAAGATTGCCGAAATGTTGAAAGATGCCGGATATGATATCAAAGAAACGATTTTGTTACCGGATGAGCAGAAAAAACTGGAAAAAGAGCTGATCAGACTGGCTGATCAGAGGCAGCTTAATGCAATCTTCACCACCGGAGGAACCGGATTCTCGGAGCGGGACCGGACACCGGAGGCGACGGTAAATGTCTGTGACCGGATGGCAAACGGAATTGCAGAGGCAATCCGGAATTATTCGATGATGATCACAAAGCGTGCTATGTTCAGCAGAGCTGTATCAGGTATCCGGAAAAAAACGCTGATCATCAATCTTCCGGGAAGTCCCAAAGCAGTACAGGAAGCACTGGAATTTCTGCTTCCGGAGCTTGAACACGGACTTGGAATCCTCCGGGGAACAGAAGGCGAATGTGCCAGAAAATAAAGAGGTTAAAAAGCATGAGTGAATTTACACATTTTAACGAAAATGGCAATGCAGTGATGGTAGATGTGGGGGCAAAGGCTGAGACAAAAAGAGAAGCACTTGCATCCGGGGTGATCCGTATGTCGGAAGAATGCTTTCAGAAAGTAAAGGAAGGCAGCATGAAAAAAGGAGATGTTCTTGGCGTGGCAAGAATTGCCGGGATCATGGGTGCAAAAAAGACAGCAGAACTGATTCCGCTGTGTCATCTGTTAAACCTTACCAAAGTCGAGATTGATTTTGAATATCTGGAGGAAGAGCATGGAATCCGGGCAATCTGCCACACGGCTTGTACCGGCAGGACCGGTGTGGAAATGGAAGCACTGACCGGGGTAAATACCGCTCTTCTTACAATCTATGATATGTGCAAGGCGATTGACCGGGGAATGGAGATCGGAGAAATCCATCTGCTTGAAAAGTCCGGTGGAAAAAGCGGGAAATGGGTACGTTAAACGCATTTTAATTTCTGGTAAAAAAAGTAAATATCATCAACGATTAACAGTTGAAAAAACACGGCTGATAGTCTATAATAGGCTTTAGAAAACCTGGAATGTTCGAGACTTCCGTATTTTTGAACCTACAATACTTTAAACGGGATTCTTATATCTCTGTAATATGTCAGGCCCTCATTGCGCAGGGGAAGGCAGAAAAGCAGATGCGGTCGCCCACCTAGCGGAGTGCTAGGAGTCAAAAAACGGAAAACGGCATTTCGGGGGACTACAAAAGATAAAGGACAGTTGCGAGAGCAACTGTTTTTTTGGGTTTTCAAAGAAGTGAAAATGTGATAAACTATTTTGAAAAATGAAACTGCCGATAAGATAAATGGAGTTATTATATGATGAAAACGATAAACAAGATTCGGGAAATTACAGGGCAGGTGTCACAAAAGCATGTGGGAGCATACGCGGCTCAGTCTGCTTATTTTTTTGTGCTGAGTATGATCCCGATTATTTTGCTGCTTCTTGCAATCATACAATATACTCCGGTGACAAAAGCAGATGTTATGACTGCAGTGGTAAATTTGTTTCCGGAGACAAATATGCAGGATTTTATGGTTGGCATTGTAAATGAAGTATATAACCAGTCGAAGACGGTCATTCCGATCACTGCGATTGTAGCACTGTGGTCAGCAGGTAAAGGAGTACTTGCGGTTAGTACCGGACTGAACTGTGCATATGAGCTTCGTGAGACACGAAATTATGTATTTTTAAGAATCCGGGCATCCATCTATACGATCCTGTTCATTGCAGCGATCGTGATGGCTCTGGTACTTTCTGTGTTTGGTAATAATATCAGTATTTTTATATATCACAAGATTCCGTTTCTTGCGGAGACGACGGATATGATCATGCGTTTGAGAACGGTGATTTCATTTGTTGTTATGACTGGAATTTCGCTTCTGGTATATCACTTTTTGCCGAACCGGAAGCTTCCGTTCAGGGATCTGATTCTGGGATCTATTTTCTGCTCTCTGGGATGGCTGCTGATCTCATTTGTTTTTTCGATGTATCTGACAATCTTCAAAGGATTTTCCGGTCTGTATGGAAGTATGACGGCGATCATTCTTGTGATGTTGTGGCTGTATTTCTGTATGTATGTGATGCTGTTGGGAGGACTTATTAACTGTATCTGGGTAGATGTAAAGAGGGATATCCTGGAAAAGGATTAGTTCTGCAAAAAGCGGCATCCGGGTTCCGGAATATGATTTTTGCGTAGATAAACGGTGAATCTATCAGATAAAACCGCTTGACATAAAAAAATCATATGTTACAATAATTAAGTATATGACATAACGTAAAAGCAATGACCGTGTAAGTAGTGAACTGTTTTCCGACAGAGAAGGAGAATCCCCGGCTGTAAGTTCTCCCCGGTTCAGGCAGGAAACGAATTTCCCACGTGAGCTGCGTTTTTGAAAATAAAGTAGAAAACGACGTCCCTGCACGTTACGCAGTCCGAGTGCCTGTTATTTCAAATAGCAGGAAACAGGGTGGTACCGCGATTTATCTCGTCCCTTTTCAGGGGCGATTTTTTTATATATTTAGGAAAGTGTTCTTTCCTAATATATAAAAACGCTACGCGAGGATGCGTACTGCGGCGTATAAGGAAGATGTCACAAGCGACCGCCGCAGGTGCCAGAATGTGCCAAGGCACATTCTTTTTTCTGCCACAGGAAATTTTATTTCCTGTTATAGTTGCAAATGAATAGCCAAAACAAGTTTTAAGGAGGATATCATGAAAGAAAGACTTGAGAGCATCAAACAGGAAGCCATTAAGCAGATCCAGGCTTCTGATGTACCGGAGAAATTAAATGATGTACGTGTCAAATTCCTTGGTAAAAAAGGAGAACTGACAGCCGTATTAAAAGGAATGAAAGATGTAGCTCCGGAAGAACGTCCGAAAGTAGGACAGCTTGTAAATGAGACAAGAGCTGCCATCGAAGAACTTCTTGATGAGACAAAGAAGAAAATGGATGCTGCAATCCGTGAAGAAAAATTAAAACAGGAAGTTATTGACGTAACACTTCCTTCCAAGAAAAATACAGTAGGTCATCGTCATCCGAATACAATCGCTCTGGAAGAAGTAGAGCGTATCTTCATCGGTATGGGATATGAAGTTGTGGAAGGACCGGAAGTAGAATATGACCTTTACAACTTTGAAAAACTGAACATTCCAGCAGATCATCCGGCAAAGGATGAACAGGATACATTCTATATCAACAAAGACATCGTGCTTCGTACCCAGACATCACCGGTTCAGGCACGTGTAATGGAACAGGGCAAGCTCCCGATCCGTATGATCGCACCGGGACGAGTATTCCGTTCTGACGAAGTGGATGCAACCCATTCACCATCCTTCCACCAGATCGAAGGACTTGTAATCGACAAAAATATTTCCTTTGCTGACTTAAAGGGAACTCTGGAAGTATTTGCAAAAGAACTTTTCGGACCGGATACCAAGACAAAATTCCGTCCGCATCATTTCCCATTCACAGAGCCAAGTGCAGAAGTAGACGTGTCATGCTTCAAGTGTGGCGGAAAAGGCTGCCGTTTCTGTAAAGGATCAGGATGGATTGAAATCCTCGGTTGTGGTATGGTTCACCCACACGTACTCGAAATGTGCGGAATCGATCCGGAAGAATACACTGGATTTGCATTCGGAGTAGGACTTGAAAGGATCGCCCTTCTCAAATACGAGATCGACGACATGCGCCTCCTCTACGAGAACGATATCAGATTCCTGAAACAGTTCTAGTGAGCACACAAAGGAAGGAAGCACGAGCGAAGCGAGTATTTACTTCCGTGTGCGAACGGCACGACAAATGTATAAATATAAAGTAAATCAGAAGGAGATATAAAATGGATACTTCATTATCATGGATTAAAGCGTATGTTCCGGATCTTGACGTAACAGCGCAGGAATATACAGACGCAATGACTCTTTCCGGAACAAAGGTAGAAGGTTTTACAAAGCTGGATGCCGATCTGGATAAGATCGTAGTAGGACAGATTGAGAAAATTGAAAAACATCCGGATGCAGATAAACTGATCATCTGCCAGGTAAATGTAGGAACAGAGACCGTACAGATTGTTACAGGTGCTCCGAATGTAAAAGAAGGAGATAAAGTACCGGTTGTTCTGGATGGTGGACGTGTCGCAGGCGGACATGAGCCTGGACAGAGAGTAGAAGGCGGAATCAAGATCAAAAAAGGAAAACTCCGTGGAGTCGACAGTTACGGAATGATGTGTTCCATTGAAGAACTTGGTTCAGACAGAAACATGTACCCGGAAGCACCGGAATATGGAATCTACATTTTTGATGATGACGCGGTTGTCGGAGAAAGTGCAATCAAGGCACTCGGACTGGATGATGTCGTATTTGAATACGAGATCACTTCCAACCGTGTAGACTGCTTCAGCGTGGTTGGCATCGCAAGAGAAGTTGCAGCTACATTCCGCAAAGAATTTAAGCCACCGGTTGTAACACCAACCGGAAATGACGAAGATGTCAATGATTACATCAAAGTAAAAGTAGAAAACACAGACCTTTGCCCACGTTACTGTGCAAGAGTCGTTAAAAATATCAAAATCGGACCTTCACCGAAATGGATGCAGAGAAGACTTTCTTCTGTAGGAATCCGTCCGATCAACAACCTGGTTGATATCACAAACTATGTGATGGAAGAATATGGACAGCCAATGCATGCTTACGATCTGGATACTATTGCAGGCCATCAGATCATCGTCCGCAATGCTGAAAAAGGAGAAAAATTCGTAACACTGGATGGTCAGGAAAGAGAAATGGATGATTCTGTTCTGATGATCTGTGACGGAGAAAAAGCGGTAGGTATTGCCGGAATCATGGGTGGCGAAAATTCCATGATCACTGACAATGTACAGACCATGTTATTTGAAGCGGCATGCTTTGATGGAACCAACATCCGTAAATCCAGCAAGAAAGTCGGACTTCGTACCGATGCATCCGGTAAATTTGAAAAGGGACTGGATCCGAATAATGCAGAGGATGCAATCAACCGTGCCTGCCAGCTGATCGAAGAAATGGGAGCCGGTGAAGTTGTCGGAGGAATGGTTGATGTATACAGCAAGAAAAAAGAGCCTGTACGTGTACCATTTGATGCCGACAAGATCAATGCACTTCTCGGAACCGATATTCCGGAAGAAGATATGATCAAATATTTTGAAAAGATCGACTTGGAATATGATGCAGAAGCAAAAGAAGTGATCGCACCAACCTTCCGTCATGACTTATTCCGTATTGCCGATCTTGCAGAAGAAGTAGCAAGATTCTACGGATATGACAATATCCCGACTACACTGCCTACAGGAGAAGCTACAACCGGTAAACTCTCTTTCAAGCTCCGTGTGGAAGAAGTGGCAAGAAATATTGCAGAATTCTGTGGATTCAGCCAGGGAATGACTTACTCATTCGAAAGCCCGAAGGTATTCGACAAGCTCCTTCTCGACAAGGATGATCCGATGCGTCAGGCAATCCAGATCATGAACCCGCTCGGAGAAGATTACAGCGTTATGCGTACAACATCCCTGAATGGTATGCTGACTTCTCTTGCAACAAACTACAACAGAAGAAATAAAAATGTCCGTCTGTACGAGCTTGGAAATATTTACCTTCCAAAGGCACTTCCACTGACAGAACTGCCGGA
This sequence comes from Allocoprococcus comes, assembly GCF_013300725.1. Lineage (GTDB taxonomy): Bacteria > Bacillota > Clostridia > Lachnospirales > Lachnospiraceae > Allocoprococcus > Allocoprococcus comes_A. The sequence goes on from NZ_JAAIMM010000013.1 coordinate 70,996, forward strand.
CGAAAGAATGCAGTTTACACTTGGAATGTACGGAGACGGAGACTTCTTCAGCATGAAGGGTGTTGTAGAAGAGTTCTTTGAAAAAGTCGGACTTCATAAGAAAGAAACTTATGATCCAAATGCAGGAAAGAACTTCCTTCATCCGGGACGTCAGGCAAATATCATTTATGATGGAAAAGTTGTCGGATACATGGGTGAAGTTCATCCGGAAGTTGCAGATATCTATGGAATCGGAGAAAGAGCATACATTGCAGTCATCGATATGCCACAGATCACAGAGCTTGCAACATTTGACAGAAAATACGAAGGAATTGCAAAATACCCGGCAGTCAGCCGTGATATCAGTATGGTAATGCCAAAATCCATCCTGGTAGGACAGGTTGAAGAAGTGATCGAGAACAAGGGTGGCGCTTATCTGGAAAGCTACAAGCTGTTTGATATCTATGAAGGCGCTCAGATCAAAGCCGGATTTAAGTCTGTTGCTTACTCTATCACATTCCGTGCAAAAGATAAGACTCTGGAAGAAGCTGATGTTTCAGCAGCTATGAACCGGATCTTAAAGGCACTGGAAGAAATGGGTATCGAGCTTCGTAAGTAGCGAAAAGAGGTCAAAAGAATGAAACGACAGGATTTTTATTTTGATTTACCGGAAGAGCTGATCGCGCAGGATCCGCTTGAAGACAGATCCAGTTCCAGACTGCTTATTCTTGATAAAAAAACCGGTGCGACCAGTCATCATATTTTCCGTGAGATTAAAGATTACCTCAAACCGGGAGACTGCCTTGTGATCAATGATACCAAGGTCATCCCGGCGAGACTGATCGGTGAAAAAGAAGGAACCGGCGGAAAAGTCGAAGTTCTTCTTTTAAAACGAAAAGAAAATGATGTCTGGGAAACACTTGTAAAACCAGGAAAGAAGATGAAACCCGGAGCAAGAGTCAGCTTCGGGGACGGTCTTCTGAAAGGAGAAGTTCTGGAGGTCGTAGAGGAAGGAAACCGTCTGATCCATTTTGAATACGAAGGAATCTTTGAAGAGATCCTGGACCAGCTTGGACAGATGCCGCTTCCGCCTTATATTACCCACCAGCTGGAGGACAAGAACCGTTACCAGACCGTGTATGCAAAGCATTCCGGATCTGCGGCTGCTCCGACGGCAGGACTTCATTTTACACCGGAGCTTCTGGAAGAAATCAAGGCAGAAGGAGTGGAGATCGCACATGTAACACTTCATGTCGGGCTTGGAACCTTCCGCCCGGTAAAGGCAGACGACATTCTGGATCACCATATGCATTCTGAATTTTACCGGATCGAGGCATCTGAGGCAGAGAAGATCAACCGCGCAAAAGAGAGCGGACACCGGGTAATCTGCGTCGGAACGACAAGCTGCAGAACGGTAGAATCCGCAGCAGATGAAAATGGAAAGCTTAAAGAATGCAGCGGATGGACAGAAATCTTCATCTATCCGGGCTATAAATTCAAGGTACTGGACTGCCTGATCACAAACTTCCATTTACCGGAGTCAACGCTGATCATGCTGGTAAGTGCACTTGCCGGAAGAGAGCATGTGCTTGCGGCATATGAAGAAGCAGTCAGAGAGCGATATCGGTTCTTCAGTTTTGGTGATGCGATGTTTATACAATAGACTCAGAATCCGACAAATGTGAGGTTATGTCAGGGAACAGGAAATAATAAGATATTAACCGGAGAACGGGATTTTTCAGGTCGTGTACGACTTTGAAAAAGCCTGTTCTCCGGTTTTGTATAGGTTGGAAACGATTGAGATTAAAAATTTTATTGAAGGAATGTCCATGGAAAATGCTGTTTTATCCGGCAGAGATAAACGGAACAGATTTGCCGATTCTGCAAAAATATAGTAAGATGATGTATGTGTCAAACGTATAAATTGCATAGCAATGAAGCAATCGGGGCACATACTAAGATGAAAAAGGCTATAAAAACAAGAGCACAAAAGGAGACAGAAGATGGACTACGCAGAATATATCAGAGAACGAAACGAAAAAAATAACTTTGCAAGACTGATTGACCTGAAATTAGATGAAGTGACGGAGCATGGTGCAATTGCAAGCATGCCAATTACAACAAAGCATTTGAATCCGTTCGGTGCGGTACACGGTGGATGTCTCTATACGATCGCAGATGTGGTTGCCGGAAGTGCAGCGAATGCACATGGAAAACCGGCGGTAACACTGGATTCGGATTTTCATTTTCTGCGCGCAGGGATTGGAACCACGAAGTTGGTCGGAATGTCAAAGGAACTGAAATGTGGGAAAAAAGTTCTGGTATATTATGTGGAGATCGCGGATCAGAATGAAAAGGTTCTGGCTGAAGGAACCTTTACTTATATGGTGATCGATAAGAAGCAGGATGAGCTTGGAAAATAAAGTCAGGTGGATATTCGTAGTTTGTTTTGCTGTTTGATTTGGTTAAAAAGCGGACAGAAATTCATTGATAATTGAGGAGAAGCAGAAAATGAGCATATTTGAGGATGCAGCAATTTTCCGTGGTGTCACAAAGGAGGATGCCAGGCAGATGCTGAACTGTCTGAATCCGGTAGAAAAAACCTATAAAAAAGATGAGATCATCTATTATGCAGGAGATGAGGTCACTTCGATGGGGGTGGTCCTTTCCGGCAGTGTGTTTATTGAAAATGATGATATCTGGGGGAATCACAGTATTCTGGACCGGGCTGGCAGAGGCGAGATTTTTGCAGAAACTTATGCCGCGATTCCGGGACAGAAGCTGATGGTCAATGTCGTTGCGGCAGAAGAAGCAAGGATTTTATTTCTTGATGTGGGAAGGATCCTGAAAGTCTGCTCCAATTCCTGTGTATTTCACCATACACTGATTGAAAATCTGCTGAAGCTTTCCGCAGAGAAGAATCTCCGTCTGTCGAAACGGATTTTCCATATTTCATCAAAATCAATCCGGGGAAGACTGCTGTCGTATCTGTCCTATCAGGCTATGGAAAATGGGAAGAAAGAATTTGATATCCCGTTCAACCGGCAGCAGCTTGCAGATTATCTGAATGTAGACCGATCCGCGATGTCAAATGAGCTTGGGAAGATGCAAAGGGATGGACTTATAGAAGTGGATAGGAAACATTTCCGTATTATTGGCGAAACGGATATATAATCGATATGAAAAATGGAAAAATAACGGAAATAAAATGGATAGATAGTTGAAAAACGTATACTAATATGATAGAGTATAATTAAATAAACAGATGACAGAGAAGGGGAAATACGGATGACGGTAGATGAGATGAAAGAAAAGAAGAGGCAGCTCGGATACAGCAGTGAGAAACTTGCAGAGTTGTCCGGTGTTCCACTTGGAACGGTTCAGAAGATATTCGGTGGATTTACGAAAGCACCGCGATATAAGACTTTACAGTCACTTGAGAAAGTCTTTGCAGAGGCAGAGCAAAAGGAAGATTTGAGTACCGGAGCTTATGTTCCAGGAAAGCAGAATGTGATGATGGTACATGAACCAGCGGCGGCATATCATACCGACGGGAGGAAAGATCAGGGAGGATATACGACGAAAGATTATTTTGCACTTCCGGAAGATGCAAGGACGGAGTTGATTGATGGTGTGTTTTATGACATGGTTTCGCCAAGTGTCATTCATCAGTTGATTGCCGGACAGATTTTCGTACAGCTGAACGTTTTTTTGAGAAAGAAAAAAGCGTCCTGTGTGCCATGCATTGCGCCGGTGGACGTACAGCTGGACTGTGATGACCGGACGATGGTACAGCCGGATGTACTTGTTGTCTGTGACAGGGAGAAGATTAGGAAATCTGGGATATTCGGGGCGCCGGATTTTGTAGCAGAGATTTTATCAAAGGCAACCAGACGAAAAGATATGGTGGTCAAGCTTGCCAAGTACGCACAGGCAGGTGTCAGAGAATACTGGTTGATCGATCCGGATAAGCAGAACGTACTGGTATACGATCTGAAGAATATGGAATTCCCATCCATTTACGGATTTGATGCGGAGATACCAGTTACGATCTTTGGCGGTGAGTGTAAGGTCAATATGCGCGATATCCAGGAATACATGGAGAATGTATGTGGGTTAGGATAAAAGAAAACCATTGCAGGAGAGATGTGATTTCATCAGATCCTGTAATGGTTTTTGCGTATACGATGAGTAAAGTGCAGATTTGTGGAATTTATCTTTCCAGTCCGTGTATCCAGTCTGACTTTAGGAAATAAATCAGAAAAGCGATGGAACTGAGCGCCCAGGTTATCGGGTAAGCCCAGAAGATCATCTGAATGGACGGGATGAATTTTAAAATAATTACGATATAGGAAACTCGGATCAGACACCAGCATACCAGCATGACATACATCGGGACTGTGGATTTACCGGCTCCGCGCATGATTCCTGCCATACAGTGTGAAAAAGCAAGCAGGAAGTAGAAAAAGGTGTCCGTGTGTGCCTGCATGGTCCCGTAGTGGATAACTTCTGCGGTGGAACTGAAAGCAGACAGAAGCTGTGGAGCGGTAAAATGCACGCAGATACCGATCAGCTCAGAGATCGTAAGGGAACAGATCACACCGAATACAGCGCCCTTTTTAGCACGGTCATATTCTTTTGCGCCCAGATTCTGACTGATAAAAGTAGTAAGTGCCAGTGCAAAACAGGTGATCGGAAGGAATCCAAATCCCTGGATTTTCATATAAGAACCACATCCGGCAACCGCCATTTCCCCAAACTGGTTGATATTTGCCTGGACGAATACATTTGCCAGGGAAATGATCGAGTTCTGGAGTCCTGCTGGCAGACCATAAGAAATGATCTGGCGGAGCATATAGGAATCCAGATTGATCCGGTTCAGATGAAGCCGAAACTCCTCCGGACTGCGAAGCAGCTGTACCATACAGAGAATAGCACTTAAAAACTGTGAAATGACAGTTGCAAAAGCGGCAGCACCTACACCAAATCCAAGACCTGCGATCAGTACAAGGTCAAGAATGATATTCGTTACCGAAGAAACGATTAAGTAGATCAGAGGATGGGTACTGTCACCGACGGACTGCAGAATACCGACAAAGAAGTTGTACATGACGAAGGCAAGTGAGCCGGTAAAGTAGATCCGGAAATAAGTAATCGAGTTTGGAAGTACCGCCTCCGGTGTTCCCATAAGCACCAGGATCTGTGGTGCGGCAATGATACCGACAATGGTAAGGATCACGCCGCAGATCAGTCCGAAGCCAACGGTTGTATGGATGGATTTCTGCAGATTCGGAATGTCTCTGGCACCGTAATATTTGGCAACGATGACACCGGATCCGATGGCGATTCCATTAAAAAAACCGACCATAAGAAAGATCAGATTACCGGAAGAGCTGACAGCGGCAAGCGCAGAGCTTCCAAGAAAATTTCCAACGATCAGAGAGTCGGCGGTGTTATATAGCTGCTGAAAAAGGTTTCCCCAGAAAAGCGGGATCGCAAAAGCAACGATACGCTTCCAGATGGAGCCTTCTGTCATCAGTTTTGCAGAAGATTTTGACATAGAATATTTCCCCCGTTTCTTAAGTCATTACTTTTTAGTATAGAATGTGGCAGGGAGAAAGTCAATGAAAATGGGGGAGGGATGTGAAGTCTATAGAGAATAGAATTTTTATAGCCACCAACCACGTTTTGGTGGCTGGTGATATTCATTATAGATAGTTTGTTTGTATTATATTTTTATTTTAACAATTCAGCCAGATAATGTTCATCTTTTCCGTGAGATCCATTATATTTTTTATAGTCATTGATACATCGAACCAGTAAAGCCGGATTGTTACCAAAATATTCTGTATAAAATGCAGTACTGTTATCATATTTTTTCTTACCCAATTTGATGTTAGCCTTTGCAAAATCTTTGGGTTTCATTCCGGACTTTACTTTTTCATAAGCGCCGGTCAGCTGTTCTGCAATGATGAATAGCATTTCTAATTCAGGTTTTGTACAATATTTTTCAACGCTTATAATTTTGGATTTATACTCTGCCGGTATTTTCAGTTTATCGCTTTGTTTATCGCCTATGCGATATATTTTTACTTCGCCTGGATACAAGTTTAATTCTGTTCTTACCTGAGCGGAGGAGTGGATCTGTCTTGCGTGATAGGGAGTCAATCCAAGTAAATCGTCTTCTGTAAATTTCAGGCAGTTATTTTGCAAAAGGATATTTATAATTTCTTTTTCGTTTGGTCCCTCACACATAATCAATAATTTCATTTCTTTAATTCCTTTTTTAAAGCCATGAGTTCTTCGTAATTAACAGCTGTTTGAAAAACATTATTGTAAAACTGTCTGCTTTTCAATAATTCCGGTCTTACGGCATAACCACGATACATATTGGTAAGGTAGACCTTTTCATTTGATTTTGCGATAAAAATATTATCCTGCCGATTAAATAAATCCAGTAGTTCGCAATAATGAGTTGTAAATATTAAGGTTGCCTGATGTCTGTTTACAGATTTATCTTTGTATAAACTAATCATGTTTTCAACCAAAGTCTTATGAAAATGGTTTTCTATTTCGTCTACGATCAGATCAAATCCATTTTGCAATGATGCGACAACTAAAATATATAATAACATACCTTTGGTTGTTCCGCTGGAAAGAAGATACAAAAGTTCTTTATCAGATACCACTTTTTCCTGACTACAAAATAAGATTCTGTAATTATGGTCATCTAACTTTTGTAAATCAGAAATATTTTCATCGAAAATGTTAATTACATTGCTTAAAATATCTGTTGAAATATGAAAATCCTTTAGTGAAGCGAAGAGCAGTCGATAGGTATCTATTCCTTTTCCAAAACTATCAAAGTAAATGGCTCTTGTTGCTTTCTTTTTCAGGATAAAAAATATTTTGGAAGTATCTTCGGGAAGTTCGCCTGCGATTTCTACATCTTCAAAGCTATTGTCAGCATAGATTTCTTTTACTTTACTTTTAAAGTATTTTTTTCTGCGAATTTTCTGATTTGTGAAAATAGCTTTACTTCCAATAGAGTCAGCATTTTTGAGAATGGTTTCATAACGATAAATATATTCATCGTAATAAAAATCCATTAACAATTCAACACCATCAAAACTGTATGATTTAGATTCTAAACGAAAGTCTTCCAAAATTGAAAAACATGCATCCAGAAGCTCTACTGCTGTTGTTTTTCCAGAAGCATTTTTTCCTACAAATGCAACTGTGTTGTACGTGTATAATCCTTCTGTAATCTTTTGTAATTCATATTCTTTATCTTCGGCTGTTTTTTTTGATTTTGCTACAAAATCAATTTCAAAATTTTCCGAACAGTTTTTGAAATGCTTCGCTTTTACATGTAATAATTTCATTGTTTTTCACCTCATTTCTATATAAGTATACCATTTTACGCAAATTTAAACAATGATTTTGTTTAAAAATAATTCTGTAATTATAACTATAGCTTGTGGTATAGGATGGACTATAGTCAATAGTGTGCCCTTTTATTTGAAAAAGAATTATGCTATAGGATTAAATTTATTACGATTTGATGGTATAATAATTTCAAAATCAGAGAGGTATTAAAAGGAATGGAAAAGGACAAAAAGATCATAAACAGATGTAGTGAATGCGGTCTTTATAAGACACCTCAAACAGACATTTGTCCAGAATGTGGAGGTATAATGGATCTGGCGATTAAAGGGGAAGATTTATCCTGGAGTTGCAGACAATGCAGTTATAGTCTTGCGACAACAGCTCAAAAACCATGCTATTGGGATAACAAAAAGTTTGCGAAAGAATGCTATCCACAAATGGAAAAATGTCCTTATGCGGAAAAATAATTTATGGTTAAGGAGAGACTAAAATTGACACTGGAAGAAGTATTTTATAACTTATCTGATGAATATGGAGAAAAATTTAATTGGCGTTTGATTCCATTAACCCAATCAGGAAGAGGTATTTTTATTGACGAATTAAAAAAAGAAATTGGTAAAAACCATTTTTTATACAATAAAAGAGTCTGGGCGGTTGCAAAATGTGAATCAGGCAATAAGGTTTTATATCTGACAGGAAATGAAAAAGGAGAAGACACCTATTATGTTTTTAATTTAACATATTTAGAGCACAATACCGGAAAATTTCCAGACTATGAAGAGCTAGGAGACCTTCATGCAGTGAAAGAATATATGGAAAAATGTAATAGATAAAATTTCAAGAGGACTTGTAAGACCAAAACCTTACAAGTCCTCTTCTTCATCTAACAGCTTATCCTTCATGAAACCGCGAAAGAAACTGTTTTGTTCTCTCTTCACTTGGATTTTCAAACACCTGACGTGGATCACCCTGTTCGACAATGCGTCCGTCGTCCATAAAGATCACATGATCGGCGACGTCACGGGCAAATGCCATCTCATGGGTTACGATGATCATCGTCGTATTCTGGTCAGCAAGCTCGCGGATAACTTTTAATACTTCTCCGGTCAGCTCCGGGTCCAGTGCAGAAGTCGGTTCGTCAAAGCAGAGGATATCCGGCTGCAGGGCAAGTGCCCTTGCAATAGCAACTCTCTGACACTGCCCACCGGAAAGCTGATGCGGATAATTGTCCATCCGGTTATCCAGTCCCATCTGTGTCAGAAGAACCTTTGCCTGTACCTCGATGGCGGTCAGGATTTCACGTTTTCTTTCTTTAAAGTCTGGCTGCTCTGCGGCGAGAAGCTTTTTAGCAAGCATTACATTTTCCAGAGCGGTATACTGCGGAAACAGATTAAAGTTCTGAAACACCAGACCAAAATGTAGTCGTTTTTTACGGATCACAGATTCCTGTGTGGTTGCCGGGACAGAGGCGTCAAAAAGTGTCTCGCCATTTACCCGGATGATTCCGTTATCCGGACGTTCCAGAAAGTTCAGGCAGCGGAGAAGCGTTGTCTTTCCACTTCCGGAAGATCCGATGATGGAAACAGCCTGTCCTTTTTCCAGGTTAAATCCAACGTCTTTTAAGACAGGAGTCTTATTAAAAGATTTACTGATATGTTCTACTTCTAAGATTGGCATAAATATGAATTCTCCTTATCTGAAATATTCCAGTTTCTTTTCAAGGCGTCCGAGAAGAACGGTCAGGATACCGTTGAAAATAAGATAATAAACAGCGGTAAAGAACAGCGGCCAGATGGCACCGGAGATGCCATGTGAGCCTTTCATAAATGCCTGTCCTGCCCAGATAATCTCCTGCAGCGCGATAATACGTGCAAGAGAAGTATCTTTTACCAGGGTGATGATCTCATTTGACATCGGTGGTACGATGCGTTTGATCATCTGAAGAAGTGTGATCTTGAAAAAGATCTGATGCTTTGTCATGCCAAGTACAAGACCGGCTTCTTTCTGACCTTCCGGAACACCCTGGATTCCACCGCGGTAGATTTCTGAAAAATAGCAGGCGTAATTGATGATAAAAGATACGGCTGCTGCAAGGAATCGTCCTGCTTCACCACCACCCCAGATCGGGTTATGTAAGACCAGCCCGGGGAAATAGTAGATGATCAGAAGCTGGATCATCAGCGGGGTACCGCGGATCACCCAGACGATCAGTCTCGCAAGCCAGCTAAGAGGCTTGAAATGAGACATGGAGCCAAAGGCAATGACCAGTCCGAGAGGAAGGGCGCCGATCAGCGTCACAATAAATAATTTTAAAGTTTGTAAAAAGCCGACATTCAGTGCGGACACTACGACCGGCATTTGTTTCATAATCAGATCCATAAAAAGTTCCTGCCTTAAATATTATTTCTGCTCAATGATGGCATCCTGAACCCCATAGGTTTCAGCGCATTTCTTCATAGAACCATCATTGTAGCTTGTCTTGAAGAATTCGTTCAGTTTGTCTGCAAGATCGGAACCTTTGCGGAATCCAACACCATATTTTTCGGTAGTAAGTTCAACGGTGTGAGTCAGATTTTCGTATCCGGTACCTTTTCCGACCATGGCACCGGCCATCAGAAGGTCGATGACTGCAGCATCAGAGGTTCCGGCTGCAACTTCCATCAGGGCATCAGACTGTGAAGAAACCGCAGTGTAGTCATATCCTTCTCCGCTTACAGCTTCTTCTCCGGCACTTCCGGATTCAACTGCAAAAGAAAGATCCTTCAGACTGTCTTTGTCCTGATATTTGTCTGCTTTATCAGAAGGAACAACCACTACCTGCGCATTGTTACAGTAAGCGGATGTGCATGCCATTGCGCTGGTTACTTCATCAGTAAGTGTCATACCGTTCCATACACAGTCGATTGTCTTTCCGTCAAGTTCCATGACTTTATTGTCCCAGTCAATCTCTACAAATTCAGCATCAACGCCAAGACTTTTTGCAAATGCTTTTGCCATATCAGCATCAAAACCGATCCATTCATCGTTATCATCTTTGTAATCCATTGGTTCAAAATCAGTGATTCCAACTACCAGGGTTCCTTTGTCCTGAACGTATTCTACATCGCTTTTGGATGCTTTTTTTGAATCATCTGAAGTTTTTGTATCGGAAGATGAACCTCCGCATGCTGCAAGGGATAATACCATTGCTGAAGTAAGTGCAAGTGCTGTTATTTTTTTCATAATAATCTCTCCTCATATACTTTCAAAAAATGTCACGTCACTATATTATCAATCTACCATACTAAAGTCAACCAAAACTTGCTATTTACTTTCTTTTTTGATAAAGATACAATAAGAAATACAGGAATTACTGTAGAAAGAGTAAAACAGAGGAATATAAATATATGGAAACAAATGAGATTATTGTTCACCATGCGACGGAGAATAACCTGAAAAATGTATCCATCCGGATACCAAAGCATCAGATCACAGTATTTACCGGAGTATCAGGTTCCGGGAAATCTTCGCTGGTTCTGGATACTCTTGCGGCGCAGTCACGCAGGGAATTAAATGATACTTTTCCAAGCTTTGTACAACAGTATCTTCCCAAATACGGAAGACCGCATGTGGAACGGATCGAGAATCTGCCGGCAGCAATTGTGATCAATCAGAAAAAGCCGGCTCCGAATCAGCGGTCAACAGTTGGGACCTATACGGATACCTACACACTTCTAAGACTTTTATTTTCAAGAGTAGGACAGCCTTTTGTCGGTTATTCGGACAGTTTTTCTTTCAATCATCCACAGGGGTGCTGTCCAAGATGCAACGGACTTGGGGAAGTGACAGATCTGGATGTACACAAGCTGGTAGATTTTGATAAATGTCTGAATGATGCCGAAGTGATCCATTATGTGGCATTTGAGCCGGGGCAGTGGAGATGGATCCGTTATGCAAACAGCGGATTGTTTGATCTGAATAAGAAGATTAAAGACTATTCCGAAGAAGAACTGGAACTGTTTTTATATTCACCGCAGATACGTCTTAAGAACCCACCGGAAGGCTGGCCGAAAACTGCGAAATATGAAGGGCTTGTGCATCGGATGTACCGCAGTGTCTTAAATTCAGAAGAAGGAAAGCTTCACAGGGAGCTATTGGATCCGATCACCAGTCATGGAGTTTGTCCGGAGTGTAATGGGGCAAGATTGAATCAGAAGGTGTTGTCCTGCAAAATTGACGGGAAAAATATTGCTGATGTAATAAAACTTCCATTATCCGAGCTATGTGCGTGGATTGACCAAATAGAAGATCCGCTTGCAAAAGATATTCAGGATACACTGCATACCAAACTGTCTGCACTTATAGATATCGGACTGGGATATCTGTCTCTGGACAGAGGGTTATCTACTTTATCTGGTGGAGAAATCCAGAGATGCAAGATTGCAAAATGCCTAAATTCCTCGCTTTCTGATTTGTTGTATATTTTGGATGAACCGAGTGCAGGGCTTCATAATCATGATATTGAGCGGATGCGCCGTGCACTGGAAAAATTGAGAGATGGTGGAAATACGGTTGTTCTGGTGGAGCATCACCGGAAAATGATTGAGATGGCCGATCACATTGTGGAAATGGGTCCGGAACCGGGAATGGCCGGTGGAAGAGTTTTATTTGAAGGCAGTTATAAGGAACTCTTAAAGAGTGATACGCCGACCGGAGAAGAGATGCGGCTTACTACTTCTCTGAAAGCAAAGGCAAGGGAAGCGAAAGGAATATGGCGGATGGAGCATATCCATCTTCACAATCTGAAGGACATTACCATCGAATTTCCAATAGGAAATCTGGTTGTGATCGCAGGTGTTGCCGGATCCGGAAAAAGTTCTTTGATGGAAAGCTTTTACCGCAGTATGGGAGAGGATGTGGTGTTTGTAAGCCAGCGCGCTGCAGGTGCAAGTCTCAGATCCACTCCGGCGACCTATCTGGGAGTCGCAGATGAAATCCGGAAAATATTTGCAAAGCGGTGCGGTCAGAAGGCATCTTTGTTCTCTTTTAACGGTGCAGGAAAGTGTCCGGCATGTAAGGGAAAAGGAGTGATCGTATCGGATATGGCATTTATGGATGACATCGAGACGACCTGTGATGTGTGTAAAGGACTTCGGTATTCAAAAGAAGTTCTGCAATACGAAGTAGAAGGAAAGAACATTGCGGAAGTGATGGATCTGACTGTTGCACAGGCAAGGGAATTCTTCCGGGGGACAAAGATCAGTGAAGCGCTGGAGCCTCTGGAAAAAGTAGGACTTTCCTATCTGCACCTGAATCAGGCACTTTCTACTTTATCAGGCGGAGAGTTGCAGCGAATGAAGTTTGCTTCCTATCTCGGAAGTAAAGGTCGTATTTTCATTCTTGATGAGCCGACAAACGGACTGCATATCAAGAATGTTAGGAGTCTGTTAAAGCTTTTGAACCAGATGGTGGATGAGGGAAATTCCATTTTTGTTATCGAACATAACATAGAATTTATCAAATCCGCTGATTATGTGGTAGAATTAGGACCAGAAGGCGGAGATGCAGGAGGAAGACTGCTGTTTGCCGGTACACCGTCTGAGATGAAAATGTGTGAGAAATCTGTCACGGCAGAATATTTATAATTGTGAAAGATTTGCAGAAACAGAAATATTTACCAAATAGATAAAAGAGAAGGAGACGAAAGCTATGAAACTAATGATTGCATCAGATATCCACGGATCCGCATATTATTGTCTGGAAATGCTGGATGCGATGAAAAAAGAATGCCCGGACAGACTGTTACTTCTGGGTGACATCCTGTATCATGGACCAAGAAATGATCTTCCGCTGGAATACGAACCAAAAAAGGTAATCAAAATGTTAAATGAAGTCAAAGAGAAATTATTCTGTGTACGCGGAAACTGTGATACAGAGGTAGACCAGATGGTACTGGATTTTCCGATCATGGCAGACTATGCAGTGATCCCGTGCGGAAGCCGCCTCATCTACGCCACCCACGGTCATCATCACAACGTCATGACCCCGATCCCAATGCAGCCAGGCGATATCCTCCTCCACGGACACACCCATGTACCAGCCTGGGAACCATTCGGAAACGAGAACCTCTACCTCAACCCAGGCTCCGTCTCCATCCCAAAAGAAAACAGCGCCCACAGCTACATGATCCTGGAAGACGGTATCGCCAAATGGAAAAACCTTTATGGTGAAACCTATCACGAAATGATGCTATAGCTATTGTGCTAAAGAACAAGAAAGTATAGAATTTCATTAACAAATGAAAACATACACTCCCTGAAAAAGTGGAAAACTTTTATCTTTGCGAAGAAGAGCCAGAACCTGAAAAATATTGAACAAAATAAAACCCCACAAATTGTCGACATTCGCCAATATACATCCTCCGAATTTTGTAATAAAATGAAACTAAGAAAAGCAAAGGAGAACCTAACAACATGAGAGCTTACGAAAGATTTTTAAACTACGTTCCGGTATGGACAACCAGTGATGAGACAAGCGATACTGTCCCGTCAGCAGACAGAGAGCTGGTACTGGCAAGAATGCTTGTAGAAGAGATGAAAGGTCTTGGAATCGCAGATGCAAGAGTGGACGACAAGGGATATGTATATGGACACATTCCTGCAACTCCTGGATGCGAAGACAAGCCGTCGCTTGGTCTGGTTGCGCATATGGACACTGTGGCAGATGCATCAGGGGAAAATATAAAGCCACAGATCATTGAGAATTATGACGGGAAGGACGTTGTCCTGAAAGGTTCCGGAGATATTCTGAAAGTAGAGGAGTTTCCGTATCTTGCAGAATTAAAGGGCAGAACTCTGATCACAACTGACGGAACCACACTTCTTGGAGCAGATGACAAGGCGGGAATCGCTGAGATTCTTACCGTGGCAGAAGAGATCATCAAAGAAGGACTTCCGCATGGAAAGATCTGCATCGGATTTACACCGGATGAAGAGATTGCAAGAGGAGCAAAGCATTTTGATGTAGAAGGTTTTGGTGCTGACTATGCTTACACTTTGGACGGTGATGAGGAAGGCGAGATTCAGTTCGAGAACTTCAATGCATCGACTGCATTTATCACTATTCACGGTGTCAGCGTACATACGGGATCGGCAAAAGACGTGATGGTTAATTCACAGACCATTGCAACCGAAATCCACCAGATGCTTCCGGTAAATGAAAGACCGGAGACAACCGAAGGATATGAAGGATTCTATCATCTGGTCAGTGTGCAGGGAAATGTGACAACGACTAAGATGAAATATTTTATCCGTGATTTTGATCGCAGATCTTTTGACGCAAGAGCACAGAAACTTCGTGATATCGCAGAAGAGATGAATAAAAAGTACGGCGAAGGAAAAGTAGAAGTTGAGATTGTAGAATCTTATTACAACATGCGCGAAAAGATTGAACCGTGCATGCAGCTGATCGATTACGCAAAAGCAGCGATCGAGCATGCTGGTATTACACCGATCGTGTCACCGGTACGTGGGGGAACAGACGGTGCAAGACTCAGCTTCAAAGGACTTCCGTGTCCAAATCTTGGAACAGGCGGACATGCATTCCATGGCGTATTTGAGCATATCACGGTAGAAGGAATGGATAAAGCAGTCCTTATTGTAAAAGATATCATTAGACAGTTTGCAGAATAAAGGGGAATTCAATAGAATTAAAGGAAAGGTATTGAGCATACAGCGGTTCTTCAGCAGCTTACCTGGCTGAATTCCGTATGTATGCCGCTTCGTTATGCCTGGGTATTTGTGGCTTACATTGCGCTTCGTAAGGCATATGACCGGATCCCGGCAGAATACCGTTTTGTGAAAAATCAGAAGATCGCATACTTTTTCGGCGGATGGTGTTTATTTGTGACACTGATCTGTTGTATAATGGGAATGTATAACAAAGATCCATTTACCTTTGCAATGAATGTAATCACACCGGTAGTGCTGACTGCACTTGGAATTATCATGCCGAAGTTTGCCGAGCGTGAACGTGCAAAAGAATCTGGAAAATAAAGGGCTGAAATGCCAGGAGGAACATCATGGAGAACCAGACAATTAAAGAACTCACATCATTTATAAAGAACTCGCCGACTGCTTTTCATGCAGTAAAATCAATCCGGGATATTCTTACAAAAGAAGGATTTCAGGAGCTGAAAGAGTCGGAAAAATGGAAAATAGAAAAAGGCGGAAAATATTATGTGACCCGCAACCATTCCAGCATTCTTGCATTTAAAGTCGGAAACCAACTGGATGAGTACAGCTTTCATGTAACTGCGTCCCACAGTGACTCACCGACCTTTAAGATCAAAGAGAATGCAGAGATTGAGGTGAAGAAAAAATACACCGTTCTGAATACAGAAGGCTATGGCGGAATGATCTGCTCTACCTGGTTTGACCGTCCGTTATCGGTAGCAGGGCGCGTGATTGTAAAGACGGACAGTGGAATGGAGACCAGACTGGTCAAGGTAGAAAGAGATCTTCTGATGATTCCAAGTCTTGCAATCCATATGGACCGCGCAGTCAATGAAGGCCGTGCGATCAACAAACAGGTAGACATGCTTCCGGTTTTTGCCGGATCGGCAAAAGAACCAGGTGAGATGAAAAAACTGATCGCAGAAGAACTTGGCGTAGAAGAAGAGAAGATTTATGGTATGGATCTGTTCCTGTATAATCGGATGAAGCCATCTGTATGGGGAAGAGAGAAGGAATTTTTATCCTGCCCACAGCTGGATGATCTGCAGTGTGCGTTTGCGTCACTGAATGGTTTCCTTGCAGGAGAAAATGCAAAGAATATCAATGTATTTGCCTGCTTTGACAATGAAGAGGTTGGATCAGGAACCAAGCAGGGAGCAGCATCGACATTGTTGTCGGATGTGCTTTGGCGGATCAATAAGGCACTGGGAAAGGATGAGGAAGATTTCTATCGTGCAGTTGCCGGAAGTTTTATGCTGAGCTGTGATAATGCACATGCAGTACATCCGAATTATCAGCAGAAGACGGATGTAAATAACTGTAACTATATGAACGAAGGAATCGTGATCAAATCTCATGCCGGTCAGAAATATACCAGTGATGCAGTAAGTATTGCGATTTTCAAGGCAATCTGCGAAAAGGCAGGTGTACCGGTGCAGTTTTTTGCCAACCGCTCGGATGCGGCAGGCGGAAGTACACTGGGAAATATTGCGATGGCGCAGGTATCCATGAATACCGTGGATATCGGACTTCCGCAGCTCGCAATGCATTCGGCTTATGAGACCTCCGGTGTAAAGGATACCGGTTATCTGATCGAGGCATCCAAAGAATTTTACAGCTGTCATATCAAGACAGCAGGTGATGGTGTGTTTGAAATTGTATAAAGAAGTATTTGCAGGGAGTTCAGGAAGAACTCTCTGCAAGTTTTTCCGAATCTGGAAGAAGGCATATTTCGCAAGGAACGATAGAAAAGTAAAATTCAGAGTGCATTCTAATTTTTTTATAGACAGGAAAGAAACTGTCCTGTTATAATAATTATGGTGTCAGATTATCGAAATGGCAGAGAATGAGTAACAAGGTTGGGTAAAAGGAATGGCAGAATTAACATATCGAACACTAAGGGAAAATATTGCAGATATTATCCGGAAGAGGATCATTTATCAGGAGCTGGAGCCGGGACAGAAGATTGTGGAACAGGATCTGGCAAAGGAATTTAAGACAAGCAGGGCTCCGATTCGTGAGGCACTTAGACAGCTGGAGAATGAAGGGCTTATAGAATATGTAAGAAATGCAGGATGCTCTGTAAAAGAAATTACACTGGAAGAATCATTTGAAATTTACCTTATGCGGGCGAATTACGAAACCATGGCAGTGAAGCTGATGGGCGGAAACGTTCCGGAGGATACCATTTGCCGGATGGAAGAAGTGCTGGAAAAAATGAAAAAACTGGATGAAGAGCAGTTTGACCATGTTTTTGTCTATGATAACCAGATGCATGGACTGCTTGTAGAGATGACTGGTATGACAAGGCTCTATAAAGCATGGAAAGAGCTGAATTATGGAAATATTGTTACGGGTTTCAGCCTGAGCACGGATAAAAAGCGTGTGTTAGAAAGACAGTATCCGATTCATAAAGAACTGGTGGATGCCTGCAGGGAAAAGAACAAGGAGAAGATCTGTCACGTTCTTTCCGAACATTACATGAGAACGATCCGAAGGCTTTTGAAAGAGCAGGGATTGTCGGAAGAGGATTCAGGATTTTCATTTGATTTTCTTGTCTAGGATACAGAGAGAGGTTACAGGATTTACATAGTAGTAAATGGATAAATATTAATAATGAAGAGATGTGGATAGTAATATTCCACATCTTTTTTTGCTGTGTTTTGTTGAATTATAACAAAAAAAGAGTGTAAGAAATGAGCTGTATTGAAAAAGTGGTGATGTTATGCTATATTACTTATAAGAAATGGCGATTGTCGACAGTCGCCAAAACAGAAAGGAAATAAAAAGTAATGGGAAAAGCACAGACTAATGAAAAACATCCAAAAGGCTTTTATGCCTGTTGTATCACATTTATGTTTGAACGCCTGGCATTTTACGGAGCAAAGCCAATCTTGCTTCTATTCCTGATCACTGCAACTTTACAGGGTGGTCTTGGTATTGAGCGAACAGATGCGGCAGTAATGGCAGCGAATCTGACAGCGTATACCTACATGGCACCGCTGATCGGAGGAATTATCTCTGACAGATGGCTGGGAGCGAGATATGCGATCTCTCTGGGATATATTATCATGGCAATCGGATATCTGGTAGGCTGGAAGGCAACAGGTCCGGGAATGGTCAATCTGATGATCATTCTTGTATCGATTGGAACCGGTCTTTTTAAAGGAAACTTAAACGCTCTGATCGGAAGACAATATCAGAACAAAGAGCTTCTGGATGCTGCATTTTCCATTCAGTATTCTTATGTAAATGTTGGGGCTTTCGTAGGTTCACTGCTTACCGGATTTTTGTATCTCCACTTGTTCAAAAAAGGCGATGTACTTGGATTCCGTCAGTGCTTCTTTGTGGCATCGATCTGGTGCATCGTTGGTCTGGTATGGTTTGTGCTGAACTGGAAAAACCTTCAGGGACAGGGTGTGAAACCATTCAAGTATCTTACGGATGAGAATGGAAATGTGATCGGGTCTACCGAAAAGAAAGAAGATGGAAAGAACGACAAGCAGCCACTTACAAAATTGGAAAGAAACCGTATGATAGCGATCATCCTTGTATCGGCACTCTCCGTTATCTTCTGGCTGTTCTACTATCAGCAGGATCTTGCGCTTGTCATTTATATGACCGATTATGTGAAGATGAGTATTGGCTCTTTTGACATTCCGCCGTCATGGGTTACTACTACATGGAACGGACTTTTGTGTGTCGTTCTTGGTGGTGTGATGGCAGCTATCTGGAAGAAACTTGCAGAGCGTCCGCAGGGCGATATGAATATGTTTAAGAAAGTAGCACTTGGCTTCCTTTTTGTAGGACTTTCGTTTGGAGTAATGGTTGTATGTGAACTGGTTCGCGGAGTTGGCGCAGATGCTTCTGTAAAAGCAAGCGTTTTCTGGCCATTCCTGTTTGTAACGGTTATTACAATCGGAGAGATGTGTTTCTCACCGCTGCGTAATGCATTTGTAAGTAAGTATGCGCCGAAGAAATATCTCTCACTTCTGATGGGAGTTATCGCAATTTCTACATTTGGGGCAAACAAGTTAAGCCCGTTTGTACAGGCATTTATTGAAAAATTTGATGTGTTCCCTGTATTTGTTGGAATCACAGTCATTATGTTAGTATTTACAGCACTTATCTTCCTGGCTAACAAGAAACTGAACAGCCTTGTTGAAGGGAAAGAAGAAGCTTAAATGGTTCTGTCAAAAAGAGAAAAAAGAAGTCCGGTGATCAAAGGAAAGATCACCGGATTTTCTTTTAACCGAGCATTTCGATAAATGCCCCGAGTCTTGTATTGATCTGTGCCTGGTCACCGGAAGAATAGTCTGTATTGATCGCAATATACGGAAGTCCTTTTTCTTTGGTGACAAAGGTGCGGATCGCATCGGATTCAATGGCAAAGGTATGACATGCCTGCAGAAGAACCTCAACGACACCATCTACCTGATATTCGTCAATCTGGGTATCAAGTGCCTCGAGACGTCCCGGGTTCGGACTCATGACCGAACAGTTTACACGAAGATATTTTTCGGCGATTGCAGTGATTGGATCCTTTGTCTCATCAATCGGATCTTTTTTCTCACGTGGACCGCAACAGTTCTCAAAGCCGACAACATCTGCTCCGAGTTCTTCAATCTGGCGTACAATTTTGTCGATCACGCCGGTAGTCGGACATCCGGTAATGAGAACCCTCGGACGGGATGGTTTGCCTTTATATTCCTTTTCATAAAGCTCTTTAAGCTCGGCGGTACGGTGTTCCAGGTATTTGATTTTTTCTTCCAGATCAACCGTGAATTCGTTCGAGGAAATAACCGTGTTGATCTCATAACCGGTAATCGGAGTCGGCTTTAAGCGTCCGATCTCAAAGAAGTCAAGGACGGCCTTGCGTTCCCGGTTGCGAAGATGGATCGCTTTGCGGATCTGTTCATCTGTGATCTTTATGTGATAGAAATCCTCCAGATCTTCTTTGACGCTGATTACCTCCTGTTTCCAGAATTCCAGCGCACCGCGGCCTGTTTTTCCTGGCGGAAGCTGCATAATATGGCAGTGCTTAAGCTCAGACATCAGTTCATACATTTTCTTTTTGCCATCACAGGTTGTCTCTGCGAGTACCATGTCCGAAAAATAGAAGAATGGACAGCGGTCAGCGAGAGCAGCACCATAGCTTGCCTTGATCAGAGGACAAAGGTTCTGTGGCAGTCTGGTCTCTGCGATCGGGATATTGTCATCTCCGATTCCGCAAAGTACAACTGCAGCTGCGTCTGCAGCTTCAATCAGTTCCCATGGGGTGTAGGTACAGAAAACTCCGACAATTCTGCGCCCGGACTCTTTCAGTTCTTTCATTTTCAGAAAAGCATTCTTTCTTGCTTCCGGATAGGTTTCAAAATCTTCCGGTAATTTTAAATTGGTCATTTTCAAATCTCCTTTTTTATAACTGATAGTTTTATCATAAGTGTTTTTAAACGAGATGTATAATTGATAATTTTTATAAAGAAGGAAATTTAAAGATGTTTTCAATGGAAATTCTTAAGAATTCATGATGCCAGGAGGATAGCATTGTGATTGGATTCAAAATAAGGTATATTGAAAACAGGAACATAAAGTAGAGCGAAAAGAAAAGGAGAACATTTATGGGGGCATTGATTCATATAGAAAATATGAAGAAAATCTACAATCCGGGTGAGAATGAAGTCCGTGCGCTTGACGGGATCGATCTGGATATCGAAAGAGGAGACCTGGTTGCGATTGTGGGACATTCAGGTTCGGGGAAATCAACGCTGATGAATATGCTCGGCTGTCTGGATACACCGACTTCCGGCAAGTATGTTCTGGACGGGCAGGATGTGGCGAGTATGACAGATAATCAGCTTGCAGATGTGCGGAATAAAGAGATCGGTTTCATTTTCCAGGGATTCAACCTGATCAGTAATCTGGATGCAGTTGGAAACGTAGAGCTTCCGCTGGTATACCGCGGGGTGTCAAAAAATGAGAGAAAGCAGCTTGCGATGGAAGCCCTGAAAAGTGTCGGACTGGAAGACCGGATGAAGCATAAGCCGAATGAAATGTCCGGAGGACAGCAGCAGAGAGTTGCGGTGGCAAGAGCGGTTGCCGCAAAACCGCCGATCATTCTTGCCGATGAGCCGACCGGCAATCTGGATACGAAGTCAACACAGGAGATCTTGGAAATCCTGAAAGAACTGCACAGGTCAGGCAGAACGGTTATTATCATCACACATGATGAAGAGATCGCCAGTCAGGCACACCGGGTGATCCGGATACTTGATGGCAGGATTGAAGAAGATTATTGTAACAGTTAATGCACAAAGTTAAAGTTTATTTTAGATTTCAACTAATCTTTTAAAATGCAACATTTTCGTTTACCTTTCCAGCTAAATGCGGTAAAATAAAAGAAAAAGGGATCTGGCATCAAAAGCCAGATGAGACAGGAGGGTTTTTGTATGAAGATGATTATGGCAATCCTGCATAAGGATGATGAACTGGAAACGATAGAGGAACTGAATATTGCCGGATACATGGTAACAAAGCTGGCTACAACCGGTGGATTTCTGAAGAAAAAGAATACCACGATCATGGTCGTAGTGGATGATGAGAAGGTAGAAGAAGCACTTAAGATCATCAAGAAGAATTCTGGCGAAAGAAAGACGATCACTTATGCAAACCCGGCATTGATCTCAGGACAGAGCAGCATGAGCGCAGCACCATCCGTTCCGATCAATGTGCAGGTAGGCGGAAGTACGATTTTTGTACTGAACGTGGAGCAGATGGAGAAATACTAAAGTTTATGGAAATTGTAATCTTGAGTTTTACAGATGCAGGCTGTCAGATGGCCTGCAAAGTCAGAGAGAATTTCATACAAAGCGGATACCGTGTCGAAGTGTATACTTTGACACGGTTTTGCAGATTATACGGATTTCATGCTTTTCCGGAAGATAAGAAAAGCTGGATAGGCAGCCTCTGGGGAGAGAAGGCTTTGCTTTTTATCGGGGCAGCAGGAATCGCAGTGCGGATGATCGCCTCTCACGTGAAGGACAAATTTACCGATTCGCCGGTTCTGGTGCTGGATGAAAAAGGAAGCTATGTGATTCCGCTTCTGTCGGGACATGTGGGCGGAGCTGTAGAGCTTGCAAAGGAAATCTCGGAGCAAATAAATGCGCAGGCAGTACTTACTACAGCAACGGATGTGGAACAAAAGTTTGCGGTAGATGTATTTGCAAAAAGCAATGATCTGGTACTGACAGACCGGAAAAAGGCAAAGGAGATCTCAGCTGTGGTTCTGGATGGGAAAAAGATTGGATTTTATAGTGTATTTCCAGTAGAAGGAAAGCTTCCGGAGGAATTAAAGCTATGTGAAACAGAAGAGTTTCTTAGAAACTATCCATATGGAATCCGGATTGCAGGAAGAAGTGGCGAAAGACGGGAAGAAGAGACGATTCTGGACCTTCCGCCGAAGAACCTGGTGCTGGGAATCGGATGTCGCAAAGGGATTTCCGAAGAAGAGATCCAAAGTGCGGTCAATGAGGCAAAAAAGATCCTTGGATTTACAGAAAAGGAAGTTATTGAGATCGACAGTATTGATCTGAAAAAAGAAGAAGAGGGATTACTTTCTTATGCGGCAAAGTGGAAGCTTCCATTTTACACGTTTTCAGCAGAAGAGTTGGGAAAGGTTAAATGTGTCAGCTCTCATTCGGAGTTTGTCCGGAAGGTCACAGGTGTGGACAATGTCTGTGAGCGGGCGGCGATCCTTGCGGCCGGAGAGGATGGCAGGCTTCTGATGCCGAAGCAGTGCATGAACCGGGTGACAATAGCAGTGGCAGAAAAGAAGGTAAGGATCAGAATATGAAGCGGATTTTAATATTTTCAGGGACAACAGAGGGAAGGCGGATTACGGAATTTCTGGATGGAAGAAATGTAAAAGTTTATGTCAGTGCCGCAACCGAATATGGAAAAGAATGTACCGGAGAGCATGAGAATGCGGAAGTCTTTTTTGGACGTATGGATCAGAAGCAGATGGCAGAGATGATAAAGGAAAAGCAGATCGATCTGGTGATCGATGCAACCCATCCTTTTGCACAGCTTGTGACTGGAGAGATAAGAAGGGCCTGCGAAATCTCAGGTGTGAAGTATCTGCGTTGCCTGCGGGAGGAGATGGAAGCAGTGCCGGATGAAGCGGATAGGGTGATCTGGGCGCAGTCGGTTGAAGATGCGGTGGAATATCTGCAAAATACAGAAGGAAAGATCCTGATTACCACCGGAAGCAAGGAACTGATAAAATATACAAAGCTTACGGATTATAAAGAGCGTTGCTTTGCGAGAGTCCTCTCTACGGAGCAGGCGGTTATGGAGTCGGTCGCGCTTGGCTTTGAAGGAAAGCATCTCATTGCAATGCAGGGACCATTTTCAAAGGAGATGAACGTGGCTACGATCCATCAGACAGGTGCGAAATATTTTGTGACCAAAGAATCGGGAAAAGCCGGAGGCTTTGGAGAAAAGGTACAGGCAGCAAAGGAAACCGGGGCAGTTCTTGTTGCGGTAGGAAGACCAAAAGAAACAGGCAGAACATTTTCAGAAGTTTGTAAATGGCTGGAAAAGAATCTGTAATAAAAGTTCAGAAAATAGTTATGGGGAGATAAAGTCAGAGATCAGAAAGGCAGATGGGGAAGATGAATCTGACAGATTTGCATTATGTAGTTGAAATCGAAAAGAGTGGGTCAATCTCAAAGGCGGCGAAGGAACTTTATGTGGCGCAGCCAAATCTTAGTAAGGCGATCAAGCATCTGGAGCGGGAATTTGGAATTTCTATCTTTGAGCGGTCCTCAAAAGGGGTTAAGGCGACAAGAGAAGGACAGAAATTTCTGGAGTATGCCAAAAGGATCATTTACGAGATAGAGGAAATGAAAAGGGACTGCAGTGATCTGGGGAAAGAAAATCTCTCATTTAAGATTACTGTTCCGAGGGCAAGTTACATTTCCAGTACATTTGCAGAGTTTATTGGAATGCAGAGCAAGGAAACGGCGATCAAAGCAGAATTTCAGGAAAATAGTTCTATGCATGCCATTGAAAATGTGTTGCAGAACGGGTATTCTATGGGGATCATCCGGTATCTGTGCGAGAATGAATCTTATTTTCAGTCGCTTCTTGATCTGAAAGGACTGAATGCAGAACTTTTAGCAGAGCTTCCGTATGTGATCCTAACTTCTGCGGATGGTGATCTTGCAAAGAGGGAGTTAAAGACAAGAGAAGAACTGGAAGATGGTGTGGAAATCCTGCATGGGGACTGGAAACTTCCGACCGGAGAATACACTGAGCTGAGTGAGAATGGAGAGTCGCTTCATCCACACAATAAAATTTATATTTTTGAAAGGGGAAGTCAGTTTGATATTTTACGGGAAGTAAAAAACAGTTATATGTGGGTATCGCCAGTACCGGAAAAAATAAGGAAAAAGTACAATCTGGTGCAGAAGCATGCCGGATTTTCCGGACAGATGATCCGGGATGTGCTGATCTACAAAAAGGGTTATCAGAAAAAATTGTATGAAAGAGAATTTATTGAGCATTTAAAAGAAACAATTCGTGAAATGATGTAAATGAGAGCAGAATGATATATCGAACCAAGATATATCTATTCTGCTTTTTTTGTGCATTTGAGGAGCTGGGTACACATTTATCCGTCTATTCATAAATACTAATACTTTTTACTCTTATATTATCATATATTGGAAAATATATAGCTATCATATATGAAACGTATAAACGAAAACTATAGATGTATGTTATAATGTCATAAAAATAATAGAATAATAAGAAGAAAATGTACAATATGACGAAGGAGGAAATGGAATGTTAGATGCATCTTATTATCAGAAAACGGATGAGATCATTGTCATGCATACAAGGGAGGAACGCTCACTGATACCGATCATTCAGGATATTCAGGAGGAATACCGTTATCTTCCACCGGAACTGCTTACCTATGTTGCAAAACAGATCGGGATTACAGAGGCAAAAGCGTACAGTGTGGCAAGTTTTTATGAGAATTTTTCATTTGAACCGAAAGGAAAGTATGTGATCAAGGTCTGTGACGGAACAGCCTGTCATGTGCGTAAATCCATTCCGATTCTGGAAGCGCTGTATAAAGGAGGGCACTGAAAAACCTACCGCTTTAAATTTCAAATTATAATGCACATATAAAA
>NZ_JAAIMM010000014.1 GCF_013300725.1 Allocoprococcus comes
GGTATTGTACCAAAGGGAATCGGGGAATAACAGATACGGATGATTACCTACTTACCAATGGAGATGAGACTCAGAAATCATGGAAGCCTTTGCTGAACATGATTTCCGCTCTAAGAGGCTCATCGGAATGGTTTGCACAATGGAATTGGAGGACTTTCTTTTGTAAAATCGACCACACAACCTTTATTTAAAAAAACAGTGAACTCTCCTTCCGGAAAATCCACTGTTTTCTCACATATATTAAGCTTCTTCAACTTCTACTTTTTCGCCAAGAATTTTATCAATACTTACCAGTTTTACGCTGAGCACGAATACCTGTGCTGCGACTTCCAGTTCTTCTGGTGTCGGGAAAGACGGTGCAATTCGGATATTGCTGTCTTTTGGATCCTTTCCGTATGGGAAAGTTGCTCCCGCTTTTGTCATGATCAGTCCGGCTTCTTTTGCTTTTGCTACGATTGCTTTGGCACATCCTTCCAACGCATCGAAGGAAATGAAGTATCCTCCACGCGGTGCCATCCAGGAACCAATCTCAAGTCCGCCAAGCTCACCTTCCAGTACACTTAATACGGTGTCAAATTTCGGTCTTAAGATATCTGCATGTTTCTTCATATGCTGAACCATTCCGTGAATATCACCGAAGAAACGCGCATGTCTGAGCTGGTTTAATTTATCATGTCCAATGGTCTGTACGGACATCATCTTGCGGATTTCCGCAAGGTTTTCATCCGATGCTGCAATCGCTGCAATACCAGAACCTGGGAAACTGATCTTGGAAGTAGAACCGAATTTGTAAACCATGTTCGGATGCCCCTCTTTTTTACATTCCATCAAGATCTCGATCAGATAATCCTGTTTATCCTCATACAAATGATGGATTCCATAAGCATTATCCCAGAAAATACGGAAATCTTCTGCCGCCGGATTTAATTTGGCGAAACGATGTACTGTCTCATCAGAATAGGTAACTCCCTGTGGATTTGAGTACTTCGGTACACACCAGATACCTTTTACAGCCGGATCATTCTCCACATACTGCTCTACCAGATCCATATCCGGTCCATCCGATGTCATCGGAATGTTGATCATCTCAATTCCAAAATGTTCGGTGATTGCAAAATGTCTGTCATATCCAGGTACCGGGCAGAGGAATTTTACCTTGTCAAGCTTTGCCCAAGGGGTGCTTCCCATGATACCATGTGTCATCGCTCTTGCAACAGTATCATACATTACGTTCAGGCTGGAGTTACCAAAGATGATAATATTGTCCTTCGGTACTTCCATCATATCAGAAAGAAGCTGTTTTGCTTCTTTGATTCCGTCGATCACTCCATAGTTACGGCAATCTACTCCTTCTTCGCAGACAAGATCCGATGTGCTCTTAAGTACATCCATCATCCCCATAGAAAGGTCAAGCTGTGCTTTGGACGGTTTACCTCTGGACATATCCAGTTTCAGACCTTTTCCTTTAACATCTTCAAATTCTTTTTCCAGTCTGCTCTTTAATTCAAGCAGTTCTTCTCTACTCATATCTTTATATGCAGTCATCTTGAAAACCTCCCATAATCATCACTAACCATTGTGTGTTTCCTGCCGTACTTTATACTTCCGAAATCTGCTATCTGCAGTTTCTTTCAGCTGTTTTGACAACATCAAAACTCACTACAAGTAGTAAGTATATAGGAAAAATGATTTTTCGTCAACCAATTCTTGCATATAAATATGACATATCGTGATTTTTGTTGATTTAAATGTGATTTTTTGAATTTTTGCTTTTCATTTCATGCATTTTTTCATTTTAACGCTTTTCAAAAAAACTGGAACAGATTTATATGCAGCATATTTTCCTTTTCTCCTGCGGTATGTTTTGCTCTTCTGACAACAAAACACCCGGAACCATTTCCATGATTCCGGGCAAATATATTTACTATTTTACTAATAATGATTTTCCAGTCATATCTGCCGGCTGCTGCATTCCCATCAGCTCGATCAGTGTCGGAGCGATATCTGCAAGGCATCCGCCTTCGCGAAGCTTGTACGCCGGATCCGCATTTACAAGGATAAACGGAACAGGATTGGTTGTATGAGCGGTAAATGGTTCTCCTGTCTCTTCATCGATCAGCTGTTCTGCATTTCCGTGGTCAGCACAGATAAACATCTGTCCGCCTACTTCCTTCACTGCATCAACTGCTTTTCCTACACATTCGTCAACTGCTTCGATTGCTTTGATCACAGCGGCTTCTACACCGGTATGACCAACCATATCCGGGTTAGCAAAGTTGATTACGATCACATCGTACTTATCAGCCTTGATTGCATCCACAAGCTTGTCACATACTTCATATGCGCTCATTTCCGGCTTCAAGTCGTAAGTTGCAACCTTTGGAGATTTGACAAGGATTCTGTCCTCGCCCTTGTTCGGTTCTTCTACTCCGCCGTTGAAGAAAAACGTAACATGTGCATATTTTTCTGTCTCAGCAATTCTTGCCTGTGTCATGTTGTTTGCTGCAAGGAATTCGCCAAAGGTATTGGTAATACCTTCTTTTACAAATGCAACGGTCTTGTTCGGGATTGTCTCATCATACTCTGTAAAGCATACATAAGTCGTCTTGATCCGTTCTCCTCTGTCAAATCCGTCAAAGTCATCTGCACAAAAGGTTCTGGTGATTTCTCTTGCACGGTCCGGGCGGAAATTGAAGAAGATCACAGAATCTCCGTCTTTTACAGTTGCTACCGGTGCACCGTCTTTTGTTACTACAAATGGTACTACGAATTCGTCAGTTACTTCTTTGTCGTAAGAAGCCTGGATTCCTTCTGTTGCTGATGCTGCTGTGTCACCTTCGCCGCGTGTAAGTGCTGCGTATGCCTTTTCTACACGGTCCCAGCGGTTGTCACGGTCCATTGCATAGTAACGTCCGGAAACACTTGCAACTTCACCTACACCGATTTCTTTCATCTTTGCTTCTAACTGTTCAACATATTCTTTTCCAGATGCCGGAGGTGTATCACGTCCGTCAAGAAAGCAATGAACATATACTTTGTCCAGCCCCTGTCTCTTTGCAAGTTCCAAAATTCCATAAATATGTGTAATGTGGCTGTGTACACCACCATCAGATACCAGTCCCATCAGATGAAGAGCTGTACCGTTCTTCTTCGCATTTTCACAGGCAGCAAGAAGTGCCTTATTTTCAAAGAAATCACCATCATCGATTGCTTTTGTGATCTTGGTGAGCTCCTGGTAAATGATACGTCCTGCGCCCATATTCATATGACCTACTTCTGAGTTACCCATCTGTCCGTCCGGAAGTCCTACAGCAAGTCCGCTTGCATTTCCTTTTACAAATGGATATTCAGCCATTAATTTATCCATAACCGGTGTGTTTGCCTCTGCAATACCGTTGCCTTTCTTTTCATCTCTCAGACCGTAACCGTCTAAGATCATCAAAACTGTTGGTTTTTTACTCATCGTCTTACACTCCTTCATTTTGTCTTAAAGCGTTTGATTTCTCTTTCAGTTAAATATTGTACATGATTTTATGTATGCTTGCAAGCACTTGTTAAAACTTTGACAGCTGAAAAACGCAGGCATTTCTGCCTGCGCCTTGGTATAATTAACTATTTCCAGTTTACGATCTTGCCAAAATCTGGTTTTAAAGAAGCACCACCTACAAGTCCGCCATCAATATCCGGCTGTGCGAATAATTCCGGTGCTGTAGCTGCATTTACAGATCCACCGTACTGAATACGGATTGCTTCTGCTGTAGCTTCATCATAAACTTCAGCGATGCATTCACGGATTGCTTTACAAACTTCCTGTGCCTGCTCTGTTGTAGCTGTCTTTCCAGTTCCGATTGCCCAGATTGGCTCATAAGCGATGACTGCTGTCTTAGCCTGATCTGCTGTTACGTTCTGGAATCCAACTTTAACCTGCTGACGGATGAAGTCCATTGTCACACCCTGTTCACGCTGTTCAAGAGTTTCTCCACAGCACATGATCGGTGTAAGTCCGTGTTCAAATGCTTTCAGCATCTTTTTGTTCACAGTCTCGTTTGTCTCTGCGAAGTATTCTCTTCTTTCAGAGTGTCCGAGAACAACATATTTAACACCGGCATCGGTAAGCATGTTCGGAGAGATTTCTCCTGTGTATGCACCTTTTTCTTCAAAGTACATATTCTCTGCTCCAACCTGGATGTTGCTTCCTTTTGCAGCTTCTACAACCGGAATGATATCGATTGCCGGTACGCAGAATACCACGTCAGCCTCTTCTGTCACAACCAGAGGTTTGAGTGTATTCACAAGCTCTACAGCCTCTGAAGGTGTCATATTCATTTTCCAGTTACCCGCAATAATTTTCTTTCTTGCCATTGCAATAATCTCCCTTATCTTGATAATGAATGTTCACCTTACTAGGCTCGAAAACACCTCGCCAAGTGCGGTGAACTAAGTAAACGCTAAGCTCAAGCCGCGCTTGCGCTTACTTTCACTAAGCTTTTTACTTATCGTTAGCAGCTGCTACACCTGGCAGTTCCTTACCTTCAAGGAATTCAAGAGAAGCTCCACCACCTGTAGAGATGTGAGTCATCTTGTCACCGTATCCGAGCTGGTTAACTGCTGCTGCCGAATCACCACCACCGATGATTGTTACCGCATCTGTCTCAGCAAGTGCTTTTGCGACTTCTTCTGTTCCTTTTGCAAAGTTCGGCATCTCGAATGCACCCATAGGTCCGTTCCATACTACTGTCTTTGCATCTTTTACAGCGTCAGTATAGATCTTGATCGTCTCTGGTCCGATGTCAAGTCCTTCCCATCCTTCCGGAATTTCACCAGTTTTAACAACTTTGATATTTGCATCATTTGAGAAATCATCTGCAATTACGTTGTCTACCGGAAGAAGAAGTTTTACGCCTTTGTCTTTAGCTTTCTGAATCATGTTCAGTGCATATTCACAGTAATCTTCTTCAAGAAGAGATTTTCCAACTGTTCCGCCCTGTGCTTTGCTGAATGTATAAGACATACCTCCACCAATGATCAGAGTGTCTACTTTATCGATCAGGTTTTCGATTACAGAAATCTTGCTTGAAACTTTAGCTCCACCAAGGATTGCCACAAACGGTCTTTTCGGATTGTTTACTGCATTTCCAAGGAAGTCGATTTCTTTCTGCATAAGATATCCTACAACTGCTGTGTCAACATATTTGGTAACACCAACGTTAGAGCAGTGTGCACGATGAGCTGTTCCGAATGCATCGTTTACGAATACATCGCAAAGAGAAGCGAGTTCTTTAGAGAATTCATCTCCGTTCTTTGTTTCTTCTGCTCTGTAACGTGTATTTTCAAGAAGGATTACCTCTCCGTCTTTCATAGCTTCAACTGCTGCTTTTGCATTTGGTCCTACTACTTCAGGATCTGCTGCGAATTTTACTTCCTGTCCGAGAAGTTCTGAAAGTCTTACTGCAACCGGTGCAAGAGAAAGTTCCGGTTTCGGTTCTCCCTTCGGTTTACCAAGATGTGAGCAGAGGATTACTTTTCCTCCGTCAGCGATCAGTTTCTTGATTGTAGGAAGTGCTGCAACAAGACGGTTCTCGTCTGTGATCTTTCCGTCGATCAGCGGTACGTTAAAATCGCATCTTACAAGGACTTTTTTCCCTTTTACATTGATATCATCTACAGATTTTTTGTTAAGCATAATCCTGCCTCCTGTTTACATTTCATTTAAAAGAATGTGTTCTGGCACATCGTGCCTTTTATATTGCCTAGAAAGCAAAATCTCCTGTGCAATATAAAAGGATCCGGTCCCTGAAGACCGGACCCTTGATTGAGCCTATCTCTGGAATACTCCAGTAAGAATCAATTCACTCTGTCCAAGCAAACGCTGCGGATTAAAGTAATGTTCCGAAGTGTTTGATTGTTCTTACCATCTGGCTTGTGTAAGAGTTTTCATTGTCATACCAAGAAACAACCTGTACTTCTGTTGTTCCGTTATCAAGCGGAAGTACCATTGTCTGAGTAGAATCGAAAAGAGAACCAAATCTCATTCCTACGATATCGCTAGAAACGATCTGATCTTCATTGTATCCGAATGATTCGTTAGAAGCTGCTTTCATAGCTGCGTTGATCTGTTCTACAGTAACTTCACCTTCAACTACTGCTGTAAGGATTGTTGTAGATCCTGTAGGGGTTGGAACACGCTGTGCAGATCCGATAAGTTTTCCGTTAAGCTCCGGAATAACAAGTCCAATTGCTTTTGCTGCTCCTGTGCTGTTAGGAACGATATTTACTGCTGCTGCACGAGATCTTCTAAGATCACCTTTTCTCTGTGGTCCGTCAAGAGTCATCTGATCACCTGTGTAAGCATGGATTGTACACATGATACCAGATTTGATCGGAGCAAGGTCGTTAAGAGCCTTAGCCATCGGTGCAAGACAGTTTGTTGTACAAGAAGCTGCAGAGATGATTGCATCATCTTTTGTAAGCTGTGTATGGTTTACATTGTAAACGATTGTAGGAAGGTCATTTCCTGCCGGTGCAGAAATGATAACGTGTTTAGCACCTGCATCGATATGTGCCTGAGCTTTTGCTTTAGATGTGTAGAATCCTGTACATTCAAGAACTACATCTACTCCGATTTCTCCCCATGGAAGTTCAGCTGCATTAGCTTTAGCGTAGATTTTGATTTCTTTTCCGTCTACTGTGATGGAGTCTTCTCCAGCAGATACTTTATCAGCTAATTCATATTTTCCCTGTGTTGAATCATATTTTAATAAGTGAGCCAGCATCTTAGGAGATGTAAGGTCGTTGATTGCTACGATCTCAAATCCCTCTGCTCCAAACATCTGTCTGAATGCAAGACGTCCAATACGTCCAAATCCATTGATTGCTACTTTTACTGCCATGATTTAGTCCTCCTAAAGATAAATTGTATTACTGTATATAACAGTTACATTTTTCTTGATAAATCTTATCATTGTTTAAGATTTATCAACTGTAATTTATTGTACTAAATTCAGAACAAAAATTCAATCCCCTTTTTTCACTTTATTTTCCTGAAAACCGGGGTCCTTTTTATGAATTCTGCATAATATTTAAAACCACATGCTTCGAGAATATTGTCAACTATGTTAAAATCATACCCTACATGCTCTGGTTTATGTGCATCTGCGCCGACGGTGACGATCTCTCCACCCAGCTCTTTGTATCTTTTTAACACATCCGGATGCGGATGTGCAAAAGGAAGGCCATACTTCAGTCCTGCCGTATTGACTTCCAGCCCTTTCCCGTGTTCAATAAGATACCGCAGGATTTCATCTATTTCATCCGCAAATCTGCTGTAAGAATATTCCCGTTCCCGGTGTTTTCCATAGCGTACCACATAATCCAGATGTCCGAGAACATCAAAATCCGCTACAGCCCTGATATCGGCTATTGTCTCCCGAAGTGCCATCCGGTAGGCCTCTTCATCCGAAATCCCCTCAAAGAACTCAGGATAATAAGGATCCTTCCCGCCAACCACATGCATGGATCCGATCACAAAGTCATACGGATTTGCCGTGGTAAATGCTTTTGCTTTCTTCGCAAGGTGCGGCTGAAGTCCAAACTCTACACCGATCCGAATATCCAGTTTCTCCTCATACTTTTCCTTCAGTGCTCCAAGCTCTTTAAAATAGGTTTCCGGATCAAACACAAATTCAATATCATCACAAAAATAATCAATGTCTTCATGATCCGTAAAACAGATTGCTTCCAGTCCTTTATCGATTGCTGCAAGAATCATATCTTCCGGTTTTGCCTCTGAATCTCCGGAAAAATAAGTATGCATATGGCAGTCCGCTCTCATATTTTCCCCTCCTTGCCATTCTTCATGTGTAAATCCCCGGCTTTCCTGCAAATCATTGGTTGGATCGCAGTCCGGTCCCAATATACAAAAAACAGAACAATTCTGAGCTATCCCAGAATTGTTCCGCCTCCAAGTACATAATCTCCATCATACAGTACCAGTGCCTGCCCCGGTGTAACCGCTCTCTGCGGTGTCTCAAAGATGCACTCTATCTCATCTTCTCCCGTTTTGCGGACTGTGCACCAGTCCCCTTTATGGTTATATCTGATTTTAGCAAATACGCGCATCTCGCCTTCCAGGTCCTCTACTGTCATAAAGTTCAGCTTATTTGCACGGACCCGCGTCGTCATCAGATCTTCATTTGTCCCAATCACAACTTCATTCGTATCCGGGCGGATCTCAAGCACGAATGCCTGATACCCGAGAGAAAGTCCAAGTCCTTTTCTCTGTCCGATTGTATAGTGGATGATTCCTTTATGTCGTCCCAGGATTTTTCCGTCCGGTGTTACAAAATTACCTTCCGGGATTTTCTGGTTACTTTCTTCTTTAATAAAAGATGCATAATCGTCATCGGATACAAAACAGATATCCTGACTGTCCGGTTTGTTCGCAATCTGCAATCCGATCTCTTTTGCGATCTCGCGAATCTGGTCTTTTTCGTATTCACCGACAGGCATCAGCGTTCTTCTCAGCTGATCCTGGGTAAGATTATAAAGCGCATAGGTCTGGTCTTTTGACCAGGTTGCCGAATGCCGGATCGCATAGCGTCCGTTCGGCAACTGTTCTACTCTCGCATAGTGACCTGTTGCAATATAGTCTGCTCCGATCTCCATACTCCGCGTAAGAAGGGATTCCCATTTTACATAACGGTTACACGCAATGCACGGATTCGGTGTCCGACCATGCAGATATTCATCCACAAAATAATCGATTACCTTCTCCTGAAAATCCTTCTTGAAATTCATCACATAATACGGAATGCCGATCTGTGCCGCAACTCTTCTGGCATCATCTACCGCACTGAGTCCACAGCATCCGCCGTTTTCTTCCTGTATTTTCGATTCTTCGTCCTGCCAGATCTGCATCGTAACACCAATCACATCATACCCCTGTTCTTTCAGAAGATATGCCGCTACCGATGAGTCGACACCACCCGACATCCCGACTACCACTTTCTTTTTTGCCATTCTCTTTTCTCCCGCAGAAAATTCTAATACTCTTCCTCTTCTGCTTCTTCACCTTCACTGATATCGTTCTTCGGCTTCTGGAGTCCTTCGATCTTGATCCCGTGCTTCTCTGCATAATCCCACAGCGCTGCATGGATTGCCTCCTCTGCCAGTAAAGAACAGTGTACCTTAACCGGCGGCAGTCCGTCAAGTGCTTCCATAACGGCTTTGTTTGTCACCTGCATTGCTTCTGAAATATGTTTTCCCTTTACAAGTTCTGTCGCCATACTGCTTGTTGCAACAGCCGCGCCACATCCGAATGTCTTAAATTTTACATCATTGATGATTCCGTTATCATCAATATCAAGGTAGATTCTCATGATATCACCACACTTGGCGTTACCAACAGTACCCACTCCACTTGCGTTCTCGATTTCTCCCATATTACGTGGATGCTGAAAATGATCCATTACTTTTTCTGTATACATTGTAAATTCCTCCTAAAGCTGTATTTTCTATCGTATTATTTATTCTGTTTTTTTACAAAATCTTCATAAAGTGGTGACATTCCTCGCAAATCGCTTACGATTGTCTTGAGCTGATCTACTACATAATCAATGTCTTCTTTTGTGATCTCTTCATTCAGAGTCAGGCGCAGAGATCCATGTGCAATCTCGTGTGGCAGTCCGATTGCAAGAAGTACATGGGATGGATCAAGAGATCCGGATGTACATGCAGATCCACTGGATCCACAAATTCCTGCCATGTCAAGACGGATCAGCATAGATTCACCCTCAATGAAACGGAAACAGAAGTTTGCATTATTTGGCAAACGGTCTGTCGGATGTCCGTTCAGCTTGGTGTACGGGATTTCTTCCATCACACGTTTGATCAGATAATCCCTCATCTCGCGCTCTTTTGCTGTACGTTCTTCCATCGTAGCAACCGCACGTTTTGTTGCTGTACCGATTCCAACAATACCCGGAACATTTTCTGTACCTGCACGACGTTTTCTTTCCTGCGCCCCACCATGAACGAAAGAACGGATCTTCACGCCTTTTCTGATATAGAGGAATCCGATTCCTTTTGGTCCGTTCAGCTTGTGTCCGCTGGCACTTAACATATCAATATGACATTCATCTACATTGATCGGAACCTGTCCGAAAGCCTGTACAGCGTCTGTGTGGAACAGAATACCATGTTTGTGGGCGATCTCACCGATCTCTTTGATCGGTTCAATCGTTCCGATCTCGTTGTTTGCATACATTACAGAGATCAGGATGGTATCCGGGCGGATTGCTGCTTCCACATCTGCCGGATTTACTTTTCCGTATTCATCCACATCAAGATAAGTCACTTCAAATCCGCGTTCTTCCAGATAAGCTGCTGTATGCAGGATCGCATGATGTTCGATCTTGGTTGTGATAATATGTTTTCCTTTATTCTGATAAGCCTCTGCTGTTGCTTTGAGTGCCCAGTTGTCAGACTCTGATCCGCCGGCCGTAAAATAAATCTCGTTGCTCTTTGCGCCAAGTGCGTTTGCGATTCTTTCTCTCTGTTCTGCCACAACATCTTTGTTATGGGATGCGAAGCTGTAGATCGCAGACGGATTGCCGTACTGCTCTGTAAAATATGGCAGCATTGCTTCCAGAACTTCCGGTGCAGTTTTTGTTGTTGCTGCGTTATCCAAATAAATTAACTTACTCATCTTTTTGTCCTTCTTTCTTTACTTCTTTATTCATTTCCACAAGGGTATTTATCATAATACTGTCTACCGTCTGTGCCATGCTTTCATTGACTTTCTTCCAGACATATTTCGTGATACAGCTGCCCTGGATCTCACAGCTGTCTTCCGAATGAAGTGCTGCACAAGTCGCAGGTTCCAAGTCTCCTTCAAGTGCTCTGAGTACATCGCCAACAGAAACTTCCGCCGCATCCTTTGCCAGCCGATATCCTCCTCCCGCTCCACGGATACTCTTGACAAGACCTGCCTTTTTCAGCTTCGCCATGAGCTGTTCCAGATATCGTTCCGAGATCTCCTGTCTGGCTGATATACTGCTGATGGAAACCGGTTCTTCTGCACCATAACACGCAAGATCGATAAAGGCGCGTAAACCATAACGTCCCTTCGTTGAGATCTTCAATCCATCACCTTCTCTTTATTTTTATATCCCACTGTTTTACTAGGATTTCTATCAAACTGAGGATATCACCTCTGCTATGTTCTGTCAAGGCTGTTTCTTGCATATATTTAAAAACAAAAATGCCTTCGGAGCTGCTATGTCACAAAAACATTTTCTCCTGAAAGGAACCTTTATCCTTACTGCAACCGGCATTCTCACCCGTGTAATGGGATTTTTTTACCGTATTTTTCTCAGCAGATCTTTCCCTGCCGAAGAAATCGGTCTGTATCAGCTGATTTTCCCTGTCTACACACTTGCTTATGCTGCAACTTCAGCAGGGATCGAGACGGCTCTGGCGCGCCTGGTTGCCGCCGCTTCTGCAAAAAAGCAGTCTGCAAAAGCTTATTCTTACCTGAAAGCAGCACTGCTTTCTTCTCTTTTCCTTTCCATCTGCTGTCTTTTTTTGTTGCAGAAAAATGCTGTTTTCCTCACCACAGCTATACTTGGCGATCCTCGCTGTGCCTCTCTCATCTCCCTGATAGCATATGCGCTTCCATTCGCAGCTCTGCACAGTTGCAGCTGTGGTTACTTTCTGGGGCTCAAGCAGATCCGGCTTCCTGCCCTCTCCCAATTATTTGAACAGCTGGTCCGGATTTTTTTTGTTATCCTCCTCTATATAGCCGGTGTTCATACCGCTTTTACACCATCTGTCGCAATTGCTGTCCTCGGAATTGTCGGTGGTGAAATTGCAGCCGCATTTCTTTGCATCCATACGTTCAGAACTGCCGGGCAGCCTTTCTCCTCGCTCCAGGAACCGGCTCTTTCTGCTGTTCCTGCCCTGCTTTTTTCTGCTCTTCCGCTGACCGCAAGCAGAGTTCTTCTGAATCTTTTTCAGAGTCTGGAAGCAATTTCCATTCCGCTTGCCCTGCAAAAGTATGGAATGAGTATTTCCGCTTCTCTTAGCACCTACGGAATTCTGACCGGAATTGCCCTTCCCTGCATTTTATTTCCATCAGCCCTCACCAATTCCATCTCCACAATGCTCCTCCCTGAAGTTGCCAGTATGCCGGATACTCAGAAAAAGCATGCTCTTCCGCAGCTTTTACGGAAAGTTATTTTTTTCTGCCTGTTTCTTGGTTTTGCCTTCCTGCTGTTTTTCTTTACCGCATCCGGCTTTATCAGCAGACGGATCTTTCATACACCAGAAGCCGGAAATTATATCTTAACACTGGCATTTATCTGTCCTTTTCTCTATAGTAATACCGCACTGATCAGTGTGTTAAACGGTCTGAATCTTGCCGGAAAAACTTTTCTGATCAATCTGTTCTCCCTAGCAGTACGAATCTGTGGTGTTCTGTTTCTGATTCCGCAGTTCGGGATTCTTGGCTATCTGTGGGCACTGCTTGCAAGCCAGCTTCTTACATTTGGCTGTTGCCTGTTTCTCCTGATAAAACAAGGGCGATAGAAAACGGTAGAAAGTCCTCTTTACCGAATTGTTCAGTAAGAGGGCTTTCTCTCATTTTCTATCGCCTGACGTTAAAATGTGGTCAAACACATTCTTGCTATGTAAGAACCTTCACAAACCAACGTACAATCCCGGGGTTTAAATATACCTCAGACAAAATTCCCGCCACGATCATCATAACAGTAAATCCTGTTTTTGTTCCATTCCATTCACTTTGCGGATAACGGTAATAATACCGGATCAATAGCAGATATACCGGTACATAAAAAATATATTGCGGGAAAATACCGGCAATACACAGCAGCATTCCGCGAAGTCCCATCCTTAAAACTGCCGCTACAGACAGTATCCCTGCCGCAAAGCCTGTCCAAAGGAGGATTCCGGCTGCTGTCAGTCTGCGAAACCCCAGATTTGCCACACAGACCGCTAACACCAGAGGCAACACTCTCCACCTGAGCAGGTACCACAGGTAATCTTCATTGATGATTTTCACCTGTGTATACTGATTTAGAAAATATTCATGGAAAATTCCAGTCATCGTTACATAATTTTTCGCA
The DNA here is from genome assembly GCF_013300725.1 of Allocoprococcus comes. Lineage (GTDB taxonomy): Bacteria > Bacillota > Clostridia > Lachnospirales > Lachnospiraceae > Allocoprococcus > Allocoprococcus comes_A. The sequence continues at coordinate 13,143 of NZ_JAAIMM010000014.1, forward strand.
ATAAAATTAGCATATAAGATACCCGTTCCAAAACCGATCAGATATAACATGGGCAGCTGATATTTCTTCCGATAAAATTCCACATTCCGGCCTCCAATAATTTCACATAGTTCATTATATGACCTGAGCTGTCAATTATGCATTCACTTTATCTGTTATACTTTGCATCATAGGCAAGGATAGCAGCTACAGTCTTGGAATCTTCAATCTTTCCTTCAAAGATCATCTGCTTCAATTCTTCAACCGTATGTGCCTCTATATTCACAAATTCATTCTCATCCAGATGCTGATGGGTACGGATCAGATTTCGTGCCACATAAACTTCGATTTTTTCGTTGCAAAGTGCCACGGTTGTCCGAAGAGTGATCAGCCATTCCAGATCATCACTGCGATAACCGGTCTCTTCTTCTAATTCTCTTGCCGAACAGTCTCGTCCCGGTTCATCCGCCTGGTCCAGCCCTCCTGCCGGAAGTTCCAGCGTAAAGCGGTCCAGTGCATTCCGGTACTGTCTTACCATCAGGAGTCTTCCGTCATCCATCACAGGGATCACAGCCGCAGCCCCTTTGTGATGGATATAATCCCACACCTCATGGTTTCCATTGGAAAATTCCATATAATCTTTATATACATCAACGATCGTTCCCTGATATACCCGCTCTCTTTTTACACGTTTGATCTCTTTTTCCATCCGTTTTACACTCCCTTTTCACATAATTATGAGAAACACGCTCCGCGAATTTCTCAAGTTATCGCGGCAGTCGCCAGAGCCTCGTGCAAGCACGGACTTTGGCTCGTTGCTCGCGCAAATTAAATACAGCCATCCAAAAGATCTAATCTTTTGAACGGCTGTCATTTTCTGATTATCGTGTTATTTAGCATAATCTGTAACACGGGATTCCCGGATTACATTTACTTTAATCTGACCTGGATATTCCAATTCATATTCAATCTGTTTTGAAATATCTCTTGCCAGCAATACCATATCATCATCAGATACTTGTTCTGGAACTACCATTACGCGAATCTCTCTACCCGCCTGAATAGCAAATGACTTTTCAACCCCTTTAAACTGGTTGGTAATATCTTCTAACTGTTTTAATCTGTTTGTGTATGTCTCCAAGGTTTCTCTTCTTGCACCTGGTCTTGCAGCTGAAATCGCATCTGCTGCCTGGACAACGCCTGCAATCAGAGACTGTGGTTCTACATCACCATGATGTGCTTCTACCGCGTTGATAATAAGCGGTGACTCTTTGTATTTTCTACAAAGGTCTACACCAATCTGAACATGTGAACCTTCTACATCGTGATCGATCGATTTACCGATGTCATGTAAAAGACCTGCACGCTTTGCGATACGGACATCCAGCCCGATCTCGCCCGCAAGCAATCCGGAAAGCTGAGCAACCTCGATCGAATGCTTCAGTGCATTCTGACCGTAGCTTGTTCTGAACTTCATACGTCCAAGAAGACGAATCAGTTCTGGATGGATACCGTGTACACCAACTTCAAGTGCTGCAGCCTCTCCTTCTTCGCGCATCATAGTCTCTACTTCTTTCTGCGCTTTCTCAACCATCTCTTCGATTCTTGCAGGATGGATTCGTCCATCTACGATCAAACGCTCCAGTGCAATTCTTGCCACTTCTCTTCGAATTGGATCAAATCCGGAAAGAACAACTGCCTCCGGAGTATCATCAATAATAAGTTCTACTCCTGTCAGTGTCTCAAGAGTACGGATATTCCGTCCCTCTCGTCCGATAATTCTACCCTTCATCTCGTCACTTGGAAGCTGAACTACCGAGATCGTAGTTTCAGCCACATGATCTGCCGCACATCTCTGGATTGCGGTGACAACATACTCTTTCGCCTTCTTGTCAGCCTCTTCCTTTGCACGTGTTTCAAGCTCTTTCACCATCTTGGCAGTGTCATGTTTCACATCTTCTTCAACAGTTTTTAATAGATAATCCTTTGCCTGTTCGGAGGTAAGTCCTGAGATTCTTTCTAGTTCCTGTACTCTTTTCTGGCTGAGTTCTTCAACTTCAGCCTCCCGCTGCTTCATCGCTGTCTCTTTTGCAGTAAATGCAGTCTCTCTCTGCTCAATTGCCGCAGATCTCTTATCCAGAGATTCTTCTTTTGAAAGTACACGCTTTTCATAACGCTGAAGTTCAGCTCTGCGTTCCTTAGTCTCTTTTTCAAGTTCATTCTTTGTCTTGATGGACTCTTCCTTTACTTCCAAAAGTGCTTCCTTCTTCTTTGTCTCTGCTGTCTTCAAAGCATCATCAATAATTTCTCTTGCTTTTACATCAGCGTTCCCAATCTTAGAATTCGCATCGTTCTTCAGCTTGGAAACAGTAACAAAATAAGTAACCGGCATTACTACTATAAGCGTAACAACTACAGCAATAATTATAGGTATCAGCACAGGAGCACCTCCTTATTTAGTTTTCATTGTACAAATACAACACTTAAATTCTATACTGTTTTCACAAATATGTCAAGCATTCCAATCGCAAACTTGTATTACTTGACGGATATCTTCGTAACGAAATCCTTTCCGCACCAAATATCCATATATTTTCTGCTTTTCTTTCGGATCTGTACAGGCAAAATCCCAGTGTTTTTTACGAAGGAGCTCCCGGATTGCTTCCTGATCGGAATGCACTTCATACATCTCTTCCATGATCTCTTCTGCCCGGTTCATATCCACGCCCTTCTGTCTCAGAAGCGCATAAATCTCCCGTCTGCTCTTTCTATCTTTCCTGCTGTCTATAAAGTTCCGGATATAGGCATCATCATTGATATATCCAAATGATTTCACATAGGCAACCGCCGCTTCTGTGATCTCCGATGGATAACCGCCCAGCTTTAGTTTATCCCTGAGCTGGGATTCAGTTCTTGCCATGTCATTGAGCAGGTGCATCGCACGAAGCTTTGCCCGCTTCAAAAGGACTTCTTTGATCTTTGCATAAGTATCCTCTGTCAGTTCACACTCTTCTTTCAGGTGAAAACGGGACAGTTCGCCTTTGTAAACCACAAAGGCGAACTGCTCATCAACAGATACCCGATACTTTGTCTTTGTAACTGGCTCGATTCGGGTAATTCTCATCATATGTTTTATTCTTCCTCATCCATCACTTCTTCAGCATCTGCCTGAGCAGCCTGTGCCGGTTCTTCTGCTGCTTCCTGCCCTTCTGCACCGATTCCGTAATGCGCACGGACTTTTTCTTCAATCTCTTCCATAATCTCCGGATGTGCAGTCAGATAAGACTTTGCATTCTCACGTCCCTGACCGATCTTTTCTCCGTTGTATGCATACCATGCACCACTCTTATTGACCAGATCAATCTTCGTCGCAAGATCCAGAATATCTCCTTCTCTGGAAATTCCTTTTCCGAACATGATATCAAATTCTGCTTCCTTGAACGGAGGTGCAATTTTATTCTTCACAATCTTCACACGGACATGGTTACCAACCATCTCTCCACCCTGCTTCAGAGTCTCAGTTCTGCGGACATCCATACGGACAGATGAATAGAACTTCAGTGCCCGTCCCCCCGTTGTTGTCTCCGGATTACCGAACATAACACCAACCTTCTCACGCAGCTGGTTGATAAAGATTACAACACAGTTTGATTTACTGATAACCGGTGTCAGCTTTCTGAGCGCCTGTGACATCAGTCTTGCCTGCAGACCTACATGTGTATCCCCCATATCACCCTCAATCTCCTGCTTCGGAACAAGTGCTGCAACAGAATCGACTACGATAATGTCAATCGCACCGGAACGTACCATTGTCTCAGTGATCTCCAGTGCCTGATCTCCGCTGTCTGGCTGTGAAATGTAAAGTTCATCAATATCTACACCGATATTTTTCGCATATACCGGATCCAGTGCATGCTCTGCATCGATAAATCCGGCAATGCCACCTCTCTTCTGTACTTCTGCGATCATATGTAACGCAACGGTCGTCTTACCACTTGATTCAGGTCCGTAAATTTCAATAATACGTCCTTTCGGAACACCACCAACACCAAGTGCCAGATCCAGACTCAGAGAACCGGTCGGAACCGTCTCAACATGCACCTGTGCCGCCGGATCACCCAGCTTCATAACTGCTCCCTTACCAAAATCTTTCTCAAGCTTTGCAATTGCTGCGTCTAATGCTTTCTTTTTATTCTCATCATTCATTGTGTTATTCGCCATCATTAATCTCCTTATCCCAGATTCTTCGCCCACGCTCACCATCGAACGAATGTTTGTTCTGGTTCTATATTAGTACATATGTTCTGGTTTGTCAACTACATTTTTAAATCTGATCCTGGCGCCCACGCTCTCCCGGAGAAGAAACCGAACCCCTCCCGAAAACCTTTCACGCCCAGATCCCCAAAGCTTCTGACTCCCCCATCATAACACATCTCCCCCTTCCCCCACAACCAGAACACTTCTTCTCTTTTCCCCCTCCCCTTCTGAACCGCTCATAATTTCTCCTCTTTGCGCAGGATATCTCCCCTTCTCTCGCATTACAGCTTAACTCTCCAGCACCCAAGGTCTGTCCCTCACAGCCAGCGCACAGTGCTTTTATTCAAGTCGAACATCCGTGAGACTTGGCGCGTGATTCTGGTCAGCGAAGCTGACATATTCCTATCAGAATCACTGCGCATCCTCGCGGAGCGTTTATCTCAGTCGGAGATTGGACTCCCACTGAGACAAATTTGCTATTACTCACCACCTGAAAAGGTGGGAGTCTTCTCGACTGAGATAAAATAAGCCGGACAGATTGTCTTTTGTGCAATGAAGATGAGACTTAAAAATTATGGAAGCCATTGCTGACATAATTTTCGCATTCGGAGGCTCATCGGAATGCCCTGCACAACTAAATCTGTCCGGTTTATTTTATTAAAAGCGCGTCCGTCTTCTATTTTCCCGCAGACCGCCCGTCCTGCAATCTAAAGCTCAAACACCTCAAGATCATCCGGCACAAACAACTTCCCGTGATAGTACTCCCGTCCTTCCCGCGTATAAAGCTCTTTCCTCTCCTTAAGATGCGTCTCTTCCGTATGATACAGGATCAGATGCGGAATCTGAAGCTCCTCGGCAAGCTGACATGCTTCTTTCACAGTACTGTGGTGCTTTTCATAAGGCTTGAACTTATCTGCTTCTCCATACAGGCAGAACGCCTCATGGGTCAGCCAGTCGCTGCCTTTCACAAATTCATAATCTTTCTCATTGTACGGTTCGTCACCGCAGCAGGTAAACTTCACTCCGTTCGGAAGCAGCATCGTAAACCCGAACTGCTTTGCCTTCGTGGAAAAAATATCGAAAAAGGTGACCGGACAGCCAAGGATTTCCTTTGTCTCTCCGTGATGCACCGGCACAAAAAGAATCCGGTCATCAAAATATTTCGTCACCTTTTTCTGGATCGTAAGTTCTGCGATCATGCGGATTGATCTTGCCAGCTCTTCATGGCAGTAGATCCGCAGATTCCCCTCATATTTTCCCTGGCCGATCTTCTTCTGCCCGATCATCCGTATCAGCCAGATCACACCCAGAAGATGATCGATATGTTCATGGGTAATAAAAATATCGTGAATGTCTTCCAGCTGGATCCCGGTGTCTTTTAACGTCTTTAAAATACGGTTTCCGCCGCCGGTATCCACCAGAAAATGCCTGTTTCCATCCGAGAGGGCAAAACAGGTATTATAGCATTCCGTTACTGTTGCATTTCCCGTTCCAAGTATTGTAAGCCTCATCCGTCATTACTCCTGTCTCATTTCAACCACTTCACCTGCACATTTGTAAATACTTCCTCCCGGCACAAATCCTCTCACCGAAGAAAGTGGATAAATATTGGTATGCGGTCCTACTACACTTCCCGGGTTCAGAATGGTTCCACATCCGACTTCTACATGGTCACCCAGCATCGCGCCAAACTTTTTCATACCGGTCTCGATATTTCCTTCCGGCGTCTTTACAACCACCAGTTTTTTATCGGATTTCACATTAGATGTGATAGAACCTGCTCCCATATGTGACTTGTACCCAAGGATTGAATCCCCCACATAATTATAATGTGGAACCTGTACTTTATTGAAGAGGACCACATTTTTCAGCTCGGTAGAATTTCCGACAACTGCGCCTTCTCCTACAATCGCATTTCCACGGATAAACGCACAGTGTCTTACCTCTGCGTCCTTTCCGATGATCGCCGGACCGCCGATAAATGCAGTCGGTGCAACCTTTGCGGATCTGGCAACCCACACATTTTCTCCACGTTTTTCATACTCTTCTTCCGGAAGAGACGCACCCAGTTCCAGGATAAAACTGCTGATTTTCGGAAGTACTTCCCACGGGTAGGTCACTCCTTCAAACAAATCCTTTGCGATCGTCTCTTCCAGTGTATACATTTCTTTAACCGTTATTTCTTTCATTCTTTCTTTCCTTTCGATGCTCTGCCTTTGGTTTCTTTTTTATAAAATGCTGCTGCCCTGTCATAGCAGCTTCTTAACTGATACTGGTTATTCAGTCCCAATACCCCATTGGTTCTGCTGACAATAAAATGATCCAGTTTTGTCATATATTCATCCGATGTAATTTCTCCCTCTGCCACATAGTTAAGCCCCTTTTCCCAGCTTGCCGTCAGCTCCGGATTCAGAAGTGAACGGATAGAATTCAACACCACATCATAGATCATTTCTCCAAGAAGCGTCGGTGTGATCACCTGCGTCTTTTTATTCAGTGCCAGATATTTGATATTGAAAAGCTTTTTCAGAATCTCCGCCCTGGTCGCACTGGTTCCGATCCCGCTTCCTTTGATCTGCGCACGAAGTTCCTCATCCTCGATCAGCTGACCTGCATTTTCCATCGCAAGGATCATGGAACCGGAATTGTATCTCTTCGGCGGTGAAGTTTCTCCCTCTTTGATATCCAATGATTTTACATCCAGGATATCACCTTTTTTTAACTTCTGGATGGATGCGAAAAATGCGGCATCCAGATCCACATTGTTATCACTTCCATCTCCTTCCGCGTCATTTCCATTTGCATTTTTCTTTGGTGCAGGGACCCCTGCCACCTTCAGATATCCTTCTTCCGCAAGCACACGGAAGCTGGAGAAAAACTGTTCTTTTCCGATCTGTGTTACCAGTGCCACTTTCTGATAAACTGCCGGAGGATAGAAGATACTCAGAAACCTCCGGACGATCACATCATATACATGATGAGCCGTTGCAGATACCGAATTCAGCGCTGAAAGCCCCTGTCCTGTCGGGATGATCGCATAATGGTCCGTAATCTGCTTGTCATTGACATAACGCGTCTTTGCCAGATTTTTATATGCTCCGTATTGCAGGATATCCTGCATATATGGTGCAGCCGTCTGGTATTTACTCAGCCCGTTCAGGTTCTTTGTGATCTCCTTTGATACTGCCGTCGAAAGCACTCTGGCGTCTGTTCTCGGATAGGTGACAAGCTTCTTCTCGTAAAGCTCCTGCACAATGCGGAGCGTTTCATCCGGACTGATCTTGAACCGTTTGGAGCATTCGTTCTGAAGTTCTGCAAGGTTAAACAAAAGTGGCGGATTCTTTTTCTCTTTTTTCTTTTCGATGGATACAATCCGGCAGGTAAGAGGGGATGTTCCCTCTTTCAAAGCAGCTATCAGCTTTTTGGCCTCCTCTTTCTCTTTAAACCCATTCTCTTTGTAGAGCTTTGGAGACTCAAAATAAGCCGAGCCTTTCACCGCACGCCACTCACCGGTAAAAGTATGTCCGTCTACATTTACCGATTCGATCACACGATAGAACGGCGTTTTTACAAATTCACGGATCTCCCGTTCCCGCCTTACGACCATTCCAAGGACACAGGTCATCACACGTCCGACAGATACAACCGTGTATTTATTCCCAAGATAATTGGAAATGCTGTTTCCATATTTGAGTGTCAGAAGTCTGGAAAAGTTGATTCCCATCAGATAATCTTCCTTCGCACGGAGATAGGCCGACGCTGACAGATTATCGTATTCTGACAGATCCTTCGCCTCACGGATTCCTCTGAGGATCTCTTCCTCCGTCTGGGAATCGATCCACACACGCCGGCGTTCTTTCCCTTTTACGCCTGCCATCTGTTCCACCAGACGGTAAATGTATTCTCCTTCTCTTCCCGAGTCGGTACAGACATAAATCCGGTCTACGTCCTTCCTGGTCAGGATTCCTTTTACGATCTCAAACTGCTTCTTTACTCCCGGTATCACCTCATAGAGAAATTCCTGCGGAATAAATGGCAGTGTCTGCAAAGACCATCTCTTATACTTTTCATCATATACTTCCGGATAGCTCATCGTGACAAGATGACCAACACACCAGGTTACGATCGCCTCATCTGATTCCAGATATCCGTCTTTTCTTTTCAAATTCAAATGCAGTGCCTTGGCAAATTCCTGTGCCACACTCGGCTTTTCTGCAATATATACCGATTTACCCATATAATAATTTTGTACTCCTGTATTTTCACGCCATAACCGCTCTCACAGCGTTTAAAAAGTGAAGCTGATACCAGCTCCACTTTTTTATCATATCATATTCAGAACATAAAACAAATTATTTTCTTCGAAAAATCTTCCGGATTTTATCAATGAAGCTTTCTCTTGTCCGTCCTTCCGGATGTCTGACGGTGATTGCTTCACGCATAAAATATTCCTGGGAATTGACTTTTGAAGTTCCTTTTTCTTTCTTGTAGTATTTGCCGTCACTCTTTAATTCACGCGCTTTTACATTGTCTGCCAGCATGATCTTCAGCATATGTGTCAGCTGTTTCCTGATAGTTTCATCGTAAACCGGACATGCCACTTCCACGCGTTTTTCCGTATTACGCGTCATCATATCTGCGGAACCGATATAGATCTTCTGATCCGCTCCGGTTCCAAAAAGGAAAATACGTGGATGCTCAAGATAACGTCCGACAATACTGGTCACACGGAGATTCTCTGTGTACCCTTTGACTCCCGGCAGGATACAGCATATCCCACGGACGATCAGATCCACCTTCACCCCTACATTTGATGCCTCGGAAACCTTCTGGATAAAATCTACATCCGTCACAGAGTTCATCTTCATGATGATCCGCCCGTTCGTTCCCTTTTTGATCTCCTCATCCATCAGCGAAAGCACCTTTGGTTTCAGACTGGTCGGTGAAACAATAATGTGCTGATAGCTTCCATTGAGATTGCCAATGGACATATTCTTGAAGAAGATGGCTGCATCCTCTCCGATTCCCTTATCCGCTGTGATCAGCGATACATCAGTGTACATGGTTGCCGTCTTTTCATTGTAGTTTCCGGTTCCCACCTGCGTAATGTATTCGATATTGTTGCGGTTCCGGTAAGTGATCAGGCAGATCTTGGAATGCACCTTATAACCTTCAAATCCGTAAATCACACGGCATCCTGCTTCTTCCAGACGTTCGGACCAGTCAATATTGTTCTGTTCATCGAATCTGGCTCTCAGCTCGATCAAAACCGTAACCTCTTTGCCGTTCTCGGCCGCTGCACATAAGTACTCTACCAGCCGTGCCTTCTTTGCCAGACGGTAGATTGTGATCCTGATCGTAAGAACGGTCGGATCATAAGCCGCTTCCTTGATCATACGCAGAAACGGATCCATACTCTCATACGGATAAGAAAGAAGTATATCTTTTTTCTTTACCTGCGGAATCACTTTTCCATCCGTCAGATAGCGGGACGGCTGCGGAGTAAACGGTTCGTCGATCAGAGAACGTTTCAGCGATGCCGGAACCTTATCCATGATCGAAAAAATATAATCCAGCTTCATCGGCATCTTGGTCCGGTAGATCTGTGCCGGTATGATCTTAAATTTGTCACAGAAATACTTTTCCAGTTCCTTATCCAGCGGCTCCGCTGTCTCCATGCGGACAACTGCCATTCTGCGGCGCTTGTGAAGGGTTTCCTGCATCAGCAGGCGGAAATCATCATTGATCTCCAGTGCCTCATCATCCGGCGACACATCTGCATTCCTTGTCACGCAGATATAATTCTTGTTCGATACCTCGTATTTGTCGAACACCACATCCAGATATTCCATGATCACCTTTTCCATACGGATATAACGGATATCATGTCCCGGAAGATATAAGATATCTGACACAAACTGTGGAACCGGTACGATTCCGATCATGGAAGTTCCATTCTGCTTCAGACTTGCGATCACATACAGTTCCTTATTGAGCAGATGCGGGAACGGATGATTGGCATCCACGATCTGCGGAGACAGGATCGGGAGGATCTGGTCTTTGAAATACTTTTTCACATACTTCTTTTCCTGCTGCTCCAGCTCTTTTATCGATAGTCCACAGACACCGTATGGATTCAGCAGCTTCTTGATCTCTGAGTAGGTCTTGTCCCTCTCTTTATACAATGGTGCCACAGCCGCAAAGATTGCATCCAGCTGCTCTTTCGGATTCATCCCCGAACGGCTGTCGATCGTGCTGTTATCCGTAAGCGACATATCATACAGGCTTCCTACGCGGATCATAAAAAATTCGTCCAGATTGCTTGTAAAAATGGATACAAACTTCATTCTTTCAAGAAGGGGTACTGAAGAATCCTTTGCTTCCTCCAGTACCCTCTGATTGAACTTCAGCCAGGACAGTTCTCTGTTCTGTGTATAGTTCTGCATTTCTTTTTTCATATTAGCCCACCTTCAATCTTCCTTTACACTGGTATGATTTCATTCTACCACTGAATCAGAAGAAAGAAAAGTTAACTTCTTTTAAACTTCCCCGCAAAAGCTATTTCTTTGTGATAAATCCTTTTGCAGTCAGAGTCTCTGCGCACAGAACTGCTCCGCCTGCCGCGCCACGGACTGTATTGTGGGAAAGTCCGATAAATTTGTAATCATAAATAGAATCTTCTCTGAGTCGTCCGATCGAGATTCCCATTCCGTTCTCATAATCTACATCCAGTTTTACCTGCGGGCGGTTATCTTCTGTCATATAACGGATGAACTGCTTCGGTGCACTTGGAAGCTCTGCCTCCTGCGGGAATCCTTTGAAGCCTTCCAGTTTTTCGATCAGCTGCTCTTTGGTTGGTTTCTTTTCAAAATTGATAAATACAGCAGCAGTATGTCCGTTAAGAACCGGTACACGTACACACTGGCATGTGATCTTCGGAGAATCTGCTTTTACAATCTGTCCATTTTCAACTCTGCCGAGAACACGAAGCGGTTCCTGCTCGCTCTTTTCTTCTTCTCCACCGATGAATGGGATGATATTTTCTACCATTTCCGGCCAGTCTTTAAAGGTCTTTCCTGCACCTGAAATTGCCTGGTAAGTTGTAACAACCAGTTCTTTCGGTCCGAATTCTTTCCATGCTGCAAGGCAAGGCGCATAGCTCTGGATCGAACAGTTTGGTTTTACTGCGATAAATCCTCTTGTAGTTCCAAGACGCTTTTTCTGGTCTTCGATGACTGCAAAATGCTCCGGGTTTACTTCCGGGATTACCATCGGTACATCCGGTGTCCATCTGTGGGCACTGTTATTAGATACAACCGGTGTCTCTGTCTTTGCGTATGCTTCCTCGATCGCACGGATCTCATCTTTTGACATATCAACTGCACTGAATACAAAGTCAACTGTCTTTGCAACTTCTTCTACTTCGTTGACATTATGTACAACGATCTTCTTGACTGCTTCCGGCATCGGAGTGTCCATTTTCCAACGGTCTCCGACTGCTTCTTCATATGTCTTTCCTGCGGAACGCGGGCTTGCAGCCAGTGTTACTACCTCAAACCACGGATGATTTTCCAGCAGAGAGATAAATCTCTGTCCTACCATTCCTGTTGCACCAAGAATACCTACTCTTAATTTCTGATCCATTTTTATGTCCTCATTTCCTTCTTGTCTTTTTGATGCGCACATTTGTACGCATGATTTGTATATCATAGCGCATTTACCGACATTTTTCAACCCTGATAATTGAAAAACTATGTCTACTTATTAACGCTCATGTTACTGTTCCCAGTACCTGTGACCGGCAATGCTCATTTTCCTTATAACGATTAGCACTCTTCCAGATACGCTTCGTGAAGCGCGATCACCTTTTTCATAGCTTCCGGTCCAGGTGCACCGATCGTATTTCTCTTATTGACACAGGTCTCCATGCTGATCGCATCATAAATATCTTCTTCAAATACCGGAGATATCTCCTTATATTCTTCCAGTGACATATCATCTAACGCAATCTTCTTATCGATGCAATAAAGTACCAGCTTTCCTACGATTCCATGTGCATCACGGAACGGTACCCCGTGATTTACCAGATAGTCAGCTGCATCTGTTGCATTGGTAAATCCATGTCTGCAGCTTTCCAGCATACGTTCTTTATTGAACTTCATGGTTGCGAGCATTCCGGTAAATAAAGCCAGACATCCTTTTACAGTATCGATGGCATCAAATACCAGTTCCTTGTCTTCCTGCATATCTTTATTGTAAGCAAGCGGAATTCCCTTCATCGTAGTCAGGATCGAAGTCAGCGCACCGTATACACGTCCTGTCTTTCCACGAACAAGTTCTGCAATATCCGGATTCTTTTTCTGCGGCATGATACTGCTTCCGGTGCTGTAGCTATCGTCGATATCGACAAACTGGTATTCATTGGAATTCCAGATGATCACCTCTTCCGAGAAACGGCTTAAGTGCATCATGATCGTTGCAAGTGCACTCATCAGCTCGATCAGATAATCACGATCCGATACCGAATCCATACTGTTCAGTGTTGGTCCGTCAAATCCGAGAAGCTCTGCGGTGTATGCTCTGTCCAGATCATAAGTGGTTCCTGCAAGTGCTCCGGATCCAAGCGGACAGGTATTCATTCTCTTGTAAATATCTTTCAGACGCATATGGTCTCTTTTAAACATCTCAAAATAAGCGCCCATATGATGTGCCAGTGTGATCGGCTGCGCTTTCTGCAGATGGGTAAATCCCGGCATGATTGTCTCGGTGTTGTCCTTCATGATCGCAAGAAGTTCGCGGAGCATATCTACAACCAGTCCCTGCAGTGCGGTGATCTCACTTCTTGTATAAAGCTTCATATCCAGTGCAACCTGGTCATTACGGCTTCTTCCGGTATGCAGCTTCTTCCCTGCATCCCCGATCCGGTCGATCAGATTAGCCTCCACAAAACTGTGGATATCTTCGTATTCCTCTGTGATCTCAAGCTTTCCGTTCTCTACATCCCTGCGGATACTCTCCAGTCCGTCCAGGATCTGCTGCTTCTCATCGTCTGTCAGGATCCCCTGCTTTGCCAGCATCATAACATGTGCCTTGCTTCCCTGGATATCCTGCTCATAAAATCGTTTATCAAATGAAATGGACGCATTGAAATTATAAACCAGTTTGTCGGTTTCTTTCGTAAAACGTCCTCCCCATAACTGTGCCATAGCTTTCCCTCTTTTCTTCAACGTAATTCTGTGCTTTAGTGTACCATAGAATGTCGGATTCTGTAAAGTTCCCCTCTTAACTTTTCACAGAACTTTCCGCTTCCTCCCGGAATTTCTTTTCCCGTTCTCTCTGATTTTTGGAATAAATACAGCCACAATAGTCCTGGCGGTAAAGTCCGTAGAGCTTTGACAGCTCGGTTGAACGCTTATATCCATTTCTCTTTTTAAAATCCGAAACCAGATAAGATACCCCGTATTCCCCGGCAAGTCTTTCCCCTATCTCATTCAGCTTCTGCGCATTTTTCAACGGACTGATGGAAAGTGTGGTGGTGAAATACTCATAGTCACCCTCTTTGGCAAGCTTTGCCGCCTCCCGTAGCCGAAGTTCATAGCACTTAAAGCACCGCTCACCGCCTTCCGGAATCATCTCCAGTCCCTTCGACATCTCGTAAAATTTTTCACTGTCATAATTTCCCGCCTGAAAATGGATCGTATGCTTCGCCGGAAGCTCACGGATCAGCTTCTCCTGTTCATGGATCCGCTTTTCAAATTCGGTCTCAGGAAAAATATTTGGATTGTAATAAAAAACCGTAATCTCAAAATATTCCGACAGATATTCCAGCACATAACTGCTGCATGGTGCACAACAGCTGTGAAGGAACAGGCGTGGAACCTTCTTTTCCGATACGATCTGTTCTATCTTTTTATCCAGTTCTTTCTGATAATTTTTTTTCTGCATCTGTTCATCTCTCCTCATATTGCAGATTTGTTTCTTATTATAGTGCAGCTATTCCCTTCGCACAATATCTTTTCTGCCCTGTTTTTCTTTTTCCGCTCCATTCCCGCCGGATTCACACACGCTTTTTTTTATTTCTCATAAACTGAAAGTAAAAGAAAGTGATCGTTTCTGTATCTGGAGGATTATCATGCAATATGCACTGGAACTGAAAAACGTTCATTATGCTTATCATACACTGGAAGGAGAAACCTACGCTCTGAAAGACATCACCTTTTCGGTCCGCGAAGGAGAATTTATTGCTCTGGTCGGTCCCTCCGGGTGCGGAAAATCCACGCTGCTCCACCTGATTGCGGGTCTTCTCACCCCGGAAAAAGGTCTCATCAAAATAAACGGCAGCTATCATCCGGACAATACTTCCTGCATCGGCTATATGCTGCAAAAGGATGAATTGCTCGAATGGCGTACCATCTATCAGAACGTTCTTCTCGGTCTCGAGATCCAACACGCACTGACCACCCGTTCCCGCGCACTGGCAAGAGCCCTTCTTACACAATACGGTCTGAATGCCTTTGCAAATGCAAGACCGTCCGAGCTTTCCGGTGGAATGCGCCAGAGAGCCGCACTGATCCGCACACTGGTCCTGAAGCCGGATATCATGCTTCTGGATGAACCGTTTTCTGCCCTGGATTATCAGACCCGGTTAAATGTAAGTGATGACATCGGGCAGATTATCAAAAAAGAGAAAAAAACAGCGATCCTTGTCACCCATGACCTTGCCGAAGCAGTCAGTCTCGCCGACCGGATCCTTGTTCTCACAAGCCGGCCGGCAACCATCGGGCAGACGGTCAATGTTTCCTTTTCTGATCCGGGACTTTCCCCGCTTGCCCGCCGCAATGCCCCGGAATTTAAGACTTATTTCAATCTGATCTGGAAGGAGCTGAACCCGGATGAATGAACTATCTAAAAACCAGCTGCATTACCTGAATATGCACCGCCGACATAAACGGATCGTTGCCGTTTCCAGAGTCTCCATCCTGCTTGCCTTTCTCTTCCTTTGGGAATTTGCAGCAAATACAGGGCTGGTCGACTCTTTCATTTTCAGCAGTCCTTCCCGGATTGCCCTGTGTTTTCTGGAAATGACCGGTGACGGCAGTATTTTCCGTCATATCGGAATAACCCTTTACGAAACCCTGGTCAGTTTTATCCTGGTGATCTTCTTCAGCCTTTTTGTCACCGTCCTTCTCTGGCTCTTCCGGAAGCTTTCGGAAATCCTGGAGCCTTATCTGGTGGTCCTGAACAGCCTGCCAAAATCTGCCCTCGCCCCGCTGCTCATCGTCTGGCTCGGCGCAAACCGCACAACGATCATTATAGCCGGAATGTCGGTTGCCATCTTCGGGAGCATCCTGAACCTCTATTCCGAATTTTCCGAAGTAGATCCCGATAAGATCATGCTCATCTATACACTTCACGGAAACCGGCTTCATGCGCTCACCAAAGTGGTCATTCCAAGCTGTATTCCGGCGATCATCAGCACCATGAAAGTCAATATCGGGCTCTGCCTGGTGGGTGTGATCATCGGAGAATTTATCGGCGGCAGGGAAGGGCTTGGCTATATGATCATTTATGGAAGCCAGGTCTTCAAGCTCGACTGGCTGCTGATGAGTATCTGTATCCTCTGCGTGATCGCCATGCTGCTGTACGCACTGATCGGACTGGTTGAAAAATGGTATCTGGGCCGGTGTAAAATTTCCGGATAATCTTGCCCGAATCATAATGGAGCAGTAACCACCGGATTTTCTCCGTGGTACTGCTCCACTTTTCTGTTATGATTTTCCGGCCCCGTCCTTACAGATACTGCTGGATCTCCGCCTTATTATTCGTATAGGCAAGCGCATTTTCTCTGGAAATATAGCCCTGCTTTACCAATCTTGACAGATCCATATTCAGGGTATGCATCGCTGCATTTCCGCTGACCTGCATGATACTTCCGATCTGATGTGTCTTTCCCTCTCTGACCAGATTCAGGATCGCATCCGTACCGGTCAGAAGCTCTGTCGCCGCCACACGCGCCATACCGCCCTCACACGGGATCAGGCACTGGCTGATGATCCCCTTTAAGGTCCCGGCAAGCTGGATGCGCACCTGATTCTGTCCACTGGTCGGGCAGGCATCAATGATACGTTCTACCGTCTGCGTCGCACCGGTCGTATGCAGTGTTGAAAGCACCAGATGTCCTGTCTCTGCTGCAAGAAGTGCTGCCTGGATCGTCTCATAATCACGCATCTCTCCCACCAGGATCACATCCGGATCTTCACGGAGTGCACTGCGAAGTGCCGCTGCAAAGCTTTCCACATCTTCTCCGACTTCCCTCTGATGGATCAGGGACTTTTTATTCTCATAGACATACTCAACCGGATCTTCAATTGTAATAATATGGCGGTCACTGACCTGGTTCATATGCTCGATCATTGCCGCAAGTGTGGTTGATTTTCCACTTCCGGTCGGTCCTGTCACCAGGATCAGACCGCGCGGCTCTTCTGCCAGCTGATAAAGAAGCGTTGGCATCTTCAGTTCTTCCAGCGACGGAATATGCGCGTTCAGAAGACGGATCGTTGCCGCCATCTTCTTCTGCTGACGAAACACATTGACTCTCTGGCGATGACCATCTGAAGTACGGATCGCAAAATCCGCATCCTTTCCCGTATCAAACAGTTTTCTCTGACGCTCACTTAAAATGTCCGTCAGCATCTCTGCCATTTCTTCTGACGGTATCTGTGTCTCTGCCTGGATCAGGCGTCCGTTGACACGGTACCAGATCGGCATTCCTTCCGAAAGATGGATGTCCGAAGCTTTTTTTTCTCTTGCCTCACGGATGATCGTATCTATTTTTTCCTGACTGCTTCCAAGCTGTGACATTTCTTCTTTCCTCCATCTTCTCCGTTCTGCTAAAAAGCAGAACCGCTTTATTCGTAACTGATCTTGAGCAGCTCTTCCGGCGTTGTCTTCCCTTCCTTCACAAGGATCAGTCCACTTTCCTTCAGCGTCCGCATATGCTGCACTTCTCTTGCATATCGTGTGATCTCTTCGATCGATGTATGATTGATGATCATCCGCCGGATATCATTGTTGATCGCAAGGATCTCATGAACTGCAACCCGACCTTTATATCCGGTGTTATTACACTTGGTACATCCGGTTCCCCTTGTGACCACACGCACATCCTCTCCAAGGAAAAGACGTTCCTGTTCGGTTGTCTCCATCTGTCTTGCACAGTGCGGGCACACTTTTCTAACCAGTCTCTGTGCCACAAGTCCGACAAGAGAATTGGCAACCAGATACGTCTCCACGCCCATGTCTTCCAGACGGACAATACTGGATACCGCATCATTGGTATGAAGGGTACTTAAAACCATATGTCCTGTGATCGCAGCCCGGACCGATGTTCCGGCAGTCTCACCGTCACGAGTCTCTCCGACCATGATGATATCCGGATCCTGACGCATCAGGGCACGTAGTCCTACATCAAAGGTCAGACCGGCTACCGGATTAACCTGTGTCTGGTTGATATCCGGCAGGTTCTTTTCCACCGGATCCTCAATCGTGGAAATATTAACATGTCTTCCGGACAGATACTCCAGAACCATATAAAGTGTCGTTGATTTTCCACTTCCGGTCGGTCCCGTAATATAAATAATTCCATTCGGATAATTCAGCATCGGCAAAAACTGATTATAACTGAAATCATCCATTCCAAAATGATCCGCATGCTCCATATGTCCGGTTGCTGCCATGATACGCAGAACCGCTTTTTCCCCAAACACTGTCGGCAAAACGGAAACACGGATATTGACAAAACTGTCATTGATCTTAACACGGAAATGTCCGTCCTGCGGGATTCTCTTCTCTGCGATATCCAAATTGGACAGGATTTTGATACGGGCGATCAATGGTGCATGAATATTTCTCTGGATCGTGACATATTCCATGATCACACCGTCGATACGCATACGGACTTTTGTCTCTTTTTCAAATGGTTCAATATGAATATCACTCGCCTCGGTTTTGATCGCACGCTCGATCAGTGAATTTAAAAGCCGGATGATCGGTGCCTCATCATTGGAATCATCCAGATCTTCGATCTCCAGTTCCTCCGTTGTCGCAAATCCCACATTCGCCTGCTCTGCCGCATTCCGCGCATTGACTTCCGCATAATAGTAGGAAATCGCCTTACGCAGCGGTACTTCCTCACTCAAATAAATCTCCAGCTGACACCCGGTCTGCTGCTTGACTTCTTCCAGTGCGAAATAATTTAGTGGATCATTCGTGACAAGTCCCAGTACTTTTCCTTTCAGACTGACCGGAAGGAAAAGATTTTTTTCCGCAAGCTCTCTCGAAATCATCCCTACTGCCTGCAGATTGACCTGGATCTGTGATACTTCTACAATTTCCAGGTTCAGTCTGTTCGCCAGTGCTTCAAGTACCTGATTTTCCGTGACAAATCCCAGTTCCATCAGAATCTGTCCAACTCGCATCTCTCTATGTTCTTTCTGATAGGCAAGTGCCTGTGACATCTGCTCTCCGGTCACATAACCCTTTTCTTCCAGGATCTCTCCGATTCTCAGATTCTTTTTCACGTTCGCTTACTCTCCTTTAGTATTACTAAGTTCTCCACAGGTGTATACAGCCAGTACACAATTACAGTTCATCTGCTCTGTCTTCTGCAGGCTGCTGTCCACATAAATGCCGGACTGCATATCAAAAGAACGCACCTGAATTCCCGGATAGTTCTTCGCAATATCATCCAGAAGTTCCCGGATCTGCGCTTCCTGTCCCTGCAGAGTGATCGTAACCGTTGTCGTATTCACATACTGAACATACGGAAGTGTACTCTGCGACTCTTCTGTCGAAGAATCTTCTGAAGAATCATCTGAAGCCTCAGAAAGCTGATATGCCGCCGGAACACCTGCCACCGGATCTTCAATATTCAAATACACCGGAAACAGATCGTGTTTCAGTGCAAGCCCCGTAATCAGGGAATCGACCTCCCGGTTTTCCATCAGGTCATAAAAACCTTCCTGTGCTTTTTCCAGATTTTCTTTCTGCGTCGCGATTTCCTTCTCCGTCGATGCCTTACTGCTGATCGTATACTGCATTTCCTGCTTCTCGATCGTCAGGTCGTCTTTTTTTGCCACCAGCTCCTGATGTTTTTCCATTCCCGGAAAGATCAGAAAACGCGCCATGAAAAAGAGGATCAATACACAGGCAAGCACCTTTAAAAGGACCACGTCACCTGGTTTTAATTCCATATCGATTTTCACTGATCCTCACCTCCTGTCTCTGCTCCCTTTAACACACAGGAAAGCATCAGCGAATATTCTCCGTCATCGTACGAATATCCACTGTAATTTACCGTTGAAAACAGCCCTGTCTCGGAAAGTTTTCTTACATATGCCGGAATATCAATAACCGCCGAGCTGACCGCATTAAATGTAAGCTCTCCCGTCTCGGAATCCATCGTCTTAATCTGGACTGTCATGGCGCTTCCGCCCACATCCACGATCTTCACGATCATCTCCGCATCCAGATCCGGATAGGTTGCCAGATTGGATTTCGTCTGTTCGACCTGATTCTGTATGGAATCCAGCCGGTCGCTCTCTTCCCGGACCGCATTTGCTTCCTGATATTCGCTCTGGATCTGTGGATCGTTGATCCAGTCTTCCATTTTCTCAATCTTGTGAGATTCTGCATAATTCCAGACCATCACTGCGATCAAGGCCACAAGGCATATACCAAACGTAATCGCCGGAAACATCAGATGCTTTGCAAGACTTTCTTTTTTCGTTACACCAGCCGTGCCCTCTCCTTTCCAGACCTTGTTTAAATTGATCTCTTTTTGCCTGGTACTGATCATGGCACCAATGCAGATCAGCCAGTCATCCACATTTTCTGGAGGGGCAAAATCAAATTCTGCATCCAACGGTTCTACTTCCAGATTCATCGCATGGATTCCGTCCTCACTGACTTCAAAATCATCCGTACTGCATCCGGCGTAAAATACTTTTGTGATCGGCACATCAGATTTTGTGGTGGAGTAGAACTGCAAAATACCGGAAATATTCCGCACGATCTCCGTACCAAAATCCAGAGTTCCTCTCTCACTGAAGATACGGCTTCTTGTAGAATACAGATACTGGCCTTCCCGGAACAGAATACTCGTCACACTTCCTTCTTCAAACAGGAGAACGATCTCAGTATCATTCTGGTAGGATTTCAACTGTCCCAGTGTATTCAGATAACACTCCATCGGGACAGAAATCCACTGAACCGAAATCCCGACCTCTTTTGTCAGCTCCCGGATCTTTTTCAGGACATCCTCTTCCGCGCCTCCGCAGCACAGACAGATTCCTTTCTTTCTGTCTGCTTTGATCACCGCATAATCCTGTACCCAGTCACTGCCATTTTCCGCCATGACATTCTCCGCAAGCCTGGTAAGCTGTCTTCCCCTGGCATAAGGAATCTGCGTTACTCTGGCAGATGAGTAGGATGTCGGAAGCACCAGTCTCACCTGGGATGGGTTGTGTTTCTTTTTATATTTATCCAATGCCTCTTTCCACTGTTCAAAAGGATCTCCAAATACATCGATCGGTATCCGTTCTACCTTCTGGATCTTTGGTGATTTGCCTGCCTTTCCTTCAGCAGCAAGAATACATTCATCCTGCAAAATGATGACGGTATCGCTCATCTTGTTCCTCCTTTGTATCTAAACTCAGCTTCCTGTAATCACCTGCTATGCATTTTCAATTGCTGCATAAGACTGATAGATTGGAAGCATGACTGCAATCATAATAAATCCGACGATCAGCGCCATGAAAATGATCAGGATCGGTTCCAGTAATGTAACCATCTGCTTTGTCGCCTGCTCTGCCTCTTCTTCCATGGACACGGCAATCGAATCCAGCATCACATCCAGCCGTCCACTTTCCTCACCGACCAGGATCGTACTGGCAAGTTTTTTCATCAGTCCATCCACCTGCCTGAGTGCCCGTGAAAGCGGCACACCACTCCGGACCTCGGTCACAACTTCTTCAAACTGTTTCTCGATATAGACATTGCCGATCGTTTTCCCGGCAACACTGATTGCAAGTGCAATCGGCATACCACTGGAATACAGACTGCTTAAAGTACGGGCAAAACGTGCCGTATAGATAACTTTGAAAAGTTTTCCAAATATCGGAAGATGAACCTTCCGGTAATCGATTTGATGTCGGACTGCCGGGATTCCCATAATAATCCGGACCAGTGCAAAAGCAATCACTACGATCAGGATCGCAAGATACCATTTCTTTGTCAGGAAATCAGAAGCTGCGATCAGAACGGTCGTCACCCACGGAAGGCTGTCCATCTGATCAAACAAAGACTGGAACTGTGGCAGAATAAAGGTAACGATCAAAATTGCGATCGCCACACACAGCACCAGAAGAATGCAAGGATAAGTCATTGTAGAGCGAACCTGCTGTGTCAGCTTATATTCTTTTTCATACTGCACGGCAAGACGGTCTGTCACCTGATCAAGATTTCCGCTTCCCTCCCCTGACCGGAGCATTCCGATCATCAGATCCGGGAAGCATTGTTTGGACTCCATCGCCTCAGAAAGAGGAACCCCTTTTCTCAGATCCTGAAGTACATCTTTATAGATCTCCTTTTCTTTTGGATCCAGTCCTTCCTGGTCCACCAGAATATCCATAGCACGCACAAGGCTGACACCAGATGCCAGAAGCGTAGAAAGCTCCCGGCAAAATGCTGCCAGCTGTTTTGCCTTTAATTTCTTATATCCTTTTACTTTTGTCAGGTTCTTCGATTCTACCAGAAACAGCTCCTGTTCCCGAAGCTGCTGGATCAGTGCCGCCTCTGAAGTCGCCTCTGTCGTTCCTCTGTAGGTTTTTCCGCCCATGTCTTTTGCGACATATCGAAATTTCGCCATCCTCCACAAATCCTCTCTTCTGTCTAACATCAAACCATGTCATTTTCACATGATGGATCTTCTATTTCACTTCTTTGCAGTTCCTCTACAGAAAATGCAGATACCACGCTGCAATCTGATCTCCCCAGAAAACGGCTGCTGCAAGTCCCAGTGCAAGAAATGGTCCAAATGCAAACTGGTCTTTCTTCTCAAGCTTCTTTCCGGCAAGCATCACCGCCGCATAACCGCCTCCGGTTACAATTCCGATAAACATCGCGCACACGGTAGATGCCGTGCCAAGAAGCAGTCCGCTTGCTGCCATCAGCTTGATATCTCCGCCCCCGAATGCTCCCGGGATCACCAGTGCCAGGATCAGCATCGGTACGGAAATGATCAGAGCACCGATCAATCTTGTCACAATTCCCCGCTCCGGATAAAGCAGGAAATCAAAAACTGCAAGTATCAAAATCATAATATGAAATCTATCATAAATCATCTGTGTATCCCAGTCAATCAGGGCTACCACAAGTAATATTCCTAAATATGCAAAAATCACTGCGCCTCTTGGCGATATTACGCCTGATCTGCCGCAGCCATATCTGGTCACGCAGCCGATAAAAGCTGCTCCACCTGTAAGTTCTGTCCAAAAACATCTTAAAGGGATCCGCTCCCCACATCCTCTGCACTTTCCGCCCAGACACAGAAAACTCACACACGGGATCAGTTCCCATGCAGTCAGTTCTCTGCCACAGCCTGTACAGTGGCTTCTCCCGCGTACTACATTTTCCCCACGGGGTAACCGATCGATCACGACCGTTAAAAAACTAAAGATACAGGCTCCGAAAAAGAACCGTATCATCCATAAAATTCCTTCTAAAACTACTAACATCTCAATCTCCGGTATCGATCATGGTCTCTTCATGATACACCTTATATGGTGAAGGATCGTCTGCCTGATAACAGACAGTATATTCCCCTTCTTGATAAAGAAACCGAAGGACCTGATAACCGGTCTCATCGGTCTGTAATACCCAGAAATCTCCGGGTGCTTTACTGAGTTTAATGATTTCATCATATAAACCGTCGGCGACACCTCCCTTATGGGAAGTGTCACCGAATGGTCCATTACTGCCATACGCCTCAGTCCCGATTACCTGGAATGCTACCCGCACCGATTTTGCATTTCCCAAAGCCACCTGGGAGTCTGCCCGATAAATCAACCGGAGCACCCCAGGTATAATGAGGACGATCGTAAGCAGAAGAATAAGTAAAACGTTAAGTGCCGACCTTATCCAACGGTATTTAGTTTTGGGTGGTTGGGTTGAGTTGGGGGTTGGCATGAAAATATACCTCTTTAAATTTTAATAAAATTTGTCAATTAATTTGTTTTTCCTGAAATTACACCAGATTTATCTACATAGTAATTTCCTTCCTGAACCGTATCATCACCTTTACCTGTCACATCACCTTTTGTAGAATATACACATGTTTTTCCGCCATTTGTATAAACTAATTCAACAACTTTTCCTTCATCAAGCTTAACACTCGTTGGTTCCTGTTTTGTTTCCGCTAAGTCCTGAATATCTTTCATATTAAGGGTAATAGTTGTAGCACGATCATTTGCATATTTTTCATCTGCCAAAGTCTGTGCAGCCATTACCGCCTGACGTGTTTCAGCAATAATAGATTTATTCTTCGCCTTATCAATATATCCAGTCAGTGCCGGGATCAGCAGAGCTGCCAGGATTGCAAGAATTACCAGTACAACAATAAGTTCTACCAGTGTGAAACCTTTTTTCTTGTTCTCTTTCATTTTCTTAAACATGTTTCTTCACTCCTCTTAAAGTATCTTTTGTTTCTATATAAACGCTTCGGTGCATGCGCTCATATCATATAAATATAAATTTTCTCAATCTGAACCTGTCTCCGCCTTTGCCGTAATCTTCTCGCAGCAAAGCACACTGTGCTTAAACTCCAGGATCTCCGAATCCGTAGCAACCAGATTCGTCAGTTCTTTGTCACTGTACAGATTCACGGTCGCGCTGATCCAGTCTACCTGATCGCCTTTCCCGGTTCCATCCGGAAAAGAATAAATCACTTCCAGATAATTATTCATATAAAATCCTTTTCCAAACACCGTGGCAACTGCGCGCGCCACCGGAACTCCATCCTTCAAATAGATATAACTGTTCTCTGAGCTATTGCGGAAATAATATCTGGTCAGTAACTGCCCACTGTCCACAGCCGACGCCTGACCGGTTCGATTGTTTTGAATATACAGGTCTGTATCCTCGCATCCGTTCGTAGAAACAAGGACGACATAACCCTCTTCATTTATAAATTCTACCGTATTTCCGCGCAATTTTCCAGTACTTTTTGTAATGTTTCCTGTAATGTTTTCACTTTTTTCTACTGAATCTGCCGGAATATCATAGATTTTCACATACCCACTCGCATTTTGGGTAATTGTTCTCAATTCCGTCATTGCGGTATCCAGTATAGACTGTGCATATTGCGTCCTCTGCACCCGGACAAAAATGCGGGATGCCGCACTTAAAGCGGATGCTGCCATCGCCAGCATAATACTGATCAGAAGCAGACATACCATAGTCTCGACCAGCGTCGTTCCTTCTTTTTTTTGAAGCAGGCTCCTCAGTCGTTTCATGATCAGTCTCCTCCTTCAGCATCTGTCTGTCCGGACTCTGATGAAGCTGCCACCGGTCCATAAAGATAAAAGGTTGTATTCTGCTGCCGCTTCTCGGCATCTGTATAAGTGACCTGTTTGCTATCCAGAGTTGCATCTACGGAAAATACTACATTTCCAATCTGTGTCAGACTGGAATCCGCCGCACGGAACCGGATCGTCTTCTGGCTTCCCGTTACCGTTTCTTCCGAAGACTGCAGTCCCTCAAGGACAGCCGCATTGTCTGCACGGATTTCTTTATTCTTTTTCAATGCCGAATTGCTGTAGGAAATGACTCCCTCCAGCACTCCGAACATGATCAGGAAAATGAACATACTCGCCATGACTTCTACCAGGGTTTCTCCGGCTTTCGCTTTTATTCTTTTAATTCTGTGCATCGCCATTGCCTCCTGTTATCGTGATTTTTCCCGTGTCTTCCACAAATTTCCGTGAAAGCGGTTCACTGGTCTGGTATGTATATTCGATTTTGCCACCATCTGCAAAAACGCACTCGTTTCCGGCCGTACTTCCGACCTTCCAGACGCCCCCTCCGGTATCATTTGCTACCCATATGATATTCTGTCCCTTATAGGTAAACTTCACATCATAAGTTTCTTCTCTTGTATATTCTGCGGTATAAGTATACGATGCATCCTCATAGTAAGCGGTCACTCCAACCATCAGCACATACTGCCTGACTACTGTATTCTGCAGTGCCTTGATCTGTGCCGTGTAATCGGTTGCCGTACTGACATCAAGTTCTCCGTTTTTCAAATCCCCTGCTGAACTTCCAACCTTCTCTTTTGCAAGAGAAATACATAGATTCCCATATCCGTCTTCAATCTGCCCTTTCGAAAGATCCTCTATATTCGTCCCATCTGCAACAAATTTGTATTTCGTTGCCTCTGCACTGGACGCTGTTTCATCGTTATAAACCGCATACTGGGAATTTTCCAGAAAGCTGTTCGCAAAAATATAGAAATTCGTACCCGAAGAAGTATTTCCGGCTTTCAATTCTCCATCCAATACCTTTGCATAGCTTTTTGCCAGCTGGTAACAACGCTCCTCCTTCAGGCGCAGATTCGACTGCGCCGTCATGAGTCCCGCCGTGTACAGGATGGCAGCCGCAAAGGCGATAAAGAACGCAGATACACAAAGCACCACTGCCATGGATACACCTTTTTTTTCATTTGCTTTCAGCTGCTGCCAGCCTGTATGTCTCATAGCTTCCTCCATATTTACCGACTCCATTTGATCTCAGTTTCCTTTGATGCCACATATGCATCACTTCCGTTGCCACTTCCCGCATCTTCTGCTTTTACATTTGCAAGTACATCTGCTTTAAACACTGCCGTTTCTGTCACGATAAAATTATCATGTTCCACAGAAACTTTATTCGTATCTTTCACAGATTCCAGATCCGGAAGTTTCAAAGTGTAACGGAATCCGCCTTTTCCGTCTGGCTCGGCGATAATCACCGGTTTCAGCGTAATTGTGTAATAATTATAAGCTCCACTGTCTGAAACATAATTTGACTCAATCGTCACATTGTATACTTCCGGTTCAAAAGTATGGATTTTTTCCTCATCCGGTACATCTTCCTGTGAATCATCTTCTTTTTCCTTCACATTCTCCCAGATCCATTTCCATTCTTCCTCAGAAGTCTCTGTCTTCTCTTTTACCTTGCGGTATACATACTGCTGAAGTTCTACTTTCTTCTGTTCTTCTCCATCCACCGTTTCTGTCGTTTCGATAACCCGGAGTTTTCCTTCCAGCTTATTATCCTGTCCGGCTTCTGTCTCTGTCAGTTTTCCTTTCAGATTGATCGAATAGACTTCTGCACAGTCGATACTGCTCCATTTCAGCACCGTACTCTCTGCATTCCAATCTTCTTCATGGGATGGCACTTCCGGCGTATCGGTTACTTTTACCGTCTCTTCTTCTTCCACGGTATCTGCTTCTACTTCCGGTGCTGTTAGCTTTACATACGGAAGCTGTACTGTTCCGACTTTCACCCACTGCGAGCTGACACTGCTGTTACCGGAAGAAATTCTGGTGTAATACGCGATCCATTTACCGGCATAGCGAATCGAGAAATTATTCATAAAGTGGTAATAATCCTGTGCGTTTTCCATGTTCATCTGAACCGGAACAAAATTATCCTCATAAGTCTGCGGATAAATCTTCACTACATTCTTACCTGGATTTTCTACCGTAGAAGCTTCTGCATCTGCCTGTGTATTATATACATACGCTTTCAGAAGGTATGCACTGCCTCCAGGTGGAATGCTTTCTTTTGATGCGGTAATGTCGATTCTCAGACCATCTGCTGTTCCATTTTTGAAATCTTCCGCATCTACCGGCTTCTCCTTATCATGTGTCCAGCTGACTTGCCATCTATTCAGTACCGGAGCTGCAAGTCTGCTCGGAATCTCCAGTTCATAGGTCACACCCGGAGCACTGTCTACATAGACATTCTTATTACTTGTTTTGGCTACCAGATAGACAACGATTCGTTTACCCGCATAAGCTTCCAGATCGATCGTCTTTGAATAGCTGCCATCTTTTGCTTCATGCTTCGAGACCACATCTCCCATGGCTGTTTCTTTTCCAGGCTCGCCAGAATTGCTGTACTCACGAACATAAATCTGATATCCCATACAATACGTCTCATCTGCGATTTTTTCCCAGCTGACACTGTAGTTCAGTTCATTTTCATCCACATTCACTACCGATGGCTGTCCCGGTTTTTCCAGACGCTGTGATACGTTGTAGGTCGCTGTGGTAGAAAGTCCGATCTGACCTTTTGATGCATCTCCGATACGGGTTACTTTCAGCCGGATCTGAGTGTAATTCCAGTCATCTCCGTCTGCGGTAAAGCTTCGCCCGCTCTCTTTATATGCGGTTGTATCAATCGTAACTTCCTTGCCGTCTGCATCAATACCGGTCATCTCGATCTTGTACTTCGGATCGGATGTCGCAGCTACATTCTTGTCCCATGAGAAGGTGTACTGCATCCGGTTCTCATCATCGTAGGTCGGTTCCAGGTTGGATCCGTCTTTCTGATCGAGTACCGGGGCTGCAAGCCAGGTGAACAGTCTGCCCGAAGTATAGTTATAATCATTAAAATATCCACTGTTATTCTTCAAAACCGTACTGAAACTATACTTCCATTCACATTTTTCTGTTCCGTCGGTCTGCTCTTCAACACCAGCCAGCTCAGTTATATTTGCAGCACTTTCTGTATCTACATCATAATAAGTGTAGACCGGTCCAAGACCAGACTGTGAATACCAGAGACGAATCTTCAGGTTCGATGCATCCCGCAGATAATCTGGAAGATTTGCAAATGTCGCTACTGCATTTCCTTTGGATACTGACATCATATCGGTTTTTGCAAACACAACATTCTGTTTTTCTGAAGTTCCGCTCTTCCATGTTCCAATCAGTTCTGCACGATAAATGGTAGGGGTTTCTACAATATTTGTATTTGCTCCCTCAAGCGTAACATTGATCTTCAGATCATCCAGACTGCTTCCACTGATCGATGTTGTTGCTTTTACTCTGTCATTGCCGTTATAAGTTCCCACCTTAATTTGCGGCTGATAATTCGGGAGATATACGGGTACAGAAGTAAGTGTTGATGACTGATAGTCTTCTCCTATCGCCTGCGCATTAATCTGATACCACTTTTCAGAATAATCAATGGAAAGCTTTCCTGTCGGATTTTTAGCATCTAGAATCAATGTTTCATACCGACCAAACAGGCTGATCTTTACCTGCCATCCTGAATACTTCTTGTTATAAACATCCAGATTATTTAAACTATAACGATAGGTATATTGTCCCGATCCTGTTCCGGTTTCAATCAGCTCTACTTTTACATCCGGAGTCGGCAGTATTCCTTCTCCCTGTCTCACCTCTGCTGTTATGGGATCTGACTCTTTTATATTATCGTACATGCTCTTTGATCTGACTGCAATCTTTAGCGTTCCTGACATTCCTGCCGGTATATCAAAGCTCGCTTCTTCTGTATACATCACATGTTCTTTTGTCATACCTTGTTCATCCGTGATTGATACAACATAAGCAAATGGATCGCATTTTTCCGGTGTTGCAGCCCCCACAAGATCATTTGGCGTAACCAGCATCAAAATCTTTCCATCAGCAACTGTGGCTTCTGCCGAAGCCGGAGCAAGGATCTTCTCAGTTCCGGAATCCGAAACAATTCCTTCCAAACGCCGATAACTGGTTCTGGTATCTTCTACAAGCACATTATCCGGAGTTGAAATATAAGTTCCATATAATTTATTCCATGTTGGCACTTCCCCTTTATCCAGATAAAATAAGACTTCGCCTATAACTTCATTATTATATTTTATGTAACGATCATCCAGCCGGCATGAAGATCCATTTACCGTCTTTTGCGGATAGATGTATGTAGCAAAATATTGTTCTCTATCCATATCATACATAAAGAAATAATCAAATGTATAGGTATTAAAATCTTTCCAGTCGCCTTTTCCGTATGACTGCAAGCCACCTTCCGTCAAACCATTTTGAGTGCTTCCACTCCCCGATTTACTTTTGGAAATTCTAATATTAGTAAATGCCCATGGATTCGTAGAATTTGATCCATCAAGATAATAATTGCCTTTCCGGTTTTCTTCAGGCATAGCCTTTGGTCTTCCTTTTTTTGTAAAATCACTTGCAGCTGAATAAATCGGATATTTTGTTTTGTTATAATTATTACTTCCCAGATTCAGCGAATAACAATCCTTTACAATCGTATTTTCCGACCATGATGCACCGGCCGCATTATTTTCACTATACCGGTCTCCAAAAATACCGGTAGCAAAATTATCGCCATTTAACTTATTACCAAAATTTCGGCATCTTTCTATTCGCATAACAACATTCTGCGTCGATGTTTGTATAGCTGTACCATTCGCATTATCACAGGACAAGAAGCCAAAAATCCCCGATGCCATAGATGCCGAATAAATCTGTACACCTGATTCATTTATGCAATCAAGAATCTGTACTATAAAACTTTGTCCCCGACTGACATTAGCTGTTCTGTAAGTTGTGATATTCCCTAGTATTCCCGCACTATCGTTTGCACCGCTTCCGCTTGATCCATTTTGTTTGTAAATACTTCCATAATTGTTACAACTTATAACATTATATGTATTTTGTTCATATGGATGATATAGCTGTGCTACAATTCCTCCGGATGCACCAATCCAGTCTGCACCAAAGGTTGTCTGCAAATTTCCGTAATTACGGCATTTTTCTATGGTTCCTCCGGTTCCTGTCCACTGTCCCATAATTCCACCAGAATAATGGGTATTATAACAATATATTGTTCCGTAATTAATACAGTTTTTAATATTCCAGTCACTGGATGTCGAATTGTTCTGATTTCCAATGATTCCACCCGCAAATCGGTTAGAAATTCCGTTCGACAGCTCACGTCCTACAAACGCACCATTAATCAAATATGTCGAATCATTTTCCGATTCATTCATTCCGATAATTCCACCGGTACCTACACTAAGCGCCTGTGACTTATTCAAGATGAACCAGTTTCCCGATACGCACTTATTAACAGATCCTGTAGTTCCATTAAATGCAGTAATTCCTCCCAAATTTCCATTTGCATTCATATACATCTGCAATTTTCCGGATGTAATACTTGTATTATCAGAATATATTTTTCGACTCAGCCAATTATTATAGTTGATGTACTTACTTCCATCTTCTTTCAATCCGGAATTTCTTGCTCTCAGATTCATCGCATCAAGCGTATCTTCTTGTTCATTATCATAGATTATTTCAGAAGTTTTTCCACTTCCTGACATCACGATCTCGCCCTTATTGAATCCGGTTACTCCACCGAGCATACCAGTCTCTGCAGTCAGACTGCTTGACTCATTATCTGCAAGCATACACCCCTCAATACAGCCATTTTCCTCATTTTTCCCAGTAATTCCACCGGCATGACTTGAAAGTGCTTCTTTTTGTTCTGCTGTATTTGAACTTGTGGCACTGTAAACTCCTTGAATATTCATTTTAATATAAGTAACTTCATTATCTCTCAGCAGTGCATAATTAATTCCGGAAATTCCGCCATAAGAGTTTCCCGCTTCACTACTTGCTTCTTTTATTTCTCCGGAATAAGTACAATTGATAACCGAAACATCATTTGCCCCATCCTGTAAAACAGTAGCATTTCCATTGCTCCCAACAACTCCGCCAAGATACTTATATCCACTGAAATTCTTAAAGTCCACACCTTTTACTGAAACTCTCGCCACAGTCCCCTGATTCATACCGGCTACACTACCTACAACAAGAGCAGTCTGCTGTACATTGATTTCCGGCATCGCTGTAATCTCTGTCAGATTTCCGGTTGCCCGTAAATCTCCGATGGTTCCGTTGTTGAGTCCGGTAATTCCTCCGATATTGACCGCACTTCCGCTGATCACTACGTTTTCTTCCGGTGCACTTCCAAGGATCGTCCCGTTATTCACCGCACAGATTGCTCCTGCGTCCATAACGCCCAGACTGTAAATCTCTGTCTTTTTCGTTTTTGTTCCCTGAACGTTGCAGTTCTCAATGATTCCATCTTCTTCATTTTGTGCAGCGATTCCTCCGGCATATCCGGAACTGCTGCTCACACTTCCGTAATCTTTACTGTTTGAAATCCTTGCCGCATTAACTGCTGTAATTCCTCCCGCATATCCGGAATCCGCAGTTACTTTTCCTGCCCGGTTGATTGTATTGGTCACATTTCCACCGGTTGTACCGACAATTCCTCCGACCATTCCACGGGTTGCGCGTACCTGACTCGCCTTGCATACCAGATACTGTGTTCCGGACTGGCCAAGAGAATCCTGACCCAGATAGTTTCCAACAATTCCACCGACATTTTCATAACCGGTGATCCGTGCTCCGCTTCCGACAGCTACAATTTCTCCGTTTGTTCCGCCATCTCCGGTAACACTCAGAGTTCCTGTTTTTTCATTAATACCAATAATACCGCCCACATTCGTTCCGTGACTGCTCCTGATGCTGCGGCTGATATTCTCGTCTTCAGCAACCTGGATCGTACCGCTGTTTCTGCCTGCGATTCCACCGACATTGTCACTGGTACCGGAAATATTCGCATAGCTGGTGTTCTTTCTTATCACACCTTTGGTCAGATTCCAGCCGACGATTCCACCCAGATTCTGATTACCGGAAATTGTCTTTCCCGACATGGTACTGCATTTTTCAATGGTTCCTGCTGTATAGCTTCTTGTTCCATCTTTAAATGTCGTGTCGCTTCCGATATTCAGTCCGGCAATTCCACCGACATAACTAAGCGCCGCATTTCCAAAATGCTCGCTGAGAGTACACTGGTAAATGAGCCCCGCATTCAGTCCGACCACTCCGCCGATTCCTGTGAAACCGGATAAACTTCCCTTGTTGGTACAGTTGTCGATGATCTGATTCTTCAGATTGACTCCGACAATTCCACCTGCCAGGTGCAGTTCCAGATTTTCCGCCTCATCTGGCAGATTGATGCCCGGGCTGATCTCATTTTTTGCAAATGTCCCCAATTTCACCGTTCCGATCGATTCACCAAACACAGCAGATGTCAGAGAAATATTTCCCGAATTGGTACAATTTTTCACTACAATCCTACTGTTCTTTTCGCTGTATCCAAGAATCCCTCCTGTATACAGACTGGCAGTGATCGGAAGATTATTCGTCGTTGTGACTGTGATCTTTGCCGTATTGGTATTGGTATATCCACTCGCATATACCGGGATATTGTCCGCACTCAGCTCCGGCAGCAGTTTATCTGCATTTTCCCGCAATTCTCCTTCTGTTGTAGAATAGGTGCTGATATATCCAACCACGCCACCACAGAATGCCTTTCCTTTGATCGTACCAAGGATGTTATCTGTATGGATTCCATCCATCACAAGATCGTTATTTGTATTTACCAGATTCGCTCCAATACATCCGCCGACAAAAAGCTGACCTTCCACACTTCGTGGACGGATCTTTAAGTCTGATTCCGTCACAGACGCAGATGCATTTAATCCAAAGGCACCACCTGCACATTTTCCAAATGCATAGATGCGTCCACCGATCAGGGTGTAGTTGACACTGATCCTGGCATTCACATCGTTGAATCCAACTACGCCCCCGACATAATCTTCTCCAACCACGATACTGGAAACAGATTTGACCGTAATATTCTGGCTTTCCTCGGAAAACAGAATATTACCATCATTATATCCTGCAATTCCACCTGCATAATCCGCTTTTGCTTCCCAGTTATTTACGATCGTATTGTAAATAGAATTATCATAATCGGATAAGTAGCTTGCGCAGTCTGAGATCGTAGCTCCGTTGGCATTATATCCGACAATTCCGCCAATATATTCCTCATACCCCGCTGCCACACCATTGTTGATACAGTCCGTAAGTACAACCGCATCTGCATTCTCACCAACGATTCCACCCACATAACTGTTCCCGATCACATAGTTTCCATTGGTTGTGACAGAGACTCCGCCGTGCGCCCGGATCGCCTGGTCAAGACCTCTAAGGCCACCGGCGATTCCGCCGACATACCTAGATCCCAGAACATATCCACCGCTCTTTGTAGAACAGTTGGCAAGCATGGAAATGTTTCCGTATCCAATGATTCCACCAACATATTCTCCGCGAAGTAATTCATCTTTCTGGGTTACATCATAAACATACCCCGTCTGTCCGGCTGCACTCGAAGCTCCATAAAGAAGCGTCTGTTTCCCGTACCCGACAACGCCGCCAAAATATTTTCCTTCTTCTGAGCCGTCTGTAGCGGAAGAAGCGGTGCAAAGTACAAGTCCGTCATTACTGCAGTCTGTCAGGTCCGACATTTCTCTTAACACACCATCCTGATAGGTCGCAGCCTCTAATGTACCGGTTACTTTTCCGGCAATTCCGCCTGTACAGTAATTACCGTTAATATTCGCATGGTTTTCACATTCCTCAATTTTGGCACCATTCTTTTTGGTTGGCAGACTCGCATATCCGACAATCCCGCCGATTCCTCTTGCCGCACTTTTGTCAGCAGTGTCCGGGAGCGTAACATTCATGTTCCCTGACATGGAAAGCTTTGTTGCCTGCCCTGCTGCTACCTTAGTGCCATCTGCATTTGCCATCGTTCCGATCACTCCGCCGACCGCTGCCATAGCAGATCTGTCGGATGCCCCTGCACCAGTCTGTTCAAGCGATACATTGACTGCCGTATCTTTTCCGGTCACTGCCGTATCTGATATATTTCCCTCGCTTCGCCCGGCAAGGATTCCGATTCCTTTCAGTGACGAATACTTCCTGGTATCTGCCTTTTCCGTTCCAAAGGTCAGTTTTGGATTCTGGAGCGTCACCTGTTCGATTGTTCCCTTTACTTCACAGAACAGTCCCAGATACTCTGGTCTGCTCACCTGACCTGCTGCCTTCGTTTCGGTTCTCCCGGTTTTCTGTACTGCTGCAGCAGTCTGAAGTTCGTCTGCTGTTGTATCATCAATAATCGAATCCTCACCCAGCTTCAGATTCGAGAGCAGCGTACTTCCTCCCTTTCCTTTTAACGTATAGCCTGCAGGAAGCTCTGCAATCACCGGAAAATCACTGGCCGAAGTTTTGCTGTTCTCTTTCCAGGCCAGCTTCAGGATATTCTTCTGTCCGGAAACATTGCCCGAAGTCTGCTGTGTCAGCTGATACACACCGGTACCGGCTGAAGTCCAGTCCATATTTTTATTGGTAAGTATGAAGGTCGGATTTCCTTTCTCGGCATAATACCGGATATTTGAAAGATGACGGTACGCAGCAATCTTTACATCATTTTGGGATGTGCTGTCCGCATACATGGTATTCGCTGTATTAGATGATACCGACTCACTGTCTTTATATTCCTTCTGGATCAGATTTGCCGAATCCTTTCCTGCGTAAGATGTCGCTTTTACCGTCGCATAAATATTCTGTGCCTTTGCAAGATCTTTTGCTAATGTCATCGACGCAAGACGGCAGATGCTTGTGCTCAACGTTTTCTCATAAGCAGACGGATCCGATGCCAGCGTTGCCTGTGTCTTCGCAGACATCATGGCATCAAGAACCAGAGAGTACTTATTATCGCTGTAGGTCAGTGGGAACTCCCATCCTTCACTTTCTTTATTGTTTTCATCCTTCAGAGTAACCGATGCCATCTGTCCACGGTCCGACTTATTCTGATCAATGGACCATCCGTTTTTCCGAAGATCATATGGCGATACAACCATGCTGAAAAGCTTTTTGTCACTTCCTTTTAAATAGAAAGTAATCTCATAGCTTACGTCCAGACTGTTGCCGACATTACTTGACCAGTTCAGCGACAACCGTTCACTGTTCTGAAGACTGATCGTTGCAATACGAAGCTTCGTTGTACCAAGATTGACTGCATTTACCGTATCATCTGCAGAATAATAACCAAGCAGTCGTTTGCTTCTGCTTTCATATTCCCTGTCAAGCATGGTAAGCGAATGGTTTTCATCTTTCTCGGCATAATTCAGACTGTCGCATTTTGTTGCATAAAATGCAGAATACACTTCACCGGATTCGATATCAATTTCAATTGCGATTGCACCTTTGTATATATCTTTATCATAAGTATAATCATCGATCAGCGTAAGCACCGGATTCTTCTTTGAATTCTTGCTGTCATAAGAATCTGCATCCAGCGTGATCGCATAAATTTTACCATTCAGCTTCAGATCCGAGCCGCTATACTTGATCCCTTTTTTCTCAACCTGCTTCTTAAAGCTGTCCCATTGACCGGATGACCGGTAATAGGTAAGCTTCGACTCTGCTGCCAGATAGACTGTCCTGGCATTCTCCTCATTCTTTCTGAATTCCGCTTTCCGCCAGTAATTAATAAAAAACGGAACTGCGATTGCTACAATGATCGAAAGGATGATGAGTACTACAACCAGTTCTACCATTGTAAAACCTTTTTTTCTGTTTTTTCTCATATTCGTACACCTGCTATATATTCATTCGTCAAATTCTAATTATACATAGTAGATTATAGCAGTTCTTTCGCAAAAAAACAGCATCATTTTTAATGTTATTTGTAATTTTTTCTCGCTTTTTTTCTCATGACTCTGCATTTCTCCGCCATTTGTCATGTTCTTCTGCTATTTTAACTTTCAAAAAAAGAAAATCCTTCTCAGATCTTTCTCCAAAAAGCATTTTCTCTTTTTACAGATATTCTTTTTTCATAACCGCTGCTTCGGCACGCATATCCGGTCCTTAAACCAGTTTTCCCAGCACCGGAAGCTTTTTCAGATAAATCCTTCCGGAAAATGCAATATGCGGCAGCTCATAAAATTCACAGTTCTTCGGACAGATCGGTTTATATAACGGATCTGCCACAATGATCTCAGCAGCTTTCAATGCCTC
This sequence comes from Allocoprococcus comes, assembly GCF_013300725.1. Lineage (GTDB taxonomy): Bacteria > Bacillota > Clostridia > Lachnospirales > Lachnospiraceae > Allocoprococcus > Allocoprococcus comes_A. Next base: position 49,448 of record NZ_JAAIMM010000014.1, read on the forward strand.
TTCCATCTCTTCTTCTCCATGAACCCATCTGTCCCCATCTGCCAGTAAGCCATCTGTTTCTTCCAGTGGACAAAGCACCTCCACACGGCAGTCATACTTTTCTTCGATTCCTGCCGCCAGGGATTCCATGATCACAGGCTCCCCGATCAACGTCACCTTCCGATCTTTTCTTCCCTGCATCCGGTCTTTTCGATATGATATCTGCTCTTTTTCTTCCAGTGCTTTCGCAATCCGCTCTGTATAAGAACCAATCGGCGTTCCAACCACATACGGGGTTCCGAACTTTTCTTCCAGCACCTTCGCTGCACGAAGTCCGACTGAAGATACCACCAGATTCACCTCTGCTTCTCCTGCCTGCAAAAATGCATCCGGTTCATCTCCCATTGCCCAGGTGGACAGCACCTTCCATCCACAGGCTTTCAGGTTCTCTTTCAGCACCTCTACATGAGATACCGGTCCAAAATCCAGCGGTGTCACACCAAGCAGATTGACGGTGCGCGCCTGAATCCGTCCTGTCTTTTCCCCGGTAAATCTCTTCGCGATCTCTTCTAATGCAATTCCTGCCCCATACACATAATCATGCATTCCGTTCGTCGGTACTGCAAATGCAGGAATTCCGGTTTCTTCCTCCAGTACCTGCGCCAGTGCCGGAAAATCGGTTCCATTCATATACGGAATCGGGGACCCTGCAAGGGCAATAAATTTTGGATGCAGCTCCCTTGCTGCCTCTTTGATATCATCCAGAAATTTTTGATCATTTCCCATGATCGCATCAATTTCTGTCAGACCGGAAATATAGATCAGACTGTCCTGATCGTACCAGCGGATCTCATCGTGAGTGTTGTAGGTCGAATTGCATCCGGACGGATCGTGCATGACCGTCATGCCACCCAGCTCATAAAGTGCCGAACACACGCCGGATACGTCCGCTGTATAAATTGGTATGATTCGATAAGATTGTCTCATATGCAGCTTTCGCACCCCCATCCTTTTCGCACAACCAGATCTTCCGTGTCTTTTTCTTCGGTAAATGCTTCGACCATAAGCTCTGCTGTCCTGCGGATCCCGTCAAATCCGTAAAGACCGCCGCCCTGTACCATATTGACAAAATACGGACTTCCGGTGAACCACGCCGCCTTCTGTCCGATCGCCAGTATTTTTTCATCCGATTTTCGTGGGAGTACACGCATTTTCACCTGGATCGTTGCAATCAGCTGAATCTCCGGTGCATGCTCCTTCAGCCACCCAAACTCCTCTTTTTCTTCCGGACTGATGGAGTCCAGATAAATCCGTGTCACCCGGAAACCATGAGTAAGCAGAAGCTTTGCAAGTCCCAGTGGACGCGGATGGTACAGATAATCAATGGCAACCGCAGTGTCTCCGATCACCTCATGCGCCTTTTCCAGTGCCCTTTCACAGGCAGCAATTTCCTCTTCTACTGAAATCGTTTCCTCCAGCTTTCCATAGCCCATTGCCTGGCAGAAATTTTCCAGCTGTGCTGTGATCTCTTCATAATCAAAACTGCCCGGCAGATACAGGTATGGCCGTTTCAGACGCTTTGAAAGCACTTCCGCACCATACTTAGATGGTGGATAAGAAGATACAAAAAGTTTTCCTTCGGAAAGTGCCAGATAGTCTTCCCAGTTTTTACATCCCGGCAGTTCCCGGAAGCTTCCCTGATGTGCCCGGACGATTCGTTTCAGATCTGCATTTTTTCCCAGTTCGAAATCACTGCCTAGAAAACTCACGGCTTTTTCATCTGCTTTTCGCTTTGGAAGTGGTTCATAAATCGCCTTTCTCAGCTTCTGATCCGGTGTAGGTCCATGTTTCTGCATGATCGGATCCATATAACAGCGGATAAACGTAATCTCCGGGAACCTCTCCTCCAGTTCCTGAAACACCCGTTCCAGGTCGCATCCCAGAAAATGATGCAGACAGACGGTAAATAAAAGAACTGCTTTCGGTTTTTCTTCCAGCTTATTCAGCACATCTGTCACGCCTTCGATGGTGATGTCCTCCAGATTTCCATTTAACAGATTCTCTTCTTTTACGATCACAAAGGAAAACCGGTCAGCCGCATTCATTTCCGCCGCTGTCAGCACCACACCCCGCATGCAGTTATCCGCACAGACATAGATCTGTCTTGCCTCCGGCATCAGCATTCCGGTATGCACGATGTTCCAGTTGCCGTGAACCGGCGAGTTAAATTCAAGCCCCGGTGCAAATGGAACCGGAAATGCGGCATCCTTGATGGCTACTGCCGCGCCTTTTTCATCCACCGGATGTCCTACCCGTTTTAACATGGCTTCTCCTCTCCGCACACTGCAAGGATCTGATCTGCCAGCTTCCGGTATTCCTCTGCCATCTGGGAATCCGGTGCGTATTCCAGCAGAACCTTGCCGGCTTCTTCTGCTTCCATCACAAGTTCGCTCCGGTCAAGCCGTCCAATGATCTGCGTGTGAAAATCCCCTGCAAGCTCCTGCACCTTTTCTTCCTCTCTCGGAACCTCTCTTTTATTTAAAATAATACCGCCAAGGGAGGCATATCCCCGGTTCTTGAAATTCTCTACTGCCATTGCAATATTGGCCCCGGCATGGATCGCCATATTTTCACCGGATGTGATGATGAATACCTGATCCGCATAGCCCTTTCGCATCGGCATGGAAAAGCCACCGCAGACTACATCACCAAGTACATCATATAACACGATATCCGGCTGGTAGGTCTCATAAGCACCGGTTTCTTCCAGCTTCTCAAGGGCGGTGATGATCCCGCGTCCTGCACATCCAAGTCCCGGTGTCGGTCCACCTGCTTCCACACAGACCACACCTGCATAGCCAACCGTAACCATATCTTCCAGTTTCAGATTCTGTTTCTTCTGTTGGAACATTTCCAGTACGGTCGGAATCTCCTTTCCGTGCCGGAGCTGGATGGTCGAATCCGCCTTCGGATCACAGCCGATCTGCATGACCTTGTATCCTTTTTCGGCAAGTGCCACCGCAAGATTGGATACGGTTGTGGATTTTCCGATCCCGCCTTTTCCGTACACTGCTATCTTTTTCATTCCGCTTTTTCCTCCGCTTTCGTAATGACGTTCGAGTACGCCGTTTTTGTGGATACCCCATTCAGACGCCCGATCTTACCAGACAGGGCACTGATCGTATCCTGCGGTGCATCAATGGCAATACTGATGATGTTGATTCCCCTCTGACGATATGGAATTCCCATTCTTCCAATGATATACTCTCCTGCTTCATGCAGGTAATGGTTCAGTTCCTCAATCGCGGCAGGATTCTCCACAATGATCGAAATGACTGCTACCCTGGTGTCCATGAAAATGTCTCCTTTCTTTTCTGAAATGTCAGGTCGATTCTTTTTTTGAAATGCCAGCTCGATTCCGCTTCGCTTCATCTCACTGTATGGCATCCGCCATATGGAGGGTAAAAAATGCAAGCGCTTATACAAGCGAGCTTGTAACACGCCTGCACTTTTTACCCTCCGCATTTCAGATTGTTTAGCATATCCGGGGAAGCAGCTCTCCGCCCGGCTGTGGCAGAAGTGCCTGCGTTCCGATTTCTGTAGTCATAACAACTTTGCCCGGCTGCTCTGCCGTCACTTCTCCGATGATCGCTGCATTCTGTGAGTACGGGCATTTGTGCAGGGCTTCTACGATTTTTTCTGCCTCTGCTTTCGGTGCCATGATAACCATTCTTCCCTCGCATGCAAGATAAAGTGGCTCCAGACCGAGCATTCCACAAACTCCCTTCACTTCCGGTGCAACCGGAACTTTTTCAGCATCCAGACGGATTCCAACATTACTCTGTCCTGCAATCTCATAGAGTACCGTTCCAACTCCGCCTCTTGTCGCATCGCGGATCACATGCAGGTCATGGGTTGCATGCATCACTTCTTCTACGGTATGCCACAGTGGTGCGCAGTCACTGGTCACATCAGCTTCGATTCCGAAGTCTTCTCTTGCAAGGAGGATCGTGCATCCGTGGCGTCCCACATCTCCGGTTACGATAATTGCATCTCCCGGCTGTGCCAGTTCTCCTCCGACTTTTACGCCGTCCTCGATCTGTCCCATTCCGGTTGTTGTGATAAATACACCGTCTACCTGTCCTTTTCCTGCTACCTTGGTATCTCCGGATACAATGCGGACACCGGCTTCTTTTGCTGTTTTCTCCATGGCTGCTGCAATTTCTTCCAGTTTTTCCATCGGGAATCCTTCTTCAATGACGAATGCGCAGGTCAGATAAAGCGGTTTTGCTCCCATGCATGCCAGATCGTTGACGGTACCACAGATGGAAAGCTTTCCGATATTTCCGCCCGGGAAAAATGCAGGCGATACGATAAATCCATCTGTGGATACTGCCATCTTTCCGACCGGAGGTACAAGAACTGCTGCATCATCTGCAGTCAGATCCGGATTGGCAAAATGTGCTGCAAATACTTTATCGATCAGCTCTGAAGTCTGCTTTCCGCCGGCTCCGTGTGCCATGGTTACTGTCTGGGTTTCTATTTTATTTTCCATTTTAAAATTCCTTCTCTCTTAGTTGTTTCCGCATATATGATACCGGATTGTTCCGGTGTTCCATTCCTTCTTTTCCCTGATACCGGATTGTTCTGACTTTTATCCCCTGGTATCATACATGAAATAAGCCGAACATGCGCCCTCGCCGGATACCATGCAGGCTCCTACCGGGTGCTGTGGTGTACATACCTTGCCAAATACCTTGCAGTCGGACGGTTTGCATTTTCCCTGCAGTACATCTCCGCAGCGGCATGCCGGATTTGCTTTTCCTTCGATCTTTGGCATATTGTATTTCTTTCTTGCATCAAAAGCTTCCCATTCTTCTCTCAGCTGCATGCCAGATCCCGGAATAATTCCAAGACCTCTCCACTCGCTGTCGCAGCCTTCCATCAGTTCATCTACCAGTCTCTGTGCCTCACGGCTTCCTTCTCTGGTGACAACTCTCGGATAGCAGTTTACGAAGAACGGCTTTCCTTCCTGAAAACGCACCAGAGCAACCGCAAGTGCGGTAAGCAGTTCTTTTGCGGTAAATCCGGCTACCACTCCGCTGACACCTTCTTCTGTCAGCTGTTCACAGAGTTCGGTCCCTGTGATTGCATTGACATGGCCCGGATATAAGAATACATCGGCACTTCCTTTGAGTGCCTCATAAGCTCCCGGCATAGTCTTATTGGCAACCAGAAGGGAATAATTGGAAATCCCATCTTCCTTTGCCTGTTTAACCGAAAGACATCCAGCCGGTGTGGTTGTCTCAAATCCAACTGACAGGAATGTCACCTGTTCTTCCGGATGCTCTTTGGCGTATTTTTCAGCATCTGCCGGGGAGTAGACGATATGGATCTTTGCACCTTTTTCTCTGGCTCCGGCAAGGCTCATCTGGCTTCCCGGTACGCGGACCAGATCGCCGAAGGTACAGATCGTCACATTTTTCTCTAATGCCAGATAAATTGCTTCATCGATAAAACTGACCGGTGTCACGCAGACCGGACATCCCGGTCCCGAGATCAGTTCTACCTGCTTTGGCAAAAGTTTCCTGATCCCCAGACGGAAAATCTCATGGGTATGGGTTCCACAAACTTCCATGATCCGCACTGATGGTCCGTCATAATTTTCTATGATCTCTCTGGCTGTTCGTTTCTTCTGTTCTTCCATTACAGCAGTTCCTCCATAAGCTGATCGGTCTCGCTTTCATCCTCATCGGTGATCTTTGCGATCGCAACTCCGGCGTGAACCATGACGTAATCGCCCGGTTCCAGATTTTCCAGGAGCTGGGATGAGACCTCTCTTTTTGCACCGCCTGCATCAACGACAGCGGTTCCGTTACTGATTTTTACAACTTTTGCTGATAATCCGACACACATGTGGGTAATTCCTCCTTTTTTTGGGGAAGGGACGCAGGGAGTGAAAACAATTGGGACCGGCTGCAGTTTCCAAGAGAACGCTCGGGCTCCTGCAAATGCAGCCGGTCCCAATTGTTTTCTCTCCCTGCTGGCGCTTCCTAAAATTTAACGTGTTGACAAAGGGGGAATTGACAAGGCAGTGCCTTGTTGTCAATTCCTGATTTGCTTGTCTCTGGTGGTCCTTTTCCTCTTTTATTTGTAAGTTCTAATAGCTTTAGATTAACTTTGTTTAAAATTTTTTATGTCTGATTTTAATTTTCTAAATCTATAAAGTCTGGTTTTACTTTATCTCATGCTTCTGTAAATATGCCATTGCGTAGGCTGCCTGACCGAGTGCCAGTCCTCCGTCGTTTGGTGGAATGAGGTGATGGTGCAGGGTGATGAGGCCTTGCTTAACCAGACCTTCTTCTACCAGACGTAGTAGTAAGCGGTTCTGGAAAACGCCGCCGCTTAGGGCAACTTTCCGGATTCCGGTCTGATGACTTGCTGTGAGGGCTGCGGATATGATCTGTCTTGCAAGTTCCTGATGGAACTGGTATGCCAGTTTTCCGGCGTCTTCTCCGGCAAGTCGTTTCTCGGCGAGGTTTTTGACTAATTCGCCGGTATTTAAAATCAGGCGGTCTTCCGCCGTTTCTGTAAATGACTTAAGCATGAGGGGGGTGTATGGCTGCTGCATTGTTTTCTCGTAAGCTTCTGCCGCGAACTCTAATGCCGTAGATGCTTCTCCCTCGAAAGTAGATTTTTTCCGGATTCCGAGGATCGCGCTGACTCCGTCGAAAAGGCGGCCGGCACTGGTAGAAAGAACAGCATTCAGATGCCGCCCGGTCATTGTCACCAGCACTTTTGCTTCCGCTTCGGTACAAAGCTCCAGCTTTTTCATCCATTCGATCGTTTTTTCTTTATCTTTCAGTTCTCCATAAAGAAGAGCTCCGGCAATTCGCCAGCCTTCCTTTGCGGATGCATCTCCTCCCACCTGCCAGAAGGGTTTGATGCTTCCGAGTCTTTCAAATCCATCGTAATCAGCACGGAGGATTTCTCCACCCCAGATGGTCCCATCCGTTCCATAGCCGGTTCCGTCAAAGGAAACGCCGATCACCGGATCTTCACAGTCATTTTCCGCCATGCAGGACAGGATATGTGCAAAATGATGCTGTACCTTCAGGACAGGAAGTCCAAGTTCTTCAGCAACGACTGTCGCATTGTATTTCGGATGCAGATCACACGCCACAACCTTTGGTTCTGCCTCCAGAAGCGTTTCCAGTCTGCCGATCGTTTCTGTCAAAGCCTGCACGGTACGCAGATCTTCCAGATCTCCAACGTAAGGGGACTGATAAAATCTGCTATCTACGCCAATACAGAACGTATTTTTCAGTTCTCCTCCAGTAGCAAGCACCTGGCCTTTCCACGGCATCTGAACCATGGTCGGAAGTGGTGCGTAACCCCTGGATCTGCGGATCATATATGGCTCATTTTTATAAAAATCCATCACCGAATCATCGGCACGGATCCGGATCTTCCGGTTATGGGAAAGCATACAGTCACACAGATGGGAAAGCTCCTGAATGGCTTCTTTATCCTCCCTGCAGATTGGTGCACCGGATGTGTTCCCACTGGTCATAACCAGAAGAGAAGGCATCTGGATTCCATCATCATAGGCGAAGATCAGAAGCTGCACCGGAGCATAAGGCAGCATCACACCAACCTTTGGATTGCCCGGTGCAATACTTTCGCAAAGCGTTTCTTTTCCGTCTTCTTTTTTGTCCAGAAGCAGGATCGGCTTTTGATGTCCGGTCAGGATCTTTTCCTGTTCTTCACTGACCAGGCATTCTCTTTTCACCGACTCCAGATCTTTCGCCATGACTGCAAATGGCTTCGCCGGACGCTTTTTGAGTTCCCGAAGCCGTCTCACCGTTTTTTCATTTGTTGCATCACAACACAGATGGAAGCCTCCGATTCCCTTGATCGCTACAATGCCTCCTTCTGCGATGATCCGTCTGGTATAAATGATCGCATCCCGCCCGCGTTCTTCTCTTCCGATCAGATAGACCTCCGGTCCGCACTCATTACAGCAGACCGGCTGTGCATCGTATCTCCGGGTCGCCGGATCATAATATTCTTTTGCGCAATCCGGACACATCGGAAATTCTTTCATGCTGGTGCGCTCCCGGTCATACGGAAGGGCATCCAGGATCGTAAGTCTGGGACCACAGCAGGTACAGTTGATAAATGGATGCAGATACCTGCGGTTCTTTGGATCAAACATTTCTTCTTTGCACTCATCACAAATTGCAATGTCCGGTGAGACAAAAATCTCTCCTTTCGTCTTTTCACTTTCAATGATCGCAAACTCCGGAAAGTCTTCTGCTTCTTCTACCGGCTCAATATTCATTTTCAAAATTGCTGCCCGCTTCGGCGGCTTATTCTCAATATCCGAGATAAATCCATCCACTGCCTCTTCCGGTCCCTGCGCAAAGATTTCCACATACGGACCTTTATTGGACACGCTGCCCCGGATCTGATACGTAGCCGCATGCCTGCTCACAGTCGGACGAAATCCTACACCCTGTACGATTCCATAGACGCGGATCTGTTTTGTCACTTCATTTTTCATCTATTCACACAGTCTCCCTGACACTGCAAAATGTCTTGTATTTACGAAGGTTCCCTGAAAATCCGGAACCATTTTTTCCATACATGCATCTGCGAAAATGATATCAAATCCACCATTTTTTACAAGATCAATGTAATCATCTTCCTCGCGGAAAGACACGTCCTGCGGACAGGCAAGCTCTTTCTTCATCATAAACCAGGTTGCTGTCTGCACTTTTGCAGAAGCATCTCTGCGCAGGATTTCCTGCCGGATTGCTTCCGCCATCACCTGCTGGTGTACCACAAGGATCTTCTTCCCCTCATAGTCCAGATCCGGAACCAGTTCTTTTACTGCGGGATAATCCGTCTCATATGGCGTCCCGAAAGTCTTTTCCAGATATTTTGCAGCTTCCAGTGCAGCTGCAGATACGACAATATTTTTACTTACCTGCGCTGCCTTTTCTACCGCCTCAAGTCCGTCGCCCATTCCATAACAGATGGCTTCTTTTCCCTCTTTTTTCAGTTCCTCTCTTACTTTATCTGCTGCTTTCAGATCGCTTACATCCTGTGGCGTCATTCCAAGGATGCCGACTTTTTCTTCACATACCTCGTATTTTTCCTTTGCAAATACGGTAAATAATTCAAGATATGCTTTTTCTTCACCTTTATCATAAAGCTCCATTCCATCCGTATCGATAGCAAGGATCGGAAGGTCTGTCTTCTTCTCACACATACGTCTGAGTGCCCGGTAATCCGTTCCGATTACTGCAGGAACCGGAGTCCCGACAATCGCCGCAAAACCGGCGTCGATCTTCTCTGCAGCATCCGTCAGCTTCGCGACCAGACGATCATCTCTTCCAAGGATTGCATCCATATCACGAAGTCCTGCGCTGAATACTGCACTTTTCCGTTCAAACCATCTCGGCTCATCAAATCCACAGACATTTCCCGTACATCCTCCCGCATCGCAGATGACGATGATTCCGCCAAGTTCATATAACACAGACACCGCTCCCGACTGATCCGGTGCGAATGGTGTCAGATATTTTCTAAGTCCTCTCATGTTACACCTCCAAAAGGTTTTCAAACAGCCGTGTCACGCCTGCATAACCATAAGGCTGTCTGTCCTGATTCCAGACCACGTTCGGCTGTTCCGGATGATAGTATCCTGCATCCTTTCCAATGGTCATATTCACGCCGCTCTTTTCCGGATCGTAGTACAGCATGGTCGGTTCCATGTTTGAAAAAACTTTTGTCTCCGGACTGAGCTTGGACAACTGGTTCAGGTAAATGAAGTTCTCCGCTGTCAGTGTTCCATAGATCTCCGGCACCCGGAATCCATATTTGATCATTGCAAGTGCCATTTCAAATGGATCCCCGTTCATGCATTCGCCAATCGCAAAGCTTGCATCCGGCCGTTTTTCTTTGAATTTTGCCACGGCATCTTCTGCTTTTTTGCGGTAAGCCCCATCGGAAAATTCCACCCCAAGCACTCTCCCAAATGCCTGATACTGGCTGGCAATCTTGTCCGTCTGATAGAGCCTTCTCAGTTCAATAAATGGAATCTGCAGACGGTTGTGGAAATCCTCTGCCGCAAATCTGGCTTCCGGATGAAGTACCAGATTAAAATTTGCCTCAGACATAGTCTGATACTCTTCATAATCCTTACATCTGGAAATCTCATGAACCGTCCTGACTCCTGCGCTGCCAAGCAGATCATACAGCTCACACTCATCGACCAGCGGTGAGAAAAATCCAAGAAGATTAACCACATTTCCTTTTTTCTTCTTTGGCTCCAGAAGGGAGTATAAGGACTGACGTACATGCACCATCGGCGGCTTTCTTCCTTCTCTTGTAAGTGCGTACATGTAGCACGGACGAACCGGAAGTCCCGCTCTTTCTTCTGCCTTTCTGCACACACGCTCCATATCCGTTCCCAGAAGGGCATCTACACAGGTGATACAGATCATCACAACGGATGGTCTTTTTTCACAGCATTTACAGATCTCTTCTACTGCCTTCGGGATTTTTTTCAAATGACGCCCCGTTACGATATCGGTCTCGTCCATCATCAGATAAAAAAAGCGGTTGTCATATTCCCGCATGGAGCTGATCAGGGACGTATTTCTTCCGCAGCAGCCCGGTGCCACGATCAGCATGATCGAATCCGGTACGGCAAGTCCGGCTCTTTTTACTCCAAAGCCCTCGGCTCCCGGTGAGTTAAATGCAAGCGTTGCCGGTGAGCTGTAGATCAGATGTGTATTCGACCGAAGCTGTGCCGGGATTGCATCTCTTCCCAGTTCATTTAGTTCTTTTACGGTACAATAATATGCTTCCTTTGCCATACCTTCTATTCCTCACTCTTTAGTAATAATTCTGCCAGATCAAAGAATCTTCTGCTGATCGCCGAAGCCTTGTCTCCTTCGATCACCGTCATTCCCTGATCCTCATAGCGGATGATCTCATCGCTTCTCGGGATTTCCCCAACGATCGGAATCCCGCTTTTTTCCGAAAATGCCTGTACCTTCTCTGTTTCATTTTCCACGTTTCTGTGATTAAGCACGATTCCGAATACTCTGGCATAACTTCTGTCCTCAAAATTTCTTACCGCACTGGAAATGTTGTTCGCCGCATAAAGCGCCATCTTTTCTCCGGAAGTTACGATCAGAACCTTCTCTGCATACCCTTCCCGGATCGGCGCTGCAAATCCGCCACAAACTACATCTCCAAGGACATCATAAAGTACCACATCCGGTTTGTATGTTTCAAATAACCGCAGATCTTCTAAAAGCTGGAATGTGGCAATAATCCCACGTCCCGCGCATCCGAGCCCCGGTGTCGGTCCGCCTGTCTCAATACAGAGCACGCCGCCATAACCTTCTTTTGCAATATCTGAAAGCTTCTCTGGTTCCTCATCTTCTTCTCTCATATAATTCATCACCGGCCTCAGTGGCTCACCGCCAAGCAGATTGATCGTAGAATCTGCCTTCGGATCGCAACCGATCTGAATTACCTTTTTCCCCATCGCCGCAAATGCAGCCGCCAGATTGGACGTGATCGTCGACTTTCCGATACCGCCCTTTCCATAAATCGCTACCTTTAACATAACCTTTATTCCTTTCTACACAAAAGACCCGTCTGCCAAAACGGTAGACGAGTCCCACTATACACCTTCGTATATCACCAACTGTTTCCCGCTCGGATCCACCTTGCCGTCAAAGTCTATTGTATAAAATTATTCTCCATTCAGCATTCAGATAGGAATCTTCCACTCCGTCTGCATCATTATATTTAATTATATCTCCATGCACATAGGTCAGTCAATTCTAACTATATATTATCATGGTATTTTTCTATAATTTTTCAGGCTATTTCTATAAATAACTGTTTAAATTCTCTATAAATCTTGTAATACACTTGATTCCAGCGTATACTACACCTATAAAATGATGTGAGAGTCAAAAGTAAATTTTGAGGAGTCCATATGATAAGAAAACTTTCACCACACTGCATAGAAAAAATTTTATTCTTTATCGGCAGTTTTCTGTTCGCCGGCGAAATCCTGAAACAATTACTTCTGACTTTCGTCGTGGATGACGGGCACTACAACCTGTGGTATTTCCCATTCCAGCTTTGCAGTCTTCCGATGTATCTTCTTGTCCTCTATCCATTTTTCCACACCGAGTCTGCCCGAAATACCATTCTCGGTTTTCTCGCAACCTATAATCTCCTTGGTGGAATTGCTGTATTCTTCGACACAAGCGGTATGCACTATCCACTTCTGATTCTGACAGTCCACTCCTATCTCTGGCATATTTTACTAATTATCACAGGAATCCTGTCCGGTATACTTCTGGTGCAGAAATCTGTACCAATGACTCCTCTTTCTTGTGCAAAAAATATTAAAAGACAGCCGACTGACGCTTCTTCACATCATCTGCTGCCTTCTTTCTCGCGTATTACCTTGCTCTATATTTTGTTTGCCCTCATCGCCGAATATCTGAATCATATTCTGGATTCCTTTGGAGAGATCAATCTTTTCTACATCAATCCAGACTACCAGATGACACAGATTTTCTTCGTAAAAATTGGTGAACTCTGCGGAAATAATCTTGCAATTCTGGTATACATTCTCGCAACGATCTTCGGGGCTGGTATTTTATATGGGTTCTGGAATATCCTGATCCATATTTGTTCTTCACACTGAAATTACTTTTTAGAAATCTCTTCTTTATACATATCCGCTATATAGGAAGGGCCATTCCACCAAAGCTTTGTAGATTCATCGTAAAGTGCTTTTCCAATTTTTGACTGAAGGAAATCATATAATACCTTGTTCGGCTCCTCATGCAAATCTTCCGCAAGTTCTTCCACAACCATTGCAATCAATACATCAATTGTATAATCCATCTGCTCCTTTGAAATCATTTCTTCAGCCATATTTTCTCAGCCTCCATAAATTTCAGACACTCAAGTGCTTCTACCGTTTTAAAACAATACTGGTTTTGCAATTTTTCAGGCAGTAAACGTCCAATACAAAATTCATCTGCCTCTCTGTCTCCTATTTTACCAAATGCACCTGCAATATAAGCCGTCAGCGTTGCATTTGTCGCATCATCTGCTATTTTTCCTATAATCACATCGTATTGCGACATTTCTTTTTCAATCGCATTAAATGAGTTTCTCTTTCTATGTGCCGTAATACAATGTAACCAATCCACATCTGCGTTTTGAAAAATATAACTGTTAAGTTCTTTTTTTAAGTCAACTCTAAATTTTGACACATATCCCCATGTCTGATCTGTTCCTATTTTTCCACTCGCAGCTGCTTTTAAAATAGAAGTCTTCAGAAAACTAACCGCCTGTTCCTTTGAAGAAGTCAGATAAAATCCCCTGCCAAAGTCTTTTCTCTTTGCACACTTTTCAAGCTCTGGTTTTGCAACTTTACAATAGCTCCCATGATATAATATCATTCCATCAGCTAATTCCAGCATCAGACCTTCCCCCCTTTACTTTCAAGAAATTCCTCAATATCTTCCAGCACTGCTTCATCACCCTCGCAATGAAAAATCCCATAACCTTTTTCGATGTAACCAAATACATCTGTTTCCTTAAATATTTCAAGAACTCTTTCTAATGGCATCTTCCATTCTTCTGACGCAAGCCTTATCAGCCTTGTCTGCATGAATGTAATTTCTGCTTTTTCACTCACATCCACAGCCCCCTTCTTCAAACTAAAACGCCCGGATCTTATCCTCCTCATCATCCGTCGTATCTTCAATCTTCCGGATCACAAGCTCATACGAATAATCATCGCTGACCTTCACCTTCACAGTCTCCCCTGCCTTATGTCCAAAGATTGCCTTCCCGATCGGAGATTCGGTACTGATATAATTGTGAATTGAATTTCCGCGGATAGAAGTCACCAGTTTATAAGTCTCTTCTTCATCATCCTCCGGGAAATATACGGTTACACGGTTATTGATCCCGGCAACACCTTCTTCAGAAGTATCGGATACGATCTCCGCATTTTTCAGCATTCTTTCCAGATACCGGATCCGGCTTTCATTCTGATTTTTATATTTTTTTGCTGCGTGATATTCAAAGTTCTCACTTAAGTCTCCCTGTGCACGCGCTTCCTTGACCGCTTCAATCGCTTCCTTACGGATGACATGCTTGCGGTGCTGGATCTCCTCTTCGATCTTCTTTACATCACTTTCTGTAAGCTGCTCTCGCATCTTTCCATCCTTCTTTCTGTAAACTTATTTTCATATCCATAACATGGTTAAATGCCTGTCCCTGCGGCTTTTTCCCTGTATGAAATAATGTCACTCTTGCCAGACATTTTCTATAGACTGTTTCTTTGCACTTAACACAAAGCACCTCAATTGAACCCAACCGAGATGCTTTTCATCTTTTATTTACTCTAATCTGCTGTACCAACCTGAAGCTAAAAGAAAATCCTCCGGATATCATTATACATCACAAATACCATCAGACAAAGCAGAAGTGCCATTCCTGCCAGATGCACATACCCTTCTTTTTCCGGCGGCACCCGCTTTCCACGGATCACTTCCACGATCAGAAATACCAGCCGGCCTCCATCCAGTGCGGGAAGCGGAAGTAAATTCATCACTCCAAGGTTGGCTGAAAGCAGGATCGTCATCTGCAACAAGTTCAGGAATATCAGAAGCGCTCCTCCCGACTTGCTTTCTTTATAGGTTGTATCAACTGCACTCACAACGCCCACCGGTCCGGATAACTGATCCACTCCGATCCGTCCTGTCACAAGCTGTTTCAGGCTGTCAACCGTCAGATCGATCCAGTATTTCACATTATACGCACTGTACGCAGCAGTTTCAAACACATTGGTCTTCACATAATTACTGCTTGTAATTCCAATCAGATAGTATCCATTTTCATTCTTCTCCGGAATTACGGAAACCGTATTCTTTTCTCCATCCCTTTTGTACACGATCTCCATCGTCTCTCCCTGATGGAACTGGTTGTACGTGGAAATATCCTTGAAAATGTGAATGCTTTTGTCATTGATCTTCACAATCTCATCGCCTGCCTGAAGTCCTGCTTCTGCTGCCGGTGTTCCTGCATTCACGGCTCCAATAACCGGCTTATCCACACCCACAAAACAGATGATGATAAATGCTCCGATAAAGGCAAGAATAAAGTTAAATACCGGACCTGCGGCAATGACCGAGATCCTGCGCCACGGCGATTTGCTGTTGAAGCTTCCCTCTGACAGATCGTCTTTTTCATCTTCCCCCATCACACACGCACCGCCGATCGGCAGTATTTTCAGACAGTAGTCTGTCTCTCCGATCTTTTTATGTGCCAGTGTCGGTCCCATTCCGATCCAGAATTCATACACATTGATTCCATTAATCCGCGCCAGAAGAAAATGTCCCAGTTCATGGAAAAACACGATGAATCCAAAAAGTAAAATCGCCAGTACGATTCCCATTTGCTACCTCCTGCTTCTGATTCTGTCATACGTTTCCTGCTCTGTGTCCAGAATCTGTTCCACAGTCGGATTCGCGATTGTCTTATGTGCTTTCATGCAGTCTTCGATAATCTCTGTAATTTCCAGATATTTGATCTCCCGGTTCAGGAACTGGCTGACTGCAAGTTCATTTGCTGCGTTAAATACCGTCGGAAGTGTTCCACCGCACCGCCCTGCCTCGTAAGCAAGTGCAAGTCCGTAGAAGGTATCCATATCCGGCTTTTCAAAATCAAGATGTCCAATACTCCAGAAATCCACACGTTCTCCCGGAAGAAATCTTCTTTCCGGATAATAGAGTGCATACTGGATTGGCAGCTTCATATCCGGAGTACCAAGCTGTGCGATCACGGCTCCATCCACATACTCTACCATAGAATGGATCACACTCTGTGGCTGCACAACCACCTGCACATCATCAATATCCACATCAAAAAGCCATCTGGCTTCCATAACTTCCAGACCTTTATTGACCATGGTCGAAGAATCAATGGTAATCTTACGTCCCATCGCCCAGTTCGGATGCTTTAAAGCATCTTCCACACGGATGTTCAGAAGATCCTCCTGCTTCTTTCCACGGAACGGACCACCGGATGCCGTAAGCAGGATCTTCTTCAGTTCTTTCTTTCCATGGCTTCCCTGCAGAGACTGGAAAATGGCACTGTGCTCACTGTCCACCGGAAGGATCTTCACACCACATTCTTTTGCAAGTGGCATAATGATATGTCCTGCTGTTACCAGTGTCTCTTTATTTGCAAGGGCAATGTCCTTCCCTGCTTTGATCGCAGCGATCGTCGGACGGATCCCGATCATTCCGACAATTGCAGTAACAAGGATTTCGCTTTCTTCCATCGTTGCGATCTCCAGAAGTCCATCCATCCCTGCAACTACTTTTACATCCAGATCCCGGATCCGGTCTCTCAGTTCTTTCGCCTTTTCCTCTGTCCACATTGCAACCAGCTTCGGCTGAAATTCACGGATCTGCTTTTCTAAAAGCTCCACATTTGTTCCTGCCGCAAGCCCTGTCACTTCGATATCTTTGTTCTCACGGACAACCTCCAGAGTCTGGGTTCCGATCGAACCTGTTGAACCTAATATTGCTATTTTTTTCATTTGAAACCTCCTGTCAGCAAAATTTTCACTGACGCATTTTCAATCTGTCTTACAACCAAAGTGCATCCCTGTAAAACACACTCCTGCTGGTTTGTAAATTAAATCAGTGCAACTGCCAGATAATAGATCACCGGTGCGGTAAAGATCACACTGTCAAAACGGTCCAGGATCCCACCGTGTCCCGGAATCAGTTTTCCGTAATCCTTGATCTCATGATTTCTCTTGATCGCAGATGCCGCAAGATCCCCGATCATGGAAATGATACCACCGACAAAGCAGATCAGCGCATATTCGCCGACTCCTGCCGAAGCACCGCCCCATTTGTTGATCGCAAGGGCATAAAGTGCGCCAAGAAGTGCTGCTCCAGCCAGTCCGCCAACTCCGCCTTCCACGGATTTCTTCGGGCTGAGCTTCGGTGCCATCTTGTGCTTTCCGATCAGCACACCCACACAGTACGCACAGGTATCACATCCCCAGGAACATAAAAATACCAGTCCCACAAGGAAAAGTCCATCTTTTAGCAGACGTGTCTGATAAATATAGGATAACATAATTGCCACATAAAATACGCCAAAATATGCGGTCATGACCTGTTCGGACACATATTTCGGGAAGGCAAATACATAAACTGCCATCATAAGAACCAGTAAAATGATCGCAAACATCATCAAATCTTCTTTTTTCTGTGCACGTATCAGAAAATAATACGCGATCACGCCTGCATACCCTACGATTCCAAGTGGTGCTTTCTCAATCTTTACAACCTTGTAAAGCTCGGAAACTCCGATCAGGCTGATGATCAGAAGTGTTGCAAACAGGACATCCCCGCCAAGGAAGATCGTTGCAAATGCAATGATAACCAGTACAATTCCGCTGAGTAATCTCGTCTTAAACATTTTCTTCGTCCTCCTTGATTCCGCCATATCTTCTGTCTCTGCTATTATATTGCCCAATTGCCTTTTCTAATTCTTCTTTTGAAAAATCCGGCCACGGAACATCTGTAAAATAAAATTCTGTATAAGCAAGCTGCCATAACAAATAATTGGAAAGCCTGAGTTCCCCGCTGGTACGGATCAGAAGATCCGGATCCGGAATCCCATGTGTATCCAGATATCCTTCAAACAGTTCTTCTGTAATCTCTTCCGGTGCAAATTTACCATCTGCACAGTCTTTTGTCATCTTGCGCATGGCACGGACCATCTCATCTCTGCTTCCATAATTGATCGCAATCTGGAAATTCAGTCCGTCATTATTTTTTGATGCCTCTTCCAGTTCCTTAATTCTGGTACGGATATCTTCATCCAGACCTGTCTTGTCTCCGATCACGCGGACACGCATCCGGTTCTTTTCCGCCGTCTTCAGACAGGTTTTCATATAGTTACGAAGAAGCTTCATCAGTGCATCCACTTCACTCTGCGGACGGCTCCAGTTCTCTGTGGAAAACGCATAGACCGTCAGATATTTGACACCCATCTTATAAGCAGCCTCACAGATCTTTTCCACATTCTTGCTGCCCTGCGCATGCCCGTAGTTTCTCGGCATCCCCTTTGCTTTCGCCCATCGTCCGTTACCGTCAAGGATGATGGCTATATGCTGCGGTACATTCATCTTTTAACCCTCTCTTGCATTGATACTAAATTTGCTGATATAAAAAAGGAAAAGAGGCGCCAAACATCTCGCCGCCCCTTATCTTTCCTTCTTATACTGTCATAACTTCTTTTGACTTTGCATCGACTGCTGCATCAACTTCTTTGATGTATTTGTCAGTCATCTTCTGGATCTGATCTTCAAGATCCTGAATTTCATCCTCCGAAACGTCTGTTCCTTTCAGCTTCTTGAATGCATCATTTCCATCACGGCGGATGTTACGGATTGCAACCTTGGATGCTTCTCCTTTTTTCTTAACATCTTTCACCAGTTCTTTTCTTCGTTCCTCAGTCAGTTCCGGGAATACCAGACGGATTACTGTACCATCGTTGGTTGGATTGATTCCGATATCAGACATCAGGATTGCTTTCTCAATATCTTTGATGATCTTCTTTTCCCATGGCTGGATCTGGATCATACGTGCTTCCGGAACAGAAATGTTTGCCACCTGCTGGATCGGTGTCGGTGTTCCATAATATTCTACAGTTAATTTGTTCAGAATATTCGGGTTTGCACGTCCTGCACGGATAGAAGCAAGCTCTGTATCCAGTGCATGGATGGTTTTCTGCATCTTTTCATCGTATATTTTTAATTTTTCGTTCATATGTTATCCTCCCTTAATGGGTGCTGCTTATACAGTCACCTTTGTTCCGTTGAAATTACCGCTCATTGTCTCTACGATACTGTTCTCTTCGTTCAGTCCGAATACCAGCATCGGCATCTTATTCTCAAGGCACATGATCGATGCGGTCAGATCTACTGCCATAAGCTTCTTATCGATGATTTCCTGAATAGAAATCTCATCATACTTCTTCGCTTCCGGATTCACCTTCGGATCGCTGTCATAGATTCCGTCAATCGCTTTTGCAAGAAGCATTGCATCTGCTTCAATCTCAATTGCACGGAGAACAGCTCCTGTATCCGTTGAGAAATACGGGTGTCCTGTGCCACCTGCGAAAAAGATTACTTTTCCTTCGTTCAGTGCTTCCACTGCTGCATCTTTTGAAAACAGGGAAGTGAATGCTCCGCAGACAAATGGAGTGAAAACCTCTGTCTTCATACCTACATGTCTGAAAATATCGGATACATAGATGCAGTTCATCACTGTTGCAAGCATTCCGATCTGGTCCGCTTTGGTACGGTCGATCGTCTCGCTGGTTCTTCCTCTCCAGAAATTACCGCCTCCGGTTACGATTGCAACCTGGATTCCCTGATCTACGATCTGCTTTACCTGCTTTGCAACGCCAATACATGTTGCCTCATCAAAACCTGTCTTTTTGTCTCCTGCAAGTGCTTCTCCGCTTAATTTTAAAAGAACTCTTTTCATCTGTCTTTGCTCCTGTCTCTTGGTTTTTAAGATACTTTCGCATACCTGGGTTTAGTATAGCATACCTGGGTTTAAAATGGAAGTTCTAAGTTTGTTACATTGAGGGTGGGTAGCGCAAAATTTTGTAGAATTGGAGGAATTGACGCAGAATGTACAAATGATTTTGTTTCACTTCCGTTGTGCAAACCATTCCGAGAAGCCGCTGAATGCGGGGATTGTGTCAGCAATGGCTTCCACAATTCCCTGCGTCTTCTCTCCATTGCACAACAATTGGAATTGAAACAAAATCATTTGTACATTCTGCTGGTTTTCCCTGATTTATATGTTTTGGTGTGTGTTCAATGTAATGAACGGAAAGCGGTAGCTTTGGCTCACTGAGTGGTTTGGTTTTGACACCACAATTTCAACCAATTGAGGAGCTATGCTTCTTTATTTTCCGGCTTTCCGGGCAGTTGGGCGAGGATGATGGCGCTGAACATCAGAATGCATCCTGCTATTTCTCGGATACTTAGTTTCTGACCGAGAATCATCCAGCCTCCGAGGACGGAGAAGACGGATTCCAGGCTGAGGATGAGAGATGCCACGGTTGGGTCGGCATCTTTCTGGGCTACGATCTGGAGGGTGTAGGCTACACCGCTTGAGAGGACTCCGGCATAAAGTACCGGTACTGCTGCTGCGAAAATATCTGACAGACGTGGTGTTTCAAATAAAAACATTGGGATTGCCGACAGAATTCCGGTTATGAAGAACTGGATGCAGGCGATCCGCACACCGTCTGCTTTTGGTGAAAAATAATCGATCACCAGAATGTGGATCGTAAATACGACCGCACACAGAAGAACCAGTGTGTCCCCTTTTCCAAGCACCAGCTTGTCGGTGATACAGAGCAGATATAAGCCCACAACAGAAATCATGACACTTACCCAGATTCTTGCTTCTACTTTCTTTTTCAGAAAAATTCCAAAGATCGGCACAAGCACAATGTAAAGAGCTGTGATGAATCCGGCTTTTCCTACCGTTGTGTACTGCATTCCGATCTGCTGCAGATTGGTTGCCACGCATAGTGCAAGACCACAACAGATTCCACCGAGCAGTTCCATCTTTTTTTCTTCTTTGGAAACTGCCTTTTTTCCTCCCTCTGTCCCGTCATTTTTGGCGCGCCATTGATCCAGGAACCAGATACACGGGATCAGAAAGATTCCTCCGATAAAGGAACGCACACAACTGAATGTAAATGGTCCTACATAGTCCATCCCTACGCTCTGTGCTACAAATGCAGATCCCCAGATGAATGCCGTCAAAAAGAGCATCAGTGTATTTTTTCCTGTCATTTTCTTCATCGAGCCGGTCTCCTATTTGCCAAGCTCATGAAGATATAATTTTGCTTCTGTTTCAATGAAGATCGTTCCTGCTCCGTTTACACTGAAGAATTCGATCAGAAGAACGTGACGGATTCTTCCGTCCAAAATATGCACACGGTTGACACCATTTTTCGATGCCTGAAGGCCATAACCGATGATCTCGTCAAATTCTTTCGGGAAATTACGTTCTTTGCGCAGTTTTTCTACTTCCGGGACGGTAATCTTATAATAAATATCTTTTCTCTCTTCATCTTTGTAGATTCCAGGATATTTTGACAGATAAACCAGCTTGTCCGCCTGCATTTTCTCTGCAATCTCAAGTGCAGTCTCTTTCGGATCGATATATTCGCTTTCGTTGTCGATATCATTTGGCACGATGACCGGAATATAATCATTATCCAGCATCAGACCAATAGTCTCTGTATCTACACCACAGATACCGATCGCCTTAACTCCACAGAGTTCAAGGAGCTTGGCGATCCGCTTATTCTCACGGAATTTGTCCAGTCCCATACGGGTATCATGTACTACGATCGGGCGCATACCAACACTCTTTAAGAGGACGATATCCTGCATCAGTCTCTGCTCTTCCACTCCGCTGAGCCACTCGGCACATCCGTACTCAATGACCACCGTTTTCTGGTTAAAGTCTCTGATATATGGTAACGCATCTATCAGGATCGAAGCTTTATGCTCCACAAGTTCTAATTCTTTATCCATGATTTCACCTCATTTTCAATCTTATCCAAAACAGTATAGCATAGAATGGCTTCTATTTGAAGAACCCATTTTTCAGAAAACAGCCGGAAATGCCAAATATTCTGCAAAATCATCCCTCTGTGCTGTCGTTACCATTTTTCGCTCCCGTTATACCCGGAAGAACCGGTCCTCTGCATTAGCAAAGTACCGGTTCTTCTGTCTCATTTATTTTATTCGATATATATGCTTCCATTCCGCTTTCCGGAATTCCAAGTGCTATGGAAAGCTCCGAATACAGGTTGCCTTCTGCCATCCGGAGATAACGTTCATCGGTCGCCGTGATCTTCTTTCCCTGCTTCAGGCGGGATACTTTCCGTTCATACAGTGTCTTGATGATCCGCACCCACTCTGCGCATTTACAGCTTTTCATGCATTCTCTGTACTTTTCTTCCCTTTGCTTCTCGTTTCCGATCCAGAGTCCCTCGATCTGCGGGATCTCACGGATCAGTTTTTCTGCTTCTTCTTTTGAAATGACTCTTCGCATGACAATTTTTTCATTGTCTACCGGTGTAAATACTTTTCCGTGTTTCTCATGTACCGGTCTCAAAATGTAATACAGTTTGTCCTTCGGTACTCCATCCATTTTCAGCGTCGTAATTTCGGTCACTTCACAAATCCCTGTCCGGCCATAAACAATTAAATCTCCTACTTCGTACATTTTCTTCCTTCTTTCTTAGACTTGCCGAATCCCTACCTCTTTATTTTATCAGATAATTGTAGAAGTTTCTAATGTTTTTCAGATTTTTGTGAATCTTAGTCAAAGCTAACGCCTGGATTTTTATGCAATTTTACTAGAAAATAGGGGATTTTGTCGCAAGATGCGTCCCAAAAAGAATCCTGTCCCATTCCATTGTGCAAACCATTCCGAGAAGCCTCTGAAAGCGAAAATCATTTTCAGCAGAGGCTTCAATGATTTTTGAGTCTTCTCTCCATTGCACAATCATCGGAATGGGACAGGTTTCTTCTTTAGTATTTTGGCTGTTTCATCAAACTGCATTTTTATTATTGTAAATACGTACAGTTTCTGTATAAACCTTCTACCGCCATCCGGTATTCCCGGATGGTCTGGCTTTTGCGGATTTGTGTCAGATATTCTTCGCTGTTTTGAAAATTTTTGCCGAGATACCACCAGAGTTCTTTCATTTTGACTACTGCATTTTTTTCTTCTGGAGATTTTTCGATATAGGCATCAAGAAGATGATCGCAGAATGTAGCAATCTTCTTGGTGTCAAATGTAGATTCCCCTTTTATAACTGCCGGAAGAAATGGGTTCATCAGAATTCCTCTTCCGAGCATGATGCATTCTGTTTCGGGGAATTTCTGGTGGAAGGTTTGGTAATCTTCCACACAAAAAATGTCTCCATTATAGACCAGAGGATTTTTGCTGTTCCGGAAGGCGTAGGCGAAGGTCGTCCAGTCGGGTCTGTTTTTGTAATAATCCTGTTGGACTCTTGAGTGAAGGATCAGTTCTTCCAGGGGATAATGATTGTAAATATCCAGAAGTTCTTCGAACTCATCCTGTTCATATTTGCCACTTCTTGTTTTGATAGAAATCTTCATATCGAGTTTATCAAAGATTTCATCAAGGAAGTGGTTCAGTTCATCAGGATAAAACAAAAAGCCGGATCCCCTTTTCCGGTTTACAACTGTTTTAGAAGGGCAGCCGAGATTCAGATTGACTTCTTCATAGCCGAATCCTTTCAGCTGCCGGGCCAGGCGGATGAAATCTTCGGCGCGGTTGGTCAGGATCTGCGGTACGGTATACATGCCCTCATTATTTTCCGGAAGGATCTCATTCCATTCCTGTCTGCTGAATTTTCCTTTAGGATTCGGGTTCAGGAAAGGGGTGAAATATTTATCCATGGGTTCAAAAAAGGTGTGGTACGCCCTGCGGTATACCTCACCTGTAATGCCTTCCATCGGTGCAAGATAGATTTTCATAATCTTTCTACCTCCGTCACAATAAGTGTTCCTTCTTCTACCCGGAAATGGATTCCCATCCCTGCATAGTCCATACCGTAAATCCGGGATGGATCCTTCTGGTAAGAAGGTCTTGGATCCTGTTCCAGGATCTGGATCAGCGCCGTCCTTTTTTCTGCCGGGATCAGTTCCAGACACTGCTCCGGGAAACTCACTTCCAGTCTGTAATCCTTTTTTTCTTCTGCAAAACCGCCCCTTGCCTCCGGATGACTGTCCACATACGGAAGGTAAGGCTTGATATCGTAAATCGGGGTTCCGTCCAGAAGGTCCGCTCCCTCTACGATCAGCACCGGTCCTTCTTTTTCCCGAAATTCCACACCCGTAAGTTTAACCGATGAAAGTCCGATCGGATTCGGACGAAATGGAGAACGGGTGGCAAAGACTCCCACCCGTCTGTTACCACCAAGCCGCGGTGGACGTACCGTCGGGCTCCAGGTATCCCGGATCGACTCCGAAAATTCCCAGATCAGCCACAGATAATCATACGTCTCTATTTCCCGCAGCGCATCCGCATTCTGATATTCCGGCAGAAAATGGATTTCTGCCCGGGTATCCACAAGATTACTCTGTCGCGGAATCCCGAATTTTTCCACAAAATCGGATCTTATATACGCGATCTGCTTTATTTGCATTGTTCTTTTTCTCCATCAACAAACATCATCACAAAAGCAATTGCCAGAATTGCAGAAGCAATCAGAAGTGCCTTTTCAGCAAACATTTCCACACAGGCATTTCCGATAACTGCACCGATCACAAAGAAGAAGATGATTCCATAGTACAAAAGTCCTTTCTTGATATACTCTTTATCCTTCGTGTTCGCATAACTGCACATATGCTGGGTCGCACTTCGTAAGTTTCCGATACACATGGTGGTTGCAATTCCGTTTCCATGGATTTTGCGGAAGCTTTCCACCTGAATCCCACACGCAAGGGATGTGAGTGCATTCGCCGCCAGATTAAAATTCTGTGGGATAAAGCTGACACTCAGTAAGATCACTGCCTCACAGAATACCGAAATCTGTCTCCAGTGCAGAAGTGTCAGATTTTTCGTCCGTATTTTCACCAGATCTGCAAGGGCGATTCCAATGGCAAATGCCAGCACCGGTACCAGATAATGAAGTGCCATCTGCCAGTTTCTCTCTGAAATATTGATTCCAAGAAGCAGAATATTTCCAGTCTGCGCATTGGCAAATACTTTTCCTCTGCACATATAAGAATAGGCGTCCATAAATCCGCCTGCGATTGCAAGGATCACACCGAGTTTGATCGATTCAGACATCTGTTTTGAAAATTTCAAGTTACTCATCCTCTCTGTCGTATGCTTTGATGTATACAAAGTTCTCATTGTTCCGTTCTGTATGATAATCCAAATTCAGTGCCGCGTCAAGGAAATCCTTTCCACCGGACTCCACGGCTTTTAACTTCATGCCAAGTGCCGCTTCCACATCCTGTACGGTCATATCATCCAGAAAGACCTCTTCTCCGCTTCGCAGCATATTGATCGGGATCTGAAGCGTGTCTCCCAGATCCTCTCCTGCTTCCTGCCGCTCTTTGATCTGCGCCACCAGATCCTGTCCTGTGATCAGCCCGGATACGGTGATCGTCTCGCCGAAGAAATCATTGCGGATACAGACAACGGTGATCTTTACCTTCGGAAATGCTTCCATGATCCGGTCTGCGAATTCCTGAATGGTCGGATAAGCAAGCTTTGCGGTCGCAATGGTAAATGTCCGTGCGGTCTCTTCTTTTAACTTTGGATACTCTTCACTTGCCAGAAACTCCTCCAATGCATGATAAAATTCATCCCGCAGAAGCCGCATCATGCCAACACCATTTTCCAGCTGGATATACCCGTCATAGCGTCCTTCCTCCGGGAAATCCCTCTCTGCAAGGATATACCACTCATCACTTGCATGGATAAAATGAAGCCCGTATTCATCATATGCTTTCTTCTGATAACTCTCGATCAGGTCAATAGTCTCTTCTGCTTCTTCTTTCGTGAAAAGTTCCAACGGATAAAGTCCCTCTCTGTATTTGGAAAGTCCTGCCGGAACCACCGACACACTCCGCATAAATGGCAGATATTTCATCAGGTCTTCGATAGACCTGCGCAGCTCGTCCTTGTCATTGACTCCTTTACAGAGTACGATCTGCCCGTTCATCTCCACATGTCCGGCGTACAGATCATCCACAAATTTCAGCTTTTCCCCGGCGAAACGGTTGTGCAGCATCTTGCAGCGAAGCTCCGGATTAGTGGTCTGAATGGAAATATTGATCGGTGCAAGCTGCATCTCAATGATACGGTCCACGTCCTTCTGTTTCATATTCGTCAAGGTAATATAATTGCCCTGCAGGAAAGACAGACGTGAATCATCATCTTTAAAATACAAGGTCTCACGCATTCCCGGCGGCATCTGATCGATAAAACAGAAAATGCACTTGTTACTGCAGGAACGGTAATCACTCATCAGACCATTTTCAAATTCAACCCCCAGATCATCGTCATATTCTTTCTCGATCTCCAGAAGCCATTCTTCCCCATCCGGCTTGCGGATCAGTACTTCTACATACTCATCCTTGATCATATAACGATAATCAAAAACGTCCTCTATTTTCTGGTTATTTATTCGCAGAAGGACATCTCCCGGCTCGATCTCCATCGCCTCGGCAATGGAATCCGGGTAAACCTCACGGATCAGATGTCCCTGATACTCATTTTTCTTACTCAAATTATATTCCTCCCAAAATTCGGAATCGGAAACAAGACCTTTTCCAGGCTGGCTTCCTCTTTCGTGTAATCCTCATATTTTTATCATAAACGACTTTTTCTGCGATGATTACATACTTTTTCATCATACCATAAAACTGTAAGTTTCGGTAGGGATAAAATGCAGAAGCCTGAAACATAAATTCAAACGATACCTTTCATTCTCCAACCAAACACAGGGGAACGAAACTTTTTACGGTCCCATTCCCCTGTGTCCGGCTTGTATATATGGTTCTCTATATACAATTTCAATTTGCTTTAAAATAAAATATTTTATTTATGATACCGCATTGTACAAGAAAGGTCTGCGGGTTCTCATTAGAAAACAGCTAAATCAAGTTCCTCCTGTTCTTACGCGTATAAGTATTGTCGACTTCTATATAGTAGCATATCCTGCGTATATTTTCCTAGTGGTAAAAAGGGAGATTCTTTTACCGCTGAAAATGCCGGTTCGATAGCTTGTGAAATCCATCGAAATGTATCGAAAAGTGTTTTCTTTCTACAGATTCTTTTGATTCTTGCAAAAATAATTTTTCTTCTTTGTGATATCTGTTTAAAATCAAAAGCATAATTTTAGCAAGTTTTTACAGAAAATCTGTTCGATTCCATCCATCATACTTTTTTTACACTGCATCTCCACGCTCTGTCACCAGTTCGTATCCGACACTTGCCACTCGTCTTCCCATGCATCCACGGCATTCTGCCGCTTCTTCTCCGGTACAGATCTTGTTATCATACAGCTCATACTGCTTCCGGTTCTTTATCGGTGAAAGATTCGGCATCACAACATTGGCTCCTGCCTGCAGCCCTTTCTCTCTGCCAAGCGGATCCATCGTCCCAAGTGCTGTCGTTGCCGGAAGAAGTACCTTCGGCAGCAGGATCCGGATCACAGCGAGCAGAAACAGTGTCATCTCCACACTTCCTGCCGGTTCTTTTGCAAACTGCGTGTCGTGGTGTGGGATGAACGGTCCAATCCCCACCATCTCCGGCTGCAATTTTTTCAGAAATACCAGATCCTCTGCAAGATCCTCTGTCGTCTGATAAGGTGAACCAACCATCATGCCAGCCCCCACCTGATAACCAAGCTTCTTCAGATCATACAGACAGTTTTTCCGGACTTCGAGACTCATTTTCTCCGGATGCAGCTTCCGGTAATGCTCTTCATTCGCCGTCTCATGACGAAGCAGGTAACGATCCGCTCCGGCTTCCCGGAACCTTTTATAACTTTCATAAGACTTCTCACCAATCGACAGCGTCAGCGCACATTCCGGATATGCTTCCTTGATTTTTTTAATAATCTCTACCATCCGGTCATCTGTATAATAAGCATCTTCCCCGCCCTGAAGGACAAACGTCCGGAATCCAAGCTCATAGCCATTCTCACAACATGCCATGATCTCTTCTTCTGTCAGACGGTAGCGCTTTGCATTCGCATTACTTTTGCGGATTCCACAGTAATAACAGTCATTCTTACAATAGTTGGTATATTCGATCAGTCCTCTGGTAAATACCTTTTTCCCGTAATAAATCTCCCGAATACGGACTGCTTCTTCTTTCAGTCTCCGGACTGCCTCCGGATCTTCTGCACATTTTATCAATTCGACAAATTCCGGTTTCGTAAAATCCGGATTCTCGATAAATCTTTCGTAAACTGGTTTCATTCTTTCCATTCTCCCTGCCTGGTTTTCTGTGCCTTTTCTGAATTTTTCTAACTTTATGCAATCTGTTTATCTCTGTGCTCAATTATCCATACACAACTTGCATAAAGTTAAAATCAGACATTTCGTCATACAAGTATCAGCGATACTATGCTCAGTCTATAACATCATAAAATTTATTCTATCACACTTCATCAGCCGCGGCAATCACTCCATCAATGTCTACGATTTGGTACTACATTTTCCTGCAAATCGCAACAAATACTTTTTCAGAAATCAGTAAATTTTTATCTTTTTACAAACTGGATATCCAAATCCACATTTCCGTCAATCCCAGGCACGCTTCCTGTACTGGAATACTGCCACATACTGAACCTATACGGCGTCTGCGGAAGTTCTTCGTAATCTGCATACCAGACCGGATAATCTGACAGCTTCTCCAGATCCAGTTCATACGCTTCCCACAGCATATTGCTGTAAATCATGGCATCATATCCTGCTTCTTCTATTGCTTTACAAAATACCTTCGCATTTTGGGTAAATTGTTCTCCCGTTACACCATCCGTCCGTGCTTCGTCCTCCAGAATATGCTCCGGATCATACACAACCGGCATCTGAAGCTCCTGCCCTTTCAAATGTTCCAGAACAAAATCAGCCTCTTCTTCATTTACCGCCTGCGAGAAAAAATAAACACCAACATCCATTCCAGCTTTTCGGGCATTTTTCAGATTCTGTTCAAACTTCTCGTCTGCATTTAACGTACCTTCTTCGCCATAGCCACGATATCCGATTCGTAGAATTGCAAATTCATAGCCTGCTGCTTTCACCTGCTCCCAGTCAATATCTCCCTGAAAAACAGATACATCCACACCCAGCCTCGAAGTGTATTTGTCATCTTCATAGCTAATTTTATTTTCAGTTTTTGCAAAAAGTGCATTATCATACGGATTTTTGGCAACTGCTTCATTGATTTCCACCGTATAACACTCGCCGTGTGCATCTACAAAATCAAGCGTATTTTTCACATTTTTTGCATCCGCAGAAGTTTCTGCAGCTTTTTTTCCAGAACATCCTGTAAGCAAAGCTACTAACATTCCGAAAATAATCCATCTTACTTTTTTCATCTATTTTCCATTTTTCTTCGTTATATTTTCCACAGATTCTAAAATGTAAACTGTGTATTGCTCCACAAAAATATCGCCTGGTAAAACTACATCCTTTTATTTCACATACTGTTCAATCAAGCATTGATGTTCCTTACTTTCCTTATCGTAATTAATTCCCACCAGCAAAATATTCCCCGTATAATTCAATACAGATTCCGGATACTTTTTATCTTTAATTTGTCCTAACGCAGTTTGCGCATTCTTATTCCACTTCAATTCAACCACAAGTGCCGGGTAATCATCCCTGTATTCTGGTTTAGAAATATAAATGAAATCAGCAAATCCCCGTCCCGTTGGCAATTCCCGAATCGGTTTAAAATAATACTGCATCGAATTCAAATATGCAATTGCCAGAACACTGCTCAGAGAATTTTCGTCGTTATACTGTAGCATAGAACAATAATCACTGTGGATTTTTTCAATCTGCGCTGCTACCGCATCCCCATCCATATCTAATGTAGCATCTAATAATGTTTCGGATGTCTGTTGAAAATCAAGGAATTCATTCCACTTTTTCCTACGTGTGGCGCGAATCAGCTCTTGTCTTATCTCTTCATTCGGCACAAATGCCGCTTCCGTTTTACTAAGATATGCCAGATACCCTAAATGGATCAAATAAGTCAGAACATCATCTTTGTTCACAATACTGACAATATCATTTTGAAAAGATCCAACATCCACTTTTACAGCTGCTCCTGACACCATTTCAATAATCGCAGTCTTTAAACCGTCAAAATTCATATTGATCAACGGAACGATTCCATCATATGAAGCTGTTCCAGACCAGTAACTCTGAAATTCCCCTTCCATCATCAGATTTACAACCGCATTCGGATTATAGACATGATATTGACCAAGCTGATATCCATCATACCATCTTTTTACTTCTTCAAAATCTCGATCATAATTCTCGCACAAAGCTTTCACTTCATCTTCAGTAAATCCAATATAAGAAGAAAGTGGTCCTGCACTAAGCATAGAATATAATTTAAAATTATTTAATGCAGATTGTGATATCTCTTTTTTAACAGGCAAAATACCCGTCAGGAATGCAAGTTGAATGTACTTTGTTGGTTCCGTTCCTTTAAATAACCCTCTTAAAAAGTTAATATACTCTTCCTGAACCTTTTTATCCGCAGCCGCATCGCGGATCAGTACATCCCATTCGTCTATAATAATAATGAATTTATTTCCCGTTTTATTGTTAATTACAGCCAGCGCTTCTGACAAAGAATTTATCTTTTCCGGCAATTCATTTGAATAATATGTCCGTAATTCCGCAAGCGTTTTTCCCGTAATATACGAAACAATTTTTTCCGCGCCGCCTGCCGGCTCCATACACCATTGAATGTCCAAATGAATTACATCGTATTGATTCAAATGTGTTCTAAAATCCAAGTACTTACTAATTTCAAATCCGGAAAACATTTTTTCCGAATCACATCCCCTGCTGTAATAGGCTGTAAGCATATTTGCCGTGACAGATTTTCCAAATCGGCGTGGACGGCTATTGCAAATATATCCCTGCAATGTATTCATTACTTTGTTGGTATATTCCAACAAACCTGTTTTATCAACATATATTTCTGAATTCAACGCAACCTGAAACGCCGAATTATCTGGATTTACGAAAATCCCCATCTGTATCCACTTCCTTTCTGCCTCTATACAGATTATATTATCATCTGCCATCTAAAATGGCAAACCTCCATCATTGCCCGTATCCTGTCATATTCTAATTACAATATATGATACTTCTGCTTTCACTTGCAGATTTTACAAAACTTTTTCCTTATAATCCCTATAGTTGTTCTTCAAACTCTTCACAGCGCATAATCTCCTTCACCGCATCCGTCAATGCATAAAACAAATACGCATCTTTCACTCTTGCTTCCGGATGCGAAAATGAGATGACAACAGATTTGCCATCTCTGAAATACCAGATTCCCCTTGAAGTCATTTTCCATTCAACCTCTCTGTCCTTATAACATGCATCCATAAAAACATACTCCGTGCCACAGCAAATAATAAAGTCTGCTTTATACAAATCAATCTGCTTCTTGATAATGTCATGATGATCAACTGCTGCCCTGTAAATTTCACCATTATTTGAAGTACGTCCACCAGAAGTTTTCTTCAAATTGACCGCTGCTATTTTCTTCAACTCCCGCAAGCGTCTTTGTTCATTGTCTGTCTCCATCTCAGACCACAAAAATTCTTTTTCCCAGGACAGAATTCCTTCCGTCCAGCGTGCAATATTATCCCAAGTCTGTGATCTTCCACCCTCATAAACAAAATCTCGCAGATCCCAGCTTTTTCCACCATTTACTTCTTTCAGGATATATACGATCTTATATCTGGCATTTAAAAATTCCTGCTCGCAAATCACTCCATCGGCTACAATACTGGTATCTTTTTCTCTTAATTTTTGAAATAAAAGCTCCTCTCGTTCTTTAATCGACATAGCTTTTTCCTTCTCTTTGTGAACTAATTATATCTGTATTTATCTAACAAATTTCATCCGGTTCAAACTGCTCCGGATACACACTGCTTCCTTCATATCCGCAGACTCCCATCCTTGGAGAATTCGTAACCGGAAGTAGCCACACCTCTTCACTGTCAATTTCTTCATCAAATTCGCCCTCTTCAAGCTTGTCTGCGCACTCGTCACACCAAAATGGTTCTTCACCATAAATATCCACGGCATTTATCCAGGATGCTCTGTGTTCCCCGCAAATCGAACACTGAAATTCCGGTGGATTGTTTCTGGATAATATCACCACTTTTTTACTCTGCTTTGGTGCATTATAATAATTCAATACTTTGATCGCAAGTTCCGTAGTAGATCCAAAATCATACTCATATCCAAACAACATATCCGATTCAAGTATTTCTTTTAATTTGTGTTCCGTGCTTTCTGCCGGCTCATCCCAGCAAAAATCATCATCTGGTTCCTTTTCATAGCTTACGCCATTAATCTCAAACGCGCTTAAATGTCCACAGCATTCTACCCAGATATCACGGATAAACTGATCCAGATCATCCAATGTTGCATTCTCTTTGATCTGTATAATAAGCCAGTAATCTTTATTGTACGCTCCATATAACAGCAGTTCAAAATATTTTTCGGTTTCTGTTGTCTTTTCATATAAATCAATTCTTCTCTTACACGTTTGCAAATGTTTTACCATGCCTGTTCTGGTGTATTCTTTACTGCAATATTTACAATAGCCTCTCGTACTTTTTCTCATTTGACGTTCTCCTTCACAACTTTATAATCTGATCCATCCAATCTTCCTTCTTGGTCGGCATCTACGGCGTTTTATACGGTAGAAAAGCAAGTATCATCGCCGTCCGGCAGGCATACTTTTTCATTTAGTGCCTCCAAGCCTTCCACCATAGTTATACTTAGATTGTACCAAGACGCTAGCGCGTCGGCTAGCCCTAAATACGTAAAACCACTACTTTTTTCTTAAAATTTTCTTTTTTACTAATCCCATTTTCTCATTTTCCAAGCAGAATATCCATCCCAACAATATTTAAGTAGTTGACACACCGAAGATTATAGCCGAAAATTATGTATATCAGATACTTAAAAATAACTGATAAGCAGAAAGGACTACTCTATGAGGGAATACGTATATTTATTTGAACTCGATTCAGTAAGAAAAACAGATGAAGAAATAATAGCCGGACAAAAAGCTTTATATAATGAAATTGTCAACAACGGAAATATTGTCGTGCTAACCTATAATCAATTAGTGGATTCCAGAGGATTTTTTAGTTTATTAAAAGATTCCGAATACCAGAAATATTTTATCAGACTTTTTGAAAATGGCGCAATCCGCATATCCCAGTATGGTGATATACGAAGTTTATCCCAGTATTTAATCAACTCTGTTGAATCAGAAAAACAATTTATCTATTCTGCACTGCCTGTAAAATCTTCTCAAAGAAGACTTTTGTCCTTAATCAAACGAAGTTTATTATATTCAGATCTTTCTGAAATATTTGAGTATTCTACAGGTACAAATCGCTCCGAACATGAGCTGATCAAACTATTTGAAGAGCTTGTATACGATGAAACCATAAGCCCGGAAAACTCAGAAGAAACTCAGAAAAAAAAGAAAATTTTAAAACAAAGTTCTTTATTCGATGAAAAAACTGTCAACCATTCAAAAGAGTCTGTCGTACAGGAAATGCGTAATATATTGCAAAAATTATATTGGCTGCTCTCAACCGTACTACGTTTGAGCGCATTACACGATATTTATATTCCTCCGAAAGCTCCCGAAGAATATAAAAAACTAAAAATGCAAAATATTATTACATTTGTAACTGAATTTGAAAATCCGCAAGATCCATTATGGGATAAAGCAATCCATATTATAAAGAATCTCTCATGTTATCAAAATGGTAATAATGACCGATCTGTTTATTTACATAAAATAAAGCAAAAATTCAAAGAAGATGCATCCAAATGCAAAACTCCATATCAATATGCAGAGGCAATTATCAATATCTGCTATAATTACGCCTGCGAGCTAAGTATATGTAATGTTACAAAGCATTATGATGTAAATGAATTGTCCGAGAATTTCAGCGGTGAAAAAATAACTTTTCGTTCTGACTTTTTTAATCGTTTAAACCAGGACTGGCATGATGGAAATCTTGCTGATGAAAAATATTTATTAGATGAAACAATGTATTTTAAAGAATTTGAACAGCTGAAAGCTTTACCCAGGTTCAAAATAGCGGCTCGCTACACAGGATACGTGTCATATAAAACAACAGCGGAAAATGAAAGCATTATTTATCGATATGAATACAATTTCAACAAGAAAGTTCAACACCATAAAAAAGAAATTCATGCCTCAATAAGAAAACACCTGTTACTTGCAATCATATGTCTGTTTCTGGCTTTTGCCATTGATCGTTGCTTAGATCTGTTTCAGGATCAGCTTCAGATATATATGACAGCATTTTCTACCACAAAGAAACTGGCTCTACTGCCATGCATAAAATGGATCCATATTCCTGCCGGTCTAAAATCAGTCGCCGGTCAGGCACTGGAATGGTTGTTTCTTTTGATCGTCAGTGAAGCGGTCACCTCTGGGCTTGCCCATGTGTTTCCAGTACTATCTTCTCTGTCAGATGCACTTGGAGATATAGGCAAACTAATCAAAGATGCTATCGATATTTCTTTTGCAAACCAGCTATTTACAACAATAACTGCATGGCAGACATTGCGGCCGGTGAAAAAAGAAATAAATCGGTTCCTATTTCATTAGTCCTTTCACCTGAACTAAAAAAATACATCAAATACCAAAAGAATGGGGCTCATGAAGATTTATTTAAAAATTCTTCGATATATCCGATTGCAGATGTGAATGATGAATCAATAACAAAATATCTGATGCAGTTAGAAGAATTATATGGCTATAAATTCGGAGTCGTATATCAGAGTAATTTCAATACACTGATTGTAGATCCTATAAAAAACAGTAATTCTGAGACTCCGAAAAAGTTCTTCCCTTACGAACGAATTGTTTCACCAAACGGAAAAAACGGGGTTGTTATGATACCGAAATACAAAAATAACTTCTTATTGCTAAATCAGTATCGACACGCACCAAGAAAAATGCAGTATAGTTTTCCAAGAGGATTTTCAGAAGATAATTTAACTTCATCTGAAAATGCGGCAAGAGAGCTAAAAGAAGAAATAGGCGCAACCATCGTCAATGAGCCAATTCTGCTCGGAAACGTAATTTCTGACAGCGGACTTACAGGCAACAGGGTTGATGTATATTTGGTAGAAATCGAATCTTTTCAACAGAACCAGCAAATTCACGAAGGAATTAAACAGATTATAGAAATTCCTGTCAATAAAATGGATGATTGGATTCGTCAGGGGAAAATTGATGATGGATTTTCTTTGAGCGCATATGCATTATATCAATCACATATAAACTAAAGTATTTAACTCTAAATATCATCTATAAAAAATTGCCTCAATTCATGTTGGGTACATTGTAGCAGACGAACTGCTATTTTGCACTCTGCCATGTTTTGAGGCACTTACATACTATCTTCCATATCAGCCATCCAACAAACATTCCAACTGTATTTGTTACCACATTTTCAATACGTAGTTTTTGTCGCTTTTGACTATGTACACAGCATTGATTAAATGTTATACTTATATTATATAACAAAATCAAAACGGTTGCAGCAATAGCCGGCGAATCAGCTAACGGCTATATTAAAGAAGCTATTAAGCAAAGAATTCTTCGCGAATCTGAGTAGCCATATTCTTTACATTTTATACGTTCAAGAAAGGAGTATTCTTCTATGCCATTACCAAAAGAGCAGATTTATACAACCGACGATATTTACAAGCTTCCAGAAGGAACCAGAGCCGAACTGATTGACGGTCATATTTATTACATGGCACCGCCGAGCAGACTACATCAGGAAATTACCGGAACGTTATACCGTAAGATTGCAGACTATATTGATTCAAAGAAGGGATCCTGTAAAATTTATATTGCTCCATTTGCTGTTTTTCTAAATGAGAATGATAAAAACTATGTTGAGCCGGATATCAGCATAATTTGTGATAAAAACAAACTTACAGATAATGGGTGCACAGGTGCACCGGATTGGATTATGGAGATTGTATCCCCTGGCAGCAGACGCATGGACTATTCTATAAAACTATTCAAATATCGATCTGCTGGTGTCCGAGAATACTGGATTGTGGATCCAATAAAGAACCGGATCACTGTCTGGAACTTTGAAACAGATGATAACAACGAATTTACTTTTTCCGATCAGGTAAAAGCTGGTCTTTATTCTGATTTAGTTATTGACTTCTCTCAAATTCAACTTTAATCCTTAAATAGCACCTGGAAATCAACAATACTTTGTGACTGATTTCCGAGTGCTATTTTTTTCTTTGTGGTTCAATGATAATATCCGTGAATCCCTCGCTGGCTTCCATGTTTGACTTAACCACCCAATCTGTATTTCCCGTCAACAGTCCTGCAAGAAAATCTTCTCTTCACTTCATCCGGTACATCAATCAGACCAAACCGGTAGAACATTCCGTATATGTAAGTCACGCCTCGGATATCGCCCAGAGCTTTAGGACGATCAACCACTTTCCCCACCTTTTTAATATTCCGTAGTGCCAATAACACCGAACTCCATGCCAGACTTTTACTCTTCTCCCGCCTGTCAATCCACAGTTCTTTCGTGTATTGTCCATTTCTGCCTTTTCTAATTTCATAAGAAAATGGCAATCCTGAGTAGGTTTTAAATTTTACCCCGGCATAAGCCAGAACCACTCCCCAGAAGTTTTCTTCTGTCGGATCAGCCCTCCACCGCTTCATTGCTCTGTATCTCCGCTGCCGCTCAGCTCCAACACTGATCTGCTCTTTGGCTGCTGTACTTGAGAAGTACACACCTTTCTGATATGGTAAGTACGAGGTAACGGAGGCTTTGGAAAGCTGAAGAGTATTTGCGGTTGAGAGGATTGCTTCTTTATAGCACTCTGTTTCTCGGTACTCCTCAAAGGTATCCCGTACCTTCTCCGCCATTTCTGATTCATACACACCAGCCGTGATGAGGAGCTTCCTCACCTTGATAGGATTCAAGTTCAAAGCGTCGGCGATGACCTGCAGGGAGTCATTTGAATTATAGAGAACCATAGCAGCATCCATCTGCTCTTTCAAATTCTTTCCTGCATCGTATTCTGGCTTCAGCTTCTTCCGGCCTCCACCGGGCTTCCGAGATTTATGTGTTCTTTTCTCTCCCATGATTATTCGTGCAGTTCCAGCGGCAATCCGTCTGGGTCATAAAAAAAAGTCATCTTCTTGCCGGTAAAATCGTCAACTCGGATCGGCTCACATTCAATGCCTATCTCCGCCAGCTCATTCACTATCTGCTTCACGCTGTCTACGCAAAATGCAAGATGACGCAGTCCACAGGCCTCTGGACAGTTCACACGCTTCGGAGAATTTTTCTCAGCGAAAATCTCCAGCTCTGTATATTCATTAACACGAAGATCCAGCTTCCAGTCCTTTCGTTCTGAGCATGGTGATAATATTTTTCCTTTTATAGTTGTTTAAGTATATCACAAGTCTGCAAATAAATCAGTCTTGTACACACCATTCTCCAGCATCTTCTTGAAGCTATCCTTTACTGCTGCGACATCCTCGTGGTAGCTCATGCCGTACCAGGTGTCTTCCGATTATTTCAATTTTTTCATGAGTGGTGCTTCAAGCAGTTTGATTCTGCATATATCAATTACTGTACATACCACATAAATCAGTATCACACTCACAACAGCGTGAATCACCGCATTTCCAGCCTCATAAGCACCAACATTGTTAAACGTATCTTGCCACAACCATCGCCGCATGGTATTACTATTAGCGTGAATCAATAATACTCCAAATGTAGAGGCAGCAATTGTATTGATAATCTTGTCATATCCAATTTTTATATTTTTGAAAAATAGGAAGGCACTAACACCTGTCGCTAAAGCTAAGACCTTATTAGAGTCAGATACAAAGAAATAGCTGAACCCGATGTTTTTCCCTACCATGCGACTAAGCGTAGCTAACACCGCAACACTTCCCCATGATATAATCAACGACGCAATCATCAGCGTTCCCGTAATCTTCGTATTACTAAACCAGTCTTTCGGATAAAGACGAATATACGATGCAATTATGAAGAGGATACTAAACCATGTTACATAGTTGAATACAACATTTGCTTTTGCAAAAGACGGCAGAACCACATAAACTCCCAGACACCACACCATTAACCAGAAATGTTCTTTTTCTGTTAGAGCATGAATCAACTTATTCAAGAACGGAATCAATAAGTAAAACAGTAAAAAGCAACTGGTAAAGTTATCTGCCACCGTGAAAAATGGAAATATCATCTTCAAGAAACCTTTGGCTGAAAATGCTTCATATCCAGTAAAGAAGAATATACACCACAATGCAATGGCATAAAAATATCTTTCGGCCAATAATTTACCAAACTTCTTTTTGGTAATATGCGATGTACACATAAAGTATCCAGTAATCAAAACAAAGCAATTAATACCTGTTTTTCCTGCCCATCCGAATAGCAAAAGAAAATAATCCTGAAAATGCAAACTTGCCTGTGCATCAATGCAATCAAGTAACCCTGAATTCACAAGATAATGGTGGGCTACGATCATCAGCATTGAAAGGATTCTGAAAAGTTCAATATTAGAACTCCGTACTCCCCCCCTCAAATTTTTGTCTTTAATCAATTTTGTTTCCATTTAATCTTCCTCACATTGTAGTTGACACCGTATATTGCTCGAATAATTTTATTCTATCAAAATGTCACTTTTCGTTTTATTTGCGCAATCTATTATTTTGATGCCATTTTTCTTTCTAAGGCTTTGCCATATCTTAATATAGGCTTTTCAACCCATTTTGTCACGATCACAGCAAAGGCAAGAGACAAAACAAAATGTATTATGCATGCACTAACCGACATATATTGATTTTCTTCACATACTCCAAACCGAACCATAATTGAAAATATAATGTCAAAGCAAAGAAAAAAAGGAAATCCTATTTCTCCAAGCATGATTAAAAGCTTGCTCTTCCATTCTCGTTTCCTCATAAATACAAAAAGTACAATTCCTATATTATATGCAACCACATAATATAACCAATTGTCATAAGATAGCTTTGTTGACATAATTAAAACAGCTTCAAATATCACCAGACAACACATACTATCCGCTTTCTGCTTCTTACCATTCTCTTGAATGAAGAATTCAATTCCCAATAAAGCAACTAAGAATAGCAATGGAAACGCTGTTGGTATAGGTTTTCCCGTAGCATACCTTAAATAGCCTGCTCCCAACGATACCATCCCCCAAAAAAGAATCCAATATTTTGGAGCATTGCTTTTCACCACATATTTTTTAAAGAAAAAAATAAAAACAAAAAAGCAAATTTGTATCGGCATCATCCAGCTTGCTCCAAGAATGTTTCCGTATCCCATAAACTCATTAAATAATGTTATGTTTGCCATCCAACACGGTGCAGAAACATTCTTTATCTGAAATATAAATGCAGCCATTAAAAGCACCCAATACTCCGGATACATGCGAAATAGCCTATTTACCAAATATTGCATTCCAGTTCTTTTTTTATAGGATGTATAGGTTAAATATCCCGTTATCAAGAAGAAAATCGTTACACCAACTCTACCAATTGTAAACAACAAGTTCTGCGTAACCATCAGTTTAAGATGTGATATGTAAACAAGCAATGCAGCAATCCCTCTAAGCGTTGCTAACCACTCTGCTCTGCTCTGCTCTGCTCTGCTCTGCTCTGCTCTGCTCTGCTCTGCTCTGCTCTGCTCTGCTCTGCTCTGCTCTCAAGATTATATCTCTCCTGTTTCTTTCGTCAATATATTATTATTTTCATTTCCTCAATTAGCGGTTGCTGTACATTTTCTCATAGTAATTCTGGTACTCACCGCTGATGATGGTCTCCCACCACTCACGGTTATCGAGATACCACTGAATGGTCTTCTTGATTCCATCTTCAAACTTAGTCTCCGGCAGCCAGCCCAGCTCATTGTGGATCTTAGTCGGGTCAATGGCATACCGCATATCGTGACCCTTACGATCACCTACATGGGTAATCAGGCTTTCCGGCTTGCCCAGTTCCTTGCAGATGATCTTTACAATCTCGATGTTCTGCTTCTCATTGTGACCACCGACGTTGTAGACTTCACCAACACGACCCTTGTGAATAATCAGATCAATGGCCTTGCAGTGATCTTCCACATACAGCCAGTCACGGACGTTCAGGCCCTCGCCATAAACAGGCAGCGGCTTGTCAGCCAGAGCATTAGCAATCATCAGCGGAATCAGCTTCTCCGGGAAGTGATACAGTCCATAGTTGTTAGAGCAACGAGAAATGGTCACCGGTAGGCCGTATGTACGGTGGTAAGCCAGAACCAGCAGGTCAGCGGCAGCCTTGGAACTGCTGTACGGAGAACTGGTGTGAATAGGAGTCTCCTCAGTAAAGAACAGGTCAGGACGATCCAGCGGCAGGTCGCCATAAACCTCATCGGTAGAAACCTGATGATAACGCTGGATACCATACTTGCAGCAAATGTCCATCAGCACACTGGTACCAATGATATTGGTCTGGAGGAAGATGCCCGGATCCTCGATGGAACGGTCAACATGGGACTCCGCCGCGAAGTTTACCACAATGTCCGGATGCTCTTCTTCAAACAGTTTATCCACAGCCTCACGGTCGCAGATGTCTGCCTTCACGAAGCGGAAATTCGGGTTATCCATAACAGGTGCCAGTGTGGACAGATTGCCTGCATAGGTCAGCTTATCCAAACAGATGATCCGGTAATCCGGGTATTTTTTCAGCATATGGAACACAAAGTTACTACCAATAAAACCAGCGCCGCCGGTAACAATAATATTCATTCTCTTTTTCCTCGTCTTTCAAAAAATAATTCTATCTTCTGCCACTCTTCTCAGATGTTCGCCATAAGGAGACTTTCCATAAGCATTCGCAGATTCGAGCAATTTTTCTTTATCAATCCATTTCTCATGGTAAGCAATTTCTTCTGGTGCAGAAATTACCATATCCTGTCGATTCTGAACCGTCTGAACAAAGGTGGACGCTTCCATCAAGCTGTCCATCGTACCAGTATCCAGCCAAGCAAACCCACGACCCAAAATCTGTGCTTTCAGCTTTTCCTGCTTAAGATACATGTCATTCAATGTGGTTATTTCAAGCTCTCCACGTGCTGAAGGAACAACCTGCTCTGCCATTTCAGACACACCAGCAGGATAGAAATATAAGCCTGTAATGCAATAGTTTGATTTCGGATTCTTCGGCTTTTCTTCAACAGAAATCACATTTTTATTCTTATCAAATTCCATGATGCCAAACCGCTCAGGGTCTTTGACATAGTAGCCAAAAATAGTTGCATATCCATTTTCTGCATTATGTACTGCATCAGACAAGTTTTTTCTAAACCATCCACCATAGAAAATATTATCTCCAAGTACCATTGCGCAAGCATCATTTTCAATAAACTCTTTTCCAATGATGAACGCCTGCGCTAAACCATCAGGGCTTGGTTGTACAGCATATGATAAATTAGTTCCGAAATGTTTTCCATCTCCCAGCAACTCCTGAAATCTCGGTGTATCTTGCGGTGAAGAAATAATCAAGATATCTCGAATTCCGGCAAGCATCAATGTTGACAACGGGTAGTAAATCATCGGTTTATCATACACAGGTAACAACTGTTTGCTTGTCACCCTAGTTAATGGATAAAGACGTGTACCTGAACCCCCCGCTAAAATAATTCCCTTCATTAGTTTTCCCACTTTCTATATTAATCACAAATTGTTATTAAGCTTTAATACATTTCTGCCGTAATAGACATTACGTTGCCTACTGCTCACAACGAAGAGGTATGTAATTCGAGCAGCATCGCCTGTATCTAAAAGCGTACAGGCGTTCTCATCTATTTTTGTTTGTGTTTTATGGTTTCTCTTAACCGAGAATGATATCGCAGATACGATCAACATCTTCCAGTGCAAGATCTGCATACAACGGCAAGGTCAGCACACGCAGTGCCAAATGCTGTGCCACAGGAGTTTTCTCCGTTCCAGCAGTCGGATAATTACGATAGCACTCAAAACTATTGGTTAGCGGATAGAAATACTTTCTCGCCGTGATGCCCTGCTCTTCCAACATCGCAAAGACTTCATTACGAGTATACTTATAGCCGTCGAAAACAACTGGGAAGTACGCATAGTTACTTTCCACATTTTCCTGAATAACACTAAGCTGAATGCCTTCTACACAAGACAGACGCTCGCGATAACGCTCTACTACTTTCCTTCTCTTTACAATTTCATCGCTCAGATGGCGCAGATTGCAAATCCCCATTGCTGCCTGAAACTCATTCATCTTGGCATTACCACCAACAAAGCACACTGATTCAGGTCCATGAATACCAAAGTTCTTCTGATCATTCAGCAATTGAACCCAGCTATCATTTTTGAAGCAGACTGCACCGCCTTCAATGGTATTGAATACTTTTGTAGCATGGAAGCTGAACATTGATGCATCACCAAAGCATGCAGAAGATACACCTTTGAATTTTACAGCGAAAGCATGAGCAGCATCATAGATGACTTTCAGGCCATACTTCTTTGCAATTCTATCAATTTCCTCTACATCACAAAGATTTCCGTAAACATGTACAGGCACAATAGCAACCGTACGATCCGTAATAAGGCTCTCAATCTTTGTGACATCAATAGTATAATCTTTCTCATTAACGTCACAGAAAACTGGAACCAAGCCATTTCGAACAATTGCGTGTGTAGTAGATGCAAAAGTAAACGGTGTAGTAATCACTTCACCGCCTTCTGGCAGGTTCAGCGCTGCGATAACATTCTCCAATGCCAAATGGCCATTTGTATAAAGAGCCACATGCGGTATTCCTAAGTATTCCTCTAATTCGGACTGCAACTGTCTGTGTTTTACCCCCATGTTGGTTAGCCAATGGCTGTCCCAAATAGAACGAATCTCTTCAACATATTCGTCAAGAGTCGGCATAGATGAACGAGTAACTAAAATTTTATTATCCATATTTCCCTCCACAATCAGATACTCTTTAACAATGCATCTGTAACATCTGTTTCCTGAATCTTCCAGTCTTTTCCTAGATTACTATTCAGCACTTTCTTATAGAAACTGTATGCAACGCTAACATCAACAAAAGAAAGACCGATGGAATTGAAATAGCAAATTTCATCATCATTTTCCCGACCAGGCTTTGTTCCGTCTATAATGTCGGCTATATTAGCATATATATCGCTATCTTTTAGCAATCCGTCTTTATACATCCGGGCAATGGTTGGTGAACCCCTATGCTTTAAAGAATGCCAATCATCACATACAATTTTTGTTGCTTTTTGCGGTACAGCGTATTCATCTTCCCATCCACCTACATGGCAGTAATAGGTTCCATTTTTTACAGCATCTGCTTTTAGAAGAGGTTCTTGGCAACTAACCGCTGTAACAATTATATCGGCGTTTTGGGCGGTCTTGTCATAATCAGAATTACACGGTATAAAATCGACATCAGGATACTTTTTTTTCATTATATCAATAAATTGATTTTCCCCTTTTCCACTTCTGGATGCCACATAACAAGTATCTATTTGCGGGAACATCTGTTTAATCGCAACAAAGTGAGCCTTTGCTTGTTCTCCAGAGCCAATCGTTCCATATATATGGCTATCTTTACGAGCTAAATATTTTGCCCCAATTGCCCCCATACAAGCCGTGCGTAATGCAGTAATCAGCGTGCCATCCATTACCGCAATCGGAAATCCCTGCTCCAATTCTGATAAAATAATTACGCCGGAAACATTCTGAGATGAAAACTTATGTGGGTTTTCTGGAAAAACGGATACCCATTTAATTCCACAAACACCGTCCTTCATCAATGTTGATGGCATGCAGTTAATTCTATCCTGCGTTTCCAGATTAAAGATTTGCGAAATTTTATCTGGAAGCATAACTCCACCATTTTTATAATCAACAAGAACTTCTTCAATTACCCTAATAACTTCCTGAATATCACAGCATTTTGCTTCCATAATATCTTCCATGGATATCAGCTTGACATTTAAATCGTTTTTCAAGAAAACCCCTCCCCTCATAAAATCCTATCTACTGAAAACTTTTCGTATTGCATATTATTACCAAGCTCATCAAATACCAGCATACTATCCTGCAACTTTGAAATCTCACTTTTAAGATCTTCCGTATCAGCGCACAAAATATCCACTTCGGCCATTCTTTGATTTACGTCGTAACTCCAAGAAATTTCACTTCCAATCTCACATCTTGGAATCAGCGAAACCACTTTACAATTATCAGTCCGGTCGAAGCCCTGCATTTTTGCAACTTTACCTGCTTTTAACGTAGGGAACAAAACCGCTGCACGCTTACCATTCAGATTAACACCGTCATCCAACGGCTTTACATAACCGCAATTACCTTCTAATGCGTAATGAACCATTGCTTCCATCAAATCAATGCCAAATTCTTTGGTATACACTCTTTCGTAATCAACACCCGGAAATCTCAGGCCTGGATCAAAAAACCTAAATTTACCATTGTCTTCAAACCCTTGCATAAAAATCGGACCGTTCTTGTATCCCATTGTTTTAAACATTTTCACGACATTTTGATGTGCCGTTTTCAAATATTCATCTGTAAATCTTGATGGAGAAACAGCGCATGCCACAACTTTTTCAAG
Source organism: Allocoprococcus comes (assembly GCF_013300725.1). GTDB lineage: Bacteria > Bacillota > Clostridia > Lachnospirales > Lachnospiraceae > Allocoprococcus > Allocoprococcus comes_A. The sequence continues at coordinate 94,157 of NZ_JAAIMM010000014.1, forward strand.
GTGATTTTCCTCAGAACCACAGTAACTGTCTACCGTTCTGATCAAATAAGCTTCACCATCCACAAAGAAATATGTAACCTGAAACTCATGAGCAGCCTTCATATATTTTTCGATAAGGATATCCCCATTTGAAGATTCGCTTTTTGCAAAGCTAATTGCATTTTTGAGTTGTTCTACCGTGTAGCACACGGACTGTCCACGCGATCCTCTACTATCAACCGGCTTAACAAACAATGGAAAGATTGCTCGTCCAGATAAGGCTTCTTCTTCCGTGTACTCAGGAATAACATCAACGCCGTTCTCCACACACATTTTTTTGAATGCGTGCTTATCAGTCATATAGAAAAACTGATCTTTTGTTCCATAACACGGCAAATTAAGTGCCTCACAGATTTGTTGATAAGGTCTTTGACACGGGTCAATGTATCCGCAAATGACACCATTCATTTGCTCTTTTTTACATCGTTCAACAATCTGATCTACATCTTTAATATTAAGCATCCATGCTTCATCTGCGACTTTCTTTGCAGGAGAATCTACAAGATAATCTGTAACAATTGTGTATACACCCATCTTTTTAGCTGCCTCAACCAACTTTATCTGTTGGTCGGTTCCACCAAGAATTAAAAGCTTTTGCTTCATAAATTTCCTCTCTTTCCATTAGTACTTAATCAGTTATGCTCTTATTTCATCTAGCGTATCCATTTTAACTTCTGTAAAACAGCTTTGAAAACTTTTGTGGCTACTGTTCTGTTTAGTAATACCATAAATACAATAATTAAAATTTGCCCCATATAAAAATGATTTTCCTGATAACCAAATATAATCTGTACTACTATTAGCGAATACATTAAATGATGTTTTAAAATATTGTTATGGCAACTAATGTATTTTTTAGATGCAAGATATCGCAACCCCCACATCGAATAGAATGATAGCAACGTTGCAATAGCAGCCCCCATTGCTCCAAAGGTTGGTATTAAGACCGCATTAAAAATCGCATTAATAACACCTGCTGGTACCGTTGTCCATGCAATAACTTCGTTTTTCTTAACTGCATTAAAAATACCACCCCAAAAACTACTCAATCCACTAAACAACATTGCCAAAATTAAAACTGGTGCATACTTCCATGCGATAAAAAACTCTTTTGCAAACAAAATCTTAGAAATAAGTATATTACTCAGTATCAATCCTGAACAACAAAGCACCAACACAAAATTAAATAATTCATAGGTATTGCTAAAGAAACCATCCTTATCTTCTTTATCAAAATCTCTTATGGCTGATATTCCCCACGCTTGACCAAAAATGTTGCATACCATGGACATAATACTTGGCAATTTATAAGAAATAGAGTACAGTCCATTTATTGCCGCACCCTTTAACCATATAACAAAATACTTGTCTAAACTATTATTAATCCACCATCCTAGTTGTCCAAACATTGTTGGTATTGCATACTTTCGCATTTCAGAAGTAAGTAGGTAATCATCCGTATCTGTTATTCCCCGATTCCCTTTGGTACAATACC
>NZ_JAAIMM010000015.1 GCF_013300725.1 Allocoprococcus comes
GCATGTGTTAAGCACGCCGCCAGCGTTCATCCTGAGCCAGGATCAAACTCTCGTTGATATATGTTTCTTGCAGCTTCGCTGCTTAGTAACATAATCGTTCTTCAACTCTGTTGAAGAACTACTCCGTTTGTACCCAGTCAAGAATCGCTTGGCAATTCTGTTCCTGTTTACTGTTCTGGTTTGACATCTTTCGATGTCCGTTCTTGAAAAATCTCTTTAAAGAATTTTCAGGGTTTGTTGTCTATTGTTCAGTTATCAATGTTCTTTTTTGTTGTTGCCGTTTCATGCGACAGCTTTTATATTATATCAAAGTGTTTCATGTTTGTCAACAACTTTTTTAAATTATTTTTTGTCGCTCATTTATTGTTATCAGCGACAACCTCTATATACTATCATGTGTATTTCACTTTGTCAACACATTTTTTGAGGTTTTTTATTTTTATTTTTCAGGGGACTATCTTACATCCCTTATTACAAATAAAAATCCACCACTTTTCCGTGACGGATTTTTATAATACCATTATCAGTTTCTATTGTCAAGCCTTTTATCTCAACATTGTTGCAATTTTCATAATTATATTATTATCATATAAAAAACTAAGAATCTGATCTTCTCTGATCATTCCCATTGCCTGCTTTCCTATCGTTGTTGTATACAGAAGCGTAATTACGATAAACAGGATCCCTACTATAATAAATGAAATCGTTGACCCTACCAGAACTCCTGCCAGTCTGTTCAGAATTCCCAGAACCGGAAGTGCTGTCACAAAATCAAGCGCAAACACAACCGCTCTTATCACAATGGTTGCAAACAGGAATGTTATCAGAAACGCGATAATCTCGATAACCAGCTTTGCAAAATATTTGCTTACATATTCCGCAAATGTCGTTACCCCAAGCTTCTGATAAACTTCACTGTTATTATTTTCCAGAAGAAGATTCTTAAATACATCCGGAAGATCTGCACCCTCGATTGCTGCTATCTGCATCTGCTTTGGAACTTCTGCTTCCATGACCGACTGCTTGACTTCTTCAGTTGATGCATGTCCATTGAAAATATCAGGCGAAATTCCATACTGCTGTAGCATCTCGTCGGATACATTTCCATTTACAATATCTTCCACTGTAATTCCGGCAGCCTCCAGTGTCTTCTCGGAAACGCCCGCTGCCAAAAGAATCCCTCTCACCTGTTCTTCCGTAAGCCCGGACTCTGTATCTGCTTCCCCTGTAAATGCTTTTGTCATCGTCTTTATACACTGCTGCTCGACCATCTCGTCAATTGGCGTAAGTGAATAAATCGCTTTGCTCACATACGGTGTCGCAAAATATACAACTGCCAGTGTAAGAATCGTCGCCCCAAGCGATACCGCAATTCGGACAGCACCTTTTGCAAATCCCACGATTGCCCCTATTGCTATAATTCCTCCAACGATCACCAATAAAATGTTTACTTCCATACTCTACTCCTATTTTACAAGCCGTACCTCTGCAAGTCCGTCTGCATTCATCACCAGGTACTTGTTGATTCCAAAGATTGGAATCACTTCTTTTATCTCATATTCCGTCGTTCCTTCAAACTGCTTCACACCAAGTCCGGAATAAATCAGGCACGATGTTCCGTCATACATGATAACATTTCCATCTGCAACCTTTACATTTCCATATTCTCCGGTAAATGTCTTGGATAATTTCTGATTTCCTTCCATATCATACAGACGCAGTTCATATTCTCCGCTTTCTTCTTTCAGTATAAAGCCAAGATACTCATCATCATGGAAAAAGCTTTTAATCTGCTTGTCAAGCTTTACTGTCTTTGAAAGCTTTGGCTTATCCGTCTCTTTATAGATCATAAATGACTGATCTCCGACCAGAACAGATTTCTTCTCATCTATAAAGAATGAAGTCGGAACGATTATATTTTTGTAAATATCATCCGCAACCTGATATTCTTTGTTCGCCTCATCGGTACTGTCGAAATTCAGATAACCGACTCTGGTTGCTTCTACGCCATCCACTACACACAAATAAGAAATCTGAAGTCTTGTCCCATTTGGCGAAAGTGCAATTCCGATCGGATATCCGGTTCCGGTAAGAGAAGCCCGGTGCTCTACCAGTACATTCCCTGTCGCATCATAGCACACAACCATTGGCGAATTTTCATTATTCAGAATCGTGCTGACGATTCCATTCTCCGCAACAGCAATCTGTTCGATCGGGTAGTTCGTATGGATTTCTCCTTTTGCACCCTTTTCATCCATGACATAGATGTCATTTCCGCCGCGCTCTGCAACCGCAGCTGCTTTTCCCGAAATCCGGATAACCGGATCCTTGATCTGATAAGACTGGTTCCACTGCTCTACACCTTTTTTGTTGATGTAGGCAATTCCATCCCGTCCGTATTTGAGCATTCCGTCTGCATATTGCAGATACTTCAGGTCAGCCGATTCTGTCTCTTTATTCTTATAGCTTTGCAATGTCCGTAAGTTTGTATAGGTCTGCAGTTCCACCAGCAGGTAACTGCTGATCAGGGCAAATACAAACGCCAGAACTGTTGCTGCCGTCTTTATTCTTTTTTTCACTTTGTACGCTTTTATCTTCTCTTCCAGGTTTTCTTCCGGATCGCGTACCTTTACAATCACATCCATAACCTGTCCTTTTCCTGTCGTTAGTTTGTTGTTAGTATACCACAGTTTTTATTCATATGTACAGAAAACTAAGGCAGAATCAGTTTCTGACCGATAAAAATCAGGTTTCCATCCGACAGTCCATTCATTCTGCAGATTGCATCCACATGTCCGCTGTCTCCATATACCTTTTTGCTGATTTTAGCAAGGGTGTCCCCTTTTTCTACAATATAAATATCTTCCGTCATCTCCTGCATTGTGCTTGCTGCCGGTTCACTGGTCTTCTCTTCTTCAGCGGAAGACGTGTCTGATTCTTCTCCCTGCTGTGCTTCCGGTTCCTGCTGCACTTCTGTCTGTGGATCATTTGTTGTCTGATCCGACTGAACAGATTCCTCGCTTTTCTGATCATCCGCCGCTTTTACCGTACCATTGGTTTTCTGCGTTTTATTTCCGTCCTGTTTCAAGAGCGAATCCCGGATAAATTCCAGCGACGACTGAACGCTTTTCATTTTCCCATAGTTATTCAGCGTTGTTACGCCCATGATCAGAACCACGATCACCAGAAACACGCTTGCCACATACGTCAGTCCGGAAGATTTTTTCTGTTCCTGCGCCTCAATTCTTTCTTTCACAAGATTGCGAAAGTCTTTTGCAGCCTTATCTTCCACAACTTCGCTGGGAGTCACGCCAATCTTTTTCCGCGCCGTGATCATATAGCTCTGCATTGCAGCATTTTTTTCATAATACACATAATGCCCGCCAATCTGCATCAGTTCTTTATATTTGTAGCAATAATACTGCTCTTCCATTTCCGCATTGTCTTTTAATATGAAAACGGTATTTTTTTCGGAAAAATATTTTTCATGTGCTTTAAATATTTTTCCGTCGATCAGCATTCGTACGCCCGGTCTGCAAAGCATCCAGCCAATCAGTGTGCCTTCTTCAAAATATTCCTGTTTTTCCTGCTTTGCTTTCTCAAAATTTTCCTGCGAAATGGTCTCATTTTCATCTTCGGAAATCTCCATGCAGATCGCCCCGAAAATATAGATACATTCCTGCCCTTCTGTTTCTTCTTTCTTCCCGACCAGGAATGCTCCCACCTGTTTATTGTCCGCTTTATCACAAATCTGATTCAGAAATGTATCTACATAATCTTCCACGTAAATCTTCGGAGTATCACTCACATTTCCTATCTGGCGTACATTTTTTGGAAATTTGTTTTCCATAATACTCTCACCTCATTCTGCATATTTTGTAGTTTAGGCTATCGTATCATATGGAAAACACACTTTTTATCGCTTTGTGTCTACTAAATAGGAAAATCGTTCGACAATCCTGTCCATTCCCCGTTTTTTCTTTACCGGATCGCTCTCTTTCCGCTGTGCAGTCTCAAAACTGCCGCAATATTTGTCAGCAAGTGTCGTAATCCATCCTTCTTTTGTCCGCGGCACAGAAAAAAGTGTGACCGGCCACATATGGTTGATGATAATATCCCGTTCCGTACTGTTCAGCTCAAAAAATTTCTCGGCATTCTGTAGTGCCCTTTTCGGATGAGTCATTCCGTGAAAACGGTCTCCTGTCCGTTTGGCGTGGGTATGCCAGTCATATAGGAACAGATCGTGGAGCATCCCGGCCCTTGCTGCCGATTCTGCATCCAGCCCCAGTGCCTTGCACCAGATATAATTATAATAAGAAACGTGGAGACAATGCTGATAGCAGTTCGTCACTCCGTGGTGCGGATAAAGCTTCATCCTCAGCACAACCGGATGTGTCGCAATGTCTTTGATACATTCATAAAACTGCTCAAATTCTTCATCCAGCTCTTCCGGCGTTTTATTTTCATTTTTTAATTTATCATTTAACTCGGTAATCGTTTGCTGTAATCTTTCCATTTGGGTTTCCCTCTTTTTCTGTCGGTATACTTTTCCCGACACTCTTTAAGTATACCAAAATTTCTTTCATTCCACCTCATTCTTTTCTAAAGAATTCCTTATGATTTTGTGATGTTTCTGTGATTCGTATTGTTTCTTTCAAATTCCTGGTATAAAATAGGGCGAAACTAAAATGAGGAGGCTGATTGTAACATGAAACAGATTTATGAAGACCTGTCAGACGATACTGACTTTGATATCATTGATCTGGACGACATACCGGATCGGGATACCGTAAAAAGGCGTAAAAAGAAATCTCAAAGAGATGTAAATAAAATCAACAAAAGCGAGGAAGTAAAAAAGGAGGGACACTCTTTCACCGAAGATCTTTCGGAGGATTCACGAAAGAAGCGGTCTGAAAAAGCCCGGAAACGTACTTCCGGAAGCTCTGGAAACGGCAGTTCAAAAGCTTCCGGGAAAAAGCGTTCCACTCCATCCGCTTCGATCATCACCACTCCGGTGAAAAAGACCGTGCAGACCGGCGCAAAAGTAACCAGCAAACTCCTGCAGATCGGAGCCCGTGGCGTAACGCTTCTGATGATCGCCGCAATTGCATTTATTATTTTCAAGAATTTCTGGAGCAGTTATCCGGTATACGGTTCACTTGCCACAGCGGTAAATGCCAGGAATTATACGCTCGGTGCCTTCCTTGGCTTCGCAGCATTTCTGCTGATTATGGAGATTATTTTCTTCCTGTGGGCGCTGACCGGACCTTGCGCTTATGGCGACAGGGGAACAAAGCGTGTCGATACCGGACGGGGGCTTTTCTCCTTCCTGTTCATCGGTGTAACTGTAGTTGCTGCCGGAATGTTCTGGAATCTGATTCCTTCTTCTCCATCACCACTGACTGGTCTTGCCGGCGGTCTGCAGCTGTATGGAGGTCTGAAAGGAATCCTTCTTCCATTATGCGGAGTTGGACTCGTAAGCTGTATTATACGGAAAATATTTTCCTAGAACGGGAAATATGCCACTCTCAAAATATAACCGGTTATAGCACCACCGGTCTGGTGCTGTATCCTTCTCACTCCCACAGCGGATTAAGAACTTTCATCCATAACAAAAATGCCAGTCCCGGTTTACACCGGTTCTGGCATTTTTATTATGGATTCTCAGAATCCTTTTTTATTATTTTACAAATGCTTTTACTTTTTCGTAAATGCTGTCTGCATCCAGTCCGTACTTCTTGATCAGTTCTACTGCCGGGCCAGATTCTCCGAATGTATCCATAACCCCAATCTTCAGAACAGGTGTCGGAAGTTTTTCAGAAAGTGTATCACATACAGCGCTTCCAAGCCCGCCGATGACAGAATGTTCTTCTACTGTAACGACTTTTCCTGTCTCTTTTGCTGCTGCAACGATGAGTTCTTCATCTAATGGTTTGATTGTATGGATATTGATCACCTTTGCATCGATTCCGTCTGCTGCAAGCTTTTCAGCTGCTGCAAGCGATTCGCTTACTTCAAGTCCTGTTGCAACGATTGTCACATCTTTACCTTCGCGAAGCACGATTCCTTTTCCAATCTCAAACTTGTAATCCGGATTGTCATTGATTACCGGTACTGCAAGTCTTCCGAAACGCATATAAACCGGTCCCTGATGTTCGTATGCTGCAAATACTGCTGCTTTTGCTTCTACATCATCTGCCGGGCTGATCACTACCATACCCGGAATTGTTCTCATAAGAGCGATATCTTCGTTACACTGATGTGTAGCTCCGTCCTCACCAACGGAAATACCTGCATGTGTAGCACCGATCTTAACATTGTTCTTCGGATATCCAACAGAGTTACGAACCTGTTCAAATGCACGTCCTGCTGCGAACATTGCAAATGAGCTTGCGAACGGAACTTTTCCTGTTGTAGCGATACCAGCTGCAACACCGATCATGTTGCCTTCTGCGATACCACAGTCGATAAATCTTTCCGGGAATGCTTTCTTGAATGTTCCTGTCTTTGTAGCTCCTGCAAGGTCAGCATCAAGTACTACGACATCGTCATGCAGTTTTCCAAGCTCAACTAAAGCATTACCATAGCTTTCTCTTGTTGCGATTTTCTTTACTTCTGACATAATGCTTCACCTGCTTTCTCTAAATCTTCCATAGCGATCTTGTATTCTTCATCGTTCGGAGCTTTTCCATGCCATCCAGCCTGGTCTTCCATGAAGGAAACGCCTTTACCTTTTACAGTCTTGGCGATGATAGCTGTCGGCATTCCTTTTGTCTCTTTTGCTTCTTTGAAAGCAGCTGCAATCTGATCGAAGTCATGTCCATCGATATTGATTACATGGAAGTTGAATGCTTCAAATTTCTTGTCGATCGGGTATGGTGAGTTTACTTCATCAATACGTCCATCGATCTGAAGGTTGTTGTTATCTACAATGACTACCAGGTTGTCCAGTTTTTTGAATCCTGCTAACATAGAAGCTTCCCAAACCTGTCCTTCCTGAATTTCTCCATCTCCGAGAAGTGTGTATACACGATAGTCATCATTGCTGAGTTTCGCTGAAATAGCCATACCAACAGCAGCTGAGATTCCCTGTCCCAGAGATCCGCTTGACATATCAACACCAGGGATGTGCTTCATATCTGGATGTCCCTGAAGGTAAGATCCTGTATGACGAAGTGTTTTGAGGTCTTCTACCGGAAAGAATCCTCTGTGTGCCAGTGCAGAATAGTATCCCGGAGCTGTATGTCCTTTGGAAAGAACGAAACGGTCGCGGTCTGCTTTCTTAGGATCCTTAGGATCGATATTTAACTCTTCAAAATATAAATATGTGTAGATGTCTGCTGCTGACAGAGATCCGCCCGGATGTCCGGATTTGGCAGCGTGCACTGCTGTCACGATGCTCTTACGGATTTCATTTGCAGTTTTCATAAGCTCTGACTTGTTCATGAAAATATGCCTCCTGAAATAGTTTATTTTTAGTCACTTTGTCGGAAGCGCAGATTCATGCTCTTCCGACAGTAAATTATTCTGATTGTAAATCTTATTCTCCGAATACTGCTTTGTAATCAGCCTGGAATTTTGCGATACCAGCATCTGTAAGCGGATGATGTGTCATCTGCTCGATTACTTTGTAAGGAACAGTTGCAATATCAGCACCTGCAAGTGCACATTCTGTAACATGCATTGGGTTACGGACGCTCGCGCAGATGATCTGTGTATTAATATCTCCAGCCGCTGCAAACATTTCAGCGATTTCTTCGATCAGTTCTGTTCCACGTACAGAAATATCATCCAGACGTCCAAGGAACGGCGATACATATGTAGCCCCTGCTCTTGCTGCAAGAAGTGCCTGGTTTGCTGTGAATACCAGTGTTACATTTGTCTTGATTCCTTCAGCTGTAAGAGCTTTACAAGCTTTCAGTCCTTCTACAGTCATCGGAATTTTAACTACCATGTTCGGATGGATCTTAGCGATTTCTCTACCTTCTGCAATCATACCTTCTGCATCAGTAGTTGTTGCTTTTACTTCTCCACTGATTGGTCCGTCTACGATAGATGCGATCTCTGCGATAACTTCTTTAAAATCACGCCCCTCTTTTGCGATCAGTGACGGGTTTGTTGTAACTCCGCAGATAACTCCCATATCGTTAGCTTTTTTAATGTCTTCCACATTTGCTGTGTCGATGAAAAATCTCATTTCGTTTTCCTCCTTATGAACATGAAAATTCGTATTTTCCGTTATCAGGAATCCCTCTTTTTATCTGATTGCCTGACTTGGTTAAATTATATCGCAATTTACTCTGGCAGGTCAATAGCCATATGTTTTTATTAGTAATTTTTCATGTTAATATTAACTATTTTATTAGTAATTTTTCAATACTGTTTTTGAGTAATCCTCTATTTTATAGTGTTTTTAAAGACCTAAATTATGAAATATTACTAATATTTTTTGGATTTAAACTAATTTTTCCCTTTTTTTGTTTTCGCATAGGACGTCGTTCCACGCACGATCAGACGGGGTTCATACTCTACATGATAGGTGCTGATCGGCTGGATCTCTGAATACTGGCTGTTCTGTGAAAGAATCTTTTTCATAATGATATCACAGGCATCCCGTCCTTTGAAAATGACAAAATGCTCGATCGTTGTCAGCGACACCTTATGCATCTTCGCAAACAGTGTATTATCACATCCCATTACGGAAATATCTGCCGGAACTTTATATTTTTCTTCGTGAAGTGCATCCAGGATCCCAAATGCGATCATATCATTTAATCCGACGATTGCAGTAATATCATTATGCTCTCTCAAAAGCTCTTTCGTCAGATCATATCCGATCTTATACTCCGAGTCGATATTCGGGATGTTCATATCGATCGACTCATTTGCTGCCTTGATGATCACATTGCCTTTTAATCCAACGGCATCAAATTCTTTCAGAAATCCTTCCACCCTTTTTGAGCGCTGCTTTTGTCTGGTTGTAAGTGGTGGTGCAATATATGCCACTTTCCGATGCCCCAGTTCCAGAAGATGCTTTGCCATCATCCTTCCGAGTTTGGAATTATCCAGTTCCACTGCATCCACATTCAGATGCTCATTCTGGTTATTGATAATTACGATCGGAATTTTTTCTGCCAGCTCTTCTATCGTATCCATAAAACAATGGCTTGGATTGCAGGTATAGATAATACCAAGCGGTTTCAGCTCATGCATCATCCTGAGATACCGCTCCTCCATCTTCAGATCCCTCTGGGTATTGCACACAAACAGTCCATATCCCTGCTCCTTTGCACGGGATTCAATCCCCTGAAGCAGCATAACATAATAAGGGTTCGTGAGGTTGGAACAAAATACGACGATCAGCTTCTCTTTCCTGCTTTCTCTGCGTGTCTTTCTTTTCGGTACTTCATATCCCATCTCTTCTGCGATCTGTTCCACTTTACGAATCGTTTCTTTTGAAAATGATACATTATATTTTTTATTCAGGATCATGGATACCGTTGCCTGCGACACACCTGCCGCATATGCGATATCCGAAGAGGTTACTTTCTTCTTTCTCATATCTTTACTTCTTTCAAATGCATACGTTTCCGGCACTCCTCGCAATCCTTAAGTTACCTAAAGTGCTGTACGTCCTTCCAGTGCACGCAGAAGCGTCACTTCATCAATATATTCCAGATCGCCGCCAACCGGCACACCACTTGCGATCCGGCTGACCTTGATTCCTGTCGGTTTGATCAGTTTGCTGATGTACATTGCCGTGGTCTCCCCTTCCAGACTGGAATTGGTTGCAATGATCACTTCGTCTACATCCCCCTGCAGACGCTCCATCAGTTCTTTTAACCGGATATCTCCAGGTCCGATCCCCAGCATCGGAGAAATTGCGCCGTGAAGTACATGGTACACACCGTTATATTTTCCGGTCTTTTCATAAGCTGCAAGATCGCGGGAATTTTCCACAACCATGATCGTCTTATGATCCCGCTCCTCGCTGGCACAGATCGGGCATAATTCTTTATCAGTAAGCGTGCAGCATTCCTTGCAGTATCTTACATTATTTCTTGCATCTACCAGTGTCGCTGCAAGCTGTTCTACCTGTTCCTTCGGCATATTGATGATATGAAAAGCCAGCCTTCCGGCTGACTTTGCTCCGATACCAGGCAGTCTTGATAATTCTTCGATTAATTTACTGATCTGACTGCTGTAATAATCCATCTTTTACACTCCCGTTCTAGAACATTCCCGGCATTCCGCCAAGTCCGCCAGTCAGCTTACTCATAGCGGAAGTATTGGCCTCATCGACCTGACGAAGTGCTTCATTGACTGCTGCCATAATCAGGTCTTCCAGCATCTCTACATCATCCGGATCCACAACTTCTTCCTGAAGTTTTACTTTCTGGACTTCTTTCTTACCGCTTACGGTCACTTCTACAGCTCCGCCGCCTGCAGTTGCTGTAAAACTTTTCTCTTCCATCTCTTTTGCCTGCTCTTCCATCTGCTTCTGCATCTTCTGAGCCTGCTTCATTAAATTTGCCATATTTCCCGGCATTCCGCCTCCCGGAAATCCTCCTCTTTTTGCCATAACTATAACTCCTCCTAATTATTATTCATCTTCAATCGTGATCTCCATATTGATCACTTTTTCTATATCCACAAAACTGTCTTCAAAATGGCGTCCGTTTTCCACCTGACGCACATCAATCTCCACAGTCTTGCCGATTTTTTTCTCAATCAGATCTTTTAATTCCTGCTTATGCTCTTCGCTTCCTACCACGCTGGCGCTGATCTCATCCGGCAGAACGATCAGAAGTCTGTCCTGATTGTCCACGCTGAGTCTTGCCTGCTTCAGATAGCCTCTAAGCATTCCTGATGCTTCGTTTGCAATCTTCCTGAAATTTGATGCCACCTGCTTTACATCTTCCTTCAGTGCTTTCGGAAGCTGCGGTTTTGACTGTGGCTTTGGTGCTTCACCATTTACATAAACAACCCTCTCCTGTGGCTGCGCAGCTGCAAAATTTCCTTCTTCTACCTGTTTTTCCAGTGCACGGATCCGATCCAGAAGACTGTCCTTCGTACTCTCCATCTGCGGTTTGCAAAGCTTGATCAGTGTTACTTCCAGAAGCACTCTTTTCTGTGTTGCGTATTTGAGCTGATTTGTCAGCTCGGAAAAAATACGGATATACCGGAGCAGCACTCCGGATTCAATCATCTGTGCTTCCTCTTTCAGCTGTGCCAGATTTTCTGTTGATACATCCAGTACATCTTCCATATTATCCGAAGTCTTCACCAGAAGAAGATTGCGCAGATACCAGGTAAAATCTGCTGCAAGCTGTGTCAGTTCTCTTCCCTGCATCACAAGCTCTTCCACCGTAGCAAGGACCTTTCCCACATCCTGACTGATGATCTGTCTGAGAAGTCTGCTGAACACATCAGTATCCACAGCGCCAAGAACCTCAAGGACATGATCATAGGTCAGCTTCTGCCCAAGGTAAAATGCAATGCACTGATCCAGAAGACTTAAAGCATCTCGCATGGATCCGTCCGCCGCTTTCGCAATATAACGGATCGCTTTTTCTTCCACCTCAACCTGTTCTTTTTTCATCAGTTCATCCAGACGCGCCGCGATCGTATCGATCGTAATTCGCTTGAAATCGTAGCGCTGGCATCTGGATAAAATCGTGATCGGAATCTTGTGTGCCTCTGTCGTTGCAAGGATAAAGATCACATATTCCGGTGGTTCTTCCAGCGTCTTTAACAGGGCATTAAACGCACCTATAGAAAGCATATGCACTTCATCGATGATATACACCTTATATCGTCCCTCTGTCGGACGGTAGGATACCTCTTCCCTGATCTCACGGATATTGTCTACACCGTTGTTGGAAGCCGCATCGATTTCAATGACGTTCATGGAAATACCGGCTGCAATATTTTTACACATGGCACATTCCCCGCAGGGACTTCCGTCTACCGGATGTTCACAGTTGACTGCTTTTGCAAAAATCTTCGCTACAGTAGTCTTTCCGGTTCCTCTTGTGCCACAGAACAGATATGCATGTCCAATTCTATCTGCCTTTATCTGATTCTTCAGTGTTGTGATAATATGATCTTGTCCTTTTACATCTTCAAATTCCGCAGGACGGAATTTACGATACAGGGCAGTATATGACATGTTAAATTACTCCTTTACTCATCACCAAAACTGATTCCGACAATCTTGGCTTCTTTGATGATATCCGCCTTCGGGTCTACCATCTTCAGCTTACCGGCAACTTCACCAAGCGGAACCTTGCGGATGCTGCCGTTTTTAATTCCTACCATATATCCGTAGTCCTCTTTTAAGATCAGATCCGCTGCTGCTGCTCCCAGTCTGGTTGCAAGCACACGGTCATACGGGCACGGACTTCCACCTCTCTGTGTATGTCCCGGCACAGTAATACGAACTTCCTGATCCATACGGTTCTGGATCTTCTCTGCCAGCTCATATGCTACAGACGGATAGTCCTTCTTTTCCTGTTTTTCTTTTAATTTTTTCTTCGGAAGGGCTGCATCTTCTTTTGTGATCGCACCTTCTGCAACCGCAATGATCGTAAAATGCTTTCCTGCTTCTGTACGGCTCTTGATCGCACGAACTACATTGTCTACATCATAAGGTATCTCCGGAAGCAGGATGATATCTGCTCCGCCTGCGATTCCGGCATGAAGTGTCACCCATCCTACTTTATGTCCCATAACCTCAACAATAAACACACGGCTGTGTGAGGTTGCTGTTGTGTGGATCCTGTCAATCGCCTCCGTTGCAATATCTACCGCACTCTGGAAACCAAATGTCATATCCGTTCCCCACAGATCATTGTCGATCGTCTTTGGAAGTGTGATCACATTCAGTCCTTCTTCTCTTAACAGATTCGCAGTCTTATGTGTTCCATTACCTCCCAGGACTACCAGACAGTTCAGATTCAGCTTATGGTAAGTATGTTTCATTGCTTCGACCTTATCTATCCCGTCTGGTCCTGGTACGCGCATCAGTTTAAATGGCTGTCTGGAAGTTCCGAGAATCGTTCCACCCATCGTAAGAATTCCCGAAAAATCTTTTGCTGTCAGCATCTCAAAATTTGAATAAATAAGTCCTTTATATCCATCCTGAAATCCATAAATTTCCACATCATTCCGTTTTGAACAAAGTCCTTTTACGACACCGCGCATTGCCGCGTTCAGTGCCTGACAATCTCCACCACTGGTAAGCATTCCAATTCTAAACATAATTGTCCATCCTTTCCCTGTTCGTCTTTCCAATATCAGTCTGTTATTTTCAGTTATAATCCCTTTGTATTATAACCGATTCCAGAGTCCTATACAAGCAATAGTTCTGCTTCAAAACGGATACATACCACATCCAGTTCTGTCATTTTGGACTGCATCTGGCGAAATACGTCCTGCACAGATTGACTTTTTGACCTGAAATGGATATATTATAGAAGTGAAACAGTTAGTGCAGGCATACATCTGGTTTTTGTGATCACATCAGACTCTGCACGTAAAAATTTATAAAAGAAAGTCAGGTATTCTCATGGAAAGAAATGAATTGTGCTGGTGTGGCAGCGGAAAAAAATACAAAAAATGCCATCTTATGATCGAAGAAAAGATCGCATATCATGCAGATAAAGGAGAAATCGTTCCGACAAGAGATATGCTCAAGACCATTCCTCAGATTGAAGGAATCCAGAAAAGTGCAGATCTCAATACTGCCGTACTTGATCATGTAGCAGCCCATATCCACGCAGGCATGAGTACAGCCGAAATTGATAAATTAGTTTATGATTATACAACCGAACACGGCGGAATTCCGGCACCGCTTAATTATCAGGGATTCCCGAAGAGTGTATGTACCTCGATCAACAACGAGATCTGCCATGGTATTCCGGATGAAAATATCATCCTGGAAGAAGGCGATATCATCAATGTAGATGTATCTACCATTCTGGACGGATATTTCTCAGATGCATCCCGTATGTTCATAATCGGCAAGGTCAGCGAACGTGCTGAAAGACTGGTCCGTGTCACACAGGAATGTGTCGAACTTGGACTTGCGCAGGCAAAACCATGGAATCATCTCGGAGATATCGCAGATGCGATCAACACCCACGCAAAAGAAAACGGCTACTCTGTTGTAGAGGAGATTGGCGGACATGGTGTTGGTCTTGAATTCCACGAAGAACCTTGGGTAAGCTATGTAACACCAAAAGGAAGTGAAATGCTTCTGGTTCCGGGTATGATCTTTACCATCGAGCCAATGATCAATGAAGGCAGCCCGGAATTCTTCGTTGATGAAGATAATGACTGGACTGTTTATACTGAAGATGACGGACTTTCTGCTCAGGTAGAATACATGGTCCGCATCACAGATGATGGTGCTGTTGTTATGACAAAATAGCGTGCCCTTTAAGCATCTAAAACACTTGTCTTTTGAAAAATGCGTATAAAAAAGCTGACAATTTATACTAATTTTAATTAGTTAGAATGTCAGCTTTTATTTTATTCTTTTAAATCTCTACTCCAGATCTCCCTCGCGATAAGCCCGAAGCAGCATTTTCAGCGCTTCGACATCTTCTTTTATCTTCTTTCCTGTATCCGTATCCCGTACCATCAGACGTTCTTTCTCAGTCTCTACCAGCTCCGATTTTGACTCAATATCTTTATTTTCCGTCAGTGCCGCAAATACACTCTGGAATGGCTGGTGTGACTTGATCCGGATTCCGTGGGAATTGAAGATCAGTGTATAACCGGCAATACCGGTCGTCTTGTGATAACTCTTGCAGAATCCTCCGTCGATCACCATCAGTCTTCCGTTCGCACGAACCGGATGCTCCCCTTTGGAAGTCCGGACCGGGGTATGCCCATTGATAATATGTGATCGTTCAGAATAAAGGCCAAACTCATGTAAAATCATATTGCAGACCTTTTCTTCTTCATAAAATCTGTAATATGGGTTCGACTCTTCATGCCAGGTTGCCTCATCCTTCACATAAGTCCGCTCAAAGGTCTTGATATTTCTGCCTGACAAAGGTGATTTTCTACCACACCACAGATACCACATAAAGTCTTTGTCTTTTTCTTTCGCATCTTTTGACCAGGCTCTTCTCGCAATATGCTCCGCATAGTCAAGATAATCCCTTCCACGATAACGCTTCTTTCCAAATACAACTCCTTCAAAGTTACCACTCTCATCAAGTGGCACACAGCCATGATACAGGAGGTTGTTGTTAAAGATCCGGTACATACTTCCCTTTTTATATAGAAAATCAATGTGCTGGCGCAGACGGATGCTGTTCACAAATGCCATCTCAAGACCTTCGACTACCTGCTCTTCCTCTTCGGTGAGCCGGTATACATCCTCCAAATTTTCTGCCGCAAAATTGACTGTCGGGAAAGTCTCTTCTTTAATGTCATATTCTCTTCCGTCAATTTCCACCGTCTGACGTGCCACATCCACCTTGTGAAGCAGAAGCTTATCCTCCATCTTATAATCCGGATTACGCAGGATCACCTGACCTTCCAGTTTAAAAAGGAGTACAGAAATCTCTTTTAAAGCTGCCTTCATCGGATCAATCCCCGGATAAATCTTCTCTGCAAATAAAGTCAGATTCCGAAGGCTGATGCCATAACTGTTCTCCAGGATCTTCATGTTATCATACTTCAGATTGTTCCGGATCACAGTGGCAATACACGCTCTGTTCCCTGCCGCAGCTCCCATCCAGAGAATATCATGATTTCCCCACTCAATATCGATCGAATGATACGTCATCAGCAGATCCATGATCCGGTCGGCACACGGACCTCTGTCAAAAATATCCCCGACAATATGTAAATGATCCACCGCAAGACGTTTGATCAGACCTGCCAGTACTTCGATAAACTCATCCGCATTCTGAAGCTCAAGAAGTGTATCCAAAATATTGCGGTGATAGATAAGCTGGTTGTCATCCTCATCCTTCTGCACATGGATCAGCTCGTCCAGGATATATGCATATTCCTTCGGCATCGCTTTCCTTACTTTAGAACGGGTGTATTTGGAAGAAAATAATCTTGCAATCTCGATCAGTTCTCCCAGGATCACACGATACCATTCTTCATTGTTCTTCCCTTCTTTTTTGATCAGCGCAAGCTTCTCAACCGGATAATAGATCAGGGTACAGATTTCTTCTCTGTCCAGATCAGATAAGGTATCTCCAAACAGCAGATCCACTTTTTCCCGGATCACGCCGGAACAGTTATTTAATATATGACAGAATGCTTCATATTCTCCGTGCAAGTCACTCATGAAATGCTCGGTTCCCTTCGGCAGACTTAAGATTGCCTTCAGGTTGATGATCTCCCGGCACACAGCCTGCTCTGTCGGGTACTTTTCCGCCAGAAGTTCTAAATATTTTTCATCTTTCATTTTCTTCCTCCATCCGGTTATTTTTTACTTTACATATCCGATAAATACATTTCCGCTGCCGCTTACAAGACCTTTCATCTCATCCGGTGTTGCGGAATGACGCTCTCCGTCTGCCGGATCCAGATAAGCATACTTCGCATCCGTGTATCCGATGACCAGTACCGCGTGATCCGCACTGAGCATTGCGATCACCGGTGTCTCATGGCTGATCGTATAGCGGATTTCTTCCGGTGTACATCCAGTCAGATCAAACCCTTCTCCACCGATTGCTTCTGTCAGGATTTCTGCCGGCGGCTTTCCATTTTCCAGCTCTTTTGATGCATTTATATCTTCTGCGCCTTCCAGCTTAAGAATCCGGTTCAGGCACGCTGCAAGTGTACTCTCACCTTCTCCTGCCCGGAACTCATCCATATTATTTACTTCATAAATATTCGGCGTATTTCCGGACTCCCACACATATTCCTGCGACGAAGAAATGACCACGCCTTTTATCTTCTCCGCTTCCTGGATCGCATAAGATGCTTTTTCATACACACCCTGCAGACTGCCAAGTGCATATACATAATACTGATTCTTTACCTTCGGCTTATCAAAGCTGACAACCATCGGTTTATCAAACAATACCTGCTTTGGTTTTAAAATTTTTGCTTTGCTGTCTTTGATTCCATTTTCATAAGTCAGACGAACCAGGGTTCCCCTCAGATCATCATTGTAGGTCTCTACTGTGATATTGCTCTCTTCCTTTTCCTGATTGTTGGTAATGTAATCTGCTGTCGTTGAAATATAGGTATTCTCATTTCTGTTCACCCGGTTAAGTGTCATCATATTGTCTGCCACATAGCCATCCAGAATGTAAAAATCCTGTACCTCATAGGTCTTTGCAACCACCTGCTTCTGCGTGATAATATCCACCTTATACATCGGATATACATTCTGTCCGGATACATTGGTTCCCACATCGCTTCCGCGGAGTGTTCCATAGGCAAAATCATTACGGATAAATCCGATCGGTTTGATATATTCATCTCCTTCGGATGTAATATCAAAGGATTTTCCTGTCTTCAGATTCAGGACAATGATCTTCTGTGACTCATTGATCTTTCCGCCCTCACTCTGGTAAGCAAGCAGATGCCCATCCGGTGAAACCTGATACTGCCCTTCCTCCAGATCTTTCACCAGCACCTCTCTGGTGTTGTCCTTCAGATTCACAAGATACAACGTACCATCTATCATTACATAAAGATTTTCATCAGAATTGCTGTAATATACAAATTTACCCAGATCCTCTTTCATCAGATAATATCCGTCTTCACTAGGGACAAACGCTTTTTCCGTAACTGAATTTTTTTCTGCGTCAAAATAATAGACTGCTACACCTACCTGCCCTTCATGTACACCGCGGTTCATATACCCCACTACAGTAAATGTGGTATTGCCTTTTTCATCTACTGAAATCAGGCGGATATCATGCAGATCGCATAATGTACGCACATCCATGTTTTCCGCATCTGCGAAGCCGAATACCAGCGACATTTCATCCGCTTTTTTATCATAATGCCAGAGCTGGTTATCCTCTATAAATGCTACAATGGTTCCATCTGTATTAGTCTCATACTCCAGTTCCGTCGGCGCAATCCCAACAAGAACACCTTTCTGGTTCAGCGCAGTTGTCTTACCATCAAATCTCTGATTCATCGTGCGGTCATAATCAAGCAGATACTGTTGTGCGTCTTCGCCGGTGCGGATCCGGAAGAATTCCTTTACACTGTAAAGCCGGTCTGCATAATCCGTATCCCCGGCACATTTTACCTGATATTTGAGGACAAGCGATGTATAATTCTCATTGCATTCCTTAATTTCCCAGTACACATTTCCGGATACCTGCGGTGCAAGTGATCCCCAAAGCACCTGTGCCTGTGTAGATGCAAGTGTGACCTCCTGATAGGTGGAACTGTCCGCATCGGAATCTGTATCTGTCTCCAGATAGCTTTCAATCTTATCGCCCTGACCTTCAAGCGCCGCACTGTGAAAATTATTTGCAAAATCCAGGCTTGCCTTATAGTTGCAATCTGCCGAATTCTTGATCCTGGTATAAAAATAAATATTCTGATTATCCAGGTACAAGGTTACTTTCAAAATCCTCTCTTCTTTCAGGATCTTCGTATTCCTGAAATTTAAAGTTACTGTATCCTGAACGTCTTTAATGGTTCCCTCCTGAATACATTTTTTCCCGTTCAGTGTATATACCTGCCAGTAAACCTTCTGGATCTGGTTATCATATTTTGCAATGTTCATATCCAGCTGGTTATTTGTGACGGGTGTCAGTGTATCACGCATCGAAGTAAGCGTCATATCGCTTTTATATCCCGGCAGTGAGTTCACTTCATAGCCTTCTGTCATAAAGGATATTCTTGGCAGTGTTGCACCTCCCATATCTGCACTCATATCAGTGTTGCCTCTGTTCGTCACATAACTGGATACGATAACTGCAAGAATAAATACAGTAGTCAGTACCCCTGTCTTTATTGCTATCTTTTTAAACATTGTAATTATAGTCCCCTTTATCTTAATCTGCTAAATTTATACTCCTTTTTCTCCCTCTTCATTCTGCTGATCCAATAATCTCCCCAGCATTGGATCGATGTGAAGCATTTCTTCACATGCGCGGATTGTCTCTGTATTTTTTCCTTTATTTCCCGTGTAAATGGCCCGTATCAAAATATTCTTCGGTGTATGCTCCATATCGATAAACTCCAGGATCTGTGTGTCATATCCCTCCCTCTTGAGATATTCTGCACGCATAGCATCCGTGACAAGAGCTGCCATTCTCTCTTTGATCAGTCCGTAAGAAAACAGCGGTGCAAGTGTTTCATTTGCAATCTGGCGGTTCACTTCATGCTGACAGCACGGAACCGAAAGAATGACCTTCGCTTTCCAGCCAACTGCTTTTGCTAGTGCAAAATCGGTAGCGGTATCGCAGGCATGCAGCGTCACGACCATATCCACTTCATCAGAGCCGGTGTAATCTGCAATATTTCCTTCCATAAACTTCAGTTTTCTATAGCCATATTTTTTTGCAAGCTGGTTGCATGCATAAATGACATCCGTCTTCAGATCCAGTCCGATGATCCGGATATCATAACCTTTTAACTCATGCAAATAATAGTAAATTGCAAATGTCAAATAGGATTTACCGCATCCAAAATCCAGAATCGTTACTTCCCTGTCCTTCGGAAGCTCCGGAAGTACATCCTCGATAAACTCCAGGAAACGGTTGATCTGGCGGAACTTGTCGAACTTTGTCCGCACGATCTCCCCATCTTTTGTCATAACTCCCAGATCCTGTAAAAATGGAACTGCTTTTCCTTCCTCCAGGATATAATGCTTCTTCCGGTTGTGTGACAGATCAATCTCTTTAAACCTCCCGGTCTGAAGCCGTCTCTGAATCGTCATTTTCCCTTTTTTGCTGACCAGAACCTGATAGCGGAATTTTCTGGTCTCCATCTGCATCTGTTTGAATTCCTGCATGGCATTTTCAATATATCCTGCCGCTTCTTCTTCATTCAGATTGTGGTGAAATACCTGGTTGTTCCGGTGTTCTTCGCACTGATACAAAATATTGTCTTTATGCTCCACAGGGCGGATCTTAATCTTTACAATTCCGCCTTTTTCACGTGGGTTGCTGATTATTGCTGATAAAAATTCTTTATTTAAACTCTTTTTTAAGATATTATTCAATGATTCCATTTTAATTTCCCCTTACATTTTAGGTTATATGTACGAATCCAGTTTTTATTGTAAAGCGAAATAAAATAGAGCGCAAGGGAAATTTCCCTTACGCCCCATATTTACCTGTTACTGTTCGACTTCCTGATAGACATCTTCCGTTTCTTTTGGAACCGGGAAACAGATCAGTACCTTGAACAGATCTCCGTCGAGATATAACTCGAATTTTCCCCCTTGAAGCTTTGTCAGATTCTGTGCAATCGAAAGACCAAGCCCGCTTCCTTCCGTGCTGCTGGATACATCTCCGCGAATAAATCTTTCTGTCAGCTCATCTGCCGAAATATTCAGCGGCTGCTCTGATACATTCTTGATCGTAAGCTGTACTTCCTCACCTGTCTGAACCAGATCCACATAGACACGGCTTCCCTCCATTGCATATTTTGCCGCATTGTTAAATACATTTGCAAGAACTCTCCACATTCGTCTGCCGTCTGCGTAGATTGTTGCCGGTTCAGCCGGAAGATTCATGATCATTTTCAGATTCCTTGCTTCAAATTTTTCTTCAAATTCGGCGCAGGTCTGGTTGACCAGCTCAACCAGATTAAGGTTCATCATTTCCAGACTGATATTTCCGCTGCTTACCTTGAAAGCTTCTACTACATCCTCGGTAAGTGTCTTCAGACGATATGCTTTTTCTTCCAGAACCTGAAGATAATTCCGGATCTTCGGATCCTCAAAATCCTCTCTCTTTAAAAGTTCCACATAATTAATGATTGATGTAAGCGGCGTTTTGATATCATGGGATACATTTGTGATCAGATCCGTTTTGAGGCGTTCATTTTTTACGCTCTCTTCTACCGCCCGGTCCAGTCCATCTCCAATCTTATTGATGCTGACTGCTGCTTCAAGCTGTCCGCCTTTGAGTCCATTTAACGGAATCTGATAGTCAACCTGACCGTCTGCGATTGCTTTTACCCCTTTGATGATCCGCGCTCTTCCGATGGCTCTTCGCATCAGGTAGAAAAATGCCCCTGCCTCTGCCGCAAGCATTACGAACAGCCAGATTCCCGGCTCCCACATGGCGATCGCGATCCAGTGGACTACAACCAGTACTCCAAACAAAATCGCAGCTTTCCAGACCTCCCCCAGATGCCGGATCCCAATCCGGACGTATTTGATGATCAGACATAAAATACTGTTCTTCCACAAAGTCTTTGCCTTGATCCTTCTTACCATTCCAAGCCATAAAGTAAGTCCTGTCATGCAAAAGCTTACCGCAACAATTCCTGCAAAAATCAGTACCGATGTGTCACTGAAACCATCTCCGCTAAACCGGACTCCGTTCAGCAGACTATAACTTAAACTGATTTCCCCGTAAATGCATGTCACCATAACTGCAACCGACAAAAGAATAAAGATTTCTGTCTTCATTTTGTCGATCCGATTCAACACAATGCCTTCTTCCCGGTTTGATCTGCCTGCAACAATTGTCAGCCATGCCAGAATTACAAGCATTGCAAATCCGGTTGCAATCGCAATCCAGAAGGTAAATCTTACCTGCGGTGCATACTCCTGATAAATCTTGCTCTCCTGATAAAAGTCATCCTGGATCGGATAGGAAGTATCTACCGCGAACACGCATTCATAATTATCCGTCCACATATTGCCACCGATCAGTGATTTCCACTGTGATCCGTCCATATCAATATTACTCCGGTACTCAGTAAGCTTTGGTGTGGCAACTGCATACACTCCCAGTTTTTTCAGATTGTCCAGATTCTTTTCCCACTCATCAAACTTCTGATATGCCAGCCGGTTGGTATAAACTTTTTTATTATCCAGATCAACAATCATGTAAGCGAGATTGGTATTCCCTTCTTTATATTCTTCGGTCACATATTGCCAGATTAAAAACTCATCTCGTATACTGTCCACAGTATTTCCAAGCATTGACATCGCATCACTTAGTTTGCCGTTCCATCTGGAATCCTTGTTCACAATCTCCAGGAGATTCTCAGCTCCCACCGGTGCACATTTTTCGGAAACTTTTTCTCCATCATACCTCCAGCATTTTGTGTAGACCTGACGGTTTTCACTGTCCAGAATATTGCGGTAAATACTTGCGGAGCTGTCTACCCAGCCATTGATCATAGAATCAATCACTTCTCCGGTGCTCTCCAGTGAATATTCGTCTTTTGCCTCATCCATGTTACCAAACTGAAGATTTCCGTTTTTAAATTCTCGACGAAACTCTTTTTCATAGTAATAGAGATGAGTTCCGTCATCCTTCTGGCAGACGATGATCTCCTCATCATTGTCTCCATCTGCCATTTTGGTTCCGTCTGCGTAGTACATCTCCTGATCGTTTTCCCAGTAATTCACAAGATCACCCAGACGGTATGCAAGCCCATTTACATTTTCATTTGAAATCATACGATCTGAATCATATTCTTTCAGATCTACAATTCTGTTTTCATCATATTTTCCTTCTGTCTCAAAATGGCTGTCGTATCCTTCCGCAGCCGTAATATCATTTGCAGCACTCATCAGCTTGTCGGTAAACCCTTTTGACTGATCATACTTCTTATGTGGCTTTTCAAACAGGATTCCTGCCAGATCATCGCCCGGATAACTGAATGTAAAAACCAGACATGTAATCATCACCACCGCTAAAATATGTTCCAGTATGATCAGGAGTCCTTTACATGGTGCGCTCTGATACCATTTGTTATTCATAAGACCTCCTAACCGATCTTCTCTACCTTATATCCGACACCCCATACTACCTTCAGGTAACGTGGCTCTTTCGGATTGATTTCGATTTTCTCCCGGATATGGCGGATATGTACGGCAACGGTATTGTCCGCTCCGATTGCTTCTTCATTCCAGATATTTTCGTAAATCTGATTGATAGAGAACACCTTCCCCTGATTTTTAACGAGTAACAGTAATATATTGTATTCAATCGGTGTCAGCTTCACTTTTTCGCCATCCACAGTTACTTCTTTCAGATCATCCCTGATCACAAGTCCCCTGGTCCGGAACTCATTCTGGTTGTCAGATCTCGCCGTACTTCCAAGCTGGGTGTAACGTCTGAGCTGGGATTTTACCCTTGCTACCAGCTCCAACGGATTGAACGGTTTGGTCATGTAATCATCTGCACCGATATTCAGTCCTAAAATCTTGTCCGCATCCTCTGATTTGGCGGATAAAATAATGATCGGGAGGCTCATGTTTTCCCGGATCTTGAGTGTCGCCCGGATTCCGTCCAGCCGCGGCATCATCACATCCATGATCAGAAGATCAACTTCATTATTTTTCAGTACCCTGATCGCTTCATCGCCATCATACGCCTTCAGGACTTCGTATCCTTCCTGCGTCAGGTAAATATCTATTGCTTCTACAATGTCTTTATCATCATCACATACTAATATTTTTGCCATCTTTTTTTCACCTCCTCTATACTATACAAGATTAACAGAGATTTTTTAAGAGATAGGGCTGGACTTTCTTAAGAATTTTTTGAGATTGGGGGATATGGGGGACAAAAAAAGTGCACATCTCCGGTACGCAGTACCTTTTATCTCATAGAAAGTTCCTTTAAAATAATAAGAACTCCCGGCAAACTTTACCTTGCCGGGAGTCCTTTAAATGTCTTCTACATTTTTAAAGACGTTTCTTTTTTCTGATTATTAAAACAGTGGCAATTACCAGAACTGCTACTGCCATTCCGATTACAGGGAATACAAGATTATTTCTGTCTCCTGTCTGCACTTTTCCGGAATTCTTATTGGAAGAATTGCTATTGTTATTGTTGTTATTATTTGTGATGTTATTTACTATATTATTACCACCATTGCTTCCGTTATTAGAATTTGATCCACTTCCTGTTCCATTTCCACTGCTAGACCCACTTCCTGGTTTCGGAGCTTCCGGATTTGGTTTTCCCGGATTTGGTTTTCCCGGATTTTCAGGTCCTGGTGTTTCCGGTGTTTCTACTCCGATAAACACAACTGCTGATTTTCCACCATAAGTCACAGTAACCTCTTTTACTTCTTCTGTAAGTGCAGTCTCCAGACCTGGCTCAAAAACAAACAGTCCTGCCGTCTCTTCGCCATATACCAGTTCTTCCTCTGAATCATCATCGTATACCAGTTTCAGCGAAAGGCCGGTCGGGTCGAAGCTTTCTCCTGCTTTGTAAACTACTTTTCCAGGTTGGCTCTGGATATACACAGCACTCAGCTGCGGATCTTTCTTCACAATTTCAAATGTACATTCTACAGCTCCACGATAATTTACAATTCCGGTAATAATCACCTTACCTGTTCCGAAAGCTGTATTATTTTCATAGGACAGCAGATAATCCACTCCGTACCTCAAAGTCTCTTCTGCGCCGTCTACCGTTTTCTTAACCTCTACCTGTGGATATACCGGATTCTGTTCGTCTGCTTTCGCAACCTCTATCTGTTCTGGAACAGACACCGTGATCTGGCTGTCTTCTGCCGAAATATCTACACGCTTGTCTGCCTCACGGACCCGAAGTTCTGCAACTGCCATGTGTGCATCATTTCCAGATTCTGCATAAGTATGGATTCCCACCAGTCTCACGTATTTTGCTTCTACCGGTTCGTCAAATTCTGCTATTTTCCATTCAAGCGTCCTGTCCCAGGTACCGCCTGCAATATCGGTCCATTCATCTTCCTGATTCAGCTTGTACTGTACTTTATACTCACTGACAAATCCATTCATGTTGCCGCCACGCGGATAATAGCGAAGTGCATCCAGAACTGCCGGTTCTTCCAGTTCCAGTCCAATCCAGCGTTTTTCTACATCCTGTGCTTCATTTGTACGCCAGTTTGTATGCCAGTGCGTTCCTTCATCTTCATCCAAAACGTACTCTGCCGGTCCTTCTGTTCCACTGCCATTATACTCACTTTCTGCAAATGCAGTGAGCCTTCCAACCGGATAATCTCTGTCACCGGATTCTGGTGTCTCTTCAGTTTCTTCTCCAAGACGGATTTCAAATACATTTCTTGTATTGTGATCCTCTGACTCTACAATGATCTTCTTGATATTGTTGAAAGTCGGAAGAATAGTCACTGACGCATTATCGGCTGCTTTTGCCTCTACCTCTGCAAAAATAGCAGGTGTAGAATAGCTTCCCTGTGCCAGTGCACTTTCCGGTACCGGATTGCCATTTACAATCACTTCTTCTAGGTTTGCTGTCGTATTTGATACAAAGGTTCCCTGTGCCACCTTCAGCTCGATCTCCGTAAGTGCAGTACATGGTTTCCATCTGGTTCCTGTCGTTGCACTTGCGTTCGTAAGTTTAAATTTGATAAAGGTCGCTGTCGTCGGTGTAAAATCATAAGTATATGGTTTTACCCGTCCACTTTCTTCCCCGATTGTCTCCGTTACCACAAGTTTGTTCCAGTTGGTTCCATCCTCTGAAACCAGAATCTCTGTTGTTCCTGCATCCGGATAACGCATACTTCCGCTGTCTTTTGCAAAATGCATCACAATTTGTCCAAGTCTCTGCTGGGTTGCATATTCAAATGTGATCTCCGCTTTATTATTACCGTTCTGAGAACTCTGCCAGTTGCTCCATGCAGTCGGGTTTGCTCCTCCGCTTGTGTTATCACTGATTGTTGTTGATCCGTCCACAATTGCAGAAAGTGTATCCGACTGCTCGCCTTCCGGAATACTTTGCGTCAGGTTCATTACCTTTCCTGAGACACTGCTTCCAATCGTGATCTGTTCTGTCTGTACGCGGATTGTCGCACTTACCGGAATCTCATCACCGAGTACATCTGCTGTTCCGTTTACCGTAACAATTCCTTCTTCTGCAAACTGATCCGCCGATATGTCATCCCAGTTTACTCCAAATGAAGCGGTCAGAATGGTTCCGTCTGTAAGAACCGCCGGCCTGGATTCCGGAAGAATCGGTACAGTTCCAACTGGTGTTGAGGTTGAGTAATTCAGAAGTCCTCCAACTTCATCAATAACATTTACATTGACCGTTACCTGATGTCCTTCAATCTGCCCCTGCACATTAAAGTTTCCTGACTGCTGTACCAGCTCCTCTCCGATCGCATCCCATGTCACTGCTTTACTTTCTTTGCTTCCATCGGTATAACGGGTTTCAATCGTTGTCGGAAGTACCGGGATATTTCCAGTCTTGACATAATAGGTCTTTGACATCCAAAAACTGTCAATCTCTTTTTCTTCTTCCGGTGTGCCATCTGCTACAGAATAAGTTGTAACAGTTGCCACTGCACTTTCCAGCCCATCAGCGGTCGCTGTCACGGTAAATGAACCGCCCGTTTTCGTAGACTGTACAATCGCCAGAACTTTCCCACTGAATGCTTTTCTGTTATCTGCAAGATAAGAATCGTGATCCGGAGAGCTTCCGTTATCTACACCAACCAGAACTCCGTCACCTTCTACGTTAAATGTAACGCGGTTTTCTGCATCTGGAACAATATTCCCATTCTGGTCTGCCACATCAACTGTCACATAGGATAAATCTTTCCCATCCGCAGCGATCTCGGTTCTGTCTGCTGACATCTGCAATTTTGCAGCTTCGCCGGTTGTTGTCACGCTGGAACGTCCGTCTGTACTTTCAATGATATTTCCATCCGCGTCGTATGCAACTGCCTCCAGTGTTCCATCTGCATACGGAACCTTCCAGGTAAGATAAAGATTTTTATGCTCGGTTCCGTCTTTATCCTCTCCTTCGTAAATCTGATAGGTGTAACCTGCTGCTGTTGTTTTCTGTGTAAATGTTTTCTTTCCAAGAGACTGTCTTTCTCCACCTGCCGGTGTAAAGAACAGCTCGACCGATGCTGCATCCGAATATACAACTACCGGAACTTTTCCACTGTTGTCTTTATAGACTACATTTTCATTCCATGCCGGAAGTACATGTAAGGTGTGCACCTGATCATTCCACTGGCTTTGATAGAAGTAATAGCTGTCTTTCGCAAAGCCTGCGGTATCCACGATACCAAAGTAAGAGCTCTTCGGTGCCGGCCAGCTTCCTACGGATCCTGCTCCGGTTCCATTCCAAGGTGTCGGCTCACCGATATAATCAAATCCGGTCCAGACATATTCTCCTGCAAGGTAATCTCTTGTAATCGTTGTATACCATGCATCACTTGCTACACTGCCCCATCCTACAGCAGAATTATCATAGGATGTAAGCTGCTTGTCGGAAGTCTGGCTTCCACCGTTGATCCGATTATAGATTCCACGGCTGTTGATCGCAGAAGCAGTCTCAGAACCGTACATCAGCCATTCTGGATGCAATTTATGCCAGTTGTCATACTGCCAGCCTGCACAATAATTGAATCCAACAGTTCCGCCTGCTGCATTTAATGTATTTCCAATGCTTTCTGCTTCACTCCAGTTGGCTTTCAGCTTGTTATCTCCGGTTGTCATCGGTCTTGTTGCATCCAGCTCTTTTACCCAGTTCACCAGCTTCTGTGCAGTTGCCGGATAATTGGAAACGCCACCGCTGATTCCTTCCATAACCTCATTTCCAAGAGACCACATAATGATCGACGGTGCATTGTATCCTCTCTTCACCATTGCTGTCAGGTCAAACTGTGCCCAGGTCATACCATCCTCTGCGCCTAAAATCTGATTATCCCCGTCTATTGTCTGATTGAACCATTTTGCATAATCATTGCTATTCCCGTTTTTTGCATAAAGCCAGGTGTCAAAAGCTTCATCGATCACCAGCATCCCCTGCTCATTGCATGCCTGGATCAGTTCTTCTGCCGCCGGGTTATGTGTCACACGGATGGTGTTGCATCCCATCTGCTTTAGGATTTCAACCTGTCTTGCGATTGCACGGGCATTTGCCTTTGCACCAAGTGCTCCCTGATCATGATGCATACATACACCTTTCAGCTTTGTATTCTGTCCGTTCAACGAAAATCCTGTATTGTTATCAAAATCAAAATACCGGAAACCATATTCCGTATCGTAAACATCTACTGTATTTTCTCCAAGCTTTACTTCTGTTCTTACGGTATAAAGTTTCGGACTGTCCACACTCCAGAGCGCCGGACTTTGTGCCGCAAGTGTTGTTTCAATTTCATCACTTTCTCCGGATGCAACTGTTTTGGCTTCGGTTGTCACTGTTCCGATCGCTTCACTTTCATTGCCGCCTTTCGGAAATACTGTATGCGTCAAGGTTACTGTCTGTTCATTTTCAGAATCATTCACAACCTGTGTGCGAACATCCATATTGACAGTTCCATCCTGTTCTGCTTTCAGGTTCTCAGTCGTAATCTGCGTCCCCCCAAGATCCACATGAACCTTTTCTGTTATGGTTAGATTTACGCTTCTGTAAATACCACTTCCGGAATACCATCTGCTTGAAGGCGTTTTGTTCTCCACCTTTACTGCAATTGTATTTTCCTCACCGTATTTCACATAGTCTGTTATGTCAAATGAAAATGATGTATATCCATATGGATGTGTCCCAAGCTTTTCTCCATTTACCCATACAGATGCGTTCATATAAACGCCGCCAAAATCAATACGGATTTCTTTGCCTTCTGCTGCTTTATCTATGGTAAAGCTTTTGCGGTACCATCCTGTTCCCCCTGGAAGATATCCACTTTCTGCTTCCATAGATTTTGAATAATCCTGTTCAATGCTGTAGTCATGCGGCAATGAAACCTGACGCCATTTCGAGTCGTCAAAATTTGCTGTCTGTGCATTTTCCACATCTCCCAGATTGAATTTCCAGTTACTGTCAAAATTGGCTGTTCTCTGATCCGCTACTTTTCCGTAATTGTTTACATAAACCGCTTCCGGATCTGAGCTCATCTGTGTCTGTGAATTGGATCTTACTTTCACCTCTTCACCCGCCGCCACAGGCAGCGTCATTCCCTGTATCGTGAGCATTGCCGCAAGGCAGGCAGCTCCGGCACGGATATACCTTTTTCTTGTTTTCATCTTTTCCTCCAATGTTTTTATTCCTCTTTATAGACACAAAAAGACAGGGGGCATTTTTACTCTCCTGTCTTTTTGATTTTGAGGTCACATCCTTGTTATGAGCTATTCCTCATTACGATCTTTATCTGTACTCTGATTCTTTTTCATATTTTTGTAGACATTTATAGTTCCAAACCCGATCAACCCAACGCCTACGATCAGAAACAGAATCGTCGCCACAATCATAATCAGCTGCTCATTGCCATGACTTGTGGAAATCGCCCTGAACATCTGGTATGCCAGTGTCAGCAGATAAAACCCAGCCATTGCATAAATCGCCAGTCTTGCATTTTTCTTCCATCCGTCATTCTCCGGCATCTTATTCTCGTCCATAACATTTCCCAGCCTTTTCTTTTTATTTTCTTACCAGATATTTTCTCATATCAATTGCACATGCGATCAGAATAATCAGACCTTTGATCACATACTGCATATTCTGGCTTACTGCCAGGAACTGCAGTGCAACGAAGATGATTCTCAGAATGAACACCCCTAAAACAACGCCGCTGATCTTACCGGTACCACCTACAAAAGATACACCACCGATTACACAGGCAGCAATCGCATCACACTCGTAGTTCAGACCTGTATTTGCCTGGTTGGAACCGATACGTGCAGATTCAATGAATCCAGTGATACCATACATACATCCTGCAAGTGTATGTACCAGAATGGTTGTTCTCATAACATTTACACCAGATACATTGGCAGCTTCCGGGTTGGAGCCAACTGCGAACATATTCTTTCCAAATGTTGTCTTATTCCACATGAACCACATGAATACAACTACGACGCAGGCGTACCATACATAGTTCGGGATCGGAACGCCACGGATCTTTAAGAAACTTCCTGTTACAAAATCCTTGAAGGATTTGTCCAGTCCGGAAAGTGGCTGTCCGTTGTTACCGTTCAGCATAATGTACATCAGAAGAATTCCGTATACGATCAGCTGTGTTGCCAGTGTTACAATGAATGGATGTAAGTGGAATTTCGCTACGAAGAATCCATTTACCCATCCAACAATACCTCCGACTACGATTACGATCAGAATAACCAGTGGTATCGGAAGAACCGGAAGATCCGGGAAAATTTTGGTTGCATAAGTTACTGACTGCAAAAGAGATGCAGAAATACATGCTGTAAGACCTACAACACGTCCGGCTGAAAGGTCTGTACCGGTAAGTACGATCGTTCCTGCAATACCACATGCGATCGGAATGTTCGCTGCAGACAGCGAGATAATGTTAACAATAGATGCCACGCTCAGGAATCTGCTGTTCTGTGTGTAAGTGTAAATAACTGCGATAATGATCAGAAGATAAATCGCATTATTGATAAGTCCTTCTTTCCACGCTTTTGCTTTATCTGCGGAATCCAGTGCTTTGTATTCTGCATAGCGTGATTTTATATTTGCAAATGCTTTCATCTGGGAAGCCTCCTTCTTTTTTGTTTGAAAATTACACATACTTTGCTGCGTAAGTCATGATCAGTTCCTGTGTTGCCTCTTCTGCGTCAATCTCTCCGGCAAGTCTTCCACCGGACATAACCATGATACGGTCACAGATTCCGAGAAGCTCCGGCATTTCTGAAGAAACTACAATAACTACTTTGCCGCGGTTCGCAAGATCGATGATGAGCTGATAGATCTCATACTTTGCACCGACATCGATTCCTCTTGTCGGCTCATCCAGAAGCAGTACTTCCGGATCGGTAAGAAGCCATCTTCCAAGGATAACCTTCTGCTGGTTTCCACCGGAAAGTGCACGGATCTTTGTCTCCTGCGACGGTGTCTTTGTCCGCAGCGCATCAATATATTTCTGCGTATCTTCTTTCATGGATTTTTCACTCAGATAAAATCCTTTTTTGTGTCTCTTTAAGCTGGAGATAACGGTATTTTCACGAATGTTCAGGATGCCGAAGATACCGGTTGCTCTTCTCTCTTCTGTCAGAAGTGCAAATCCGTTCTTGATCGAATCCTGTGCATTCTTATTGCTGACTTGTTTTCCGTCAAGTTTTATCGTTCCTGATTTCCTGGTTGCAATTCCAAAAATTGTCTCCAGAGTTTCTGTACGTCCACTTCCGTCAAGTCCGGCAATTCCAAGAATTTCTCCTTTTCTTGCTTTGAAAGAAACATCATTCAGGATCGAATACATTCCGGAAAGGTGTTCCACTTCAAGCGCTACGTCGCCCGGTTTATTTGTCTTTGGCGGGAACTGATTGGTAAGCTCACGTCCAACCATCAGGCGGATGATATCGTCCATCTCCAGATCATCTGCTTTCTCGGTTGCTACCCAGGTTCCGTCACGCATGATCGTAATTTCATCTGAAATCCGTTTGATCTCTGCCATTTTATGTGAAATGTAAATGATTCCGCATCCTCTCTTTTTCAGCATCTCAATGATATCAAACAGATGCTCTACTTCCTGCTCTGTAAGGGAAGAAGTCGGCTCATCAAATACGATGACTTTTGCATTCACAGATACTGCTTTTGCAATCTCTACCATCTGTCTCTGTGATACCGGCATCGTACTCATGATCCTTTTCGGATCTACATCAATTTTCAATTCTTCAAATACTTTTTTTGTGTCATCATAGATTTTTTTCTCATTTACCATGACGCCGCCCACTTTCGGGTAACGTCCGAGCCAGAGATTATCCATGACGTTTCTTTTGAGCGCCTGGTTCAGTTCCTGGTGAACCATTGCAACTCCATTTTCAAGAGCTTCTTTCGAATTCTTGAAATTAATCTCTTTTCCCTCCAGCTCAATCTTGCCACTGTCTTTGTCATAAATTCCGAAAAGGCATTTCATCAGTGTTGACTTTCCGGCTCCATTCTCACCCATCAGTGCATGGACAGTGCCTGCTTTAACTGTCAGGGACACATGATCTAATGCTTTTACGCCCGGAAATTCTTTACAGATATCCGTCATCTGCAGTAAAACATCCTGTTTCATAGCTGTCCTCCTGTCTCTCATCTTCTAATCTCGCATACCTGTCGAACCTGCCACTATGCAGTTCTATCCGGCTGCGTCACAACTTTAGAAAAGGTGGCTGGCCAACCACCTGGCCGCCACCTTTATTTTTTACATTTTTATTTTCCTGAGTATTCCTGGTAAGGAATGAAGATCTTGTTGCTTACTTTATCAGAAATATTGTAAGAATCTGTTCCATCCATCAGATCTTTTCCATCTGCTGCATTCTTAGCAAGGTCTGCGATACAAGCTGCCATACCATCTGCATCCTGTTTAACAGTTGCTGTCATCTTGCCATCTCCGATCAGCTGTTTTGCTGCATCTGTAGCATCAACACCAAATACCGGAATCATCTTTCCGTCTTTGCCCGTTCCAAGGTTGTATCCCTTATCATTCAGAGCAGAGATTGCGCCTTCTGCCATACCGTCGTTGTTGCAGATAACAAGCTCGATCATGTTATTGCTTCCTTCGTTGTACTGGGAAAGGTTGGTTGTCATATAGTTGTTTGCTGCTGTTGCACTCCAGTTACCATCCTGGTCAACCTGGTATTTGTCACTGTTAGAAGCATCAAAGTATTCCAGTGCCGGTTTGCCAGCGTCTGTGATGATCTTGTCTGCATCTTCTACAGCAAACTGTGTACGGTAAATAGCTTCTGCATTTCCGAGCTGTCCCATGAACATTGCGTAAGAGATCTTTCCATCTCCGTTGAGATCCATTTCATCAAAATGTTCTACTACATAGTTACCGATCATTTCGCCCTGCATATGTCCTGCTTCCGGAGCGTCTGTTCCTACGAATGCACACTTGTCATAGCTTCCAAGTACATCGCCTTCTGTTTTGTCATCTTCGACTGCACGGTTAAAGAAGATAACCGGGATTCCTGCTGCTTCTGCTTTTTCAACGATCTGTGAAGAAGCATCTACAGAACCGGATGTAACGATGTTAACGATCAGTGCTGTAGCACCTGTCTGGATTGCTGTATCAATCTGTTCGTTCTGTGTTGTCTGGTTACTGTTTCCATCATAGTCCTGATATTCAACGCCCATCTCGTCAAGTTTTGCATCGAGTGCTGTACGGACAGATGCAATGTAAGTATCAGAATAGGTATAATAGAATACTGCGATATTGGCATCTGAAGATTTCTTATCGCTGCTTCCACCATCGCTGTCACTCTTGCCGGATCCTCCGCATCCTGCAAGCATTCCCAGTGCCATCACACCTGCGAGCATCGCTGCTACAATTCTTCTTTTCATAATTTCGTTCCTCCTTGTATAACGTTTACTTGATGATATGAGTATAACAAGAAGGGGAGATAATACCCATGTAAAAAACTACGAGAGGTTTGTGAATTTCAACGTTTGCGCAAAAAATACTGCCCCGGAGCTTCGGTGCAGTATTTTTTACTTTGGTATGTCGCGAATTTTTACTTAATTCCTTCGATAAATGTTTTAAATGCCTAATTCTTCAAAAAGCTGCTGTCTGTAAGCTTCGTCTGCCGATGCTTTTACCAGATCATCCATACGATTTTCTTTTATCAGTCGCTGATTAAGCTCCGCCATTCTCTGAATTCCGTTATCACCAGCCTCAGCTATCTCTTGTTTTAATTCCTGTTTTTCTTCTGCAAGGCTACGCCTTTCATTTTCAAAGTCTTGTTTTTTCTCTGCAAGATTACTTTTCTCTAATTCCAGATTGCTTCTCTCTGTTTCCAGATTGTTCTTCTCTGCTTCCAGATTATTCTTCTCGGTTTCCAGGTTGTTCTTCTCTGTTTCCAGATTATTCTTCTCGGTTTCCAGGTTGTTCTTCTCTGTTTCCAGGTTACTCTTCTCTGCTTCAAAGTTGTTCTTCTCTGCTTCAAACTTCTGCCTTGCTTCTGCAAATTCTTTCTCTACTGCCTGTCTTGCCATTTCATGCGCACTTTCCACAAACATCATATGATCTCTTAATGCTTTTTCTCTTGCCTCATACTCCAGACGTTTCCTCTCATCCGCACTCAACTGCTCCAACTCTTTATATGCTTCATCAATATATTTGTCCTTTTCAGCCATCTTGACAAAATCCTCCCTTCGTTTTCCTCCGAAGAAACGCATCCAATGCGTAAGATCTGTTTCATTCCGAGATTCCGGTGGTAATTTCGGCAACTCAAAAATATGCATTTGCAATAAATTTGTGCTAATTTCTCCTGTCTCTTTATCGCATAACCCAATATGGTGATAAAACCGGTCATCATCCTTGAAAAAACAATAATCCAGTATCCCTATATGGATACATGGCTGAAGTTTGCTGTAGCTGTCACCTTTTTTCATCTGACCTGTAACCATTTTCGATAAATAAAATACCGTTCTCTGAAACCAGTACAAAGTTGTAACTACCTGCATTTCCAAATCTAGCTGCTCCCCGCTTTTCATACTCACATGCACATCCAGAATCCCATATTTTTCATCCGCATATTCTGGTTCTAAAATTGTCGGCAGAAGTTTTGTTTCCTCGATTTTCTCAGGATCGATTCCAAAAACTGCTGCGATAAATCCTTTCCTGACTTCCGGATTTGCCATCAGTTCTTTGAAACAAAAATCCACCGTTGGATGCATGATAAAATCTTCCTGCTGCGTTTCATTTTCCATTATTTTGTTTTCTGACATACACATTTCTCCTTTTCTTTCGTTTAAAATCAGACATTAAAAGGAGATGTGCCAGTAATCTGTTTATAAAATTATTTTATCATATGGCCATAAGATGTAAAGCAAAATCCTTTTATCGTCCTGTTGTTTTATCATCGGATATTTGCCCTGATACGAGCTGCCGAAAATAAGACACGCTTTGGTTAATAGATACTTTTGCTGCTCTACAGAACGTGAGCTGCGTGTATGCAGAATATCACAGACACCCATGAATTACAAGTTTCCCGGAAACATCTCTTTATTTCGATACTTTTCGGTAATTTAAGAAATTTTTCAAAGTATTTTCTGGTAAAACTCATACTCTCTATTGATTATTGATATTTCTTTCATTGGTGGATTTCTTTATCCGTGAACAATCCTATTATCTCTATATAACATAAGAAAGAATGTGCCTCAGCACATTCTCGCGCCGAGCGCGTTGCTGAGCGCCAGTGGCGCTCGTTAAGCAACGACCGAAGCGGAGCGTAGACCGCTTGCGACATTCTTCATCTTCGTGCGAGTGCGCATCTCCGGCACGCAGTGCCTTTTATTTCATAGGAAATTCTTTTGGAATTTCCTATGAAATGAAAAAGCTGCAGCCCAAATATTTTTCAGACTACAGCTTCTATACTTCCTAACAGCTACGAACATTCTGCCCGTTACTTTTCTTCAAATGAAAATAACGCCTTCTGGCTCTTATCATCATACATATTTTCTCTTGTCACCAGAATACTGCTGGTTGCCGTCTCCTTCTTTTCCGGCTTCTGTCCATTCAGCAGTGTATTGATCTGCTCAATCCCCAGGTATCCCATCGCATATGGGTTCTGGACGATCAGCGCATCTACATTTCCTTTTTCCAGCATTCCAATGGATTTTACGTTACTGTCAAACGCAACAACCTGCGTCCGCTCTCCGGCTTCAAGCGCTTCTACCGCATCACCGACTCCAAGTGTTGTCCATTCATTAAATGTCACGATCACATTGATCTGCGGATTGTCAAGCAACATCCTCTCGGTGCCCTCTCTTGCATCTGTGATCGTAGACTTTACATTGATGGACGCCGTAATATTTGCCCGGTCATCCTTGAGAACCGTATCCCGGAACCCCTCTTCACGAAGCTGCCCGTTCTCCGTACTCTTATCAAAATTTACGATCCCGATATTCAGATTTTCCGCCTGATTACCAAGCACTTCTTTCCCTGCCATACATCCGGCTTCATAATTGTCTGTACCAATATAGCATTCCACAGCCTTACTGTTTACTGGGCTGTCCACAACCACAATCCTGATTCCTGCCTTTGCCGCGCGGTCGATTGCTTCCGCATTCTTTTCAAAATCAATGGCAGAAAACAGAAGTGCATCTACCTGTTCCCGGATTGCCCGGTCTATCATTTCATTCTGCGCCTCATAATCTTCCTCACCGTCTCCATCCGGTCCTTCGCACACCAGATCCAGATTATATTCCGCACTTGCCGCACCGGCTCCCGCATATGCGGACTGCCAGAAAGAAGAATCCATGGATTTTGTCAGAAATACTACTTTTTTCTTCTCGATGACACTATTTGTACTGCCTTCTCTTCCTTCCCAGAGTCCGTCACCCGTCAGGACAAAAAACAGAATTGCAAGTAGGATTACACCTGCACCAATTGCAATAAATGGTTTTCTTCTACTTTTTCTCATATTCTTCCTCCCTGACCTTCGGCATACGAATCGTCACACAGGTTCCTTCATCCAGCTCACTTGTGATATTCAGTCCATAATTGCTTCCAAAATAAATCTTGATCCGGTCATTTACGTTCTTGATTCCGATTCCGGTACGGTCTCCCAGCTCTTTGCGCAGAATCTCCTGACACTGTTCTTCCGTCATACCGATTCCATTATCCTCCACCTGGAAAATAATATCTTCTCCGTCCTCAAAAATACGGATCCATATCTCACCCTCATCGATCATCTGCTTTACACCATGATAAATTGCATTCTCGATAATTGGCTGCAAAGTAATTTTGTTACAAAGATACGAAAGACACGACTCTTCCACCTCAAATGAATAGGTAAATTTGTTCTTATACCGATAATTTTCAATCTTCAGATAACTCTTTGCATGTTCCACTTCTTTTTCGATCGGAATCAGCTCATGCCCTTTACTGATACTGATACGGAACAGCCTTGCAAGTGCCGTAACCATCTCTTCTGCATCTTCATTTTTCCCGTCTTCACACATCCATGCAATCGCATCCAGTGTATTATACAGGAAATGTGGATTGATCTGCGCCTGAAGCGCTTTAAGCTCTGTTTTCCGCAGTGTGATTTCTTCCTGTCTGACCTGCTCCATCAGCTTCTGGATCTTCGCAACCATGTGTTCAAACGAGTTGGATAAAGTCGTGATCTCTGTAGTTCCCGCCATCGGCTCAAATACAAAATTTTCCGCATTTTTTTCAAACCGGTGCATATCATCGGCAAGCTGCCTTACCGGTGCTGAGAACAGTTCTGAAAAAGCCCATCCGAGAAGAAATACTGCTCCCATAACCAGACACAGAACGATCAGAAGTCTGGATACCGCACTGCTTACCTTCTCCGTAATCATTTCATCTACATAGCAGACACCTACAATTTTCCAGTCACAGTTCTCGAGATTTTTCACAGTATAGATCACCTGTTCCTGAATATGTGTCCCTTCTTTTAAATCCATTCCCTTCTCTTCTTTTAACCCGGAATAAATGAGCTGCTGCTGTGGATGATAGATCAGATTGCCTTTTTTGTCCGCAATATAGGCATAGCCGTGCTGCCCGATTCCTACATCATCAACATAATTGGCAATGTCAGAAAAACGGATGTCAATATTTACCTGTATACTGGTTCCGTCTTCTTTCTGAATCTTCTGGTAAACGGTTACAACCCATGGATAATATCCCTCAAACAAAGATTCCACATATGGTTTGGTTATATGCAGCCTGCCATCGTCATCTTCCATTTCGGTACTCTGAACAATACGATAATTCTCTTTCAGCTTCT
This sequence comes from Allocoprococcus comes, assembly GCF_013300725.1. GTDB lineage: Bacteria > Bacillota > Clostridia > Lachnospirales > Lachnospiraceae > Allocoprococcus > Allocoprococcus comes_A. The sequence continues at coordinate 37,817 of NZ_JAAIMM010000015.1, forward strand.
GCCCTCTGTTCCAGTAACGCAGAAGCTCCCCATCTTCGCCACAAATTGTTACCGCTACTACATCGGAACGGATATTTACCAGATTCTGGATATATTCCTCAGAATGATTATTCTCATGACGCATTCTCGCCACGATCCGTTCCAGTATGATCCGCATATCCTGTGTATAATTCTCAACCGTATTCTGTACCTGTTCACAGCTCTGGGAACTGCTCGTCACTGCGCTTTGCTCCATTGCATTCCGGTAAATCTGAACAAAAATAAGCGTTGCAGCCACTACCGAAATCAGGACGATTCCCATTACCATTGCAATAAACACACCGGAAATAGATATATTCCATCCCTTGTGCTGATCTGCTTCTTTTTTACGCCTGTTCATGTTCCCTCCTGTATTTGTTCGGTGATACTCCCGTCAGCTTTTTAAAGCAGTGGCTGAAATAATACTGATCCTTATAGCCACACAACTCTGTAATCTCACCGATCTTCATACCTGTACACTGCAGAAGCTCCATTGCCTTTTCAATTCGTTTTTTCGTCAGGATCTCAACCAGTGAACTGCCTGTCGTCTTTTTTATCAGACTGCTGAGATAATTCGGCGACACTCCGATCTCTTCACTGATGATCATAACAGACAGATCCTGCTGGGCATAGCGGTCCTGTATGATCTGCACTGCCTGCTCGCAGATCACCTCACTGCTCTTCTTTCTCTGATCCATAAGCATTTTTTTAGCCTCCATACACAGCCTTTTTATGATCTGAAAATTCTCTGCCATACGTTCCATTTCACGCATCTGCTGCATGGAATATTTTTTCTGAAGAACTTCTACACCACATTCCCCGATTGCCATATAAATAACCTTATATACTGCCGCCCCGATCTCGGTCAGAAGTATCGTACTAAGTACCAGTGTATTCTTGCCTCCATTTCGCAGTTTCTTTTCCAGATCATCCAGATAAATCTCCAGATCCTCTGCCATTCCACCACGTAAAAAATTCTCCATCGTTGCTGTAATTTCCTGTATTTCTCCCTGTTCCAATCCCGATCCGTGCTCTGCATCGGAAATGAAATAGACACTGCTTTTATCCTTTCTGGAATAACTGAGCGCATTCATTGCCTCCAGATAGCTCTCTCTGCATTTTCCAAGAGTATTCACACTCCTGCTTACCCCGACCTGACAGCAATATCCCATAATACGCTCCACACTCTGGACAATTTCTTCTACAATAATATGTAAATATTTACCCATGCCTCCCGGAGTCGTCGCGATCAGCGATACCACTCTTCCTTCCAGATGGCAGCTTATATAATGAACATATTTTTTCAGGATCATATCAACTGCATTTACACTGCTATAGCTTGTCTGATCCTTTCCATTTGCATCACGGATTCCGGTTACAAGCACCACGTACTGCATATTATCAGGCTTTGGATTACGGATCAGCTCACATGCCTCTGCCCGCTCAAGAAGTGTCTCTTCGGACACCCGTTCATTCTGAAAACTGTCGAGCAAAAGCGGAATAAGAAATTCCGTCTTGCGGCTGTCCAGCCTCTCTTTTCTTTCTTTTGTAAATTCTTCCACACGCTGATCCATGGATTTTTTAATCTTTATCAGTTCCGCCTCGATCTCTTTTGCTGAAATCGGCTTCAGCATATAGCTTACAATATTATATTGAATTGCCTGCTGCGCATAGGTAAAATCATCAAATCCACTTAAAAATGCGATCTGTACCATCGGACGAACTTCCCTGACCGCCCGTGCCAGCTCAATCCCCGATAAAAATGGCATCTTAATATCGGTAAGGAGCAGATCTGGTTCCAGCTTTTCAACCAGTTCCAGCGCGTCTGCACCATTTTCAGCTTCCCCGACTACTTCAAAACCAATCTCTTCCCACTTTACCCTGCGAACAAGACTTCTGCGGATTTCCTCCTCATCATCAGCAACAACAACTGTATATTTCATATTTCTCCCTTTTTCCCTTACTGTCAAACTTTCATCTGGTTACAGTTTCTCTTTTTATATTATAGAAGATTCATATCCACTTTTCCATAAATATATCTCCACTCAAATTTGTAAAATTCTACGATTGTATACACGACAATAGTATAAAAAGAGGACAGGCTGAATAGCTTTTCAGTCTGCCCTCTTTTTACATCTTCTTATGCTGTTTTAAAAATTACATTTCTATAACGATTCAATGCAGTATAAAGGACTAATCCAAGCACACCACATCCGACAACTTCTCCGACACCAACTGTCAGCATCATAAACGGAATCGGAAGTTCTACTCCATATCCGTAACGAAGTACAAACGGAACGATCACTGTGTTAGCAATAATCGGTGGTAACGGTGCAAGGAAACGGTTTTTGTTACGAAGCTGATAAGTGAAAAATGCTCCGATCAAAGTTGCAATGCTTCCGAAAATGATATCCGGCAGGATTGCTCCTCCGAGAATGTTTCCAACAATACATCCAACGAAAAGTCCCGGAATCGCTGCCGGTGTAAATACCGGAAGGATCGTAAGTGCTTCTGCAATACGAATCTGTACTTCTCCGAATGAAAATGGTGCAAATACATAAGTAAGCACCACGTAGATTGCAGCGATCATCGCTGCCTGAGTCATAAATGCTACATTCTTGTTCTTCATATGAAATTCTCTCCTCTAGTTTTGTTTTACGTGTGGAAGGTCACGAACACACGATTCATTTTCGCGCAGCAATGAGTCTGGCGGCCATGCTTGCATGGACATCTGACGAATGCCGCGGAAGGCATATACTGTAAGTATATGACCTTACGCCGGGAATCGGCGAAACCCTTGTAAGACCTTGGTTTTTAGGGATTTTAGTAACGGGTGTTAGTATAGCATGGTGGGGATGAAAAATCAAGGTAAGTACCAAAAAAGTACCAAATCGCCAAAACAGCCTTACAATTTTACCGATATAAACTCCCGGATAAACGTTACATTCCCTAAAGGACAAAAAGAAATTATTGCAGAAGCGGCACAACTAGCCGGTGAATCAGTCAACGGATATATCAAAAAAGCTGTAGATGAAAGAATAGCACGTGATTCTGAGAAATAGTCAGATCCTAATTATTTCTATAGGCTTGAACACTGGTAAACATTTCGTTCACCCCTTGCGTCCTGCTGCCAGATATGCTATATTTAAGACAGAAAGAGGGAAACCGCAAGCGGCTACCCGCAAATAGTGTCAACTATTACTAATATCAGTCGTCAACTATTCCCAGTAGTTGGCGGCTATTTTCTTTTACCCTTGAAAATCTCATAACAAAGACCTACAAGGGCAACAATGAATATACTAAACTGAATCAGATCAGAATATGTAACCATCGTATCGCCCTCCTTTCTTTCGTCTGGAGGGTGTTTTTTATCCCTCCGTAACAGAGGGTAGCCGCCTGGCTTTGGTTTCCCTGTCTGTATCTTACCATGATGACAGCAGACAAGGCAACATGAGATTTTCAAGGGTAAACGAAAATAGCCGCCACTACCGCAAATAGTGACGGCTGTTCATAAATAACAGTCAACTATACAATTGGGGGGGGGTAGCCGCTTGCGGTTTCCCTCTTTGTGTCTTGAATATAGCATATCTGGCAGCAGGACGCAAGGGGTGAACGAAATGTTTACCCTTATAATCGAGCCGACATTTTAACGTACCAGTCGAAAATGACTAAATTTTTCTCTATAAATCAAGAGCCCGGTCACCACTTTGGCGACCGGGCTCCTGATTTAAAACATAACAAAAGCGGGTGATGGGAATCGAACCCACGTATCCAGCTTGGAAGGCTGGTGTTCTACCATTGAACTACACCCGCGTGACTCTTATTATTATATTCATCATTCAACTGTTTGTCAACAACTTTTTTGTTTTTTTAATTTTTTTTATTTTTCCACTTTTTCTTTCTCTTACTTCATTCTGATGTTATAATGAAGAGACTCAGTGTACTGATAGGAGGGATTAAATATGAAAATTACAGAAGGCTACATGCCTTATCTTGGATACAAAACCTACTACCGTATTGCAGGCGAATGCTCCGGCAATAAAAAACCACTCATTCTGCTTCACGGAGGACCTGGTTCTACACATAACTACTTTGAAGTACTTGACCAGCTTGCTGATGAAGGTCGTGCAATTATTTCCTACGACCAGCTCGGCTGCGGTAATTCCTATGTAGAAGGACATTCAGAACTCTGGTGTTCTAAAACATGGATGAATGAACTGATCGAACTCAGAAAGTATCTCGGACTTGATGAACTTCATCTTCTCGGACAGTCCTGGGGCGGAATGCTCTCAATCGAATACTTATGCGATCACAAACCAGAAGGGATCAAATCCGTTATTCTTTCCAGCACCCACCCATCTGCCAAATTGTGGGCCCAGGAACAACACCGGATGATCAAATTCATGTCCCAGGAAGATCAGGACGCCATTGCCAAAGCTGAAGCAACCGGCAATTTTGACGATCCGGCATATCTCGCAGCCAATGAACGCTTTATGCTTCTTCATGCCGCCGGCGTACCAAAAGACACCGATCCTGAATGCCTGCGCCGTCCAAAAAAAATTGGAACAGACTCTTATATCACCGCGTGGGGACCAAATGAATACACGCCAATCGGAAATCTCGGCAACTATGAGTACCGTGACAAACTGAAAAATATCAAAGAGCCGGCACTTATCATCAATGGAGCCAACGATCTTTGCACTCCACTGGTTGCAAAGACCATGTATGACAGTATCCCGAATTCACGCTGGGAACTTTTTGATGACTGCCGTCATGTATGCTTCATTGAAGATACCGACCGCTATTGCAGGCTTTTAAATGAATGGATGGAGCAAAATGACTAAACCTGCTCAGCGTGATTGGATATATTGTTATCTTTCGCTCTTCACTTGCCATGTTTTTCTATAACCGCTCGTGGATCAGCTAAAACAAATATCACTCTCTTTTTGTATATCAAAAATGCAGATCCCTGTGAAAATACAAATCTGCACTTAGCTCATCATATACGCAAAAGACGCATATGCCCGACAAAATTTTTGTTCAGGCATATGCGTCTTTTTGCACTTTTTACTGCTCTCTGAAAGTGATCTCACCCGTCTCACTGTTCATAGCTTCTACAATCGCAAGTGATTCCAACGGATAACCCAGGTTGCGGATGATTCTTCCGCCAGACTGGAATCCTTTTTCGATCACAATTCCAATTCCCTCTACAGTTGCACCTGCCTCTGTAACCAGCTGAATCAGCCCCTGCAGCGCACATCCATTCGCAAGGAAATCATCAATAATGAGCACATTATCTTCCTCTGAAAGGAATTTCTTTGCCACAATTACCTGGTTCTTGCATTTGTGGGTAAATGATTCGACTTCTGCTACATACATCTCCCCTTCCAGATTGATGCTCTGTGTCTTTTTCGCAAATACAACCGGCACATGAAAATGCTGGGCTACAATACAGGCAATCCCGATACCAGAAGCTTCGATTGTCAGGATCTTGTTGATATTCTTATCTGCAAATCTCTTCTTGAATTCCGCTCCGATCTGGTCAAATAATTCAATATCCATCTGATGATTCAGAAAACTGTCCACTTTAAGAACATTTCCTTCTTTCACGATTCCATCTTTGACAATACGTTCTTCCAAAAAGTTCATCTTATGTTCTCCTCTTCCTTTTTATAATTCCATGTATTTTTTCCATTGTATCAGTCTGGGCTTTGAAACGCAACCCTCTTGGCTATTTTACCAGAATCTTGTAGCTCTTTTCAAAAACTGCTCCCGGTTCCAGTTCATTTCCCCACTCACGCTTTTCCAGTGTATGGTCAAAATCTTCTCTGTCACTTCTTCCATACCATGGCTCAATACATACAAATGGCGCATGTTTTTTCGCCGGAGACCAGATTCCAAAAAGCGGTGCATCAAATTCTATTTCCAAATATACCTTTCCCGAAGGATCCACCAGTCCTGCCCTCTGTGCCTGATGATTTTCAATAATAAGTGCATCCTCATCAAATAAATGTTCCTCAAGCTTCAGACATTTCCCGGAAAGATTTAAGACTTTTGTCCGTGGACAAAGTGCACCTTCTTCATTCAGGATGCTACTCGTGAGCGGTCCTTCTGTATCAAATACCAGCTGATAATCCTCCTGCTTTTCTCCTTCTTTCAAAGGGCAGTTAAATGCCGGATGCCCTCCGATCGAAAAATACATCTTCTTATCATTTGTATTTTCTACTTTCCACATTATTTCCACCTGACGTCCGGAAAGTCTGTATCCTACTTTCAGGATAAAATGAAATGGATATTTTTCCAATGTCGTTTCTATATCTTTGAGCATAAACCAGATTTCATTTTCTGTCTGACTCTCCAGATCAAATTCCATATCTCTTGCAAAACCATGCTGTGACAGCGTATATGTCTTTCCTTCGTATACCGACTGCTTCTGCGCATAATTTCCTACAATCGGGAAAAGAACCGGTGACGTTCTTCCCCAAAATTCCGGATCTGCCTGCCACAGATATTCCTGCTCTGTCTTATTGTCTTTTAGCGATTTCATTTCTGCGCCTGCTGAAATAACAGTCAGTGTAAGTTCTTCATTTTTCAGTTGATATGCTCCCATTTTTATGCCTCCATTCCTTTCTGTATCTACTTTTCTGCCTCTACGCCGGCAAATACGGATTGTATCAGACGGAGCAATTCCGGTTCACTTCGAAAATATCTGGTATTCTCTCCATTCCACTGGATTTCTCCCTGCCTATCTTCCATATCTCCGGCATCTCACCTGACGCTGTTCAACTCACAATATATGTGTGTATTTAACAGAATCCCGGTTAAACAAAAAGCAGGAGAAATGCTGTAAATTCAACGTTTCTCCTGCTTTTCAAACACTGCCGTAGACCGGAATCGAACCGGTACGGGTATCACTACCCACGGGATTTTAAGTCCCGGGCGTCTGCCAGTTCCGCCACTACGGCAAGAGATGCTCAAACGGTTTCCGCGAAAAGCATACGCGCTCTGCACTGTCTTTTCAACCTCGCATCAATGGGCGGAGGTGGATTCGAACCACCGAAGCAAATTGCAGCAGATTTACAGTCTGTCCCCTTTGGCCACTCGGGAATCCACCCATTTTGTCTCTCGACAATATCTATTTATATCATAAATAAAGAAAAAGCGCAAGGGAATTTCTCCAATTCTCCTGCACTTTTCCCAAATTTTTATACCCAGAATGACCACGCTGCATTCATCTGATTTATAATTGTATTCAGATCCCATTTCTTACGGCTGTTGATCTTACTGTTCGGATCATTGACCAGTACATGCCCATCCTCTGTCAGCCCGGAAAGGACGATAAAATGTCCCTGGTTTGTAAAATCCCCCGGTCCCATACTGCAGATGATCGGATGTCCTGCCGAAAGCTCGGATTTGAGAGTGTCTTCTGACCAGTTGGTAAGCTGCGCAGAGTTTATTCCAAGCTCTGAAGCTCCTGCAGTCATAAGTGTCCAGTCCGTTCCAACATCGTCTACATAATATCCCATATTTACACTCATATCTGCCACATACTTCGGTGTAAATGAAGTATTACCCGTAAGTCCTGTCGCCACCATGGAAAGGCTGGTCGGTCCGCATCCACCCATTCCGATATTCTCGGAACCATAAGATGCATATCCCCATACTTCGCTCCACTGGAAATATACCGGAATATGGTTCTGGATTCTGTAATCTTTCAGATCAACTGCCTGAAGTCCCTGTGAACTGAGTTCTTCCTCTGATCTTGCTGACTGTTCCGGATAATCAATCACCCACTGCAGTGCTTCCTGATGATCAAACAGCCATGTCAGCAAATCATCGGAATACTTTTCTCTGTTCAAAATGATTTCCTTCGTCTCCGGGTTTTTCTTATATAATTCGCCCAGCTGGTCTTTATACTGGTCAGAATCCAGCACCTCCTGAACTTTCTCCGCTTCTATCTCTTCTGGTGTCTTTGTTTCTGTCTCTTCACTTGTCTCCGTCTTTGTCTTGGCAGAGGATGTCTTTTTTGCAGATTTCTTTGCACTGCCGCTTCCACAAAGCATCAGGATCACAGCTAAAACTATAATTCCGGCTGCTGCAAGAATGCCTGCCTTATATAGCTTTCTTTTCATCCTTCGTACTTCCCGCTTGCGCCTCGCCATTTTTTTCTGGCGCTGCTCCGCTCTTTTCCTGTCTTCTCTCATCATATGTCTATGGTTCTTCCTTCCTTAAACGACATCTCGTTAATGTTTGTTCCTTTTTACGCATATTTCAGCCTTACTTTAACATATTTCTTCATGAGAAAACAGTCTTTTCCGACAAGTTTAGAATTTTTTAAGTTTAAAGCTCTGTATAATTACTCTCCAGAGTCACCTCTGTTTCCTGATCTCCGATACAGATTGTATAGGTTTTTCCGACCTTTAATTTCGAAGAAGAGAATGCATACCACTGCACATTTTTCTCGATTTTGATCTCTGTGATCACATTGCCCTCCTCATCTTTTACGGAAATCACAGTTCCACTTTCTACCTGTGAATCCAGACTCTGACAGATAACTGGCTGCTCGGAATCTTCACTTGGATTCTGGATCATACCGTTGCTTCCTACTGCTGCAAAGGTTCCTCCGGTAATCTTACACTCGGATGCATAATCCAGCGTTCCATTGCCTCCATCTTCCGGTCCATGCAACGTCAGATTCCCGCCGGTGATCAGAATATCTCCGTTGGCATCTAACCCGTCACCATTTGCATTTACATAAAGGTTACCACCATTAATCGTGAGCGTTGCACCCTGGTCTTCAGCCTCCATTCCGCCGCTCATTTGTCCTGGCTGCTGTCCGCCTCCCGGACCATTTCCCGGATCCGGTCTGGAATCATCTGTCTGCTCTTTATTTGTCCCACTCTCTGCCGTTGTATCTGCTGCGGATATTCTGGTCGATCGTCAGACGGAGTCCCGAATCTGTTATACCATAATAGCCTCTCCTGTCATAAGCCAGATAGACTCTTGGAACCGGATGGTAGAACTTTATAAAATAATCGATTTTCCGGAAGATCTGGTTCTGCTCCTCAGGCTTTCTTCCTTCTTCGAGATAAGCCTTTGCCTGATCTGCCGGAAGCGCCAGCCTTCGTTTGTATACAATGCCCTTATATTTTTTTGATTTCCAAAAAAATCCGGCTGTTTTCATTCACTTCTCCGTAACCACGAATGCGAAACTTCTCTTTATATTTCGGTTTTTCCAGAGAATTGCGGATCAACCTGTAGTTATCTGTATCGTAGTAAATATTGTGGATTGTATGAAGTCCATATTCATCCATACAGATCCTGTTCCCGGCTTTTTCAAGAAAAGCTTCACACTGCTCACGGCTTAGTTGATATTTCTTTTCAATCCGTTTAAATACATTTTGCTCTGCCATACTGCCTCCCTCGCTCTTATTAAATGATTACAGGGAAATTATAAAAGTAAAATGTGTGTAAATTAGTGGGAATCTGTGAAAAAAGAATAAAACAAAAAAGCCAGACGTTTGCTGCAAGTTCTGACAGCAAACGCCTGGCTTTGATATGCGCCCCGCAGGGGCGCCCGCGATTTTATTTTTATTTTGCACAGAGGTCCTTCACTACTTCCCCTGCGATAATCAATCCGACTACAGATGGCACAAATGCCACACTTCCCGGAATATCTCTTCTCTCCGTACATTTATGCTTTGCTCCCGGCGGACAGATGCAGTGGTTTCTGCAGCTGATCGACATATCCTCGATCGGTCTGGTCGGTTTCTCTTCTGAATAAACAACTTTCAGCTTCTTAACATGACGCTTCTTTAACTCCCGGCGCATAACTTTTGCAAGTGGACACATCTGTGTCTTATAGATATCAGCCACTTTAAATGCACTTGCATCCAGCTTGTTTCCGGCTCCCATACTGCTGATGATCGGCACATTCATTGCCTGCGATTTCATGACAAGCTCAATCTTTGCAGTCACAGTATCAACTGCATCAACTACATAATCATACTCATCAAACGGAAATTCATCTGCATTTTCCGGAAGGAAGAAGCATTTGTGGATTCGCACATCCACGTCCGGATTAATCTCCAGCATTCTCTCCTTCATAACATCTGTTTTGTATTTTCCAACGGTCTTTCTGGTTGCAATGATCTGACGGTTTAAGTTGGTAAGACATACCTTGTCATCATCGATCAGGTCAAATGCACCGACTCCGCTTCGCACCAGTGCCTCGCACACATAACCGCCGACTCCGCCGATTCCAAATACGGCAACTCTTGAATTCTTCAGTTTATCCATCGCCTCTTTGCCAAGAAGCAGTTCTGTTCTCGAAAATTGTGTAAGCATCTTCTTCTCCTTCTTCTCTCATAAAATACCTGTAAACTCTTAACCAATCCACTTCTTGTTTCATTGGCTTATTTTCAATCTTTAAGTTCCACAATCATTTCTCTTTTGTAAATATCTGTCATATCCAAAATATTTTCGTCAAAATTCGGATTCGTTGAGCAGACCGCAATCCTTGCTCCATCTGTCTGATATTCTTTTAAATAATAAGTTTCCCGGATTTCTTCCGGCTGCCTTAAAAAAACCGGATCTCCCTGCTTCGGAATCCTGATCTCGCTGGTATTCAATCCCATCACAAGGCCTTTGCGCGTCGCTTTTAAAAAGCTTTCTTTTAAAACCCAGTAACGGTAGAACATTTCCGTCTGCTCTGCTTCATCTGCATTCCGGATCCTCTCATATTCAGAAGAACAAAAATATTTTTCTGCCAGCCTTTCATGATATTTTCGCATACATTCGATGTCACAGCCTACCCGCTCTCCGGATACGCCTGCGCTGCACAGAACATATTTCCCCGAATGTGATAAATTAAAGGACTGCCCTGCATCCTTCGGTATCTGGTGTCTCTCCTGTATCTTCATCCAAAGATACCATGCACCCACGCTTTGAGCCTGATCCTCCCTGTGCTTTAGCCGGTCTGCTTTTTCCTGTCGGAACACCGGAACTTTTTCATAAATTTTTTGATAATTTTTCTCATCAAGCAGATCAGATATATCTGCCAGGAAAGTTTTTACCTTTTCCATTTCCCGGATTCCTCTTTTCTTTGCCGGCTTTTCCGCATTTATCTGCATTTTTCACTATATAACACCTGTAAAAAATATGCAAGGAATATCCTACTGATTTTATTGGATATTCCTTTCCGGTTTTTTATCCCTTGTTAATCTTATATAGACTATGGTATAATAAATAAATCTACAGGCAAAATTAAGTTACTATAATATTTTTAATATGTATCAATTCAGAAAGGATGTGCAATTTATGTGTGGATTTGCAGGCTATTATGGCGCCGGCGATTTTAATAGAGAAGAAGTCATCGACCAGATGGGTGAACGCATTGCCCACCGCGGACCTGACAGCAAGGGAAGCTTTGTTGATGACTATGTAGCCCTTGGCTTCCGCCGTCTGAGTATCATCGACCTTGAAGGCGGATCTCAGCCGATTCACAGTGCAGATGGCAAACATGTCATTATTTTTAACGGAGAAATTTACAACTATCAGGAGATCCGTAAAGAACTGATTGAGAAACACGGATGTCAGTTCCGGACAAACTCCGACACAGAAGTTATTCTTCAGGGATACAAGACCTACGGAGAAAAAATTGCTTCTATGCTCCGCGGAATGTTCGCATTTGTAATTTACGATAAAGAAACTCACAACTTATTCGGAGCAAGAGACTACTTCGGAATCAAACCATTCTACTATGCACAGATGAATGGAAGCCTTTTATTTGGTTCTGAGATCAAGTCCTTCCTGGCTCACCCACATTTCCATAAAGAGGTCAACAAAGATGCCCTCAAGATGTACCTGATCTTCCAGTACACTCCACTCCTTGAGACCATGTTCAAAGGTGTATTCAAACTGGAACCGGGAACATACTTCACTTATGATGGAAAAGAACTTAAGAAAACAAAATACTTCGATCCGACTTATGCAAAGAAAGACCGCAGCTTTGACGAGACAGTAAAACTCATCGGTGAGACAATTCAGGATTCTGTTGATTACCATCAGATTGCTGATGTAGAAGTAGGATCCTTCCTTTCAGGTGGTGTTGATTCAAGCTACATCGCATCTACTGTAAAACCGATGAAGACCTATTCCGTAGGATTTGAAGTCGGCGGATTCGATGAGACAACCTTCTCCAAGGATCTGTGCGATATCCTTCATATGAGCAATGCAAAGAAAGAAATCTCTTCTGACGAATTCTTCGATGCTCTGCCGGAGGTTCAGTATCATTCCGATGAACCACATGCCAACCTTTCCGCTGTACCGCTGTACTATCTGTCACAGCTCGCAGCCAAAGATGTAAAAGTAGTCTTAAGTGGAGAAGGTGCAGATGAGATGTTCGGTGGATACGAGACATATATCCCAAGCAAATCCGGTGATATGTACCGCAAGATCGTACCGGCATCTATCCGTAAAAAACTCGGAGACTGGGCAAAACACCAGCCAGACAAAAGAGGACTTAACTTCCTCAAGAGAAATGCAACTTCCGTAGAAGATTCCTACATCGGACAGGCATTCATCATGGACAACGAAGAAGCAGATGAAGTACTCGCTCCTGCATACAAGAGCAAGATGCGCTACCAGGACGTAACCAAACCGTACTTCGACCAGGTAAAAGATCAGGACGACCTTCATAAAAAGCTCTTCCTCGATATGCACCTGTGGCTGCCACACGACATCCTGCTCAAAGCAGATAAGATGACCATGGCACACTCCCTCGAACTGCGTGTACCATACCTCGACAAAAAAGTCTGGGAACTCGCCCGCAGCATCGACAGCAAATACTGCGTAGACGGCATGGAAACCAAAAAAGCCTTCCGTATCTCCGCCCTCTCCCACATCCCAATGGACTGGGCAAAACGTAAAAAACTCGGATTCCTCGTACCATTCAGAGTATGGCTCCGGGAAGATAAATACTATAATAAAGTAAAAGAAATGTTCCAGAAAGACTTCGTATCCGAATTCTTCAATCAGGACTTACTGCTGAAATGGCTGGAAGATCATAAGAATAAAGTTGGAAATTATCATAGAAAGATTTATACAGTATATTCATTCCTACTGTGGTATGAACAGTACTTTGTCCTCAGATAGAGCAGTGCCAAAATAAAAAAACACCCAAATTTCATGCTCGCATGAAAATTTGGGTGTTATTTTATTTTGATAGAGCGATAGCTCGCACAGCGAATGAACCGCCAGGTTCACGAGCTGTGGTGCACTGCTCCTCCCCTAAATCATTCGACCCACAAACTCCTCTTACCTACAACACACATCCATCCAAGGGGAACAGCGCCAGCGCCTTCCCCGCCCCCTCGCACCATCCTCCCAAGGGGAACAGCGCCAGCGCCTTCCCCGCCCCTGGCACCCATCTCCCAAGCGAACAGCGCCAGCACCTTCGCGCCTCTCCGCGCCAAAATCTCCCTTTTGCACAATTGCAACCTCCCCCGCATACTGCTATACTCAACTCACGGGTGCTACCATAACGGTAGGCGGTTAGTCCTTCACCAGAGGGACTGTGGACTTCCCCCTCTGATTACATAGAAACCTGAAACGGAATCCACTGGAAAGGAGGGCTAAGCTAATGAGTATTTTGGATTTCATTGCAGTTGCAAGCTTTGGCATCAGCTGCTTTTGTGCCGGATACACATTCGGCAAAGATCATAATAAGTCACAAAAATAGCCGCCCCTGTCTGCAAACTAGGCGACTATCTTTGATATTCTAAATAGTTAAGCGGGCTAACCGTCTATCGGTATCACCCTTTTTCTATATTCATACTATCACTCAATCATAAATATGTCAAAATTTTTCCACTCTACACCAACCCAAACGATCTCAGCACATCCAGCCACATCGTAAGCGTAAACGCACTCAGCAACGTCGTCATCATAATCACCCCGGAACTAAGCGTCCCTTCATGTCCCATATTCCTTGCCATAACAAAACAGCTGACCGTCGTAGCGGATCCAAGCATCACCAGAATCGCAATCAATTGCTCATTTCTAAATCCAAGCATCGCTGCCACCGGCAGAAATATCGCACAGAATCCAACCAGCTTCATAAACACAGCAACAAGTGTAGGCTTCATCTTCGATGTTGCCTTTTTCATCTCAAATGTTGCACCCATCGACATCAGTCCCATCGGCGTCGCTGTCGCACCGATACTTGATACCGTCTTATGTAAAATCAATGGCATCGGAAGCTTAAGCGCAGACCAGACAAATCCCGCCACAATCCCAATAATGATCGGATTCGTCACAATCCCCTTCAGCGTTTTCTTTACCAGCGCCTTATCAAAAGAATTATTCCCCGGTTTAAACAATGAAAGTACCACAACCGCCATAACATTATAAAGTGGCACACTTCCTATGATCATCAGAGGCGCCATTCCCGCAGTTCCGTAAATATTCTGGATAAACGCAATACCAAGAAGCGCCGCACTGCTCCGGTAAGTCGCCTGTATAAATTCGCCTTTAATGCTCCGGTCTTTCCACAGCATTGAAATCAAAGTTGATATCGTAATACTGATCGCCGTCACCACAAAACAAAAAAGAATAAACTTAATATCCCATACTTCCGAAAAATCCACCGTTGCCAGCTGTTCAAACAACAACACCGGAAGCGGAACCAAAAATACAAACTTGTTCATCTTTGCCGCAAAGACTTCATCCATCCACCCCAGTTTTCTGAATAACATTCCAAGTAACATCATCAAAAAGATCGGAATCGTTGCATTCAGACTGAAAATTAAATTTTCCATAATTATTCCTCATCTTACTCATTTATATTTGCATATCGTTATTTTGAACTCTTTCCAGAAACCTGTCAACTGCATTTCTTCACATCAAAACAATGATTGAGATTTAAAATAATTTATACTATAATGAAATAACACTTCGGGGTATGGCTCAGCTTGGTCAGAGCGCACGGCTGGGGGCCGTGAGGTCGCAGGTTCGAATCCTGTTACCCCGATTTATAACTAAATTTCTTCAATCTTCCGCTTGGAATCTTTCCTCACTTCATCCCGAAGCCTTTGGATATATTCCGTAAACTTACATTCTTCATTCCCATACGTCATCTGAAGATCATACTCCAACGGAATCCATGTCGAGATATCCGCCTCATTATGCTGGATCAGCGCCTCCAGCTTATCCAGTGATTTATAAAGCCTCGCCTCCTGTGTCTCCATCGCTTCCATCTCTTCAAATAATGTCTTCCATTCTGCACGGACCGGTTCCGGAAGTGTATCCGTCAGCTGCTCCACCTTTTTATTCTCAACCCTTCGGTCTTTATCCGTCTTTTCAAATGCCGGAATATCTCCGGTGATCGCCTCACCCATGTCATGGATCAGGCACATTTTTATCACCTTATCCATATCCAGCTCCGGAAATTCATCTCCAACCAGCATTGCCATCAACGCCAGCCGCCAACTGTGCTCTGCCACACTTTCTAACCGACCTGTAGAAGTATACGAGTGTCTGGTATTACATTTCAATTGTTCCGCTGTCTTTAAAAAATCTAATAGTTTTCTTATTTCCATGTTCTTCTTCGGTTCCTCCATCATTTAACTTTAGCAAACTTTTATTTCGTTCAAAAAAGCAAAAATTAGCTTTTCCAATTTCCATAAAATAAGACACAAAATCCCCGGGATGCTACCTGCCTCTCTGCAAATAGCATCCCGGGGACACATATATCCACTTAACTTGTGTACCATTCAGGTAATAATTCTACTTTTCGCAAAAAATACCCTACTCTTTTTTTACTTTCTCGCGCTCTTCTATGTATTCCTGATAAAGATCCAGCGTCATCTGCGCTTCTTCCAGCGTCTTTCCTTTGAACTTGGATACTTTTTCGTTCTCATACCACTTTTCTTCGATACATTTTCTGAGCCATCCAACCAGATTATTGATGTATGCCTGCTCCTGTGACAGCTTAAAAGCTTTCCGGATCACATCCGGCTGGTTATCGGATACCTGAAGCAGCACCTTGATCTCCTGGATCGTGATCGGTTCATTTCCAAAAATATCAGCAACTTCTAAAATCAGTTTTTCATTAACCGGAGTTTTCTTTGCAGCCAGTACATTTGGCGCAATCTCTTCGCCCTCTTCTTCTCCGGATGGCATACGCTGAAGGTCTGAATGATGGATACACTTCGGATTCTTCTTCACAAAGAAACGGATTCCTGTAACCTTTCCGCCCTTCCCGCTTTTAACCGGTTCATAATCAAAGCAGATCTCGGAATACTCGGATTCTTCCAGCTCTTTTTTCGCAACTTCAAGTACTTTTCTACGGAAATTACGCCAGTCCTCAAACGGTGCATCCTTAATCTCTGCAAGCGCTTCTTCAAAACGTCCCTGCTCAACAAGACGTTTTACTGCTTTAGATGCATTTGCATCAACTACATTCAGTGTAAATTTAAGCTCTGCGATCGTGTATGGATTCTTCGGCGGTCTCGGTACGATCAGCTGGTCACACTGTTCCCTGTCAAAACGATAATACTGGGTTCTCAGGATTTCGTAAACACGGGTTGTAAACAGGGATTTAAAAGAGCACAATACATCAAGACTCATACGGGTATAGTCTTTTTTCAGGTTATAGATATGAGGTTTCATCTCTTTAGTAAATCTGGTCGTAAACACACCATCTCTATATTCACATTTATTCACTACATTGAACATGATGAAGTTCTCTTTTTCGTCGTCCTCGATACTTACTACATGTCCCAATGTCTCTTTGGAAACTTCCTTCAGACGGGAATAGATGGAGTTTCCTGTTATATGAAGGTAATTCTTAACGTCCTTTGTGGAAACCTTCGCAATCAACTCTCCATCTTCTACATATGCTTTTGCAATTGCAATATTAAGAAGCTTTCTTTCAAATAATGATGTACTGGATTTACTTTCGATCAGCACATTGGAACGGGAGACCGTATCCCGGTCCAGCAGTTGTTTCTCTTTTGGTTTTTTCTGTGTTTCCTTCATCGCTCATACCCCTTAATTGTTTTCTTCTGTATTATTGTGTACTTTTGAGGTGTGTTAAAATCCCCTCTACACCCCATATAATCCCTTATTGTGTACCATTCGGGGTAACCAACCCCTTTATATTGGGGATTTGTGTACCAAAAAGGAACACCCTCCCCTAAAAAGTACCCCATAAAATGGGGTTTCTGTCTTTTTTTACGTTTTGTGTACGTTTAAGGTGTGTATTGTTCTTTTCGTGTACCATTAAGGTACCTTTTTTGATAAAAAATGTGTACCAAAACGGTACGTCTAGGTTGATTATATACAAGAACACCACTCTTGTAAAGCCTTTTTTTAAATTTTTTCGACACTTGTGTACAGAAAAGGTAAAATCGCCAACCCTTCAAGTACACTGCGTAACCCTGCAAAGTAAACAACAACCCCCATATATGTACACCTCTTTGCCCTCTGAAGTAAACAACCTTCCCCTTTTCCGTACACAAAATATGCCTCGAAATGCCTCAACCACGGGCTTTTTCAGCCCTCCTAATATAAACAAAGGAATTTTAATAAGCTGTTGTTATCTTTAATATATATATACATGCAAATTTTTACCCCAAAAGGTACACATCTGGCGATTTCGTGTACTAAAAAGGGGAAAATTAAAATTATCAGGTGGCTTCGCCAATGAAAATATAAACAATCATGGACAATTTCCCGATAATTCAGTATAATTCCTCTGTGGATATTCTGGAAAAAGTTATCCACATACTTGTCGAAAAATGGGGATAAGTGTCATTTCGACAAGTTATCCACAATTTAATAGAATGAGAGGATTTTTTTATGCAACGAGAAAAGTTTTCTTCAAGACTCGGATTCATCCTCATTTCTGCAGGATGTGCGATCGGTCTTGGTAATGTCTGGCGTTTTCCTTATATTGTAGGAAAATATGGTGGAGCAGCGTTTGTTCTTATTTACCTTGCATTTTTACTGATCCTTGGACTTCCGATCATGGTAATGGAATTTTCTGTCGGAAGAGCCAGTAAAGTAAGTGCGGCGCTTTCCTTTGACCGTCTGGAGCCAAAAGGAACGAAATGGCATTGGTATAAGTATGGAGCTATGGCCGGAAACTATCTGCTGATGATGTTCTACACCACTATTGCAGGCTGGATGGTCCAGTATTTCATCAAGATGATGACTGGTGAATTTGAGGGAAAGGATACTGCCGCTGTTGTAGGTGTGTTTTACGATATGCTTGCAAAACCTGGAACAATGACTTTCTTTATGATCATTGTTGTTGTTGGATGTTTTGCGATTTGTGGAATGGGGCTTCAAAATGGAGTGGAAAAGATCACGAAGGTTATGATGCTGCTTCTGCTTGCACTGATGGTGATTCTTGCAGCACGTTCTGTAACGCTTGATGGGGCTTCTGAGGGGCTTAGCTTCTACCTGGCACCGGATTTCCACAAAGTCGTGGAATATGGCTTATTTGACACGATTTTTGCCGCTATGGGGCAGGCTTTCTTCACATTAAGCCTTGGAATCGGCGCAATTGCTATTTTCGGAAGCTATATCGACAAATCCCGCAGTCTTACAGGAGAAGCAGTCCTGGTAACACTTCTGGATACATTTGTTGCTTTGATCGCAGGTCTGATCATTTTCCCGTCATGCTTCGCATATGGGGTGGATCCGGGAGAAGGCCCGAGCCTGATCTTTATCACACTTCCGAATGTATTTAATTCCATGGCAGGCGGAAGAATCTGGGGAGCCTTATTCTTCTTATTTATGATTTTTGCTGCGGCATCAACCGTAATCGCCGTTTTTGAGAACATTTTATCCTTTGCCATTGATTTGACCGGATGCAGCCGGAAAAAGGCTGTAATCGTCAATATCGTGGTTGTAGCGGTACTTTCCATGCCTTGTGTTCTCGGATTTAATGTATGGAGTGGATTTATGCCGTTCGGAAAAGGTTCCGGAGTACTGGATCTGGAGGATTTCCTGGTAAGTAACAACCTGCTTCCACTTGGAAGTCTGGTCTATCTTCTGTTCTGTACAAGCCGTTATGGATGGGGATGGAAGAACTTCATGAAAGAAGCGGATACCGGAGAAGGAGTGAAATTCCCGAAATGGGCGAAATTTTATGTAAGCTATATCCTGCCACTGATTGTATTATTTATCTTTGTACAGGGATATATCAGTAAATTTATGTAAGATAAGAAAAAAGCCACCCTAAAAGGTACACAAAAAGATCATGTGTTCGAATTTCGGACGGTACACATGATCTTTTTATATGTGCCAAGGCACATTCTTTTTCAGCAAAAAAATATATTTTTTAAAAAATTTTAAAATTTATGAAAAAAAAGCTTGCATTTTTTATGGCTGTCTTATATAATAAATCTTGCGTTACGGAAAACCGAATAATGCATGCGCTTTTAGCTCAGTTGGTAGAGCAGTAGACTCTTAATCTATTTGTCCAGGGTTCGAATCCCTGAAGGCGCAGTATCAGCACTGTTTTTGATGGATCAGCATCGGGGACGGTGCTCTTTTTTGGATTTGTTTCTACAGACGGATGCATGTGTAAAAGTAATCGTTTATTTCATTTGTGGAAAGCTACTGGATCTGTGGAAAAATAAAGAAAAATTTATTTCGTGTACTAAAAAGGGGACTGTTTCAGTCCCCTTCTACTACATCTTGCATAAAATATCGATCGCATCCTTGTTCAGGAGGCATTTTTCGTGTTCATTCAGATAAGCTTCAGAAATTGCATCTTTTTCGACCATGCCACCGAATTCACCGGCGGATACGATGCGCTGAGCCTTTTTATTGCCGTCTTCCGTATTTGGGAAGTCTACCATCAGATAGTAGACACCGTCATCTTTATACAGACGGCTTTCTGATGCCTGGCCGCATCCGAGGATCTTGCAGAAGTCGATTGCATTATCCAGACTTGGAAAGAGAATCTGCCAGCGAATGGTCTCTTTCTCACTGCTGTCAGGCTCGATCAGCATACCGGAAGTTTCAGAACCATCTTTTTGGACGGATTCCGGAGAATTCTCAGTCTGGCAGGAGATCGACAGCATCAGGCTCCGGTCAGGAAGAAATGCACCGTAAAATCCCTGGATTCCATTGTCGGTGTTAAGTCCGAGAACTTCTTTCCCTTTGTTGAGAAGAAGATTCAAAAATTCTTCGGTACGCTCTCTGTCCTGTGTCAGATCTTCCAGTGAGTAGCCAAGTGCGGCAATCTCTGCTTCTGTGATAAGGCAGTTCATTCTGGTGTCGGATACTTTCCAAAAAGTCATATGCTCACCCCCCGATTTGTAAAAGTCATTACTTTCGTGATTCTGTTTGTTCTATAAGTTATATAACAAAATGGGTGTATTGTCAATATATTTTCTATATTTTATGATTTTTTCAGAAATATTATTTGTTTTTCATTCGTTTGATCACTTTCAGTCGGGTAAATTCTTCCCGTTCCTTCTCTTCCAGTGCATTTGTAATCGTATATACGAGATTGTCATACATCGGAATTGTAATATTTTTCAGGGCATTTGCCCTTTTCTGTGTCTTTTTGATACTTGAAGCCAGTCTGTATGCTGCATTTTCTACCTCAGAAAGCTTGAGTGTCAGCTCCTTTACACGGCAGAATGCATCACGGGCAATATCGATGGATTCTCTGGAAGTACTGAATGCATAGGTTGGTCTGGTATTTTCTTTTTCGTACTTCACTTTCGGGATTTCTGTTCCCATAATGCTTCGCGTCTGGATGCGGATAGAATCCTCGATCGGAACTGTATAGGCAAGTTCTTCTACTGTACTGATCCCGTGCTCGATATTCGCCCTCTGAAGGCACTGATAGGCATAGGTGAAGGTTTTATCGATTTCTTCCTGAATATCCTTTGCTTCGTCGATTAAGCCCATCAGCTCGCGGATCAGAATGTTCCGCTTCTTGTCCATCAGCTCATATCCCTGTCTGGCAAGTGTCAGTGAATTTTTCGCAAGTATCAGATTTCCCTTGGTGGGAAATGAACGTGGATCCATAGACTCCCCTCCTTAGCCTTTGTAGTATACGTCAAGAATCTTGGTATCGACACGGTCAAGCTCTTCTTTTGGAAGGATTCTAAGCAGTTCCCAGCCAAGATCCAGGGTTTCTTCGATGGTACGGTTTTCGTTCGGTCCCTGGCCGATATAACGCTCCTCGAATGCCTTTCCGAATTCCAGGTATTTCTTGTCAATTGGAGAAAGTTCGTCTTCTCCGATAACGGAAGCAAGATTCCGGGCCTCTCCTACTTTAGCATATGCAGAGAAAAGCTGGTTTGCCAAATCCTGGTGGTCTTCCCTGGTATAGCCTTTTCCGATACCGTCTTTCATCAGACGGGACAGGGACGGAAGAACGCTGATCGGCGGGTAGATCGCCTGTCCGTGAAGATTCCGGTCAAGTACGATCTGTCCTTCGGTGATATAACCGGTCAGGTCAGGGATCGGATGGGTAATGTCATCATTTGGCATGGTCAGGATCGGGAGCTGTGTGACAGAACCATTTACTCCTTCTACGATTCCTGCACGCTCATATAAGGTGGCAAGTTCACTGTACAGATATCCCGGATATCCTTTACGGCTTGGGATTTCTCCTTTGGAAGAAGAAACCTCACGCATGGCTTCGGCAAAGGAAGTCATATCGGTAAGAATGACCAGAATGTGCATATTTTTCTCAAATGCAAGGTATTCAGCGGCGGTCAGCGCAACCTTCGGGGTGATCAGACGTTCTACGACCGGATCGTTGGCAAGGTTCAGGAACATTGCCACATGGTTTGCAACACCGCTCTCCTCGAAGGTTCTGCGGAAGAAATCAGCTACGTCATGCTTGACACCCATTGCGGCGAATACGATGGCGAAATCTTCATTGGTGCCGCCGCCCAGGGAAGCCTGCTTTACGATCTGTGCGGCAAGCTGGTCGTGCGGAAGACCGTTGCCGGAAAAGATCGGCAGCTTCTGTCCGCGGATCAGTGTGGTCAGTCCGTCAATCGCAGAAATTCCGGTACGGATATAGTTACGAGGGTATTCACGTCTGACCGGATTTAACGGAAGTCCGTTGACATCCCGCACCTCTTCAATCGTGATCGGTCCAAGGTCGTCAATCGGTTCTCCGATTCCGTTAAAGGTTCTTCCAAGCATTTCTTCGGACAGACCGATCTCCATCGGATGTCCGGTAAGTCTGGTGTGGGTATTGTTAAGGGACATATTTTCTGTGCCTTCAAATACCTGGATGATTGCTTTGTCTTCGTAGACCTCCACAATACGTCCCATTTTGTGTTCTTTGCCGTTTACGACAAAATCTACGATCTCATCATAAAAAGCGTCCTGAACGCCTTCCAGCGCGATCAGAGGGCCGTTAATGCTGCTGAGGCCTAAATATTCAATTGCCATTTTTATTTTCCCTCCTTACGCGTTCTTTTCCATGATACGGTCATGGAAAGCATCAATGTCTGCCATGTACTGGTCAAGGAGCTGGAGATTGTCATTCGGGACATCATATTTGATCGAAATGACACGTTCAAAAATATTTTCCTCTTTGAGGACAGACATTGGCATATTCATGGCTACCAGTTCGCGGCAGCGTTTGTATAAATATAAAATGATCTCCATCATTTTGTACTGCTTCTGCAGAGAGACACAGGTATCATCCTTGTGGAATGCATTCTGCTGTAAAAATCCGAGACGGATGACTCTTGCGATTTCCAGAACCAGCTTCTGATCGTCCGGAAGTACATCACTTCCGATCAGCTTTACGATTTCCATCAGGCTGCTCTCCTGATTCAGAAGTGCCATGATGCGGTTGCGGTAGTCAACGAATTTCGGTGATACATTGTCGTGGTACCAGGCTGCGAGGTCGGTCAGATATTCACTGTAGCTGGTCAGCCAGTGGATCGCCGGGAAATGTCTTGCGTAGGCAAGGCTCTTATCAAGTCCCCAGAAGCAGCGGACGAAACGTTTGGTGTTCTGTGTGACCGGCTCGGAGAAATCGCCTCCCTGCGGTGATACGGCGCCGATAATGGTCACGGATCCGTCACTGCCATTTAAGTTATGCATCATGCCTGCGCGCTCGTAAAAAGCAGACAGACGGCTGGCGAGGTAAGCCGGGAAACCTTCTTCTGCCGGCATCTCTTCCAGACGGCCGGAAAGCTCACGTAAGGCTTCAGCCCAGCGGGAAGTAGAGTCAGCCATGATCGCTACGTCATAACCCATGTCACGGTAATATTCAGCCAGTGTAAGTCCGGTGTAAATACTTGCTTCACGGGCAGCTACAGGCATGTTGGAGGTATTGGCAATCAGAGTGGTTCTGTCCATCAGAGGATTGCCGCTCTTTGGATCCACAAGCTCTGAAAACTCCTCCAGCACCTGTGTCATTTCATTTCCACGCTCGCCACAGCCGATGTAGATGATGATATCGGCGTCAGACCATTTGGCGATCTGGTGCTGAGTCATGGTTTTTCCGGTACCGAATCCGCCTGGGATTGCTGCAGTTCCGCCCTTTGCGATCGGGAACATGGTATCCAGGATACGCTGTCCGGTGATCAGAGGGACACTTGCCGGGAAACGGTAGCTTGTCGGGCGCGCCTTACGGATCGGCCAGTGCTGTATCATGTTGAGCTGTTTTTCTGTTCCATCGGAAAGCCGCAGAGTGACAAGTGTATCTTCGATCCGGTATTCGCCGTCCGATGCACAGCAGATTACTTCACCTTCCACATCCGGCGGAACCATGCATTTGTGTACGATCGCACTGGTCTCCGGAACCTCCGCTATAATATCTCCGCCGTGAAGGTAATCTCCTTTGGCCACGGTGATGTGGGTATTCCATAATTTGTCGCGGTCAAGCGAATCAACGCTGACACCACGGGTGATAAATGCACCGCCGCCCACATTTGCGATCTGCTCAAGCGGGCGTTCGATTCCGTCAAAAATATTGTTCAGGATTCCAGGTGCCAGAGTTACAGATACCGGGCTTCCAGAAGCCTCTACGATCTCTCCCGGTTTCAGCCCGGAAGTCTCTTCATAGACCTGAACAGTCGTGATGTCTTTGTCTAGGGAAATGACTTCGCCAACCAACTTTTCCTTTCCCACATAGACCATTTCCGACATCATGAATCCGGTGTCACCCTTCAGATAGATGACCGGACCGTTTATTCCATAAATAGTTGCTGTCTTATTCAATTCCTGCACCTCCTGCTGCAAAACTGAACTGATGATATTCGTGATCGACTGCAGCCTGGAAACTGTGATCGATCAGAATATTACGGCCTCGGATTACAGCGCGCATACCGCCCATGAAATCATATTCACTGATGGTGATCGCCATGCCGGTACGTTTTTCCAGTTCTGTCTGTTTCTCCTTATCAGAAGGAGAAATATAAATGGTCATCTCCTCGCCGTCGGCAAAGCGTGCGGCTTCACTGATCTTGCTGCAAAGATAATCCATGTATTCATCGGTTTGTGTAAAATCAGTCAGAAGCTCCTTTACTTCATCGAAAAGCCGGACCTTTAATTCATTCTGTGTTTTGCCAAGCGCTCTTTTCAGCTCCGTTTCAGCTTTGGCAGCGGCCTGATTTACCTGTCTTCTGGCTCTTAAGGTCTCGGATTTGATGCGGACCTCAGACTGGGCAGTTGCTTCTTTTTTATGTTTTTCAAATAAAGATTCAAGCGCTTTTTTGTGATTGTCAATGATCGCATTTCCTTCAGAACGGGCTTCAGTCATGACCGTTTCCTGCAAATGCGCTATTTTCTCTTCAAGCGTCATTGTCTCACCTTCTATGCCTTTCTAGTTAAAGTTTCAGTCCAATCGCTTCATTGACGTATGAGGTAATGAAATCCTTTTTACGTCCTGTTCCGTGTCTGTCCGGAATTTCGATCAGAAGAGGCATCTTTCTTTTTAACTTGATCTCATCAATGAGATCCGGAAATTCTCTTCCAAAGCGTTCCGTCAGAAGAACGATACCGATCGACTTGTCGTTCATGGCAGTTTCCAGCGCATCACGCAGTTCCTGCTTTTCATGAACTACGACACCGTCCACGCCGGCAAGCCGCATTCCGGTATAAGTATCCACGTTGTCACTGATCAGATACATCTTCATGATTACAGTCTGCTGATGATCATGAAGGAGATGATAAGACCGTACAGGCATACACCTTCTGCAAGACCTACGAAGATAAGGGATTTACCAAGGACGCTGGAATCCTCGCTGATAGCTCCAAGTGCTGCGCTTGCTGCACTTGCTACGGCAATACCACCACCGATGCAGGAAAGACCGGTAACAAGAGCTGCTGCAATGTAACCAAGACCGGTTGAAAGGCCTGCGCCTGAGGCTGCGGCGTCTGCTGCATGTACCGGTACACTTCCAAAGAGCATGATTCCGGCTACAAGGAAGGTTCCAAAGTAAGAAAGAACATTGAAGGCAAGAGCGCATTTATAACGTCCTTTATTTTTTTCTCCGAGCAGATAATATCCGAATGGAATGAAAATGCTTAAAACCAGTGCGGCAATGAGAATAAGTTTAGTTGCTAAAGTCATGATAATTTCCTCCTAAAATGAAAAACTAATTTTTTGCAGTACCTGTATAAGGTTTAAATTCGCGGCCGCTGCCTTTGTAGAAGCGGCTGAACATTTCGTAATAGACAAGTCTCAGAACCTGGATTCCAACGATCAGTCCTTCGAATCCACATACAAACAGGTTGCCGAGTACGATCACTACCCAGTTGATATGCCCGCTTTCGGCACCGGCAAGCATCAGTACAACTTCCATGATGGAAGCGTGGCTGACTGCGAATGCACCGATACGGATAAAGGAAAGCGTATTTGAAAAATAGCTGAGCAGGGTTTCAAATAATTCAAAGAATGCCTGGGTGACAAACATTGCTTTGCTCTGTTCCATTTTTTCGGTTTTCTTTTTAATCTTGTTCGTCAGCGGCTCCTTCAGTGCGATCAGAAGAAGCGGAACACCGAACATCACTGCGAGAACGATTCCGCCCGGCAGAGAATGACCTGTCATGAAAAGAACGATACAGGTAACAGCTGCCCCGTAGAATACCAGTCCTGCCACGCCGTTTGCATCAAACCAGGTCGCTTCCATATCCTTGGCACGGATGCCGTTGATGATATGGAAGATCATAGAAATAAGGATGATTCCCATACCAAAAGCGATCGATACGATAAATACTGTATTCAGTTTTCCGATAAACGGTAAGGTTGTCATGTGGTTGATCGGCCGGATCCATCTGGCTTTAATAATATCTTCAAATCCAAACACACTTCCAAACATAAATCCAAAGAAGGTGGAGAAGATTCCGGCAAGTGATACGATTCCGGCAAGGTTCATTTTCTTTGTGAAATACAGGATCGCACCGCCGATAAAGAGCAGCAGCCCCTGACCGACATCTCCGAACATGGCGCCGAAGATAAAGCTGTACATGATACCTACAAAAATGGTCGGATCCATTTCACCGCTCTTAGGAAGTCCGTACATCTTGATGAACATTTCAAATGGTTTGAAAAGCTTTGGATTCTCAAGCTTGGTAGGAGGTTCTCCGAAATACTGTTCCCGGTCCTCTTCTACTACGATATAAACTTTGTCGTCTCCCTGAGCCTCTTTGATAAATGCATTGGCATCTTCTTCCGACATCCAGCCGCAGAGAATATAGTATTCTTCCTGCTCGTCTGTCTCGGTTCGTGCTGCAAATTTACGGATATCAAAGTTATCGGAAAAACGTTCCAGCTGAATTCTTGCACCGAGTAGTCTGGAAGCGTTCTTGCGGAACATCTCCTGACGTTTATCCTTCACTGCCTGGATTTCATCGGTCAGATTCTGGACTTCTTTATCCAGGCTTCGGTAAGCTTCCAGCGGGGTTCCGCCAAAGTCCTCCTGAAGATCTACTTTTTCAAAGTGAAGAGAACGCATGATAGAATCTACTTTTCCGGCATTGGTATCAGATACAAAATAAACGCCATAGACATAAGAGGCATCTCTGGAGCCTTCCAGGAATAATGCATCGATGTCTTCAAGAAGCGCTTTTTCCAGCCGGTGATAATAATCCACATTGATTTTTCCAAACCTTGTACGGATGTATTTGTACTGCATGATCTCATGCAGGTCAAAGTCCAGAGAAGTAAAAGGTTCCAGGACTTTCATACGTGTCTGGATATTCTCTCTCTTTCTTTTCAGTTCTTCTTTTTGCTGCTGCAGATCCATGTAGTCATGATTGATGGAGCGGATCATCTCAAGGATTTCATCTTCGCTCTGATCAAAGGATGGCTCTGCTGTCATGTCTTTCATATATCCCAGAAACTGTGTCACTTTAGCGAGTGGATCACGGTAAGGGTTCATTTCAAGAAATGGCATCAGATTATCTACTGTCTTGAGCTCCGTGAGTGCATTTTCAAGCTGCATCTCATATTTGGAAAGATACCGGTTTGTCATGCGGTCGATGTCGGCGCGTGGTCCGGTAATGCTCAGGAACTTCATCTTAACAATCATTTCGCTGTTCCTCCTATATAAGTTAATGTCTCACGTGCAGGAAGTCCATAGCGAACACATTCGAGCACAGTTGTAAGCTTATCAAGCTCCTCCTCTTTCAGAAAAAGATAGGTATTCACGGTTGCGATGGAATAAGGGTTACTTCTTCTGTCTGCCAGGTAGAGACGGTACAGGCAGTCTTTGTAAATCGTCTCGATGGACGCTGGTGTCTGAGTATCGGTGTGACGCAGATAAGGCGTTCTGGTAACCAGCTTTAAAAATTCATCGACAGACGGTGCTTCCACAAGATCCTTCAGCTGATCTACATGGATCCGGTAGTGTACCGGGATCAGCAGTGTAGAGATATCCGGCGGAAGCATGTTGTAATATTTTTTTGCACGGTAGATCCACTGCAGGTTCAGCAGGTCGATCTTTGCTCCGGCATCTCTGGTGAAAATTTCCAGTTCCTTATGCTTCAGAATCTTTTTACGTTTCTTCCACATAGTTGTAAAATAGTACAGATTCAGTGCCAGATCGTAATCAAAAAGGGTTGGGTTCTCCGCATTTTCCAGACGTTTTAACGGCGCATAGTATTCTGTGCCCTTTAAATTTTCCACCAGCTCACCGATATTCCCCGAAGTGATCAGTTTATCGATGGAGAGATCCGAATATTTGTCGAAGAATATTTTCTTGTGATCCAGATCAAAAGGCTTCTGATAGTGGTTGAATACAATACGCAGACAGTAGTTGATCAGATTCATCTCGTAGCGCTTCAGATAAAGCTCCAGGAATTTTTTCTGATCCATTCCGGAAAAACGGTACAGGCGTGTATAATCACTGTAAAGTGACTGCACAAGAAGTTTCTCGATCTCGCCGCGGTGAAGACGGTTTTCGTCCATATCTGCAAGGACATTCCGATATCCGGGATGTTCTTTGAGATAAGCAGCAACTTCGGTTACTGTATGAAATGCGGCGATGTTCCGGAAATCTTCATCAGTGAGCAGTTTCGCCTGCATGGCGCGTACTTTTGTTACGATGCCACTGTATGCAAGTAAATTTCCCATATGCTATCCCTCTATGATACGTCTGACAATTTTTTCGGCATATGCCGTATGCTTTTCTTCAAAATCTTTTTTAAGTTCTTCGATCGCTGTCTGGTTCTTGCGGTTCTGCCTTGCAAGAATCTCATCCATCTGACGTTTTAATCCTTTGTGGATATCGTTCAGCTCCTTTTGGGTGTGATCTTCAAGTTGTTTGTCAAACAGATTGCGTTCATTTTGAATGCGTTCTTCCAGTTCTGATTTCTCCAGTTCCGCGTGTTCCACAACAGCTTCGGCTGCGTGTTCGATTTCGGAGAGCTTTTTAACAATATGATCCATTGTCCGACTCCTTTCTTAGAAATTATTTATACATTTTTAATAATGCATACATATTCTACTACTTTAAATTAGAAAATTCTACTAAAAAACAAGAGAATATCATAAGAATATTTTATACAAAACTTATAAAATGTATTTTTGGGTTTTCAAATATTTCAGAATAGTATAAAATAAATAAGGTTATACATATTTTCACTAAAGGAAGAGAAAGATATATGAGGTTAAGAAATGTACCGGGAGCAGATGCTTATCTGACAGCTCATCCCCTTGTAATTAAAAATGAGACCAGATATCGCGGCACCTGGAAAGAGACTTTTCAGAATCCGGAGAATCCGATCCATATTGAGATCGGGATGGGAAAAGGACAGTTTCTTCTGACACTTGCAAAGGAGAATCCATCCATCAACTATATCGGTATCGAACGTTATTCAAGCGTACTGCTTCGGGCGCTGGAACGCTTTGATAATGACGAGGAATACAAGGATGTCAACAATATTCGTTTTATCTGTATGGATGCGACAAATCTGCCGGAGGTTTTTGCTGTCGGAGAGATTGACAAGATTTATCTGAATTTTTCAGACCCGTGGCCGAAAGCACGTCATGCAAAGCGCAGACTTACTTCCAAGCAGTTTTTCGAGCGGTATGACAAGATCCTTGCTTTTGACGGAGTCGTTGAATTTAAGACAGACAACAGAGAGCTGTTTGACTTTTCACTGGAGCAGGTGGAGCTGGCAGGCTGGGTACTTCTGGCGAAGACCTATGATCTTCACAATGATCCGACACTCAGCAGAGGCAATGTCATGACGGAGTACGAGGAGAAATTCTCAGCACAGGGACATCCGATCCACAAGCTGATCGCAATGCGCCAGTAAGACAATTGAATAGAAGACACATAAGACAGCCGATACGGAGCAATCCGCACATCGGCTGTCTTTTTGCATATATTGTAGAAAGAGAAAGTCAGGGATGAACAGATATGCGGAAAAAGCATCATTTTCAGAATTGTATGCGGGGGTTTTGCTATAAGAATCCGGGATTTAATAAAAAGCTGATCTGTTTCAGAAATTCTTTTCAGGAGGTTTACCGGATCTTAAATCCGAAATGCGGATGCCACTAAAGCCGGTCTTTTTTTACATAGCTTAAGATGGCAGAAATGAGGGAAGTGTATGGGTATCGCATTGATCACGAAAGATTATGAAAATGCAGTCGGAAGGCAGAAGCTGCCGGTGGTTGTGGAGTTTTATGCATCATGGTGCCCAAAGTGCGGAATGATGTATCCTGTTGTGGAAAGGCTTGCCGGCCGTTATCGGGGGAAATGGATCTTTTATAAGATTGATATCGATATATCGAAAGAGATTGCGGAGTATATAGGAATTGAGATCGTACCGACGTTTGTGGTGTACAGAGATGGAAAAATCTGTGGATATACAACCGGAGTTCTTCCAGAAGAAACTCTGGAAGAACGAATCCGGGAAATGTTAAGAAAATAATTGGTGGAATCAATTATTCGTATAATGGATATTTTGCGCAGATTATCTGACTTGCTATGTTAAAATTCGAATACAGCAACGCCGTATGCCGGAAGATCATAACCGAATGAATAAGGTCTTCCGTCGCATTCCTGTTTCTTTGCTTTGTATACTGCCGGGCGGGCTTTTCCGGTTCCGCCATACTGTAATTCATCACTGTTCAGTACCAGGCGGTACTGTTTGCCGCGCGGTACACCGACACGGTATTCCGGTCTTTCGATCGGTGTGAAGTTACATACGAATAAAAGATTCTTTTTTGCGCCCTTTGAATGACGGATGAAGCTGTAAATACTTCGTGAGCTGTCATCTGCATTAACCCACTCAAAGCCTTCCATGCAGGTATCCTGTTCATACATGGCTTTGTTGTGTGTGTAAAGATGCAGCAGGTCACGGTAGAAATTCTGGAGCGCCTGATGCTCCGGCTCTGCCAGGAGATACCAGTCAAGCTCACGCGCCTCGCTCCACTCGCGGAGCTGTCCGAAATCCTGTCCCATGAAAAGAAGCTTCTTGCCAGGATGTCCCATCATGAAAGCATATCCGACTTTCAGGTTGGCAAATTTCTCAAAGCCGAGACCAGGCATCTTATTTAACATCGAACACTTGAGATGGACAACCTCATCGTGTGATAATACAAGAATATAATTCTCACTGTATGCATAGGTTAATGCAAAGGTCATACCATAGTGGTCTCCTTTGCGGAAATATGGATCCAGCTTCATATATTCGGTAAAGTCATGCATCCATCCCATGTTCCACTTCATGCTGAAGCCAAGGCCGTCATCTTCCGGTTTTCCTGTTACTTTTGGCCATGCGGTGGATTCTTCTGCGATCATCAGTGCACCAGGGTTACGTCCGGTAGTAACGGAATTCAGATGCTTGAAAAATTCGATTGCTTCCAGGTTCTCATTGCTGCCGTATTTGTTGGCGATCCACTGACCGTCTTCTTTACCGTAATCAAGATACAGCATGGAAGCAACAGCATCTACGCGGAGACCATCGATGTGATAATGTTCGATCCAGAACAGTGCGTTGGCGATCAGGAAATTCTTAACCTCTGCTTTGCCATAATCGAAGATCTTGGTTCCCCAGTCCGGATGTTCACCCTTCTTCGGATCTGCATATTCAAAGGTAGCTGTGCCGTCAAAATCAGCGAGTCCGTGTGCATCGCGTGGAAAATGTGCCGGTACCCAGTCAAGGATTACGCCAATCTTATTCTTATGGAAATAATTGATCATATATGCGAAATCTTCCGGCGTACCATAACGGGAGGTCGGAGCATAATATCCGGTCACCTGATATCCCCAGGAGCCGTCAAACGGGTATTCTGAAATTCCCATCAGCTCGATATGAGTATACCCCATCTTTTTTATGTAGTCTGTAGCTGCATGCGCAAATTCACGGTAGCTGTAGAACCCCTCATCTTCACGTCCCGGATGGCGCATCCAGGAACCGATATGTGCTTCATAAATGGAAATCGGTGAGGAATGGAAATCCCATTCTGCCCGGTGCTTCATCCAGACACTGTCACTCCATTTTAAATGGGAGATATCAGCAATCCTTGAGGCAGTTCCCGGTCTCAACTCCGCACTGTTCGCAAATGGATCAGCTTTGTAAAGCTTATCCCCGGTCTGTGTCTCGATACAGTACTTGTAAAGCTGTCCGAGCTGTGCTTCCGGAACAAATGCGGTATAGATTCCAAGCGGTTCCTGACGCTTCATAACGTTTGCATCTTCACTCCAGCCGTTGAATTCACCGATTACGGCAACAGATTTGGCGTGCGGAGCCCATACTGCGAAATATACGCCGGATTTTTTACCATCCTTTACAAAATGTGCACCCATTTTTTTATAGATTTCATAATGGGTTCCCTGTCCGAATAAATATTGATCTAATTCGCCGATTCTATAATCAGCCGGTTTATCTTTTGTTACAGTTTTTACAGACTTTTTAGCTGTAGACTTTTTAGCAGCAGTTTTAGCAGCTGCCGGTTTTTTTACAGCAGATTTTTTTACGGCTGTCTTGCGGGTCGTAGTGGTCTGTTTTGCTGTTGTTTTTTTTACTGCCATCCCATTCACCTTCTATCAAAGATATTTAGAAATATTATACTAGAAATAGCGATAAAAAGAAAGAGTTTTGGACAATTTATACATTTCTTATATAAGATGTCTAAAACTCTTTGTTTACAGTTACCGGTTTTGTCTGCATATACAAAAGAACGCGCCGGAAGCGCGTTCTTTGTAGAAATTTTATGCTTTAAAATCTTCTTCTTTCAGGATGATGTGGTCTGAATTATCAGTGCTTCTTCCAAATACCCGTTTCACAAGATGTTTTACATTTGCTTTCTGGGAATGTGAAATTGCTTCATCCATGATCTCTTTTACTTCTGCAACAGTAACCGCATGATCTTCTCTCTGCATCATATCGATCCGGCTGTATAATGCAAGGATTCCCATTTCATCGATACGGTATCCGTTTTCCTTAGCATAGGTCTGACCGAATGTAACCAGTTCATCATTGATGAATACCGGAAGCTCCAGTCTGGAAGTAAATTTACGTTTGAATTCGCGATGGGATGCAAACATTCTTTCCAGCGGTTTCTTCTGGTCTTCCAGAAGGAAGAGAAGTTCGCCGGTCTGTTCATCCATCATGTCATTCAGTTCGCGGATGGTTCTGTCATTCATCTTGGAAGCTTTTTCGATGATCAGTGCGCCACCGTTCAGCTTATCGATGATACTTCCGATGTCCTTTTTGTTCAGAGAATCACCGGTTACGATTGCAACTTTACCCTGTTTGAGTCTGCGCTGCTTCTGGATTGCTTTTACAATATCAACTGCGAGGACTGTTTTTCCGCTTCCCTTGCGGCCAAGGATCAGGATGTTGCCTGTGCGGGAAGTTCCATAACGGTTACGGCAACGTTTGTCGTTATCAAGGACTTCGACAAGCTGTTCGCTGACACCACGGATCGGTACGAAGTAAGAGAACAGCTGCTTCTGCTCTTCAGTAAGTCCAAGCTTCAGTCCAATCTCACTTGTAGCACTCAGATCGTAACGTCCCTGTACAACGAATCCGGTATCGAATTTACCCATGCGTTCGGTGATCTCATCTTCTGACGGTTCTTCGATTTCAAGAACTTCGTCAATATCCGGAGTTGGCTCTGATTTTGAAGTTTCTTTCTTTGGTTCAGGAGCAGGAGTCGGTTCCTCGTCAAATTCAAGATCAAGATAATCGTCACTGCTATCTAATTCTTCTTCATCTTCAAAGGAATCAAGGTCTGCAAAATCACTATCATCTTCGTCAGAATCATTATCATCGAGATCAGATTCTTTTTCAAAATCAAAATCCTCTTTATGATCTTCATCTAATTCATCATCGATCTGGTAGTCATCTTCGTCTTCATCCTCGTCATCCTCGTCATATTCGGAATCGTCTTCATCCTCGTATTCTTCATCGTCGTCATACTCGGAATCGTCTTCATCCTCGTATTCTTCGTCCTCGTCATACTCGGAATCATCATCATCTTCGTATTCTTCATCATCGTCATACTCGGAATCATCTTCATCCTCGTATTCTTCATCCTCGTCATACTCGGAATCATCATCATCTTCGTATTCTTCGTCATCGTCATACTCGGAATCATCCTCATCCTCATATTCTTCGTCCTCGTCATACTCGGAATCATCATCATCCTCATATTCTTCGTCATCGTCATACTCGGAATCATCATCATCTTCGTATTCTTCGTCATCGTCATACTCGGAGTCGTCCTCATCCTCGTATTCTTCGTCATTGTCATACTCAGAATCGTCCTCATCCTCGTATTCTTCATCATCGTCATACTCGGAATCATCTTCATCCTCATATTCAGCTTCTTCATCGTAAACCGCATCCGATTCATCATCTTCTTCGGAGTCAACGATTTCTTCAAAATCTTCTTCTTCCGGCTCTTCATCGTCAGTGTCTGAAGCTTCTTTGGATGAATCGTCCGGGCTTTCAGTCTCTTCGGCATCTTCATCATCAACGAAATCTTCAGCATCTTCATCGGTGATTTCCGGCTCTTCACCATTTTCAAGCTGTTCCATCAGTTTGCGGATATCATCAGAAAGGATTGGTTTTGTAGCTCCAAGAACTTCCTCTTCTTCTTTCTTCTTCTCACGCAGGGCTTTTTCTTTCTCAGCTTCTTCCTGGCTCTTTTCAAGAATCTTTGCATTTTCACGCTGGGTTGCTTCCCAGTTGGCAAGAATTTCTTCAATCTTCATCTTACCGGTCATCTGTGAATCGTCTGAAACAGATTCAGGAGCAACTGCACCACTTGCAACGGCAACACCGGCTTTCAGGGCATCTGAAAGGGAAGCACCGGAAATGGTTGTGGAAATATCGGAAGTGCTTCGGATACGGGTTTTAGGCTGTGACTCGGCTTCTGGTTCGGAAGCATGTGTCCGGGCCATTGGCTCTGGAAGATCCGGGAGATCAATACTGTCTGTGACATGTACATCTTTACGGATCTTATCTGCGATTCGTGGATCCGGTGCCGGACGTTCTTTGGATTTTCGGAAGGAAGGTTTTCTTTTGGAAGAATCCTTACGGCCAGTACCATCATTTCGATGATCGTATTTTTCCTGCTGAAGCGGAGTCAGCGGTTTGTATTTCATTTTAAGTTCCATTGCCTGGTATACATAAGTACCTTCGCTGAACCAGAGAATCAGATCATCACATTCATCAAGACATTCGGAAGTCATACCGGCTTCAGCGTATAATCTGGCAAGTTCATATGCCCATTTTTCAACGTATTCAGAATGCTTGAAATCTTCAAGAGCTTCAATCTGTTCTTTGACTGGCGCTTTCTGTGCTTTTAAGATCTTATACCGGAGAATGTACTGGTTTGGATCTTTCGGAGCAAGCTTGACAAATTCTTCGTAGCAATCAGCTGCTTCATCGAAATGTCCCAGCTTCAGAGAAATAATTCCCAGGCGGTATACAACCTTTCTGCTGGAAGGTGCTTTATCATACGCAATAAATAAGGTATCACGTGCTTTACCAAGTTCCCCCGCATTTTCATAGATTTCGCTTACGGTAGAGAGCATGGCGGTATTTTTTACTTTACGCCAGTCGATCGTATCTGCAATCGACATCGCTTTCTGGTAAGACTTCTGTTCGGCATACGCAAGCATCTGCTCTGTCTTTGCGCGATATTCATATTTATCCAACGTTTCTCACCTCATATGATTATTATTAATTATTTTACTTTTCCTCAGTAAGTCTGACTTTTGTACCGGAAACGGAAAACAAAAGTCTTATAATTTTACTTACTAAGTGTATCATAGAGCGTTGTCAATGTCAAAAATTACGGCTGATATTTTTCGGAAATGTTAAAAAAATATTACAAAAAATTCACAAATTGGGGTCTGGTAACATAAAAAAAGGAGACAGCCATCTTTTAAATGGCTGTCCCGAAATATTCAATTGTAATTTTTATTTTTATATCGGAGGAATTAAGTAATTCTTATTCCTGTAAGTTCTTTGAGCATTTCATATGATATTCAGATTTTATAAATTTTATAAAAATGAAACCATATGAATCGATTCTGATCAATTCTGATCGTTCGTTATTTTATATAATCAGGTAATTCAATTTTTGTATTTATCAGCTTTCTCGTCACTGTTAAATTTACTTATCAATGAATGTTTCTTTACACATTTCTGATTTTGAATTACTGTGGTATTTACTTCAATATGTCAACAAATGCTGAATCTTTTATATCTTATAATCGCTTCCGGTTTATCTACTACTCCGACCTTTTTTATCATTAACTTTTCTCTTACCGGATTATAATCTATGGTTAAGGCTCATCTCACAGGAATTTACATTTGCCATACCATTAACATATTGAGTTTTAGATGATGAAATATCCAACGGTCAAAGCCTCCTTCCTTTCGTTCTCGTTCCAAAATTTTTATCCGGATATTCTTTTTCTCTTATACTTTTTTCTGTTCAGAAGTCAGATATCAATTTTCTCTTATTATTATAAATTATCAATTTTAAAAATTGTTCTCTATACACCCCACTTACAAAACGCTCATAACCAAAATGTATAGTTGCTTTTTTAAAACTTTCTAATCTTCAAATAACAATTATTCTTGTTACCCTTTTCTGATCTGGTTCTTCATCTTATACTCTTGGCGAGTATATATGAAACTATGTAACAGATTAAAAAAATATCTTTTTGAAATTCCCTTTCTCGTCAGGAACTTCTTTTCTTTTGGATTGACTTAATAATAACACCCTAAAACTCATTTGTCAATATAATTTTGAAATAATTTAAATAAAATTAGAAAGATTTAAAATTGTAAAATATATATCAGAAAATTCCAACAATTATAAATACGATTAGAAATAGTTATAGCCATTTGCAATATATTCGGGGTTTTGCTATTGTTTCCGTCCATAAATGCATGATACACTAAAAAACAGATGAAAAATACAGGATATGGCATTGGGATAAAGAAAGGAGACCTGCAGATATGGGAGGATTTTTTGGCGTTGCATCAAAAGAGGCATGTAATCTGGATCTTTTTTATGGAACAGATTATCATTCGCATCTTGGAACCCGCCGCGGAGGTATGGCTACTTACGGAAGTGATGGCTGGAAGAGAGCGATTCATAATATTGAAAATTCGCCGTTCCGTACAAAATTTGAAAAAGATGTTGATACAATGAATGGAAATATTGGAATTGGATGTATTTCAGATTATGATCCACAGCCAATTCTGATCCAGTCGCATCTGGGGTGCTTTGGAATTACGACAGTAGGTAAGATCAATAATGCGGATCAGCTGATCCGGAATCTTTATGAAAATGGACATACACATTTTCAGTCTATGACCAATGGACAGATCAATTCTACAGAGCTGGTTGCGGCATTGATCTGTAAAAAGGATTCGTTTGTTGAGGGAATCCGTTATGTGCAGTCAGTAGTTGAAGGCTCGATGACGCTTCTGCTTCTGACAGAGAACGGAATTTATGCAGCCAGAGACCTTCTCGGACGTACACCGGTTGTGATCGGAAAGAAAGAGAATGCATACTGCGTTTCCTTTGAAAGCTTTGCATATATCAACCTTGGATACACAGATTACAAAGAGCTGGGACCTGGGGAAATCGTCTACGTGACACCGGAATCTGTGGAGACTGTAAGTCCTGCATGTGAAAAGATGAGAATCTGTTCGTTCCTGTGGGTATACTATGGATATCCTACTTCTTCTTATGAAGGGGTTGGTGTAGAAGAAATGCGTTACAACTGTGGAAAGCTTTTAGCACAGAGAGATGATCATTCGATCGACGTGGATATTGTTGCAGGAGTTCCGGATTCGGGTATCGCTCATGCGATAGGCTATGCAAATGAATCAGGTATTCCGTATGCAAGACCATTTATCAAATATACTCCGACCTGGCCAAGATCCTTCATGCCGACAACACAGAGTCAGCGTAATCTGATCGCCAGAATGAAACTGATCCCGGTACATAGTCTGATCGAAGACAGGAGCCTGCTGCTGATCGATGATTCTATCGTGCGTGGCACACAGCTCCGTGAGACGACAGAGTTCCTGTATCAGAGTGGCGCAAAAGAAGTGCATGTCCGCCCGGCATGTCCACCGCTTTTGTACGGATGCAAATATTTGAACTTCTCCCGTTCCAAATCAGACCTGGATCTGATCACAAGAAGGATCATCCGTGAGTGGGAAGGCGACAATGATGTCAATGTACTGGGTGAATATGCGGATCCGAACAGTGACCGGTATGCAGCAATGCTGGAGGAAATCCGCAAGAGACAGAATTTCACTTCACTTCGTTATCACAGACTGGATGATCTGATCAAATCAATCGGGATTGATGCATGCCAGGTATGTACCTACTGCTTTAACGGTGTGGAATAACAGGTAAATGAAAATATAAAACAGGTGTCCACGTAAGTATATCTTAGTGATATATCCCAGTGGGCACCTGTTTTTGTATATACGATTTTGGTGTATACAATGATGTGGAATGGTGTACAAAGTATGCGGAGCGGCAGCTCCTTCTGCAAAGCTGCACTATAGCAGCAGATCATCTATCTTCACATAGTCTCCCATCCGATATGCTTCAATTGCATTTCCATTGATCACATAGAACTTTTCGTTTGCATACACACCGCGGGTTCCAAGATAAGAATTACCGTTGACTTCCTCCTGCATCTGTACCTGGAAGCACTGATCTTTATCGTAAGAAAGGATCACATACTGGTCGGCAGATCCGGAAAGCGGAAAGCCGATCAGATTCTTTTCCGGATCAACCAGTGCTGCACGGTAGTCATAAAAGGCATCCGAGTAATAGTACTGATCCAGTGTGTACTTGCTGACTTCTTTCACATCCGAAGGATCACTGATATCAAACATGGAGACCTTTACCCCGTTTGTAACTCCATTTTCATCGGTATCCATGCCGATACCAAGAAGCAGGTTATCACTGTAAAAATGCAGGTATTCCGAAAAGCCGGGAATTTTCAGCTTGCCAAGGATCTTCGGATTCTCCGGATCGGAAAAGTCTACGGAGAATAAAGGATCTGTCTGCTCATAAGTTACAAAGTAACCGGTATCGCCCAAAAATCTTGCGGAATAGACCTGTTCATCTTTGGCAAGATCCTCGATCTTACCGATTGTTTTCAAATCTGCATCCAGCACATAGACTGAATTGGACTGTGAAGAGCTTCCGACATTATGCGTAACCGTTGTCACCAGCCGCAGCGTATTGTCATACTCATCAATGCTGAAGGAATCGTTCAGATATCCTTTTACTTTTCCCTGGGCAGAGCCGGAAAGTTTTCCTTTATTGTAAGACAGCTTGCGGAGGATCGTCTGATTCTTTGCCGCAAGATTATCTGCGAGGATACTGCTGTTTGTATATTCGTAAATGTAAATGTTGTTCTCACTTACATAGACTTCCCCATTCTCAGACATGATGGCTTTCTGGTCTGCTGCCTTCTCCGGATCGTCA
The DNA here is from genome assembly GCF_013300725.1 of Allocoprococcus comes. Classification (GTDB taxonomy): domain Bacteria; phylum Bacillota; class Clostridia; order Lachnospirales; family Lachnospiraceae; genus Allocoprococcus; species Allocoprococcus comes_A. The sequence continues at coordinate 77,289 of NZ_JAAIMM010000015.1, forward strand.
GCGGAAACGGAGCTGACAACAAGGTACTGGTCTGCTGCATGGTTCGTCGGGAGATAGATATCCGACTGCTTCAGAAGATTGTCATCAACAAGCGGAACATAGGAAGGATAATCTTTTTTGGTGATCGTATCGTAAACATAATAGTCACTGAACACATACAGGTATCCGTCTTTAAAACGTGAAGTGAGGTAGTAACCACTCTGATCCACGGTTCCGATGGATTTTGGATTGTTGATATCTGTCAGATCATAAGTCTGGATACGGGTACAGCTGCCACGGTACAAGGTTTTGCTGTCAGAATCAACCTTCGTGTTCTGCATGTTGCCAAGGACAAAAAGCTTCTGGTCACTCAGGTAAAATTCGGATGCCTGAAAATTCTCATTCAGCGAAATGCCGGAAACAACCTTCATCTGATCCGACCGGATATCTACAATGGAAATCTCCTTGGAGTTCGCTTTCAGTGTATAAAGATAATTTCCATCCGTTTTTACAATGTCTGCTTCACCGACACCCTCTGTGCGGACGTTGGTATCGGAAAATGAAGTATCCACAGCATGTGTAGAGGCTGTTGCCGAATCCGAAGAGGAGCTGGAACTATCGGTGCGTGCACCACTGCCGGCTGTTTCATTTGAATACATGACAATTCCACTGTCAGTTGAATCGGTAGCATATAAAGAATCCAACTCATCCTGATAAGATTGCAGGTATGTGTAGACTTCATCATAATCGGTTGCCGTCTCTAAAGTATCGGAAGAGGCAAGCTTACCGGAGGATGTACCGATTGAAGAACTGCCTTTTGTGGAAGAAGTGGCTGAGTCTGAAGAAAGATTCTGCTGGCGGATGTGGGCGCCAATGCCGACAACCAGTACCAGTGCGGCAGCGATAAGTCCTCCGCGCATCCATTGGCTGCGGGAAAATCCATGCTTTTTCGGGATATGTCCGGAAGCCTGAGTGCTGTTATGCTCTTCCAGCATTTTCATAATCTGATCCGGTGCAAGGCTTTCCGGAACAGGAGTTTTTTCCGTAGATTGTTTTATTTTATCCAGTATTTCTTTTTCGTGATCTGTCATATGAAACACCTCCTATTACTCTTTTATCCTACTCTTTCAGAAGCCAGCTCATCTTTTCGAGGGCACGCTTTCTGCGGGAGCGGACTGTATTCGGGTTCAGCTTTAGCATTTTCCCGATCTCTTTACTGTTGTAACCGCCATAGACGGATAAGCCGATGATCAGCTGATCGTCTTCATCGAGAATAAGAAAGGCACGTTCCACATCTGTGCGGAGTCCGTCACAGTATGTGGCAGAAGCATGATCTTCTTTCAGCTCGGTCTCGGTGCGTTCACGGCTCTTTAATTTCCGGCGGCACACATTTGCCAGAATCTGAAAGATCCAGGAACGGAATGCTTCTTCTTTGCGTAATTTATGTATGTTCTCATAGGCGGAAAGAACGGCTTCACTGACGGCGTCTTCTGCATCCTGCGGATGATGCATCATGCAGAGCGCAAAACGATACAGATCCTGATAAACCGTCTTATATAATTCTTTAAATGCAATTGCATCAATCATAAAGTCCCTCCTCTCAAAACAGGTTCTTTGTATATAAGAGTATAAAAAAGTCGGAAGTGTTGCAAAAAGGGACAGAAAAATTTCCGTCCCTTTGAAATCATATCATTGTCTGAGAAAAATTAACCTCTGTAGTAGTTGATCAGACATCCTTTGAGGATGATCTCACGTTCAGCATCGGTCAGATCACCGAGCTTCAGATCAATCTCCTTCAGATCATCGCCTACGACATAAGCCTTGATCGTGGAAGCTTTGTCTTCTACTGCTTTGCGGATATCCGGCACGAAGAGATAGTCCCCGTTCCTGAAAGAAAGCTTTGTGTGTTCCTCTTCGGTAATAAACGGAAGCATGCCCCAGTTGATCAGGTTCGAGCGGTAACGTTTGGTTGCGTACTCATTCGCGATATTCGCCCAGCCGCCGAGGACCTTCTGGCAGGAAGCAGCCTGCTCACGGGCAGAACCATCGCCAGGTTTGACCGCGAAAATGGTACTTCCGACACCGATATTTCCTTTGCCGACTTCCGGATAAGACTTCTGGATTGCTGCCATCACCGGTTTTAATTCATCCAGTACATCCAGTGGACAAGTACCTGCTTCAATCGCTTTCTGGGCTTTCTGGACCTCTTTCGCGCGTCCTACATAGGCAGGATCCTTTCTGGAAAGTGCAAATTCAGCAAGTCCAAGCGGGTTGGAACGATAAGAAGAAGTCTCGCCGGACGGGATCAGCTCGTCTGTCGTTGTAACCGGATCGTGGATCTCAGATACGACCTTCAGGATCAGATTCTCAGGAAGAGCGCTCATTGCCGGCCAGTCTTTGATGTTCGGACCAAATTTGATCTCAACCGAAGGATCAGCAACGCCGTGGCTGTCAAATACACGGTTGGCGTAAATTCTGGAATCAAAGTGGTAAGTCGGGTTCTTGTATTCAATATCAAAATCTGTTGCCGGAGTAAGGAAACCTTTGTTTGCAGCAGTTGCGGCAATGGAACGTGCATCCATAAGGGCAACAGATGCGATCTGTCCACTCTGCAGCTTGCTTCCTTCACGGTTCGGGAAGTTACGGGTAGAGTGACGGATGGAAAATGCATTGTTTGCCGGAGTGTCCCCTGCACCGAAGCACGGTCCGCAGAAGGCTGTCTTCACGATCGTACCGGCTTCCATCAGGTCAGCAACCGCACCGTTTTTCACAAGCTCCATGTAGATTGGTGTACTTGCCGGGTAAACACTGAATGTAAATTCATCTGATCCGATGTATTTGCCACGAATGATGTCTGCGGCAGCACAGATATTTTCAAAACCGCCGCCGGCACAGCCTGCGATGATACCCTGATCGACATAAAGCTTACCATTTACGATCTTGTCCTGAAGAGAGTAATCCACAGCACCGTCCAGGCTTACCAGCGCGCGCTGCTCTACATCGTGGAGAACATCTGCAAGGTTGGCATTGACATCCTCGATGGTGTAGACATTGGACGGATGGAACGGCATGGCGATCATAGGCTTGATCTCGCTCAAGTTGATGTATACAAGACCGTCATAGTAAGCGACTGCGCCAGGATTCAGTTCCCTGAAGTCATCACTTCTTCCGTGGATATCGTAGAACTCTTTGATCTTGTCATCGGTTCTCCAGATAGAAGAAAGGCAGGTTGTCTCTGTCGTCATAACATCGATTCCGATACGGAAGTCTGCACTTAATTTGCCAACACCAGGTCCGACAAATTCCATGACCTTGTTATTGACATAGCCATTGCCGAAGGTTGCGCCGATGATCGCAAGGGCAACGTCCTGCGGTCCGACACCTTTCACCGGTTCGCCGTCCAGATAGATTCCGACAACGCCCGGCATCTTGATATCATAAGTCTTGTTCAGAAGCTGTTTTACAAGTTCCGGTCCGCCCTCTCCCATTGCCATGGTACCGAGTGCACCATAACGGGTGTGGCTGTCAGAACCAAGGATCATCTTGCCGCCGCCTGCGAGCATTTCACGGGCAAACTGGTGGATAACGGCCTGATGAGGCGGAACATAGACACCGCCGTACTTCTTCGCACAGGTCAGTCCAAACATGTGGTCATCTTCATTGATCGTACCGCCGACTGCACACAGAGAGTTATGGCAGTTGGTCAGAACATAAGGGATCGGGAATTTCTCCAGTCCGGATGCTCTCGCAGTCTGGATGATTCCGACAAAGGTAATGTCGTGCGAAGTCAGCTTGTCAAATTTGATCTGAAGCTGCTGCATATTACCGGAAGTATTATGCGCACTTAAGATTCCATAAGCCATTGTCTCTTTTGCAGCAGCTTCTTTCGTTGTCTCAATACCTGTCTTGCTTTTTACGGCAGCAAGTGCATCGGGTGCATCTGCAATTACCTCAGTACCGTGTAAAAGATAAGCACCGCCTTTGTATAATTTCACCATATCATGTCCTCCTATTTTCTGTTTTCTATGAATTTCATGTGGTCTGCGACCATCAGAGCAATCTTAAATGTCAGGGCGTCCTCAAAGACTCTGACATCCAGCCCGGTCTGCTTCTGGATCTTCTCCAGCCGGTAGACGAGCGTATTCCGGTGGACGAAAAGCTGTCTCGCTGTCTCCGAAATATTCAGGCTGTTTTCAAAAAATTTATCAACTGTGGATAAGGTTTCTTCGTCAAACTGATCAACGGTATTTCCGGCAAATACTTCTTCCAGGAACATCTCGCATAAGGAAACGGGAAGCTGGTGGATCAGCCGTCCGATACCGAGTTCGCGGTAGGATAAAATATTGCGTTCCGGATAGAAGATACGTCCCACATCCAGAGCCATGCCTGCCTCTTTGTAAGACTGTGAGACCTCTTTGAGCTCAGGAATGATGGTTCCGAAGGAAATCCGGACATTGACCATAGCTTCGGTGTTGATCGCATTCACCAGCATATCGGCAGTCGAACGGATCGTATCATAATCATCTGTACTGTCAAGGGATTTGATCAGAATAATATGTCCCTCATCTACGGCAGTAACAAAATCGCCGGTTCCCGAGGAATAAATCCCACGGATCATATCCAGGACGATCGTGTCATCCGGATTCTTCGGTTCGATCAGATAGACGACTCTGCGCTGCTCAACTGTAATACCAAGCTTTTTAGCCTGGTTGTAGATATCTACGAGAAGCAGGTTATCCAGGAGCAGGTTCTGGATAAAACGGTTACGGTCAAGACGTTCGCTTCCGGATCTTAAAAGGCTCTCCAGCTGGCAGACACTTAAGCGTCCGCTGGTATGCACATCAATCTCATTATTGTGCTCGATCACGAAAATATAAGTCAGTTCATCATCATCATAAACCGGAAACAGACCATAGCATTCATCCAGGTGCTCCTCCGATACGCCGGTAACCTCCAGTTCTTTTAAAAATGAGCAGACAGCTTTTTTTACTGCAGGCTTCTCCTTACCTACAGCTGCAAGCATCACTCCGTCTGTGTTCCAGATGGAACAGTTACACTCGATGATATCCCCTATTTCATTGATTGTTCTCTGTAAAATCTGGTTGGATAACAATCCATTCACCTCTCCATTCTTTTCAATATATGACAAATGGGAGAATTGTGAAATTCCCCCATCTTCTTCTGACAATACAATCTGATATTATTTTAGCAAATGTTTCACACTTTAGCAAGATAAAATGAAAAACGTTCTCTCTTATTCGTCTTCGTCATCGCGTCTGTCAAGCATGGCAGCAACGATTTCAAGAATTACAGCAAGACCGATCATAGATGCAGCGGCAATCTTTCCGGCAGTGCCGGTTGCAGCCTGTGCGATGCCGCCGATAACCGGAACAGAAAGCTTTACTTTTCCGATGTAGTTGTTGTAAGGGATCGGATTCATATCTTTTTCCTCATTGGCATCCCCTTTGGTGATAAACTGTCCCATCGCCGGGCTGTTGGATACTACACGGTGGGTAATGATCGAGCCGTCTGCATTGTTGCTGTAAAAAGCAATGACATCATCTTTGACGATCGTGTCTGGTTCTTCATACCGGACATAGACCAGGCTTCCCGTCGGGATCGCCGGTTCCATGCTCCCACTGATCACGGTGTACATCTGAAAACCAAAAGCTTTCGGAAGCGTCAGCGGAATACAGGCAAGAATCAGTACTGTCAGTAAAACAGTGCCCAGTGCACTGCAAAATGCAGCCACCGGGCTTTTCTTTTTCTTCGTTCTCTTCAAAAAAGACTTCTCCTTTAGTGCCGCGCTTTTTTTATTTTGCACGTTTTTTCAAGAATACGATCAGTCCTACGAGAGCTGCTACCGCAACAACGATAATGCCGATCCCTGCTGCGATCGGAGTCTTGCTCGTCTTGTCTTTCGCATCGATATTTCCTTTTGGAGTGTCTTCATCATCCAGATCTACCAGAGACTTTGGTGTCTGTTCATCCTCAGATGTTGCAGTATCTTTATCTTTAGCTGTCGTATCCTGAGAATTGTTATCTGTCGTTGTACCATCGGTTGTACCGGTTGTGGTTCCGTCTGTTGTGCCACCGGTAGTTCCGGTTGTAGTGCCACTGGTAGTTCCGGTTGTAGTTCCACCGGTAGTTCCGGCAGTTCCACCGGTTGTGCCGCCTGTCGTGCCACCTGCTGTACCGACATTACCGGTACCTGTGCCAGGAGTTGCTGTACCAGGAACAGTCGTTGTGATGGTGGTTGTTGTTGTAACAACACGGTCTGTAGCACCCGGTTTGTAGGTAAACGTAAATACATTCTCAGATTCATTATTACTCAAAGTCTTGGTAAGTGCAAGAGCATCTGGAATATAATTTTCAATATACTGATAAGCGACGATTGGTTTGTCACCGACATTTCCGTAGAAGGTCTGGCTTTCTGCAAGAGCCTTACCGGAAGCATCCTGATAGTTTACGGTGTAGGCAACCATGTCCTTTTTGATTCCATAGGCTACGACATAGTCAGCATCACCGGTTACATCGAATGAAGGAGAAGCAAGTGCTTCGTCATTGTCACGTCCGCTGAGACGGATTCCTTTGACATAATACTTGTCATCGGTTACCTGAACAGCATTCAGATTAAAAGTAACAATAGAACCGGAAAAAAGATCAGCTTTTTCAATCTTATCCTGTCCGTTTATCGTTCCTTTATTCCCTGCCGATAAAGTTACCTTATAGGTATACCCGTCAGTAGCCATAACGCTCATCGTGGATGCACCGATCGTCATTGATACAGTCAGAAGAGAAACCAGTAATTTTTTCCATCTTTTCATCTGCTTACTCTCCTTTCCGTCTGCGTTTCTTTGTGTTCTTGTTATATGTGTAGATTCCGTATGCCAGAAGGATCAGTCCACTGATGAGTGCAAGCACACAGAAGAGAAGAACTCTTGCGGTATCACCGGTCTTAACGGTGTTGGTAGTCTTGACGATTTTCGTCTTGGTAATGGTATTGCTTACTTTTACCTTTTCCACTGCAAAGTTCATACGAAGCTTTGCGAGCGTGTTCTGATAACCATTGCCCTGTGTCTCACCTTCGATACCGATGGTAAGGTGTACGGTTCCGGTACCATTGGAAGCAAGACGGCCGAGGTAGAAATATTTCTCGGTGGAGTTTCCAAGCTCCTTCAGACCTTCACCGGTCTTAGAAGAACCTTCGCCTCCAACGGTATCACTGTTATAGAGTACCTTTTCGGTATTGTCACTTCCAACATAAGTCAGCTTGTATTCGTAAGCACCGCCTTCAGCGGATTCCTGTGCTTCCTCCAGTGTCTGGATGATCTCATTGGTCATGTACCAATCGGTCTCGCCTTTATCGGAGTTTTTCAGCTGAACCTTCAATTCGATGCTGTCACCCGGCTGGATCGCTGCCAGCTCATCGGAAACAGTCTTGTTTTCAAAATTGCTTTCCATCTTGTCGCCGGTGAAGTGAACCTGCCATCCGTCGGCTCCCTGATAGTCTTTTGCAAATGCAGTTGTATGTACCCCTGCTGCCATTATCACTGTCATGGCGAGGCACAAAATTTTCTTTTTCATACTCTGTACCTCCCTACTGTAAGCTTAAACTGGTTTCGTCATCTGATACATTCACATCTACACCCCAGGCACTCTTGATGGCGTCTTTTGCGTTATGTGTCTGTACTGCATCTACTTCTGCATCGATGTGGAACGTATAGTTGCCATACTTGTATGTGTAAGTAATGGTGTTGTCCTTTACTGTTTTCTCTACCTCTGTTGCAATCTTCGGATCAATGCGGAGTGTGTCAGATAATGCCGGTGTGGTATCTCCGGCTTTTACTGCCTTTGTGTAATAAAGAACGGTTCTTTCGTCTGTGGTCTGCTGATCTGCAACTACCCAGCCGTTAGCGGTAAGGAAATTCAGTTCGATCAGATCTGGTGAAAGAGTGGTGTTCTTCTTGCCCTCTTTGTTCTGCCAGCTCTTGGTAAGGATCACACGCACGAAGGTGTCGATGTTACCGCTGTTCTGAACACTGAGCTCTTCTTTGTATTTCTTTCCAGGTGCGAATTTTTCATCTTTTCCGAGAAGGCCTGTCAGGAGTTCCCCGTCTTTTACTTCTTTCTGGTTCTTAGATGTAAAATCCTGGCTGCTGACGACATCGCCATTCTCTAAAAGAGATACACCGATATTCTGCATCTCGATCTGTGCGGAATAATTCTCACTGTAGTATGTGAGTGCGGCACGTGTACTGCCGACAGTACTGCCAATCAACAGGAGCGCTGATGCTGTCAGAAGCAGGGCCGATTTTTTTGGAAATGATTTCTTTTTCTTTTTCATCTTCGTTCCCTCCTATTCTGTGGTTTTACTGTCTTCTGTTGTCTCAGTTGTGATTACATGATTCCAGTCTGCATATGGGTTTCCATTTTCATCGTAAAGAACCGGTGTGCATTCCTGGATAACCACGATATTGAATTCTTCCGGTTTATCTTTCCCTTCTGGGAATTTGTAAGAGATATTGAGTTCCGGTGTGGTTTCGTCTGCCGGAAGAACGCCTTCATAGTGCCAATAACCATCATCTTCGGCTTTCCATCCGCCATTCGGAGCAGTATAGGTAAGTTCCATTGGGGCAAATGCTGTTACTCTTACGAAGCAATCATAATCACCGGTATTTGTAATGGTGACGTGCTTGCCATCTTTATCGACTGTTTCGTTAGGGATGGTTTCGGTAAATCCCATATTCATCGTCACACCGCCACCGGCTGTTGTATAAGTTGTGAAGTATGCCATTGCACTTCCAACTGCCAGGGTTCCGGTAAGAGCAAGTGCTGCCGCTGCCATGATAAGTGGTTTCTTATGTAACTTTCTCATTCCGACTCCCCCTTCCTAGTTCTTTTCTGCCGGTTCGGTGTACTGATACTGACCATTTTCGTCCAGCTTGAAATTATTTTTTACACCGTAGCCGCCATTCATATTGTCATCGACATCATTTGTAAAGGAAACGGATGCCGGATCGCCTTTTGCATCTTTATCGGTTGCTACAATCGTTGTCTCTTGATCATTTTCTGAGATAAGCTTGTAGCTTGCACCGCTGTAGACTTCTGTAACCTTTACTGTAGCTCCTGCAGGAATCTTTGTAATTGTTACGGAAGAGTCACCTGCGGCCTCAAAGTCAAGTGATTCGATGCGGGTTTCTGTTTTACCCTTAAGAGGTGTAATCTCAATCTTGAATACGAAGGTTGCTTTCTTGCCGGTTGTTGCATTATGATGTGCAAGTGTTTTATTGATTTTCAGATCACCATATCTTGCATGTTCTTCCGGTTTCAGACCAACTGCACTGTTGTATTCTTTGGTCAGATCGTAGATCCAGTCATCGTTACCATTGCTGTAATAATTGTTGGTCGGAAGTGATACCAGGTAAGGGGTAAAGGTATAGGTATAATTCGTGGTAACTACTTCCGGTGTATCTACAAGGTAAAGTCCTGTAGCAAGATCAGCCAGACTTCCGGTCCCAGCTGCTAAAGTAACCGTAGCGGTTGGTTCTACGGACTCTTTCAGCATCTTCTGTGCCTCTTTGGCACGGTCAGCCCATTCGCTTGCTGCTGCATCTTTATCATCGGCACTTACCGAAGATACATTAAGTCCGGTGAAATCTTTAGTTGCGGTATAGTTACCGGATACGTCTACATCCGCCACCTTATAAAGATTCACTATAATGTCAGTGCCATCAGCTGTCAGTTCGTTGTCTTCTCCGCTTACATTAAATGCAACCGAACACTTCCGGTTCGTCTCAATCGCATTCGCAGCTCTGGCACCAGGCAGAGTGAGAAGCGGAAATGCAAGAGCGAGAGCTAACAAAAACGTTGTTCCTTGTTTTAATCGTTTATTCATCATCGCCTCATGTCCTCCTTAAGAAATCTTGGTTATTCTTTGTGAGCGTTTCTCTTGGAAAGAAATCTTAAGAGAATGATCACAAGAATCGTGATTGAAAGTCCTAAAATTAAATAGAGCATATAATAATTCTGAATGGCTTTTACCATAGAATCTGTAACTGATTCGGTAGCATCCTCTTCGCCGTTATATGGAACTCTGGTTCCTCTTACGAGAAGACGATGGGAGTTGACTCCGTATGGTGTACAGGTAAATAAAGTTACCTGATCTTTTCCTTCTTCAATCTGGAGTGCTTTCTCCAGTGTTTCATGATCGTCTTTGTCTACCATCGGAAGAATCTGGTCTACCTTGTAGGCAAGGACTTCATCCAGTACATGGATGTAAAATTTATCGCCAACTTTGAGCTGATCGATATCGGTAAAAAGCTTTGCGCTTGGAAGTCCACGGTGAGCTGCGAGAACACTGTGGGTACTCTCCCCTCCGATCGGAAGCTTTGTGCCGTTCAGATGTCCGACTCCTGTCTGAAGTTCATCATCACCGGTGCCATGGTAAATGGCAAGCTTGATGTTGATTTTCGGAATGGAAAGATATCCCATTACTCCGTCATCTGCAACGTTCAGGATCTTCCAGTATTCGGTGTCTTTGATGTCATTTTCATCTTCACCAAATACATCTCCGTAGAGGTTGTTCTGCTGAATGGTATCATTGAAAGCTTTTGCTTTCTCCCACTCGGATGTGAAGTCCTCTGATTCCATGTCCTGTATTGTATTGTCATAGCTGCTGATCAGCTGATTCTGTCTGTAGGTGTTCCACTGGTTGGATACCGTCGGGTAGATCAGAATCCCAAATCCTATCAAGAATAACAGACCGAAAAGGAAGGTTGAGATTTTTCTTTTCATAGGCATATTCCCTTTCTCGTTCTTATTCTCTTTTTAAGAGGTCTCATTTTTCTTCTTTTGAAGCTTCTTTTCCTTTAAGTATAACACAAGGATGAAGATTGTGGTAATTACAAGACCAATAATTACCCATAAAAGATAATTTGTATGAAGACTGATTCCGCTGAGTGGTGTCTTCTCATCGGCAACTTCCTGTTCCACATAAGGTACTCTGTGACCACGAACCAGAAGCCGCTCGGTATTGACTCCGTATGGAGTACAGGTAAGAAGTGTTACAAGATCTTTTCCTTCCTCTACTGCAAGAGAGGAAGTTTCCTCCGGTTTTACCACGGAAATTTTGTCGACTTCATAACATAATGTTTCGTTTAATACATGGATCAGAAAATGATCGCCTTCTTCCAGCTGATCCAGATCGGTAAAAAGAGACGCACTCGGAAGTCCACGGTGTGCGGAGATAACGGCGTGTGTACTTTTACCGCCAATTGGAAGAGAGCTTCCTTCCAGATGTCCGGCTGCCTGTTTGAGAACATCTTCATCGGTAGTGTGGTAGATCGGAAGCTTGATGTCAATCTTCGGGATCTCCACGATTCCCATCATCTCGTCACCGGCAATATTCAGAGCATCCATGTAGGACTGGTCTTCTTTGTCACTGGCTGCGGCTACTGCAAATGAATCAGGAAGGATACTTGGAAGTAATGCTTCGTTGTAAGCTTCTGCTTTCTGCAGTTCTGCGTCATAATCAATCTCATGTGCTGCATTCTTTTCGGATACAGTTTGTTCATGACTGCTGATCAATTGCTTTTGCCTGTAGTTATTCCACTGGTTTGCAACGAATGGATACAGCAGTAAGGACAACCCGGCTAAAAATATGATGCCAATAATAAGTTTGTTTGCTTTGCGTTTCATCCGAACTCTCCTTGCTGTTGTATTATTTTTTAGGAATCCGGGGCGACCTGCCCCGGATTCGATATCTGATTATAAATAATTATTGCAATTATTTGTTGTCTGATTTCTTGCGGCTTGCGAAGAATAAGCCAGCTGCTGCGATCATGATGAGGCATCCAGCGATTGTGAAGATTGTAGTACCGATACCACCGGTTGATGGAAGGGAAGAAAGTTTAGTGTTAACAAATTCACCAGCATCAACAGTTACTGTGTGTCCATCTTCAATTGTTGCAGATTTAAGATCTGTAACAAGTTTATAGCCTTCTGGTGCTTTGGTCTCCTGGAATGAATATGTTCCTTCATCAAGACCTTTAATTAATAATGTACCATCATTAGCAACAACCATCGTAGTTGTAGCCCCAGTCTCTCCTTCAAGTGCATGTTTATAAACACCATCAGATACTTTTACAACGGAAACTTCTTCTGTTGTTCCATCGTTTTTAGCTTTTAACAGTTTGAATTCAGCACCTTTCAAACCAGTATGATTGTTATCAGTCTTTTTGATTGTAATAGCACCTTCTGTACCGTTTGTGTTACCCTTTTCATAAGTTACAGTATCGGCAGTTACAGTAGCTTCGTTAGAATAATCAGTATCGGACATTACAATTGCATCATATGTTATTTCAACAGTTGCACCAGCTGGTGTTGCTTCAATGAGACTTGATAAATCTACAACGTACTCTGTTGTGCAGCCTGTTGTTGAATTAATAGTGTTTGTAACAGGAAGTTTTGCAAGCTGTTCGGCTGAAATAGGAGTTCCACTGATAGAAACAGATTTCAGATCTGTAATCTTTAAATTTACTGGTTTATCTTTTACCGTAAAGTTTTTCAGTTCAGCACCAGATTCGTTTGATTTTGGAGCCATCTGTGTTGAAATAGTGAAAGTTACAGTCTGACCTCTATGAACAAATCTATCAGAAGCAGTTTTGTTAACATTGTATTTTTCAAGTTTAGCAGTTACATTAGCTGCCTTAGATGCCATATAAACCTTGCCATCTCTATCATATGTATTAGTAACCATTAATCCATAAACACCTGCTGTATCGTCTGCAACAACTACATAGGCTCCGATTGGAACCTCATTAAATGTACAACTTGTTCCTTCAATAGCAGTCTCTCCTGTATATGCGGCAAATGGTGTTTGGGTTTTTGCTGCATCTTTCAGTGCGTTTTTCTGATCACTTTTAATCTTATAATTACCTGTTGTTGTATCAACTTCGATATAATTTTTAGCCCAATCAACAACTGTCCATTCCTGATTACCATTATTATCGTTCAGATAAATGATATTAACTAAGCTTACATTTGTTTTTACACCTTGTGCAAGATTAGTTACAGTAATTGAGTTTTTATAAGAGTCTGTAATCTGCGCTGCAAATGATGTCATACTCATTCCGAGTACCATTGCCAGTGTTAATAACACTGCAAATAATTTTTTCATCTTCTTCATATTGTTGTCTCCTTTTCTTTTTAAGGGCTTTGCCCATTTTTTATTGTCCCCTCATATGGGATAATAACGTTTTTGTGTGGCAAGAAGTCACTGAAAAATTAATCCTTACAATTATTTTCCCAGCACCTCCTTGCATTTGTTTTTATATAAGATCCATACGGCTGCGAACATAAGTAACATGCCGCCAATCATATACAAGTAAATTCCGGTGCCTCCGGTGTGAGGCAGTTCATAAAGCAAATCATTTGCCACTGTAATGACGTAGGTATTATTTGTTATTTTAACCTTTACATTTGTATTTCCTGAAACGGTAATACCTTCATCATTTACTGTTACAGTGATAGGATTTGCCAGCTTGGTATAACCTGATGGTGCTTTCACCTCAGTCAGTGTATAAGTACCATAAGCAATATCGCCTTCCAAGACTAGACCATTTGCATCTGAAATGTAAGTTCCATTTGTATTTGTGCCAATCTTTACTACTTTTCCATTACTGTCTACCAGAGTAAATTCTGCACCTTCCAGATAAATATCCGGTGTACCTTCTGCATGTCTTGTTTTCAGAATTTTAATTTTCTGAGCACTCTTAGTATTTGTAATGGTGTAACGATTACCAGATTTACTATAAGTTACTGTGTATGTCGTTCCGCTGATAGTTGTTGTTTCATCTGATTCGATCATGCTGTACTTATGATCCTTATAATCAATTGTCCCGTTTGTGTCATCCAGCTTCAGCTCACGAACACCGCCATAGTTATCTGCTTCTTCTACAGTGAAAGAACCGCTGTAATTATTTCCAGGTAACAATTCAAGAATGCGTCCTGAAACCGGATTTCCAGTTTTATCAACTAACTGTACTAAAATGGTTTTCTTTGGATCACTTCCCACCCAATTTTTTTTGACTGTAATCTGTTCAACTTGAACAACTGGTTTCTTATAATTTTCTGTAACATTGCTGTCTTTCCACTTATAAGAAATCGTTGCTGCGTTGTTTGAATAGAAACCTGCCTTTTCTGATGATGTTCCAGTTTCAACTGCAGAATAACCATCTGAAGATGCATCTGTGTATTTATCACCTTTGTTAGGATAAGCTTTCTTTTGATATTCATCAAATGCAGTCTGGTTTGGCACAACATTTGTAATGGACAGATAATAATAGTAGTCTTTTTGGAAAGTATAATTATCTTCAAATTTTAGTGTTGCGGTTTTCGTATCTTTATTGTAACTTACCGTAGCAATTTTAGTAGTACCTTCGTAAACATCACTGGCAGCTAAAGAACCATCTGTTAATGTAAATTCACGTCCAACGCCTGACACATTTGTGTAACCAGTTGCGTTTTTCTTTGCAATATTTACTTTGATTTTTGTATTAGCTGTTGTATCTACATACTGGCTCAATGTATCAGTAATTGTAACATTTGAGCATGCCAAAGTTAAGATGTCACCTGCAATACTTGTAAATTCTCCGTAAGTAGGTAATCATCTGTACCTTGATTTTTCAAAAAGAGCCACCTGTTGATCA